>CAVZBD010000008.1:0-371413 GCA_963773475.1 uncultured Alphaproteobacteria bacterium | reverse complement strand
TCGGACAGTTTCGTCCGACTGCACGGCGGTGCCGAACGGTTCCATGGCACCAATCCGATCGCCGCCGCCGCCCCTGCGGCACGGGGCCGACCCTGGCTGCTGGACATGGCGACCAGCGCGATCCCCTTCAACAGGGTGCAATTGTCCCGCAGCCTTGGCGTGGAGCTGCCCGACGACGTCGCCTCGGATGCCGAGGGTCTGAACGTCACCGACCCGGACGCTCGCCGAGATGCTCGCCCCGCTGGCGGCGCGCTGTTCGGCTACAAGGGCGGGGGCTCGCCGGGCTGTCCAAGAATCCTGCTCCAGCGCCTTTGCCGACGCCCCGCTCAGCGCCGAACTGCCCGCCGATGATCAGCGACGACATGGCGACGCCGCGCCGTCTCGGCGCCTTCGTGCTGGCGCTGGACCCCGACGCGTTCAGCGGCGCCGATGCGTTCCGCGCCGTGATCTCGCGCTATCTGGCGGCGGTTCGGATCGGCCCCAAACCGGGCGATACCGTCATGGCCGCAGGCGACCGCGAGTGGAAAGAGGCCGCGCGCCGCCGGGCCGAGGGGATCATACTGGACGCGGCCACACTCGATCTGCTTGCCCGCTTCGCCGCAGAGCACGACCTTGCGCCACTGCGAACGCGGGCGCGGGCATAAGACGATAATGATCAAAAAGGCCGAGGAAAACCAGATGACCAAGACAGCTCACCCATGCCATTGCGATGGCCACTACGGCCGCGGCTGCTGTCGATCGTTCGGCCGCCGCCGCGGCGCAGGAGGCCGAGCACGTCGCTGAAATGGGCGCATGTCTACGAGGCCAGCGAGCCCTACCACACCTGCGCCGTCGCCGCGAGCGACCAGCTGACGGAGGCCACCGACGGCCGCTACGAGATCGAGGTCTATCCCGCCTCCTCGCTCGGCAAGGAAGTCGACATCAACGAGGGCCTCGGCTTCGGCACCGTCGACATCATCTACACCGGCCAGCTCTTCGCCGGCCGCGCCTACGGCCCCATCGCCATCGGCGGCGCGCCGTTCATGTTCCGCGACTACGATCACTGGGACCAGTTCCGCAACTCCGACCTCTTCAAGGAGCTGTCGGACGGCTACACCGACGCCACCGGCAACCACATCGTCGCGATGACCTATTACGGCGCGCGCCATGTGACCTCGAACAAGCCGATCCTCAAGCCCGCGGACATGGAGGGCCTGAAGATCCGCGTGCCGAACGCGCCGCTCTACATGATGTTCCCGCTGGCCGTGGGCGCGAACCCGACGCCCATCGCCTTCGCCGAGGTCTACCTCGCGCTGCAGCAGGGCACCGTCGACGCGCAGGAGAACCCGCTGCCCACGATCAAGGCCAAGAAGTTCTACGAGGTGCAGTCGAACATCAACCTGACCGGCCACATCACCGACGCGCTGCTGACCATCGTCGGCGGCCCGGCCTGGGACGCGATGAGCGAGGAGGACCGCGCCGCGCTGAGCAAGGTCGCCAAGGACACCGCCGACTGCGCCACCGACCAGATCATCGAGGCGGAGAACGAACTCGCCGACTGGTTCCGCGAGCAGGGCGTGCAGGTCAACGAGGTCGACCGCGGCCCTTCATCGAGGCGGTCAAGAAGATGCACAACGGCGAAATGGCGACCTGGGATCAGGAAACCTACGACCGCCTGCAGGCGATCGAGTGACCTGACCGGCCAGTGCCCGATCCTCGGCGGCGGCCCGCGCGGCCCCCGCCTCCTGTTCCCCGGCGGCCCGCGACGACCGCGAGACTGTCCAGATGACCCGGATGACCGATGACCCCCGCGAGGGCGACCCGCACGACGCTCGATCCACCTGGACGAGGACGAGATCGACCTGTCCGACCTCAGATGGGACGACGGGCTGGTGCTGGTCATCTTCTGGGTGCTGGCCTTCGTCGTGTTCCTGCAGTTCTTCACCCGCTACGTGCTGAACAACTCGCTCGGCTGGACCGAGGAGATCGCCCGCTTCCTGCTGATCGGCGTCACCTTCATCGGCTCGGTCATGGCGGTGCGCAAGAACGCCACATCGCGGTCGAGTTCCTCTACCGCTGGGTGCCCCGCCCCGTGCGCCGCGTCGCGCAGTCCGTCATCGACCTGATCTGCGATCGCCTTCTTCGGCAGCCTGACCTGTACTCTGCATCCAGAGCTGGCGGGCCGCACCCGGCAGATGATGGTGTCGATCGACGTGCCCAAGTCGATCGTCTACTGGATCGTCGCCGCCTGCTTCGCGGCCATGTCGCTGCTACGCGCTCTGGGTAACCTGGCGGCACCTGCGCACCGGCACCAGCCGCCTGATCGACCCCGAACAGCACGCCGAGACCGTGCGCGACGTCGACTAGGAGCCACTCAACGTGGACATCGTCTTTCTCTTCGTCCTGCTGTTCGGCCTGCTCTGCTTCGGCGTGCCGGTCGCCATCGCGCTGGCCGGGTCCTCGGCGATCTTCATCTGTCCTCAGCGGCATCGCCGCCGCCGATGGTCGTGGCGCACCGGATGATCAACGGCGTCGACAGCTTCCCGCTGCTGGCGGTGCCGTTCTTCATCCTGGCCGGCAACCTGATGAACACCGCCGGCATCACCGAGCGGATCTTCAACTTCGCGCTCTCGCTCGTGGGCTGGATGCGCGGCGGGCTCGGGCACGTGAACGTCGGCGCCTCGGTGATCTTCGCCGGCATGTCCGGCGCGGCGGTGGCCGATGCCGGCGGCCTCGGCGCCATCGAGATCAAGGCGATGCGCGACGCCAAGTACGACGCGGGCTTCGCGGTCGGGATCACCGCCGCCTCCTCGACCATCGGCCCGATCATCCCGCCGTCGCTGCCGATGGTGATCTACGGCGTCGTCGCCGGCGCCTCGATCGGCCAGCTCTTCGCCGCGGGATTCATTCCCGGGCCTGCTGATGGCCGTGGCGCTGATGCTGATGATCGCCTTCTATCGCCCGCCGCCGCGAGCTTCCCGCGCGACCAGCGCTTCCAGGTGTCGCTGCTGGTCTCGACCTTCCGCCGCGCCTTCCTGTCGCTGCTGACGCCGGCGATCATCGTCGGCGGCATCCTCTCGGGCGCCTTCACGCCCGACCGAGGCGGCCGTCGCCGCCTGCGCCTAGGCGCTGTTCCTCGGGCTGATCGTCTACCGCACGCTGACCCTGGCGGCGCTTCCTGCGGGTCAGCTTCGACACCATCGAGACCACCGCAGTGGTGCTGTTCGTCGTCGGCGCGGCGGCGATCTTCGCCTGGATCCTGACCTCGAACCGCGTGCCCGAGCGGTTCGCCGGCGCTGCTTTTGGCGATCTCGGACCGGCCATGGGTGATCCTCCTTCTGATCAACCTGATCCTGCTGATCGTCGGCTGCTTCATGGAGACGGTCGCCGCGATCACCATCCTGGTGCCGGTGCTGCTGCCGGTGGCGGTGCAGCTCGGCGTCGACCCGGTGCACTTCGGCGTCATCATGGTGCTGAACCTGATGATGGGCCTGCTGACGCCGCCGGTCGGCATGGTGCTCTACGTCTCGCCGGGTCGCGAAGATTCCGTTCGAGCGCTGCGTCGCCGGCACCGCGCCGTTCCTGATCCCGCTGGTGCTGGTGCTGCTGCTGATCACCTACGTTCCGGCGATCACCATGTGGCTGCCCACGCTGATCTACCGCTGACGTGAGGCTTTTGGACCGCGCCGCGAGGGCGACGGCTGGCGCTCGGGGTTCACTGGTCGGCTCAAGGTTCGGGAGCGTCCGACGCGCCGGCGTGGGTGGACAGGGGCGGTGAAGGGACGGATCGTCCGCGAGAGCGCGGCGCCGAGAGCGTCGGTGACGGATGTGGCGCACCGACACGGGATCGAAAGTCCGCTGTTAAGGTTGGGCTTTGGGTGCTGCGCATCGCAGGCGATCTATCCGGCCGCGTGCAGGCAATCGGCGCCGATCACTGAAAATGCCTTGGCAGTTGTCGGGTGTTGCTGAGGAGAGGGATACACCCAGGACAGCGGCCCGGGATTGTTGCAGCGAATGTCCTGCGACCACCCGTTTTCGCCGCGAGGTACAGAGCGCGAATGGCGACATCCGCTGGTCATCTCCGACCGGGCGATGAGGGGCATGTTTGCACACGTCATCTGCGCCGAGCGACCTGCAGTCCGGCGCGCGCTCGACCTGACACCGGTGGCTCAGGCGAGCGGGATCCGGATCTCGACCGTCAGCCCCTCGGCGTGCATCTGTCGCTGAATGGTCCCGCCGAGATCGCTGCGGACGCAGGTATCAATCATCTTTGTCCCGAACCCCGAGCCGGTGGGCGGCAGAGCCGGTCGGAGCGGGGCGCCTTCGGGCACGTGTTCATCCCACTCCAGAACGAGTTCGTGCCGTTCGTCTTTCGTCTCGGTTCGCCAGGTCACCTGCAGCCGGCCCTCGGGAGATGCGACGGCGCCGTATTTCAGCGAGTTCGTCGCCAGTTCGTGCACCGCCAGGCCCAGCGCCAGCGTCTGCTGTGAATCCAGGCTGACGGGCGGGCCGCGCATCACGTTCGGCTGCACCCTGCCGCCGTAGAGCTGCTGCAGCTCCGAGGTCAGCAGCGCGGCCAGATCCGCCTTTTGGCTGCCCGAAGCGATCAGCAGGTCTTGTGCCGCCGCCATGGCCCGCAGGCGGATGGTGACGCTCTCGACGAACTCCTCCTTGGTCGCCGTGCTGCTCGACGACTGCTTCACGATGGCGAGCGTGCGGGCAATGCTGTTCTTGATCCGGTGCGACATCTCGCGCAGCAGGAAGTCCTTCTGCGTCACCCTGGCTTCGATCTCGGTGGCGAGCGCCCGAGCCCGCTGCACGGCCGTCGCCTGGTTCTGTGTCGCCATGGTGGCGGCAACCGCCAGAAGGGCGAACGCCACGGCCGTGAGCACAACGAAGTGCGGGCGCTGCGACGCGACGAAGCCCGCGGTTGCGGCGCCCTGGATGACCCAGGTCCGTCCCCCGACAGACAGCGTCGTCTGGCCCACCGGCCGACCTGCCTCGACCGCTGCGTCGAAATCGGGGGTCGAATAGAGGGGGAGCTCTGCGCTGTCGGCGTCGAACGCTTGAACCTCGATCGGGACCAGGTGGCCCGCCATGGCTGCGCGAAACAGATCACCCATGCGCAACGGCGAGTAGACGAACGCGTCGATCCCGCCGCTGGAGCCGGTGTAGGGCAGATAGATCAGTACCCCAGTCTGCTGGACCTGGGTGATCTCCTGAACAAGGGTCAGAGGTGCGGTCGCCGCTGGTTCGCCGGTACGTATGGCCCGCAGCATGGCTTCGCGCCGCCGTTCCTCGGTCGCCATGTCATAACCCATCGCGGCGAGATTTCGGGCATCGGCGGGCTCGAGAAGGGTGATCGCGGTGCGGATGCCGTCCACCTGCTCCGGCCAGACTGAGCGATCGAGGTCGTAGTTCTGGCGAATGACCTTCCCGATTTCCTCTGCATCGCCGGAGCGGAGGACACGGCTGATACCCACCCCCTGCAAGCCGGCATAGTCACCTCTGAGGCTGAGGCCGCTGACAAAATTCGAGAACGTCTCGCGCCGCGGTTGCCCCTCGTGGGTGGCGAGGAACGCGCGCGTCGCCGTGAGGAACGCGACATGCTGCTCGACTCGTGTCCCGACCAGCTGCGCCGCCTCGACAACCTCGCGGTCGAGCCGTGCCTGGCGATTGCGCTTCTCGGCCATGTAGACAAGCGAAGTCACCAGAGCTCCCGTCAGGCACATCGCGACGAAGACGGCCACCGCCAAGCTCGACGGACGGGAGCGGAGGCTTTCGTCGCGTTCCGGGGGAAACGTGGCGGGTATGGAAATGGCTGTTTCCATTTCGTTCCTGGTTCGGTGTCAGAATGGGGAGACCGCGAGAGTGGATCTGATTCAACGACGTACGCTGGTTTGATTCCGCCCGCCAGCCGGTGTGATCCTGCGGCCCCTTCTCAGTGCACGCTGCCACTCCGGCGGCGCGTCGGCTGTTCGCGCAGGAGCCGTAGCATCACGTCCGCCTCGACCGGCTCGCACAAGTAGAATCCTTGGGCGTCGTCACAGCCCATCTGCCGCAGACTTTGGTGTTGCGCCTCGGTCTCCACTCCCTCGGCGACAATTCGCTTGTCGAGGCCGTGCGCGAGCGAGATGATTCCTTCGACAAGGGTGGCGCTCCTGGCGTTCTCCAACCTGGCGACGAAGGAGCGGTCGATCTTCACCTTCGAGATCGGCAGGTTCACGAGGTAGTTCAGCGCCGAATACCCCTTTCCGAAATCGTCGATGGCAAGGCCGATGCCTTGCTGCTCACAGGCGGCCAGGAACGCCTTTACAGAAGTAGCCTCTGTGTCAATGAGCATCCCCTCGGTGATCTCGAGCTCGATCGCTTCGCCGGGGACATTGGCCTCGGCGAGCGCGCGCTCGAGAACGCGGGGAAAGCTCTCGGCGCTGGCTTCGACGGGCGAGACGTTTACCGCGACAGTGACGTTGTGACCTTCGGCGCGCCAGCGCGCCTGTTGCTGCGTCGCATGTGAAAGGACCCAGCCGCCCAGGGCACGGATGGTTCCGCTCGCCTCGGCGATCGGGATGAACTCGTCGGGCGGGATGGTGGTGCCGTTGCGCGGCCAGCGGACCAGTGCTTCGGCGCTGCGGACGAGCCCGGTGCTGAGGTCGAACTGCGGCTGATAGTGCAGCACGAGCTCGTCTTGGGCGATCGCACGCCGCAGATCGCTCTCGATCCGGCTGCGGTGGCTCGCCGCCGCGGCGAGGCGCGGCTGAAAGGCCATCGCTATGTTGCGGCCGCGACGCTTGGCTTCGTAAAGCGCCAGATCGGCGTGCCGCATCAGCAGGTCCCCGGTCTCGGCGTCGTCGGGGTAGATCGCGAACCCAATGCTGACCTCGATCGGGACCTCCTTGCCATCGAGTATGGCGGGTCGTGCCACCGCGGCGTGCAGCCGCTCGGCAAGCTCGTCGATGTCGGACCGAGCATGGGCGCCGGCCACGACGACCGCGAATTCGTCGCCGCCGAGGCGGGCGGCAGTGTCACTCGAGCGGATCGATGCCCGGATCCGGTCGGTCACCACCCGCAGGACAGCGTCGCCCATCGGATGGCCCAGCGTATCGTTGATCGCCTTGAAATGATCGAGGTCCACCAGCACCAGCCCCGCATGCTCTCGCGACAGGTCCGCTTCCGTTGCGGCCGCTGCCAGCCTCTCGGTGAAGAGCGCCCGGTTCGACAGCCCGGTAAGCGTATCGTGCCGGGCGAAATGCGCGGCGCGGAATTCGGCTGCTCGGCGACTGGTAATATCGAGCATCATACCCGACAGCCTGCGCACATGACCATCCTGGTCACGCTCCGTCGCCTGAGCGAAGGATCGGACCCAGATCCAGCGCCCGGAGGCGTGGCGCTTGCGTACCTCCGTATCGTAACGCTGCTCACGGCCATCCAGGAATGCCTGCATGGCCTCGTCTCGGAGCTCGCGGTCGTCCGGGTGCACCTGGTCTGCGAGCCAGTCGTCAAACCGCTCGGCGGAAACCGGGAGCTCCTCGTGACCCAGGATAGAGAGCCATCTCTTGCTGACGAAAAGCCTTTCGCCCGCCGGCACGGACTGCTCGTAGACCCCGCCCCCCGTCGCCTCGATGGCCGTGGCGAGGCGAAATTCGTTTTCTTTCAGCGCAGCCTCGACGCGCGCCCTCTCGCTCTGTTCGTGAATGATGCCGGTGTAGAAGGTAAGGCCGTCGGCGCGCCATTCCGCTACCGAAAGGTTGAGCGGGAACACGGATCCCTCCTTGCGCTGACCCTTGAGACGGAGTGTCGTGCCCCCGGTCTTTCGTTCCCTGGCACGGCGGTAGCGGTCGATGCAGCCGTCGTGCGCCGAGCGATTTTGATCGGGCATGAGCATGTTGATATTGCAGCCAATCACCTCGCTGGCGGCGTAGCCGAAACTGCGCTCGGCAGCCGGGTTGAACAACGCGATGCAGCCTCGGTCGTCGACAACGATGATCGGCTCTCGCGCCGTGTCGACGATCGAGTTTTCGCGCGCCTCGTTCCGGCGCAACGCCGCGCTGTTCCGCCGCTCACCTACCGCCGCCGCCACGAAAAGCGCAGAGAGGCTGGTGAGAAGTACGTATTGCTGAACGAGCGAGACCGGCGGCGCCCCCGCAGCGGCAGTGCCGAACGGATAAGCTCCGATGCTGGCGCTCCAGAACGCGATCCCGGTGACGATCAGTAGCGCCACCGACACGCCGCGCACCTGAAAGCCCACCGCGACGCCGATGATGAGGGGGTAGGTGTACCAGATGCTGGGCACACCGGGTCCCGCCTTAGAGAACGCCGCCAAGGACACAGCCTCAGTCGCCGCGAGAAGCGCAACGAGCCAGAACCACTGGCGCATCGGGAACGTCCACGACCCTCGAGAGCTCCAGACTATGAGGGGTACTCCGAAGACGACGCTTCCTGCGGCGGCGGCGATCCACCATTGCAGCGCTACGGTCGTCGCGGCTCGGGCGCCCACGGTTCCTGATGCCGTCAGAACGATTGCAGCGAAGAGCGCCCAGGGCAGGCCGCCGCCCAGCGCCGCGAGCGACAGCCGGACGACATCGCGGAACGAGGTGAGGCGAAGGTCGATGGGCAGCCAGTCGCGAAGCGTCTTGGCCGCAAGCGCGGCGGCCAAGGTCATGGCAGCGGCAAGGCCCACCCCGAGCGCAGAGAAACCATCTGCCTCTCCGGTCACTGTTGCCGCGAGGCAGGCGAAGAAGACGATCGGAGACATCGTGACGCCGCTGAGCACGAGCCCCGCCAGCACAAAGCCAGCTGCCGGCGAGATGAAGTGGCCAAGCCCGGCGGCGGCTCTCCACTGCACATCAATGGCCGTCGCGATCCCGCAGGCCACGAATAGCGCGACGCCTGCACACAGCTGCCGTTGCCACGAATGATCGTTGCTCGGCGTCGGGCTTCTCGAATGACTGGCGGCGAAAATGGCAAATGCGGCAAGTGAAACGGCAGCACCGGCAAGGAAGATCGGCGCGAACGGAAGGTTCGCATGGTAGCCAGCCAGCATTCGGCAGATGTTCCTCAGTTCCGGTTTGTGGAGCCCGCGACAAGGCCGACAACCGATAGGTTATCGGCGCTGGAGGAAAATACCATCAGGGAGCGAGCGTTGCGCGCTCAACCACCGTCGCCTGTCCGCGTGCCAAGGAATGGTTCCGCTGGTCAGGGCTGGGACGGCATCACCGAGAGCCGACATCCAGCTCTTGGAACGGCTTCCGCAACAGCGGCATTGTCCTGCGAGGAGCGGATCACGCTGCTTCAAAGACCCTCGCCATGCGTTTCGCCGTTCTCGATCTCGCTCCGGTGCCCGAGAGCCAACCCGCTTCGACGCGATCGCCGACTGGGTGAACCTCAGTGTGCCGAGGCGTGCGGCATCACGGCGCCGGTCGTCGAGCAGGAGCGAGAAGCAACATCGCGCGCATCAGGGAGGCGCTCGCGGTCGTCAAGATCCGCAGGGGCTAGGGAATCCCACTCGCGCCAAAGCGCTGTGAGGGGCTGGAAAGGGCGGAGCGCCGTTCAGGCAAGCCGTCGAGCCGTTCCCCTGAACGCGCCTCTCGAGCACAGCTAGATCAGCACCATGCGCTGTCAGCGCTGTTCGCGACTCCGCCGCCACCAGCGAGGCCGAATGAACGACAGGAAATCGTGGAAAAGATTGTTATCAGGCTGACGGCGTCGCGGTTGGCGCTTTTCCTGCTCGAAGACATAGGCGCCGTCACTCGCCCGAATTACTCGAGTGGCTGCAATCGCTCGCTCCCTGAAGGCTTTGGCTTCCTCATCGGAAAGGTCAGCGAAGTGCAACGCCGCTTTCATACTCTCCTCTAGTGCCCCGCGCGCTGTCTGATCGGAATCCAGCACCAGATGGGCTTGGGGGTGATAGAGGCAGCCTGCTGAAACGAAGTACAACTTGCGGGAAGCATCGCGCTGGATCAGCTTTACGTCGATAGTTCTGGACAGCAGTGGTGTGCTCCTTGTCGGTGAGCCGCCCGCGGGGCTAGCCCGGCGCGCCTCGTGGGCCATACGCTCAATTTACGTAGGGGCGAAGGCCGGAGGAGCAACGACCGCGCGCTCCACCGCGCATCCGCGCCGCAGACGGCTCCGTCGCCCGGAACCCACGCCTCCTTCCGTGGTGCAAAGATCGGCTGACTAGGAGGACGGGATGACGCCAACCCGATTCAGTTAGGTCCGGATGCGTGAGCCCGAGGCCCGGGGGTAGCCCCTGAACCATTCATCTGCGCCGAGCTGCCGATCCGACCCGCCATCGAAGCGGGTTTTTCGTTTCTGAAGGATGCCTATTAGCACGACACTCTGGCGCGAGGCGCCCGAGGACGCCTGTCGCTGGAACTTCCGGCCGTCCGAGATCGCCTACCGCGAGACGGGAACGTTCATCGTCAAAGCCAAGCCTCGGCGACGACGCCATCGACATGCCGCGACGTTTCTCCGACGCCTCTTGAAAGAGGGCGATCAACACCCGCTTGCCGCCGAGGCCGGTGCCCTCAGCAAGGCCGAACATCAGCCGGATCGGCATCTCCGCGTCCCTCTGCATCGTCGCCTCCCTGGCGCCGAACCCCCTCGCGAAGGCCGCCGCAACAGCCCCTCTCCACGTCATTGAGATCAGATCCCGAACGGGTAGGTGTCGGGCACGCCCTCGCGGCGGTGTTCACGTCCGAGCGGCGTGATGGCCTGCGTTTCGTCGAACCAGACCCACGCGTCGAACTGCTGCGGCAGCGAGGCGTCGGCGTAGTGGCTCATCAGCTCGGTCTCGGGCCGATAGATCACGCCGATGAAGCGCTCGAGCTTCTGCTCCATGAGGCGCCGGCCCAGCCTCTCGTCGCGGCGCATGTCGAGGAGGAAGCGCGGCACGCCGGCATCGCGGCAAACCCGCTCGTAGCTGTCCTCGCGCGAAGGGCGGACGCGCTTGACCTCCATCTCGCCGCCCCAGTCGGTCGCCGCCGCGACCGTGCCGGTGTAGGTGTCGAAGCCGATCAGCGCGGCCGCGTCGCCCCAGCGCTCGCGGCAAAGTTGGCCGATGTTGAGCTCGCCGCGGACGGCACCCATCTCGGTCGCACGCGCGTCGCCGATATGGCTGTTGTGCGCCCAGACAACCGCCTTGGCGTCGGCGCTGCGCGCCTCAAGCAGGTGTTTGAGCGTCTCGAACATGTGGCTGTCGCGCAGGTTCCAGCTCTCCGCGCCGCCATAGTACAAGATCCGGTAGTAGCGCTCGGCCGACTTCACCAGCCGGGCGTTCTGCGCGGCGTCAAGGAAGCTCGCCCCGTCTCTGGCCTCGTAGTCCAGCCGTCGCTCCAGCAGGTCGCGGAGTTGCCTTACCACCACCTCCTCGCAGTCTCGGTAGCGCTGGTTCAGCACCGCGCGGCCGTATGTCGCCGGGTCCTTCTGCCAGGGCGTCAGGCAGCCATAGCGCTTGCGGGCGATGCGAGCGGCCTCGGGGTCGACGTCATCGAGATAGTCGAGCACCGCCGCGATCGACCGAAATCGTCACCTCGGTGATCGCGCTTTGGCTCGGTCACGAGCGGTTTGAAACTGCACACATCGACCTGCACGCGGACTTGCAGATCAAGAAACGGGTCCTCGAGATGGCAGCACCGATCACGACGAAACTCGGTTGCTTCCGGCCGGTCGACGCACTCCTCGCCTTCCTCGAGGCCCTCTGATCATGCCAACCCCCTCGCAGTGGTGGCCTC
Source organism: uncultured Alphaproteobacteria bacterium (assembly GCA_963773475.1). Lineage (GTDB taxonomy): Bacteria > Pseudomonadota > Alphaproteobacteria > Rhodobacterales > Rhodobacteraceae > Roseitranquillus. The sequence goes on along the minus strand of CAVZBD010000008.1, from coordinate 359,702 downwards.
CAGAAACAACGGTTCACCAGTCTACCTCGGCATAATCTGAACATCGGCATGATACGGCGGCGCGCCGTGCACCGACGCAGATCGAGATGCAGCTCGAGGGGAATGATTGGCGGCTACCGCAACGGACCCGGCGGCCGCCGAAGGCACCGCTGCCATCTCGCCCGATCGAGCGCGGCTGGACCGGCCTCCGGGCGCATGCTCTGGTCACCAAGTTCGCCATCCACTTGTCGCTTCTTCTGTGATCGGGCGGGTTTGGTCAATGGCGAGACGGTCCAACGAGCAGGTCCATACTTCTGTTCGTGGTCGGCGCGCCGCCACAAGATGCGGACTGTGGAGGTCGGGATGCTCCAATACTCTACCTCGGCTTCAGTCGAGCCATGGGCAAATCCGAGCTGATCCCGTCCGTCGTCCCTGCCCGGGACGTCACACCGTCGCCCAAGGGCGCCGGATCTCAGTAGTGGCGAGCACGTGGTTCCGGTGGCGCGCGTGGTTCGATCATCGCCGTGATCATGCGGCTGCGAAGTCCTGCGCCGAGGCCGGCGGTCGACCTGTCGCCCAGTACGCGGTGCCGGACTTCCACATCGCCAACAGGATCGTGGCAAGCTTCCGGCTTACAGCCACGATCGCCTTTTTCATCGATGTCCGTTTTGCGATCCGCAATCCCCATGCCTTCAGGGGCGACATGCCCGCGCCCGCCCGAGGATGCTGGCGGCGGCCTCGAAGAGCATGACGCGAACCCGAGGATCACCGGCCTTGGTGATCCGCCCAACGATGTCGGTCTTGCCGGATTGCCATCGTCGAGGGGTGAGTCCGACCCAGGCGCCGACATCTCGGCTGCGTGGGAAGCGATCCGGGTCGTCGACAGCGCTTCGAAAGGTCAGCGCCACGATCACTCCCACGCCTGGGGTCGTCATCAGCAGCCGTGTCACGGGATCGGACTTCGCGAGCGCCGTGAGCTGGCCATCGACGCTGGCGAGTTCCTCAAGGAGAAGGGCGCGCACCCGCAGCATGGCCTCAACGATACCCTCGAGTACCGTGTTGCCCTCGGCGAGTTCGCGCGCTCGTCCCTCCCACGTCTTCCGGGTGACGGAGCCCATCTTCAGCCCGAAATTCCTGAGCGCGGCGCGGAGCGAGTTCTCCGTCGCCGTCACTTTCTCGACGAGGAACGTGCGCGCGGTGAGCAGAGCGCGGGTCTCCTGCGCGTCGAGCGACTTCACATGAACGCGCTTGAACCAGCCAAGGCGCACGAGCTGGGCGATGCCGCGGGCGTCATGGCGATCAGTCTTGACGCGCATGGCGGCGAAGGCTGCTCGGACGTGGCGCGCCTCCATCACCGAGACGGAGAAGCCCTCGCGGACGAGCCCATCATAGAGCCACTGGGAGAGGTTGCCGGCTTCGAGGCCGACATGTTCGATGCGCCGGCCTTGGTGCCTGATGGCCTTGGCGAGGGCCTTCGGCTCGCTTGGCGCGCGCGTCTCCTTGATGATGCGGCCACCTTCGTCGACGACGCAGATGTGCGTCTCGTCGAGCGACACATCGAGACCTACGAAAAACTCCATGGCCTGAACTCCTTGACCGATTGCGACGCGGAGAGGGTCCCGACGTCGACACCTGGCGCAAAGCCCGATCAGCGCATCTCTACCGCCAGAGCAGCATCTTCGACCGCGACGGAATCGATCTCGACTGGTTCACGCTGGCCGATAGGGTCGGAAAGACAACGGCGCTGCTAGAACCCATCGCCAATGCGATCGGCCGACACGTGCTTGTCGGCGATGCTATCTTCACCGATGACACACCGGTCGCGATGCTCGGGCCGGGCGCTGGCAAGATCCAGACGGCGCGGCTTTGGATCTATGCACGGGTCGAGCGGCCTCGCCGTGGCGCGGCGTCACCGGCCGCGTGATCTTGCTTCTCCAGCGACAGGAGGGGCCGGCCTCCGAGGGATCATCTCACGCTCTGCGGGGTAGCCACGTTGCGCAGCGGGCTCAGCTTTGTCGCGCCCCAGCCCAAGTTGTACCGAATGCATCTCGCCGAAATGATCGGCGCCAGCTGTTGCCCCGGATCGTCCGCGCTGGCAGGCACCGTCACACTCAACGGAGGAGTTGCGCGATGCTACCGTGGCACCAACTGGGATCTGCGACGACGCCCGAGGGCGCGGCCCTCCGCCTGATGCGGCGCGGTGACGAGTTCTCGATCCGGCTCGACCGCGGCCGGGAACTGATGAACAGCCGCCTCAGCGGCTCGGAGGAGGCGCTCGCGACGCTCGCCATTGAGTGTCTTGCGGGCCGCCCGGCGCCATCGCTGCTGATCGGCGGGCTCGGCATGGGCTTCACGCTTCGCGCGGCGCAGGCGGCGCTGCCGTCCGAAGCGCGCCTGACGGTCGCCGAGATCGTGCCGGAACTCGTCGAGTGGGCGGCCGGACCCATGGCGCCGCTCTTCGGCGACAGCCTCGCCGATCCTCGTCTCGACATCCGGGTCTGCGATGTCGCCGCCTTGATCCGCAAGACGGCGGGCGCCTACGACGCGATCCTCCTCGACGTGGATAACGGTCCCGAGGCATTTACCCGGCCGGGCAACGATGCGCTCTACGCCGACCGGGGGTTGAGCGAGGCGCGCCGCGCACTCGCTCCGGGCGGGGTGTTGGCCGTCTGGTCCGCCGCGCCGGACCCGGCCTTCACCCGGCGGCTGCGGACGTGCGGTTTCGACGTCGATACCGTCCAAGTCCGCGTGTCGCGCGGGAAGCGCGGCGCACGGCACACGATCTGGATAGCGGTTCCGAAATCGGGATGATGATTTGTGGGGCTGCTACCGCCCGACGGGGGACGGTGGGTTCGGCCTCGAACGGTGCGGCGGCCCTACCGCTTTCCGCGCTTGGGCTGCCCGCCGCCGTTGTTGCTGCGGGGCTTGCGGGACCGGGCTTCGGAGCCGCCGGTCCGCGTCCTCGCCGTGCCGGGCGGCGTGAAGCGTTTCGAGGTGTCGGACGCGTCCGACGTGCCCGCCGCAGGCTTCCCGGCCGCCCGTCGCTTGACTAACTTGCCTGTGTCGGGCCGCTCACGGCCAGATGCGGATTCCTTGCCCCCCGATGCCTCGGGCCTCTTGCCGCTGACCTTGGCGGTCGCGCTGTCCGCGCGCGCGGCAGAGTGCGCCGGCCCGGTCCGAGACTTTCCCGGCTTTCCGCCTGCGGCCGAAGGCTTGTGCCGTGGCTTGCGGCGTGTCGCCCCGGCAACCTCGGTTTGCTTCGGGACTTCGGCCGAGGGTGTCCGAGGCGCCTTGCGGAGCGCCGGACGAGGCTTGCGCGCGGGTTCTGGCATTGCGGCAAGGGGCTCTTCAGGTTCGAGCGGCGGGACCGGCGTCACGGTCGGTTCGGCCGCTGGCGGCGCATTGGGGACATCCGGACGTCCCTCGAGTTGGCGGATCTTGATGTCCTTCTCGATCTCCGCCTTGTCGTCGAGTGCAGCGAGAAACCGCGGCAGGCTCTCGGCGGAGATCTCGACCAGAGTCTCCGACTGCTGCACCCGGATCGCGCCGATCGCGTCCTTGTCCACGTCTCCGGCGCGGCAGATCAGCGGCAGCAACCAACGCGCCTCCGCCCGGTCGTCGCGCCCGACCGAGAGCGCGAACCACGCGCCGGGCTCGAAGCTTCGGCGCGCCTTCTGTGCCGGTTGCGCGTCTAGCGGTACCAACTCCTCGGGCGCCGACTGCCGCGAGCGGTAAAGATTGAGATAGGCCGCAGCGATTTTTTCGGGCGCATGGCGCGCCAGCAGCTTCGCTGAGAAGGCCTCCTGTTCCTCGCTAATCTCCTCCGCCCAGACCGGATCGGTCAGCAGCCGCTCCTCGTCGCGCCGCAGTATCTCGTCGGCCGTGGGCGCGGTGGACCACTCCGCCTCCAGCTTGGCGGCAGCGAGCAGACGCTCCGCTTTCCTGACGATCTTGGGCGGGACGATCAGCACCGACGTCCCCTTGCGCCCCGCGCGACCGGTCCGGCCCGAGCGGTGCAGCAGCCCCTCGACGTTCGAGGGAAGTTCGGCATGGATCACCAGGTCGAGGTTCGGGCAGGTCGATCCCGCGCGCCGCCACGTCCGTCGCCACGCAGACGCGTGCCCGGCCGTCGCGCATCGCCTGGAGCGCATGGGTCCGCTCCGTCTGGCTCAGCTCGCCGGACAGGGCCACGACGGCGAAACCGCGGTTGGAAAACCGGGCGGTGAGGCGATTCACCATCGCCCGCGTGTTGGCGAAGACGAGCGCGTTCTCGGCGTCGTGGTAGCGTAGCACGTTGATGATGGCGTTTTCTGCGTCGATCTGCGCAACCCGCAGCGCCTGGTAGGTGATGTCGGCATGCTGGCTGGTGCCCGAGAGAGTCGTGACCCGTATGGCGCCGCGTTGGAACTGCTCGGCCAGCTTGGCGATTTGCGGCGGCACGGTGGCCGAGAACATCAGCGTCCGCCGATCCTCCGGTGCCGCGCTCAGCATGAACTCGAGGTCCTCGCGGAAGCCGAGGTCGAGCATCTCATCTGCCTCGTCCAGCACCACCGCGCGGATCTGGCCAAGGTCGAGCGAGCCACGCTGGATGTGATCACGAAGCCGGCCCGGCGTCCCCACGACGATATGCGCGCCCCGCTCGAGCGCCCGACGCTCGTCGCGCATGTCCATTCCGCCGACGCACGTGGCGACGCGTGCCCCCGCTTGAGCATACAGCCAGCCGAGCTCGCGCATCACCTGGAAGGCCAGCTCGCGCGTTGGCGCAACCACAAGAGCGAGCGGAGCACCTGCGGCGCCGAGCGTTTCAGACCCGCCGAGCAGCGTCGGGGCGATCGCCAAGCCGAAGCCCACGGTCTTGCCCGACCCGGTCTGCGCCGACACGAGCAGGTCGGCTTCCTGAAGCTCGGCATTGGTCACGGCCTCCTGAACGGCTGTCAGGGTGTCGAATCCGCGCTCGGTGAGCGCATCGGCGAGAGCTTGTATCATCGGGAAGGCAACCTGGCGGGTTCTGGCGGCACAACGCATTGCGTCTGCCGGGGAGAGCACAAGCGCGAAGCCATAGCGTGTAGTTCGTCCGATGTACACCTTCCGCCGGCTCTCGTCGCATGCTGAAGCGCCCTTGGGCTCCCTGGTCGGGTCGGCGTCTTCCGATCCGTCCCGCAGGTGTTCGCGTTGGCCGTGGATCGAGTTCCGGCCTCAGCGTCGTTCATTATCCCAATGGCGAGGCGAACAGTCGCCTGCACGCGCCCCCGGTGGCCTGGAAGGGCGGCGCTCAGTCACTCTCTGCAGATGCCACCTTATGGCGCGCGTCACCGGCTCGAGAGTTCCTCCTGCCGCCGGCGCAATGTCACCTGGTCCGAATCGAAATTCTTGAGGTGAATGACCAAGAACGTCCGCTTTGTCCGAGTCTTCGGCGCTGCCCAACGCGTCGATTTCCGCCGTAGGTGCTCATTGTTCTTTCGCCCGAACTACCGGACAGCAACATCAGCGGTGGGCGGTGGAACCTCGGCCCGCGCTTGGTCGGGTTTCATCCCCTTGAGAAACTTGAACACGTCGCTGTCGGTCGACATCACAACCGTCGTGTCATCGGAGACCATTGCCTTGTAGGCCTGCATGGTCTGGGTGAATTCGAAGAAATTCCACCGCGTCTTGGCCAGTGTTGTAGGCGCCGGAGTAGATTTCATCGCCTTGGCGTCTGCCAGTCTCCGAATTCCCTCGTCAATCGTCTCGCAAGAAAGTCCGTTTCCTCATTCTGGCGGCATGCACCGAGCTGCTCGCCGGGTGGAGATGCGCGGAAGGGCCGATGCTTTTTCTCGGCACGTGGTCTTGCGGGTTGGATACGTCATCGATTGCGTCTGGCTGCGTGCATTGCCCAGACGCCGCCCCGATCAAGGTGAACCAGCAATCTCCTTCATTGAGTTTTAGAGCTTCTTCGGCAGAGGTTTTGGTTGTTAAGAGTCCTGGGTTGGCAGCCTGGAAGGCTGCGCCTTCTTCGCCGCATCATCTTCAGCCGCTTTCGCGACTGCGGCTGCCCGTCTCGTCAGATGCTTGAAGGACATTTTCTCCTTTTTACGTGCGAGATTTTCGATGGCAGGCTCGGTTCCCGCGTCTTGAGATGCGGGACATTCAGGAGTAGTCATCAGAAGTCTCCAGCGGAGAAGGCGCCGCTACGCCATGATTTATGTCTTTTCTGAGGGCGCGGTCACGCGTCAGTGCGGCCTGCAGGTCTTTCTTCCGCGATCTGCCACATTTCCTTCCGGCCCCTCTTCTTGTTGTGAAACGTCGTGTGTATAACAGTGCTGCGATACACCGCGAACCTGAGGCACTGCAGAAGCTCCTCCTCTACAACGACCTCTTGGTCGCCGGCCGGCAATTCGTCCTGAACTCGCGAATAGGGAACGCGGACGAAAATGTCACCGTGGACGATCTCATGCGCGTGTTGCTTGTTGGCTTTTGCGGATAGTTCGATCTGCCTTCACAGTGCGGCGCGAGCTTCTGCGGCGCCCTGATCGATGTTAGCTTGAGGCCAAACTATTCTGGGATCTGCCAAGGAAATGAACTTGCCTGCAAAACACGCCGGAGCGCTGCCAAAATAGATCAACCAACGCTGACCTGTATCAGTACCACGTACCGAGGTGATCCCATGGTTCGGGACGGTCTCCGAGTACCCGGCTGACCTGGGGTTATGGTGAGTTCCACGTGAAGCGCGGCTGGTATTCAGCACGGCCGTCATTTAGATTGCCGCGCTTCATGGTTTCGCGCAACACTCCTGAAGGCACGCTCTCAGGACCCCTGAAACAGACAGCGCCGGAAAGATGAAGCCGTCAACGTCGCTTGGGTCAGGGCGGCGGCGGGTCCCAAGAGGGGCGCGTCCCAAGAAGGATGTTGCGATGAGCTGTTCCGAATTCCGCCGAGAAGGCGCAGACGGACGGCGAGGCCGTCGCAGGAACTCGTCGGGGCGAACGGGCTCGCATGATGTCGGCCGTCGGATTCGAAGGCGCGGTGGCCCTGCATGAATTGCGCGGTTCCTGCATCATTTCAGAAGCGGTCCCGACTGATCGAGATACGCCGGATCGAAATCCGCACGAACGACGAGCCTTTCGTAGTCGTCGAAAGCCACATATCCATCGCGGCAGGTGACCAATCCGTCTTCGCGCAATTGTCGCAGGACCCGATTTACGTGGACCGCGCTCAGGCCCAGCGAATCGGCCAGCAGATACTGGGTAAGCGGACACGCGTGGCCGGTCTTGTCGCCCATCCCGACCAGCGCAACTCGCGACCCGAGCTCAAGCAGGAAGTGAGCCACACGTGCGTGCGCGTCGCGCCGCCCGATCCCGACGAGATGCTCGACGACCATGGCTTCGTCGCGCGACGCGGCCCACAGAACCGCTGTCGCAAGCCGCGGAGTTCTCCGGAAGGCCTCGAGAAGATCGCCCACGAGAACTTCGCAAACCTGGATATCGGTGATCGGCTCAATGCTGTGGTCCGATCCGCCCAACCTTCGGCCAGGATGTAGGCAGCCTGGTCCGATTGTCCCTGACACACGAGATCTCGCCCTGCGACAAAGGTGCTTCGACGCTGATGCAGGCGCCAGAGCACCTCAAGCTCCTCGCCTGAAAGGGCCACGAAGGCGCGCAGCTTCCGGGCAAGTGGACTGTCCACGATGGCGTTCAAGGGAGCCTCTCGATCTGGTTGGAAGCCGCCGGAAATCGGCGCCGAGACTGCTCTCGATCAGTCCAGCATACCGGAAACTCTGACAGGTTAGCGAGACGCGCAAGGATTAGAGCGCTGGAGCGGCGCCCTCGAAGGGGACACCCCATGACGCCCGATACGAACCAGCTCTCCGGAATGGCGGCGCTGTCCATCTGCGAGGCGCTGCTGCTTGCGATGAACGATCACAAGCTGCTCCACGAAAGCGAGATCGTCGGGGTTCTGCGGGACGCCGCGTCGACCCATGCCAGCGCGATCGGCCCTGAGGTGGACGAAGAAAAGCATCAGGCTGTCGCGGCTCTGATCAATCTGATCATAGCTGGCGGGAAATCCTTTCGCAGGGCGTGAAGCGGTGCCAACCTATTGCGGTCCGGGAGATCTAGGCTCCAGACTTAATGTTTTTTTTGCCAGAAGATGACGTTTGCGGCGAGGGCTATGGTGGAGAGGAAGACCTTCGGGCACCTGTCGTAGCGGGTGGCGATGCGAGTCCTTCAGGCGACCGAACATGATCTCGATGCGGTTGCGGCGCCTTTATCTGCGCTTGTCATATCGGACGGGCTTGTCGCACGACTTCCGGCCTGGGATGCAGGCTCGTATCCCTTTGTCTTCCAGAGCATCCCTGAACCAGTCGGCGTCGTAGCCCCGGTCGGCGATCAGCCAGTCGGCGATGGGCAGGCTGCTCATCAAGGCGCGGGCACCGATGTAGTCGCTGACCTGGCCGGCGCTCATGAAGAAGCGGATGGGTCGGCCTCGAGCATCCGTGACGGCGTGGAGCTTGGTGTTCGTCCCGCCCTTCGTGCGCCCGATCAGCCGGCCACGCCCGCTTTTTCACCCGCAGGCTCGAGGCCGTGCGGTGCGCCCTCAGATAGGTCGCATCCATCGTGACTGTCGCCTGCTCGGCGCTCTCGGCGGCAAGCCCCTCCATCATCCAGGCGAACACGCTCTCGCTCCACCGCTTCCAGCGGTCGTACAAGGTCTTGTGCAGACCGCACTCCTTCGGCGCATCGGTCCAGCGCAAGCCATTGCGGTTGATGAAGATAATACCGCTCAGCACGCGCCGGTCATCGACGTGTGGATTGCCATGCTCCTGGGAAAGAAAGGCCTGAGACGCGCCATATGCTCGTCGCTCAGCCCAAAGAGATTGCTCATGAGGCCCCCGTAAGTTCGGAAGCATGAATCACGCGGCAGAGCCAGCCTCAAGCCGATCAATGGGTCCTGAGTTTCGCAATGGGTCTGAGGGCTGCCTCATCGGTGGATTGAGCCGAGCCAGTCGTCACCCGGAAGCCGTGCGGCCAGGAGACTTGTTACGCCGGCGAGAGGAGCTCGATCCTCTCGCTCTTGAGACGCGAAAGGAGCGCACCGTCCGGACGACGATCGGAAATGATCGACCGGAAGTGCTTGAGGTCGCCGATCGCGGTGAGGTGCGTATTGCCGAACTTGCTCGAATTGATAAGGAGATGCGTCTCGCGTGCCTGGCGGAGCATGGCACGCTTTATGGCGGCGAAATCGGACACCGCCTCGGTGACACCGTGCTCGCTGATCGCGGACGCACCCAGGAACGCGCGGTCCACGTGAAAGCGCCCCAGGAACTCCACGGTTTCCGTTCCGACCAAGGCTCCCTCGCGAGGCAGGTAGTCTCCGGGGCAGAGGATCACCTTGGCGGCCTGGCTGCGCGCCAGTGTCGTCGCGACCTCAAGACTGTTCGTGATCGCCACCAGGGGAATTGCGGCCAGTGCGGCGGCGCGCGCGAGCTGAATGGTTGTGGAACCTGCGTCGATCATCACCGTCTCACCTTCGCCGATGAGGGCGGCACCGCATCTGCCGATCTTCTCGCGCTCGCGGAGGTTGGTCCGATTGCGAACGTCGAGGTCAGGGTGGGCGTGACTTGCGAGGGCCCCGCCATACGAGCGGCTCAACTTCCCGAGTTCACTCAGCTCGTCCATGTCGCGTCGGATCGTTTCGGTCGTCACCCCGAGCAGGTCGGCGAGCTCGCTGGTGCGCACGTGCGGCTTCAACCGCAGCTCGTCCAGGATCTGTTCCTGACGGGCGATCTTGCGCCTGCGGCGCTTCGGTTGCGCGTCGTCCACGAGGCGTCCTTTCCTAAGCCGTCACTTACCCTTCCACTCGCTAGCTGCAGCGTATTCTGAGACTTCGCAGGTTTCCACGACAGTACTGTTGCAGTTCGCAGAGACCGATGATGATATCGGCGGGAACGACCCGCTGCGTGCGGGCAGCATTTCGACAGTGGAGGAGGAATTCGGATGATGATCGATCGGACCGCCTTGAGCGGTGCGCTGGTCGGCTTGCTGGCGCTTGCCGGGCAGACCGCCATGGCGCAGGACGAGTGCAGCAATCGCGGACAGCTCGACCAGATGTACTGCGACGAGAACGACGACCTTGTCGCCGACGCGCCCAAAGACGCGAGCGAACTCGTCAATCCCGATACGCTGGTCTTCGCCTATACGCCGGTCGAGGATCCGGCGATCTACGAAGATATCTGGGAGCCGTTCATCCAGCACCTCGAGGAAGTGACCGGCAAGGACGTCCAGTTCTTTGCCGTCCAGTCGAACTCGGCCGAGGTCGAGGCGATGCGCTCAGGGCGGCTTCACATCGCGGGTTTCTCGACCGGCCCCACGCCCTTCGCCGTGAACCTCGCCGGCGCGGTGCCGTTCGCGATCATGGGGTCCGACGACGGGCGCTTCGGCTACACGCTGCAGGTCTACACGCAGGCCGACAGTGACATTCAGGAGATGCCTGACCTCGCCGGCAAGCGCGTCGCCCACACCTCGCCCACGTCGAACTCGGGCAACCAGGCGCCGCGGGCGCTCTTCCCCGACCTCGGCGTGGTACCGGGCGAGGACTATGAAGTGACCTACTCGGGCTCGCACGACCAGTCGATGCTGGGCGTCGTGGCCGGCGACTACGATGCCGCGCCGGTCGCGTCGGAGGTCGTCGACCGCATGGCCGAGCGCGGCCTCTACGACCCCGCCGACGTCCGCATCGTGTGGGAGAGCGACCCGTTCCCGACGACATCCTACGCCTACGCATACAACCTCGACCCCGAGCTGAAGGACAAGATCGAAGAAGCCTTCTTCTCGTTCGACTTCGCGGGCACCGCGCTGGGTGAGGAGTTCACGGGCGTGCAGAAGTTCATCCCGATCACCTACAAGGATCAGTGGGCGGTCATCCGCCAGATTCAGAAGGCAAACGGCGTCGAATACACGCCCGAAGGCCTGGCGGCCGAGTGACGAACTCGGGGCCCGGCGCTGCGCCGGGCCCGTACCGGAGACATCGATGCTCAAGATCACAGACCTCGTGAAGCGCTACGGCAGCGGCGATCCCGTTCTCAAGGACCTGAGCCTGACGATCGAGGGTGAGAGCGTCGTCGCGATCATCGGCTCGTCCGGCGCGGGCAAGAGCACGCTTTTGCGCTGCATCAACAAGCTGGTGGAGCCGACATCGGGATCGATCGTCCTGAACAGCACCGAGCTTACCCGGCTACACGGCCGCCGCCTTCGCGAGGCTCGGCGCAAGATCGGAATGGTCTTCCAGGGCTTCAACCTCGTCGACCGGCTGACGGTGATGGAGAACGTGCAGTCGGGCCGCCTCGGCTATATCTCCACCTGGGCCGCCATCATGCGCCGCTATCCGCGTGAGGACATCCGTCGCGCCTACGAACTGATGGAGCGGGTCGGCATCGCGCAGTACGCAAACACCCGCGCCGACCAGCTCTCGGGCGGGGAACGCCAGCGCGTCGGCGTCGTACGGGCGCTCATGCAGAAGCCCGAGATCCTGTTGGCCGACGAACCCACGGCGTCGCTGGATCCGAAGACCTCCGAGCAGATCATGGGCCTGCTCCGCGACCTCTCGCGGGAGCTGAAGCTGCCGGTGCTCATCAACATCCACAATGTGCACGAAGCCAAGGAATATACCGACCGCATCGTCGGCATGCGCTACGGCCGGATCATCTTCGACGACTTGCCGGGAGCGCTGGATGAAGCGGCGATGGAACGGATTTATTCCGGCAGCCCCGCCGCCGACAGGGCCGGAGCCGAGGAGATGAGGCGCGCGTCGTGAGCGAAGCGCGGGACACGTGGCATCGACAGCCCTTCATCTCGAATCCGCTGCTGCGCTGGACCGTCTACATCGGCGCGGCGGCCTATGCAGTCTGGACGATCTCGACCCTCCCCATCGACTGGGAGCGGGTGGCAGAGGGGGGCGCGCGCGCGGGCCGCATCTTCGGCGGCGCCTTCCCGCCGTCGTTCGAGCGTAGCGAGACTCCTGATCGACGGCTTTCTCGAAAGCCTCAAGATCGCCATCCTCGCGACCTTCTGGGGCGTATTGCTTTCGATCCCGATCGCCTTCACGGCAGCGCGCAACATATCGCCGCTGCCGATCTTCTATCTCGGGCGGGCGATCATCATCGTCGCGCGCAGCTTTCACCCGGTGATCGTCGCGATCATCTTCGTGAAGGCGGTGGGCTTCGGCCCGCTCGCCGGCGTGCTGACGCTGATCGTCTACTCGATCGGGTTCGTGGCCAAGATGCTCGCCGAGCGCATCGAGGAGATCGACTTCGGTCAGGTCGAGGCGATGCGGGCCGCCGGCGCGCCCTACCTCTCGACGCTGGTCTACGCGATCTTCCCGCAGATCATGCCTCGGCAGATCGGGCTCTCGATCTACCAGCTCGACTCGAACTTGCGCGCCTCGGCGGTGGTCGGGATCGTCGGCGCCGGCGGGATAGGCTCGACGCTGGCGAATGCCTTCGGGCGTTACGACTACGACTTCGCCCTCGCCATAACCATGGTCATCGTCGGTGCCATTCTCCTCTCCGAAGGTGTCAGCGGCTGGATCAGGAAGCGCATATGACGACCGCCGAGCATCTCCGCGACGACTGGACCCGCTTTACCTTCCGCGAGCGGATGTTCCGCTACGCGGTCTTCGCCTTTTGTGCGCTGGCGGTCGCGTGGGCGCTCGGCTCGATCGACGTGATCTGGAGCTGGGTCTGGGACGCGCCGCATCAGATGGGCGACCTGTTCGGGCGGATGTATCCGCCGGACACCACCAATCTCGCCAGCATCCTCCGGGTGCTCCTCGAGACGGTGAACATCGCCACCCTCGCCACCGCCCTGGCGGTAGTCCTTTCGCTGCCGGTCGCATACCTCGCGGCGCAGAACACGACGCCGAACCGGGCGACGCTCTGGCTCGGCCGGCTGATCCTCGTCACATCGCGGTCGGTCAACACGATCATCTGGGCGCTGCTCTTCGTCGCGATCTTCGGGCCCGGCATCGTCGCAGGCATCGTCGCGATCATGTTCCGTTCGATCGGCTTCATCGGGAAGCTGCTCGGCGAGGCCATCGAGGAGATCGACAAGCGCCCGGTCGAGGCGCTGGAAGCCACGGGCGCCTCGCGGTTCAAGGTCATCGCCTACGCCATCGTGCCCCAGGTGATGCCGACGTTCTGGGCGGTTTCGATCCTCCGCTGGGACATCAACCTGCGGGAGTCGACAGTGCTCGGTCTCGTCGGGGCAGGAGGCATCGGCCTCATTCTCCAGAGCGCCATCGACACCTTCAACTGGCGCGAGGCGGCCACGGTCCTGCTTGCCATCCTGGCGCTCGTCATCCTTGGCGAAATCGTCTCCTCCTGGCTGCGCCGCCGCATCATCTGATGGACGCCGCGACGGCCACGCCTGCCTCGGCGTTCGAGGCCTATCTCGGGATCCAGCACCGCCTGCCTCCGGTGCGGGGCGGCGACCGCTATCGGCGCGCCGAAACACTGGGGGAGATCGCCGCGCCATACGACGTGATCCTGCTCGACGCATACGGCGTGCTCAATGTCGGCGAACGGCCAGTCCCTGGCGCGCCGGAGCGCGTGGACGCGCTTAGACAGGCAGGGAAGCGCGTGATCGTGGTCAGCAACTCGGCGGGCTACCCCAAGCGGGTGATGATGGCGCGCTACGCCCGTCTCGGCTTCGACTTCGCGCCCGAGGACGTTGTGTCAAGCCGCGACGCGCTGCTTGCACATCTCGCCGGCGAAGCACCTCGGCGGTGGGGCGCGATGGTTTCGCCCGTCCACGGTGTCGAAGGCCTTGAGGGGGTGGATCTCACGTTCCTCGCCGACGACCCAGCGGATTATGAGCGCGTGAAGGGCTTCCTCCTCGTCGGCTCCGACGGGTGGACGGAGGCGCGGCAGACTCTGCTTGAGGCATCCCTTTCCGCCCGGCCGCGCCCGGTCCTGGTCGGCAACCCGGACCTCGTGGCGCCGCGGGAGGGCGGCCTCTCGCTCGAGCCTGGCCACTACGCCCACCGCCTGACCGATCGGACCGGCATCGCGCCCAAGTACTTCGGCAAACCGTTCCGTGGCATCTACGAGCTCGCGCTCTCCCGCCTCGACTCGGCGCCGAGGCCGGATCGGGTCCTGATGGTCGGCGACACGCTCCATACCGACGTCCTGGGGGGGCATGGCATGGGTTTCGCAACGGCGCTGATGACGGATTTCGGCGCATTCGCGGGCGCGGACGTCGACGCCGCGATCGCCGCTTCGAAAATCACGCCCGACTATGTCGTGGCGCGTCCCTGAGCGCCTGAGCGGCTGGGTAATGAGGTTTCATCCCGTCGGCCCCGGCCTCTTCGGGCGCTGGCGGCGGTTCTCGCTTCCGCCTGTGCGTTCGCGCGCAGCCCGAGGCCCATGATTGTGTGGGGCCTGATTGTCGCGGGGCTGATGCTACTCGGTGTTCATTCGGTTTTCGCCGAGCTGATCGTCGTGCTGTCAGTGCTGGGGCACGCGCCTTGGCGCCTCCACCGCAAGCTCGTGCCGGCTATCGACACCTGATGGTCCCGCCGCTTCAGGGGCCGCCGAACACCGCAATCCGCGTGAGGAAGGTGTGATCCGATTCCATCGTCATGATGGCAAGAAACACGAGCACTGCAGCCGGCGGCAGCAGGATTGCGTAGATCAGCGCCAACCGCTCGTAGGCCATGTGCATGAACACCGCCACGATCAGGCCCGCCTTCAGCAGCATGAAGATGACGATCAGTGACCACCTCAGCATGCCCTGAAGGCCGACGTAGTCGACCATGTACGAGAAGGTGCTGAGCACGAACAGAAGGCCCCACACGAGAAAGTAGAGCTTCAATGGGTGCTGCTGGCCCTCGACGTTCGGTGTCGCCGTCCGAGCGGGGATTGCGGTGTCGGTCATCATAGCCCCTCACCAGAGATAGAAGAACGCGAAGATGAAGACCCAGACGAGGTCGACGAAGTGCCAGTAGAGGCCCATGATCTCGACGGCCTCGTAGTCGCCTGCGCCCGATTTCAGCCAGGTCCTTCCGGGCTGGTCGAACGACCCGCGCCAGATCTTAGTCGCGATGATGACGAGGAAGATCACCCCGATCGAGACGTGGGTGCCGTGGAATCCGGTGATCATGAAGAAGCTGCCGCCGAACTGCTCGGCGCCGAAGGGGTTGGACCACGGCCTCACCCCCTCGTGGATCAGCTTCGTCCACTCAAAGGCCTGCATGCCGACGAAGGTGGCGCCGAGGGCCGCGGTCAGGAACATCAGCGCTGCCGTCGGCTTGCGGGCGCGGGCGTAGCCGTTGCGGACCGCCATCGCCATCGTGCCGCTCGACGAGATCAGCACGAAGGTCATGATCGCGATCAGCAGCAGCGGCAGCTGCACGCCGCCCACCTCCAGCGAGAACACCTCGCTGGTATTCGGCCAGGTCGACGGCGTCGACATCCGCGCCGACATGTAGCCGAGCAGGAAGATGCTGAAGACGAAGGTGTCGCTGAGCAGGAAGATCCACATCATCGCCTTGCCCCAGGACACGTGCTTGAAGGCGCGCTGGTCCGAACTCCAGTCGGCGACCAGCCCCTCGAGGCCGTCCGATCGGTCCGCGTGCAATGTGCGTCTCAGCCATTCTCGTCCCTCATGTCAGAACGCCGCGGCAGATATCGACGAGGTTGTTCGCCCAGCCCAGGAACAGGGCCAGCAGGCCCAGCCAGACCACGAGCAGGAAGTCCCAGTAGACGGCGCAAAGACCGACGGCGGCCTTGAGCCGGCCCATGTCGCCGCCGCCCCGGGACACGACGAGGCCCGAGAGCGACGAGTCCGCCGATGATGTGCAGACCGTGAAGCCCGCTCAGCAGATAGAAGAAGCTTGCCGCCGGAGCGGCCGTCAGGCCGTCGCCCGCCATTGTCAGCTGGCGCCAGGCCAGGAGCTGGCCGACCAGAAAGCCCGAGGTCGCCAGCGCCGCGACCGCCATGTCGCGCCGCAGACCCGAACGATCGTCCCGCCGAGCGGACGCAGAGGCCATGTGCAGGAACAGGCTCGCAAGCACCAGCTGCGCCGGTGTTCGCCCAGACGATCGGCGGCAGGGGCAGCGACCACCAGCGCCTCCTCGTCCATCCGCATGACGAAGGCGCTGCCGAAGAGCGCGAAGAGGCAGCCGACCACCGCCAGGAAGACGCCGAGGCCGACCCGCTGGACCGACGGACCGCCTCGCGGCCTCGTCCGCCGCCGGCGACGGCCCGGTCTCGAGCCACGGCTTCGTCATCACGCCCTGCCGCAGCAGCCACCAGAACGCGACGGCGACGACCGAGACGAGGAATGCCAGGATGACGCTCATGCCGTGGCCTCGACCGGACTGGGGTCGGGTCGTTCTGCGCGATGAAATCCTCCGCGGCGCCCGGCACGCTGTAGTCATAGGCCCAGCGGTAGACGATCGGCAGCTCGTCGCCCCAGTTGCCGTGCCGCGGCGGCGTGTCCGGCGTCTGCCATTCCAGCGACGCCGCGCGCCACGGGTTGCCGCCCGCCTCGCGGCCGTGCCGCACGCTCCAGAAGATGTTGAACAGGAACAGGATCTGCGCCGCGCCGACGACGAAGGCGGCGATGCTGATGAAGGCGTTGAGGTCGTCGACCGGCGCCGTGATGTAGGGCGAGTCGCCGATCTCGGGGTAGCGGCGCGGCACGCCGACGAGCCCGACGTAGTGCATCGGGAAGAAGATCAGGTAGGCGCCGACGAAGGTGACCCAGAAGTGGATCATCGCCCATCGTCTGGTTCAGCATCCGGCCGGTGATCTTTGGATACCAGTGGTAGATCGCGCCGAAGATCACCATCAGCGGCGCCACCCCCATCACCATGTGGAAGTGCGCGACCACGAACATCGTGTCCGACAGCGGCACGTCGACGACCACGTTGCCGAGGAAGAGCCCGGTCAGCCCGCCGTTGACGAAGGTGACGATGAAGCGCGAGCGCGAACAGCATCGGCAGCGTCAGGTGGATGTCGCCCTGCCAGAGCGTCAGCACCCAGTTGTAGACCTTGATCGCCGTCGGCACCGCGATGATCAGCGTCGTGGTGGCGAAGAAGAAGCCGAAATACGGGTCCATCCCCGAGACGTACATGTGGTGCGCCCAGACGATGAAGCTGAGCGCGCCGATGATCACGATCGCCCACACCATCATCCGATAGCCGAAGATGTTCTTGCGCGCGTGCACGCTGATCAGGTCCGACACGATGCCGAAGGCGGGCAGCGCGACGATGTAGACCTCGGGATGGCCGAAGAACCAGAACAGGTGCTGGAACACGATCGGGCTGCCGCCGCCGTAGTTCAGCTGCTGCCCCATCTCGACGAGCGACGGCATGAAGAACGAGTGCCGAGCAGCCGGTCGAAGAGCATCATGACGCAGGCGACGAACAGCGCCGGAAAGGCCAGCAGCGCCATGACGGTCGCGGTGAAGATGCCCCAGACCGTCAGCGGCATCCGCATCAGCGTCATGCCGCGGGTCCGCGCCTGCAGCACGGTCACGACGTAGTTCAGCCCGCCCATCGTGAAGCCGATGATGAACAGGATCAGCGAGACCAGCATCAGGATGATGCCCGCCTGCTGCCCGCCCGGCGTGCCGTTCAGGATCGCCTGCGGCGGGTACAGCGTCCAGCCCGCGCCGGTCGGCCCGCCCGGCGCGAAGAAGCTCGCGACCAGCACCAGCACCGCCAGCAGGTAGACCCAGTAGCTCAGCATGTTGACGAACGGGAACACCATGTCCCGCGCGCCGACCATCAGCGGGATCAGGTAGTTGCCGAAGCCGCCGAGGAAGATCGCGGTCAGCAGGTAGATCACCATGATCATGCCGTGCATGGTGATGAACTGGTAGTAGGCCTCGGGCGAGAAGACGACGAGGTATCGGGAAAGCCGAGCTGCAGCCGCATCAGCCACGACAGCACCAGCGCCACCAGCCCGATCGAGATCGCGGTGCCGGAATACTGGATCGCGATGTACTTGGCGTCCTGCGAGAAGACCCACTTGTCGATCCAGCTGTGGGCGTGCGGCGGGTGGACGTCGGGCACCTCGGCCGGCGGCACGCGCGCGTCGGGCCGATCGGTGACGTTGACCATCTCAGAGCTCCTCCCTGCCCGAGCGGGCCTGGCCTGCAGTCGGCGGTCGGAGCAGCTGTCGCGGCGTCGAGCCGTCGCTACCGGTCGGCGCTGGCGGTCCTCACCCTCCCGATCCGTCGACAGCTCGGCGAAGGTCTGCTGCTCCTGCAGCCAGGCCTCGTAATCCGCCTCGTCCACGACCTGGACGTAGCCGCGCATGTAGGCGTGCCCGACGCCGCACAACTCGGCGCAGAGTATCTCGAACTCGCCGGTCCGCGTGGGCGTGAACCAGAAATAGGTGACCGTGCCCGGCACCATGTCCATCTTGGCGCGGAACTCGGGCACGTAGAAATCGTGCAGCACGTCGATCGACCGCAGCATCATCTTCACCGGCTTGCCGACCGGCAGGTACAGGTCGGCGAACTCGACGATGACGTCGTCCTGGCCGAAGCGGTCGCGCGGATTTATCCCCAGCGGATTGTCCGCCGCCGACCAGGCGCGCGTCCGACGTGCCGAGGCGTCCGTCCTCGCCCGGCAGCCGGAAACTCCAGCTCCACTGCTGCGCGAAGACCTCGACCTCGGTGGCGTCGTCAGGAACGGTGACGAAGTGCTTCCAGACGATCAGGCCCGGCGCCAGCATCGCCGCGACGCCGAGGGCGGTGACCACGCGTCAGCCAGAGTTCGAGCCGGCGGTTCTCGGGGTCGAACTCGGCCCTGTGCCCGGGCCGGTGGCGAAAGCGCCAGACGCAATAGGCCATGAACAGGATGACCGCGGCGAAGACGGCCCCCGTGATCCAGAACGTGATGACCAGCGTCGCGTCGATGTAGCCCCAATTCGACGCGATCGGCGTCCACCACCACGGGACTGAGCATGTGGAAGAGGACGGATCCTGCGACGACGGCGACGAGTGCGACGACGACCACCATTGGCTCGCCTTTCCGCAACGCCGACCAAGCCTGATCGGCTTCGGCTGAGCGGCGACATAACTGACTAACCGCAAGCTAGCATATTTCCGGGGCTTGCGTAGACCCAAGCCGCCTCTGAGCGCGGCGTGGTCCACCTTGGCGTTCGCCCGGATGCCGTCCGGCGACGCCGCGGCACGGATCGCGCCGACATGCAGGCGCGCCGAGGCCTTGCCGGCCTCAGGCGCTCGCGGCTTCACCGCCCGCCGGTAGAGATGCCAGGTCGCGTGCCCGAGGATCGGGAACACGAAGATCAGTCCCAGGAAACAGCGGGATCGTGCCCAGCACCAACAGCACCGCGACGATCAGGCCCCAGGTCGCCACGACCACCGGGTTCTTTCGCGTGACTTCGAGCGACGTCCGCGATCGCAACCGGCACGCCCACATGGCGGTCGAGCAGCAGCGGGATCGAGACGACGGTGATCGCGAGCGTCGCGGCGGCGAAAACGAAGCCGACGCCGCAGCCGACGATCAGCATCGTCCAGCCCGCGCCGGTGGTGAAGACGTCGGTGATGAACGCTCGCTCGCCGAGACCGGAGTCTCCGGCCCGAGCGTCAGTCTGAAGATCAGATACGCGGTCAGCATCCAGGCGACGAAGATGACGACCAGCACCAACGCCGATCGTGAGGATTGCGCCGATCGCCGGCGAGCCGAGAACCCCGATGCGGCGCCGAAGCCCGCGGGCTCGCCCTTCTCACGGCGCCGGCTCATCTCGTATAGCCCGAGGGCGGCGATCGGCCCGAGCAGCGCGAAGCCCGACATCAGCGGAAACAGGAGCGGCAACAGGTCGCGCTGGAATGCAAACGCCGAGAGCACGAGCCCCATGACCGGGTACAGGATCACGATGAAGATGACATCGGTCCGAAGCGCCGCGAAGTCCTCGCCGCCCTTGCGGAGCGCGATGCGGAGATCCTCGATGTCAGGCGCGCCACTTCAGGCGGCTCCAGGTGATCGCCGCCGATGTCGTGGACTGCATGCCTGACGTATCGTGAAGAGCCGGCAACGGCGTCGAATGTCCAGGACGCGGGATTGCCAATTGTCTTGATCGGCTTGGCCATTTGCGAACCTCCTCGCAGGTGCACGTCGGAGCACCGACCGGCCAGACCTCGCCGGTCGGAACACCGGCACAACCGCATCTTAGCACGAATTCGGGGCTGGGACGACTGTCCGCGACAATCCTTCGCGGAGGCTTGGATCTTCACTCTCGAGGAGAACGACACCGCCGATGCCGGGACAAGGCGGGGCGGCGTGGGAGGCCGGCGGCAGCCTGCCGAGCGGCTCGCGCCACGATCGCCGCGGCGGCCGTGGACCTCGGGAAACGCGATCGATTTCCAGGCCTCGATGCTGCCTCTGCTCAACCCGGACGAACTCTCGCCAGCTTCTGGCGGACCGCGATCTCCAGAAACCTGATGGCGGACTTTGTCTCTGTGGTCTCGTGGCTTTGCCGTCGTCTCCGCGGTGCCGTGTCCGCAAGCCAAGCGACTGCGTCGCGCCGGCCGCAATCCGGGCGGTAGAGAAGCCTCGCCTGCTGCTCCGTCAGGTCCTCGGATCGCGCGGCGATTTTGGACGCAGGATCCGGCGGCCGCGGCGCGCTGGTCGAAGACGACGCGGGTCGTGCGGGCAAGCTGAAGAAGATTGCGCTTACGCGCGTCGACCCGTCCGACCGGGTCGGAACGGCGCTTTCGACTTCGAGGTCGGCGACCTACCTAGGCATGAAGAACTGCCACGAGGTCATCATGCGCTTTTCCGTCCTCGATCTTGCCCCGGTGCCCGAGGGGCACACGGCCGCCGAGGCAATCGCCAACTCCGTCGACCTGGCTCGGCATGCCGAAGGGTGGGGCTACCACCGTTACTGGCTTGCCGAGCATCACAACATGCCGGGCATCGCCAGTTCGGCGACCGCGGTGCTGATCGGGCACATCGCGGGCGCAACCCGCAAGATCCGGGTCGGGGCAGGGGGGATCATGCTGCCGAACCATGCGCCCCTCGCCGTGGCCGAGCAGTTCGGCACGCTTGCAACAATCTATCCCGATCGTATCGACCTGGGCCTTGGCCGGGCGCCGGGCGGTGACATGGCCGTTGCCCGGGCGCTGCGCCGGTCGATGGATCAGGGCGACGGGTTTCCGCACGACGTGGTCGAACTGATGGACTATCTCGCACCGTCGCGCCCGGACACGCCCGTTCGCGCCATCCCGGGCGAGGGTACCGAGGTGCCGATCTGGATCCTGGGGTCCTCGCACTATGGCGCGCAACTGGCGGCACATCTGGGACTGCCCTATGCGTTCGCGTCGCACTTTGCGCCTGCGGCCCTCGATGAGGCGGTGGAGCTCTACCGCCGCGGCTTCCGTCCGTCGCGGCATCTCGATCGGCCCCGTTTCATGCTGGCGGCCAACGTCTTCGCCGCAGACACGGACGAAGAGGCCGCCTATCTGCGAACGACCATGCAACTCGCCTTCGCCCGGCTCCGGCTTGGGCGCCCGGGCAAGCTGCCGCGGCCGGTCCGCGACATCGACGGAGAGATCGGGTCCGAGATGCGGGCCGCGGTCGATGCGGCGCTTCGCGTCTCGGCGGTGGGCGCCCCCGCCACGGTGCGGCGGCAGCTCGAGGCCATCATAGAACGCTACGCGCCCGACGAGCTGATCCTGACCGGCCAGATTTACGACCACGGTGCGCGCCTGAGGTCATTCGGGATCGCCGCAGAGTTGCTGGACGATATCGCCGACGCCGCCTAGCTTTCGGCAAGGCCCGCGGGCCTCTGCATTCTCGGGTCCCGCCGCGGCCCTTCCTGGTCGACCGGGACTGACCGCTCGCCCCAAGTGGGCCGGCACCACCGGCGTCAGCCGGGGTGCCGGAGCGGGGCCGTGTCAGAGCTCGTTCGCGCCGCCGTGGACAATCCGGCCGCCAACGGCAGTGAGCACGGCCCTGAGATCGCGGATCTCCGCGGCCGGGATGGTCAGGATATCGTCCGAAAGCACGGCGAAGTCGGCGAGCTTGCCCTCCTCGATCGAGCCACGCGAATCTTCGGCGAACTGGATCTTGGCGCTGTCCATCGTCCACATCCGAAGCGCTTCTTCGATCGTGACCGCTTGCTCGGGCCCGAGCGGCTCGCCCGACAACGTCCCGCGCGTCACCATCCACCAGAGCGACAGGAACGGGTTCGGCGATACCACCGGCGCGTCCGTGCCGCCGCCGACCACGAGGCCCGCCTCGAGAAGGCGATTGATCGGGATGGCATAGGCGGCGCGCTCCTCTCCCCACCAGCGCAGCTGGTTGTGCCCCAGGAGCACCGGGTGGTCCTGGGCGGAGGCGAGGATGTCATGCTCCTGCATGGTGGCAATCGCCTCCTCCGTCGGCAGGAAGATGTGCATGACCGTCCAACGCAGCCCGTCCATGCCGATTGGCGTGTTGGTTTCATTGGCGACGGTCTCGTAGGCGTCCACGATCACGTCCAGTGTTTCGTCGCCGACGCCGTGCGTCTGGACCTGGAACCCGGCCTCTGCCGCCAAGCGCAGCGCATCCACGTATTCCGAAATGCCCCCCGGCGGCAGGATCATCACGCCCCGGTAGTCCGGATCGAGCTGCTCGCCTTCGACGATCCGATAGGGCTCGTAGAGGCGCGCGCCCTCGACCCCGCCGTCGAGGAGGAACTTGAGCCCCGTGAAGCAGAGCATGTCATCGCAGGTCGCGTCGGCCTGATAGGCCGCAACGGCGCTCTCGACGGCTTCCTTGCCGTTGGCGCGGAACAGCATCTGGACCCGGGTGGTGAGACCGTCCTCGGCCTGAGCTGTCGGTAGATCTCGATCTGGCCATCGTTGAGCCCGGGTTCGGTAACGGCGACGACCCCAAGGCCGTTCAGCTCGGCCATCATCTCCTTGAGAAGCCGAATGCGTTCCTCCGGCGGGGGCGGAGGCGGAAGGATCTTTTCGACGAGGCTGGTCGCGTCCTCCAGAAGCACGCCCGTCGGCTCGCCGCTCTCGTCGCGGACGATGACGCCGTGCTCGGGGTCGGGCGTCTGCGCGGTGACGCCTGCCAGCTCGAGCGCCTTGCTGTTCACGGTGATCACGTGGCCGCCCCGCGGGATGAAGACCGGGTTCTCGGGCGAGACCTGGTCGAGGTCGGCGCGGGTGGGAAGCCGCCCCTCCTCAAGAATGCTTTCGTGCCAGGCGCTCGAGGCCATCACCCACTCGCCCGGCGGCGTCTCGGCCACACGCTCGGCGATCAGGGCACGGACATCGTCCATGTCCTTCGCGTTGATGAGCGCGACACGGGGGATATTGAGAGCCGCCCCGAACTGGTGAAGGTGGCTGTCGATAAGGCCGGGGATCACGGTCCGGCCACCGAGGTCGACGAGCTCCGTGCCTTCCCCGGCCAGCTGCCGCACGTCTTCGTTGCTGCCCACGGCCGCGAACTTGCCGTCGTCCACCGCGAAGGCCTCGGCGATGCTGAAGCCGTCGTCGACGGTGACGATCTTGCCGCTGTGGAAGATCATGTCGGGCGGGTTCTGCTGGGCCGTTGCCATCGTCGCACCGGCCAGGGCCACGATTGCCGCTCCTGTTCGGATCATCCGTCTTTCCTCCCTGCACGTTGTTCTGGTTGGGGCACACTGCACGCAGGCGGCGAGTTCTGGAAAGCTCGGCGCGCAGGTTCGCCATCCGCATTCGGCAGAGCGGGGGCGGGGCGACGATGTTGCGCCGCTTTGGGGCCGCGGCGAACCGCGGCACCCGTTAGCCGCCGCGGTTCGGAACGAGACGGTCCGCGTGCCAGCGCGGGTACAGCAGGGCCGTCAGTTCAGCCCGGGATGCCATGGTTGCCCCTACGTCGCCACTCCTCCAGAGTGGACTGGCCAGGTCAGCGAATGGAGCGAAGGCCGGATTTCGACCAATGGGGGGAGGACTACCATGATGGGACATGTCTCACGACTTCTTGCGGCAGCCGCGATCGGGGGGACGATTGCTGCGGCGACGCCGGCGGTTGCAGCGAACTGCGCCGACGCCCCGGACCTGCTGCAAGAGATCCAGGAGCGGGGAACGATCCGGATCGGATGGATCAACTCGAAGCCCTACCAGTTCCGCAACGAAAACGGCGAGCTCGAAGGCGTACTGGTGAACGCTGCCAACATGCTCGCCGATGAGCTTCTGGGCGTGGAGATCGAGTGGGTCGAGGCGAAGTGGGACACGTTCATCGCGGGCCTGCAATCCAACAAGTACGACGTCGTGATCTCCAACGTGGCGCGTCGACCGAACCGCGCCGTCTCGGCGTGGTTCACGAAGCCATGGATCATCGGCTACCAGAGCTTCCTCGTGCGCGAGGATGCGAACATCGACAGCCTTTCGGACCTCGACCAGCCTGGGAACACGATCGTGGTCCGGCTGGGGAGCGCCGCGCATATCACGTACACCGAGAACAACCCCGACTTCTTCAAGAACGCCGAGCTGAAGGCGCTCGCGCCGCCCGCGCTTCCGGAGCAGGAGGTGGCAAGCGGCCGCGCGGTCGCCTGGGGGGCCGGCATGACGGAAACCCAGCAGGTGGCGAGGGCCAACCCCGAGTGGGCCGCGTCGGTCGTTCTGCCCGAGACGCCGCGGTCGGTGGGGGCGGGCTTCGTGGTGCCGCAATGTCAGCACAACCTGCTGCACTACATGAACATCTTCGTCGACACCCTGATCGAGACGCAATTCATGGTGAAGCAGGCAGAGCTCTATCCCGATCTCGTGCTCGACGCGGTCGTCGCGCCGACGCGGCTGATGGGCGATCTTGCAGACTGATCCCCTTGCGTCTCCGATTGCCGGCAGAGCGCGCGCCTCTGCCGGCGACCTCGCGGTAGGCTGATGGACTACGAATTCCGCTTCGACATCGTCTGGAACAATTTTGACGTCCTTCTGGCCGGGTTGCAGACGACAATCCTTCTGTCGGTGATGACGATGATCCTCGGCACGATCATCGGCCTTCTGGTCGCGATCGTGCGGTTGCGATTCCGGCGCACGCTCGCCGATACCCTTCATCGTCTATGTCGAGGTGTTCCGCGGCACGCCGGCGCTCGTGCAGATCGTCTGGATCTACTACTGCCTGCCGATCCTAACCGGGCTGGAGATGAACGCCTTCTTTTCGCTGGTGGTCGCGATGGCGCTGAATTCGGGCGCCTACCTCTCGGAGGTGTTCCGCGCCGGGATCCAGGCCATCAACAAGGGACATCTGGATGCGGCGAGTGCGCTCGGCTTCCGTCCCACGCAGGTGACGCGCCGGGTGGTGGTTCCGCAGGCCGCCTACCGGATGATCCCCGCGATCGGAAACGTCTTCATCTCGGCGATCAAACTGTCGTCGCTCTGCTCGGTGCTGGGCATGTCCGAGCTGATGTACCAGGGCCAGCTCATCATCGCGAACTTCTTCCGACCGATCGAGGTCTTCACGGTGGTCGCGATGATCTACCTGGTGCTGACGTACTCGACCTCGCTGTTGCTGAGCTACCTGGAATGGCGCCTGGCCTGGGTCAAGCGCGAGCGCAAGACGTTCTGGGAGCACTACAGCTACTTGCGCGGCTCGATCTTCCGCCTGAAGCCGGAGTGACGCGGGTGGTGATGGTTGCGGAGAGCTCTGTCGGGATTGAGCGTGACCCAGCAATCCGGGTCGACGAGCTGCACAAGTCGTTCGGATCGCTCGAGGTGCTCAAGGGCATCGACTGCGCAATCCAGCCCGGCGAGGTCGTCTGCATCATCGGCGCGTCGGGGTCGGGCAAGTCGACCCTGCTGCGATGCATCAATCGCCTGGAGACGCCGGACCGCGGCATGGTCTGGGTCCATGGGGATCCGATGGGTTACGTCACCGATCCGGGCCGCCGGCTGCGTCCGGCAGATCAGGCCACCCTCGCTCGGCAACGGACCCGGATCGGCTATGTCTTTCAGCATTTCAACCTGTGGCCTCACCGCACGGCGCTGGGAAATGTCGCCGAGGCGCTAATGGTGGTGAAGGGGATCAACCGCCGCCGGGCCGAGCAGATCGCGCTGCAGCGGCTTGGTGATGTGGGGCTGACGGAATGGGCGCGCGACTATCCCGATACGCTTTCGGGCGGACAGCAGCAGCGCGTCGCCATCGCCCGGATGCTGGCGATGGAGCCTGACGTCATGCTGTTCGACGAGCCGACGTCGGCGCTCGACCCCGAACGCGTGGGCGAGGTGATCGACGTCATGCGCGAGCTTGCCAGGACCGGCAACACGATGATGATCGCGACGCATGAGATGAGCTTCGCCCGCGAGACCGCCGATCGCATGATCTTCATAGACGAGGGCGTGATCGCCGAGGAGGCGCCGACCGACCAGTTCTTCGAGCAGCCGGAAACGGACCGGCTGCGCGGTTTCCTGCAGCGGATGCTGAGGTAGAAATGAACGAGATGCGCAATACCGACGCTGTTCCCGAACACGCGCTGGCGGACTATGCACTGGGCCTGGATGCGGCCGACTTGGACGAGGCCGCGCGCCAGCATGTCGGTCACATCGTGTTCGACACGGTCGGAATCGGCATCGGCGCGTTCCGGGCCGGGCACAGGTCGGGCATGATTGCCGAAGACCATGTGCTCGGACTCTACGGCGGCAGCGGCGACGTGCAACTTTGGTCGGGGCGGGGGCGGACGACGGCCGAGCAGGCAGCGCTCTGCAACGGGACCTGGGCCGAGGTGTTAGACTTTCAGGACGTGGTGGTCGATCCGCGCAACAACGGCCATGCCGGCGTCTCGATCGTTCCGGCCGCGCTCGCCGTGGCCGAGCGCGAGGGAGCGAGCGGGGCAGAACTGGTGACGGCCGTGGCCGCCGGGCTCGAGGTGACATTGGCGATCCTCCGCGCCGTCGGCCGCGCGCATCGCAGCGAGGGCAGGGGGTTCCGCACCTCGAGCATCGCCGCGCCCGTCGGGGCGGCCGTCGCGTGCGGCAAGCTTATGGGACTTGATCGGACGGAGCTTCTCAACGCGATGGGGCTGGCGGGGGCATGCGCGCCGAACGGGCTCATGCCGTCGCTCGCCGCATCGAACGCCGGCTTCGGGATGGACAAGGACTGGGTCAATGGGCTGGCGGCGCAACTGGCGGTCAACGCCGCCGATCTCGCCCGGCACGGCATGACGGCGAGCCACCGGGTGGTGACCGGCGAGCGTGGCATCGTCGCCAGCCACGCCCACGGTGATGCAGGGCCGCTGACGGCCCCGACGAGCGGCACGCCGAACATCGGCGCCTTTGCGCTGAAGAAGTTCGCAGCGTGCTACGGTGTCCACAGCGCAATGGAAGCGGCGATCGAGCTGATCGAGGAAAGCAGCCTTGATCCCGCTTCTCTCGACCGCGTCGTCGTCCGGGTCAAAGCTGACAGTGCGGTGACGCTTGCGGGCCGCCAGATCAGCAACCACATGGCCGCGCGCTTCAGCCTTCCCTACGCTGTGGCCTCGGCACTGGCTCGGGGTAGTCGCTCGTCGATGCGCGATTTCGACGAGCCGGCGATCCATGACGCCGAGGTGCTGGACTTGATGAAGCGCATCGAGCTTTCCGCCGATCCCGAACTCACGCGCTTCCACGATGAGACGGGCGGATTTCCGGCGATCGTCGAGATCCACTCGGGCCACGAGGCTCGCAAGCGGCGGATCGACTTTCCCGCGGGATCGATTCAGCGGCCGATGTCCTGGTCCGACATCGCAGCGAAGTTCGTCGAGCTCACCTCCGGCTGCTGGTCCGACGAGCAGGTCGGGAAGATCGTCGAGGCCGGGCGACAGCTGCCGGAGTTGAGCGACGTGCGCTCGTTCACTCGATTACTGTAGCGACGGTTTCAAGGCCCGGGCCGGCGGCTGCACCTCCCGTTCTTGCGGCAAGCTGCGGCGGTCGGCGTAGATGCCGCTTCTGGTTCGGGAAGGTACATCCGGTTTCGTGCGATTAACCTCGTGGTATCCCACGGTTGATCTAGGTCAGTGCGCTCGGGTGATCTTGTCGGTTTGCATGGCCGCGTCGGTCCTGCTTTCGCGGGCCTTTCCCGTATAAGGTGTCTCGATGCAGTTCTGGACCGTAGCGTTTTGTCTTTTCGTCGGGACGTCCGTTTCGGCAGAGGTTCTCACCCTCTCGCCGCAAGAGATCGTCGAATGGAAGGCCGTCTATGGCCAGGTCGAGACGCGCGACCGGGTGCCGGCGCGGGCACGAACCGGCGGGACTATCATCGAACTGACGGTGACCGAGGGGGATCGCGTCGAAGC
This sequence comes from uncultured Alphaproteobacteria bacterium, assembly GCA_963773475.1. Classification (GTDB taxonomy): domain Bacteria; phylum Pseudomonadota; class Alphaproteobacteria; order Rhodobacterales; family Rhodobacteraceae; genus Roseitranquillus. The sequence continues at coordinate 331,469 of CAVZBD010000008.1, read as the reverse complement.
CGGCGAACGCGTCGCGCTTGTGGAGGACGACAAGCTCCAGTTCCGGCTGGAGGCGATCGACGCGCGGCTCGAGGCGCTCTCGGCGCAGATCGACACGGCCGAGTCCGAGCTGGAGCGGGGCCAGACGCTGTTCGAGCGCGGGGTCATCACCAGCCAGCGGCTCGACGCGCTCCAGACCGAAGTCGACGTGATACGGGGCGAGATCCGCAGCCTGCGAATCCGAGCGGCTCATCGTCGAGCAGCAGGTCGACGAAGGCGCGGTGCTGGCGCCCGAGGACGGCGTCGTGCTTTCGGTGCCGGTTTCGCGCGGCTCGGTCGTCACGCCCGGCGAGGCGGTGGCGGTGATCGGCGGCGGCGGCGTCTTCCTGCGCCTCGCGGTGCCGGAGCGGCACGCCGAGGATCTCGCCGAGGGTGACGTGATCGAGCTCGGCGCCGGGGCGGACGGCGTCGCCGGTGGCACGGCGGGCAAGCTCGTCAAGCTCTACCCCCAGATCGAGGGCGGACGGGTGCAGGCCGACGTCGAGGTCGAGGACCTCGACCCGCGCTTCGTCGGCCGGCGCATCCCGGTGCGTCTGCCGGTCGGCGAGCGCTCGGCCCTCCTGGTGCCCGAGGCGGCCCTCGAGCAGGTCGGCGGGCTCGACTTCGTCCGGTGGAGGCGGAAGCGGGCGAGACCCTGCGGCGCGCAGTGGTGCCGGGGCGCCCGGTCGAGGTGGACGGCGAGCCGTGGCGCGAGATCCTGAGCGGGCTTCAGGCCGGCGACCGCGTGGTGTTCGGCGATGAGTGAGGGCCACGTGCCGAGCGGCGCGCTGGGGATCGCGGGGCGGCTGACGCGCGGCTTCATCGCGTCTCCGCTGACGCCGCTCTTTCTGCTGGCGGCGCTCGCGGTCGGCCTCCTCGCGCTCGCGAGCCTGCCGCGCGAGGAAGAGCCGCAGATCTCGGTGCCGCTGGTGGACATCCACGTGCGTGCCGACGGGCTGGCTGCCGAAGATGCGCTGAAGCTCGTCACCGAGCCGCTCGAGACCATCGTCAAGGGGATCGACCAGGTCGAGCACGTCTATTCCGACACGCGCGACGACCGGGTGATGGTGACGGCGCGCTTCGAGGTCGGCGTGCCCGTCCGACACCGCGATCCTGCGCGTCCGCGACAAGATCCTCGCCAATCTCGACCGGATCCCGGTGGGCATTCCCGAGCCGCTGGTGGTCGGCCGCGGCATCGACGACGTGGCGATCGTGGCGCTGACCTTCGCGCCTGCGCCTGGGCAGACGGCCATCACCGCCGCCGACCTCACCCGCATCGCGCGCGAGGTCGAGGTGGAACTGGCCAGGATCGAGGATGTCGGCCTGACCTACCTCGTCGGCGAGACCGCGGACGCGCTGCGCATCGCGCCCGACCCCGAGCGGCTGGCGCTCTACGGCATCACGCTCCAGCAGCTCGCCGCCAAGATCGAGGGCGCCAACAGCGCCGCGCCGGCGGGTCTGCTGCGCGACGCCGGCGAGCAGGTCATGCTGTCGATCGGCGACACCCTCTCGACGCCGGAGGAGATCGCCGACCTCGAGCTCACCGCGCGCGACGGCCGCACGGTCTATGTCCGCGACGTGGCCGACGTCGCCTACGTGACGGACCTGGACGAAGCGCATGTCGCGACCCTGACCCGCACGCCCGGGGGCGAGATCCTGCGCCGCCCGGCCGTCACCCTGGCGCTGGCCAAGCGGGCCGGGGCCAACGCGGTGACGGTCGCCGAGGAGATCCTGCACCGCGTCGACGCGATGCAGGGCGAGCTGATCCCCGACAGCGTCGAGATCGAGGTCACCCGCGACTACGGCGAGACCGCCAACGAGAAGGCGAACGAGCTCCTCTTCCACCTCGCCCTCGCCACCGTCTCGATCGTCGCGCTGGTGCTCGTGGCGATCGGCTGGCGCGAGGCGCTGGTCGTCGCGATCGTGATCCCGGTCACGATCCTGCTGACGCTCTTCGCGGCCTGGATCATGGGCTACACGCTGAACCGGGTGTCGCTCTTCGCGCTGATCTTCTCGATCGGCATCCTCGTCGACGACGCCATCGTGGTGATCGAGAACATCGCCCGCCACTGGGCGATGAAGCGCGAGGGGCAGAGCCCGTTCGGCGCCGCCATCGCCGCGGTGGCCGAGGTCGGGCAACCCGACGATCGTCGCGACCCTGACCGTGGTCGTGGCGCTGCTTGCCGATGCTCTTCGTCTCGGGGCTCATGGGGCCTTACATGAGCCCGATCCCGGCCGTCGCGTCGGCGGCGATGATCTTCTCGTTCTTCGTCGCGGTGATGATCACGCCGTGGCTGATGCTCAAGATCGCCGGCCCCGCCCATGCGGGGCACCACGCCGCCGACGGGAGCGAGCATCCCGGCGGCGGGCTGGGCCGCGCCTATGCCGCCGTGGCCCGCCCGATTCTGAGGAGCAAAGGGCGGAGCGCGCTCTTCCTCCTCGCCGTGGCCGTGCTGTCCTTCGGCTCGCTGACGCTGCTCTACACCGCGCGACGTCACCGTCAAGCTGCTGCCGTTCGACAACAAGTCCCAGCTTTCGATCGTCATCGACATGCCCGAGGGCGCATCGGTCGAGGCGACCGACGCCGATCGCGCAGCGCGCCGCCCGGATCGCCCTCTCGCTGCCCGAGGTGATCTCGGCCGCAGACCCATGCCGGCACCGCCGCAGCCTTCGACTTCAACGGGCTCGTGCGGCACTACTACCTGCGCTCGAGCCCCGAGCAGGGCGAGGTGCAGGTCAACCTCCTGCCCAAGGGCGAGCGCGACCGGACCAGCCACGACATCGCGCTCGAGCTGCGCGAGCGGCTGGCGGCGCTCGACCTGCCCGAGGGGACGGTCCTGAAGACGGTCGAGCCGCCGCCGGGACCGCCGGTGATCTCGACGCTGCTGGCCGAGATCTACGGCCCCGACGCGCAGACCCGGCGCGCCGTCGCCGAACGGGTGCGCGCCGCGTTCGCGGACGTGCCCTTCGTGGTCGACGTCGACGACAGCACCGGCACGCCGCCGCGCCGCCTGCCGGGTCGAGCTCGAGCCCACCGACCTCGAGTTCTACCGGGTCGAGGAGCGCGACGTGCTCCAGACCCTGCGGCTGCTCAACGGCTCCACGACCGTCGGCTATTCGCACCGGGGCGGCGGCCGTCCGCCGATCCCGATCGTGCTCGCACGGGCGCGGACCGACCAGGTGATGGACGAGCGCGCGCTCTCGACGCCGGTGCCCGCCAACGTCCTGCCGGGGTCGCGCGGGGTGGTCGAGCTCGGCGACGTGGTCGAGGTGTCGCAGGAGCACGCCTCCTACCCGATCTTCCGCCACAACGGCTACAGCGTGGTGATGGTGACGGGCGAGCTCGCCGGCAGCTTCGAGGCGCCGCTCTACGGCATGCTCGCCGTCGGCGACCGGCTCGATGCGATGACGTGGCAGGAGGTTGCCCAGCCGACGATCCGCCTCCACGGCCAGCCCGAGGAGACGACGCACCCGGTCCTGCTCTGGGATGGCGAGTGGGAGGTCACGTGGATCACCTTCCGCGACATGGGGGCGGCGTTCCTGGTGGCGCTCCTCGGGATCTACATCCTCGTCGTGGCGCAGTTCGGCTCGTTCCGCCTGCCGTTGGTGATCCTGACCCCGGTGCCGCTCACGTTCCTGGGAATCATGGTCGGGCACTGGCTCTTCGGCGCTCCGTTCTCGGCGACGTCGATGATCGGTTTCATCGCCCTTGCCGGGATCATCGTGCGCAACTCGATCCTGCTCGTGGACTTCATCCGCCACGCGGACCCCGAAGGCCGCGTCACGGTCGAGACGCTGGTCGAGGCGGGCGCGGCGCGCTTCAAGCCGATCCTGCTGACTGCGCTGGCGGCGATGATCGGCGCCGCGGTCATCCTCGCCGACCCCATCTTTCAGGGCCTCGCGATCTCGCTTCTCTTCGGCCTGCTGTCGTCGACGGCGCTGACCGTGCTGGTGATCCCGGCGATCTACCGCCTCGTCAAGACCTGAGCGTGGCGCTCGACAGCAAGGGAAGCCCGTGCATCCACGAGGTCCGGCGGCTGTACCGGGCCTCGTGACGCTGCCCGGACGCGATGCCTTTTCGGCGGCTCAGGACTTCAGCACCTTGCGCCGGGCCTCGTACTCTTCGGGGTCGATCTCGCCTCTTGCGAGGCGCTCCCTCAGGATCTCGAGCGCGTCGGGGCGCCGGCTCATCTCGTTCCGCTCGATCAGCCAGCGGACGGCCAGCACCACCGCAGTGATGATCGCGCCCCAGAAGAGGATCATCATCAGCGCCCCGAGCAGGCCAAAGCCGCCACCCCACATGTGGCCATAGCCGTGCCCCCAAGTAGACTGGGCGCTGGCCATGGCCGGCACCGCGCCGAGCAGCGCGGTCACGACAGGTCCGGTAATCCGTCTCATCGTCTCCTCCTTCATCGCTCTGTGGTTTCATCGGACCCCCGCGACAGCGGCAGGGTCAAGGTCGCGGCGAGCCCGCCCTCGGGGCGGTTGGTAAGGCGCAGCTCGCCGCCATGCGCCTCGACGGGTCCGCGCGATCGAAAGGCCGAGGCCAACGCCGCCAGTCTCGCGGCTGCGCGAGGTTCCCAGCCGGACGTACGGCTCGGAAACGCGCTCGAGCTCCGCCTCGGGAATGCCGGGGCCGTGGTCGGTCACGACGATCCGCGCGGTTTCGCCGGACCGATCGAGCGCCACCCTGACGTCTCGCCCGTAGCGCCGCGCGCTCTCGACCACGTTGCGCAGCGCGCGCTTCAGCGCCAGGGGACGCGCGCGGACGGCGAGGCCGGGCGCGGTGTCGAGCGCCGGCGCCGCTCCGGTCTCGACAAGCTCGGCACGGAGATCGGCGAGCAGGTGGGCGAGATCCACGGTCTCCGAAGGTTCCGACGACCCGATGCCGCGGGCGAAGGCGAGCGTCGCCTCGACCATCTCCTGCATCTCCTCGACGGTCGCGATCAGCCGCTCGCGCGTCTCGGGTCGCTCTCGATCGACGAGTTCGAGACGCTGCACAGCGTGATGATCCGCGAACACATGGTCGACCGGTTCCAGTTCCTCGACAACGACGGCGACGGCGAGATCACGGCGGAAGAGATCGCTGCCCCGGCCGATCGGATGGAGCGAATGCAGAAACTGCAGGAGCAGATGGCGCAGTGGGCCCCGGGCCCGGGACATCGGCGCGGTCCCTCAATGATGCAGGACGAGGATGCCGACGACATGATGGACGACGGCATGAGGGGTTCTAACTCATTATCGCACGTGCCCGCCGTGAGCGCGGTCTCGCACAAGCTCCTTGACGACGGCCCGGCCGTTGCGTTCGTGCGTTGGGACAGGTGAAACGTGAACAGGCGGCCATGTCGCTCTGGATCAAGGTGCTCGCGGCGCTGATCGCGCTCGGCTTCGGGGCCTGGCTACTCTGGGGGCCAGTCGACCTGGCGGGAATGCTCACCGCTGCGCGGATCGAACAGGCGGTCGCCGGCGCCGGCGCTTGGGGTCCGGTCGCGGTCGTCGGCCTGATGGCCCTCGCCATCGTGATGAGTCCGATACCGAGCGCGCCGATCGCGATGGCGGCCGGGGCCGGGTACGGACATCTGTGGGGCACCGTCTACGTCATCCTCGGCGCCGAACTGGGCGCCCTGATCGCCTTTGGCATTGCCCGGATGCTTGGCCGCGAGCCGCTGCGCCGCTGGTTCGGCGATCGCATCGACGCGGGCCTTCTCGGATCGCAGAACGCGCTGACGGCGACGGTCTTTCTCAGCCGGCTTATGCCTTTCATCTCGTTCGATCTTGTCAGCTACGCGGCGGGCCTCAGCTGTCTGCACCTGTGGCGCTTCGCGCTGGCGACGCTCGCCGGTATCGTCCCGGCGAGCTTCCTGCTTGCGCATTTTGGCACCACGGCGGCAGAGGGCGACATGACCGCCTCGGTGTGGGCGGTTCTTGGGATGGGCCTCATTACCGGGGCACCGCTCGTCTGGGCGATCTTCCGACGGCCTCCCGAGTAGGGCGGATCCTGCCGGGAAGCCCCTTGGCCCGGCTCGCCGGTCCTCGCCCCGACCGGCTCAACCTTCCTGGGACCCTTCATACCGCAGACCGGCCGACATCGGCAGGCCCGCGGCACGCCAATTGGGGCAGGCCATCCTCGAGGCGGCGGGCGCGGTACCCGTGTCGGCGGAGCGTTGCGACCGCCTCGAACGAGAAGACGCACCAGGGACCGCGGCAATACGCAATGATCTCCCGCGCCGGGTCGAGTTCGGCCAGCCGCGCCTCAAGATCGCCAACGGTGATGTTGAGCGCCCCAGGCAGGTGTCCGGCGGCATATTCGTCAACAGGGCGCGTATCGAGGATCGTGGCCTCGCCCCGCCGGACGCACTTGAGAAGCTCTTCACGCGAGACCGGCGTGATGCTGTCGCGTTCGTGAAAATAGCCGTTGATGACATCCCCGACCGCCGCGACGTTTCGCTCGCCGGCCGCGAAGAGCGCCTGCATCAGCGCAAGGCTGGCATCGCTCTCGAGACGGTAGAGCACGAACTTGCCGTCCCGTCGCGTGGTGACGAGGCCCGCCCGCTTGAGATGCTGAAGGTGTTGCGAGGCGTTGGCGACGGAAAGGCCGGTACGCTGGGCAAGCGCTTCGACGCTGCGCTCTCCCTGGCCGAGATGCTCGAGGATCTCGATCCGGTGCGTGTTGCCGAGGGCGCGCGCGACCGTGGCGAACGCGGCGTAGAGGGCCTGTTTCGGGCCTGTTGACTTCATCGGCGGCGTCGGCCCTTCTCGTTCAACAAGTTTCTTGAGTGTTGCGACCCCTGACCGCGATGCGCAATCGGGCACCATGAGCAACTTCATCCTCGGCTACGAACCGGCGATCCGACTGACCTTCTTCCTCGGGGTCCTACTGGCGATGGCCGGTTGGGAGGTGGCGGCGCCGCGGCGGCGGCAGGAGATCCCGCGCGTCCTGCGCTGGACCAACAACGTCGCGCTCGTGGTGCTGGACACGCTTGTCCTGCGGCTCGCCTTCCCGATACTTGCCGTTGGCCTTGCCCTTGTCGCCGAGGAGAACGGCTGGGGCCTTCTCAACGTCTGGGCGGTGCAGATCTCGTTCGCGGTGCTGGTCTCGATCCTGGCGCTCGACCTCGCGATCTACCTCCAGCACGTGATGTTCCACGCGGTGCCGGCGCTCTGGCGGCTGCACCGAATGCACCACGCCGATCTGGAATTCGACGTCACCACGGGCCTGCGCTTCCATCCGGTCGAGATCATGATCTCGATGGGCATAAAGCTCGGCGTTGTGGCGGCGCTCGGGACGCCGGCGGTGGCGGTGCTGATCTTCGAGGTGCTGCTGAACGCCACCTCGCTCTTCAACCATTCCAACATCCGCCTGCCCGGGCCGGTCGACCGGGTGCTGCGCTGGCTCGTGGTGACGCCCGACATGCACAGGGTGCACCATTCGATCCGGCCGCACGAGACGAACTCGAACTTCGGTTTCAACCTGCCCTGGTGGGACCGGCTCCTCGGCACTTACGAGGCACAGCCCCGCGACGGGCACGAGGGCATGACCCTCGGCATCGAGCAGTTCCGCACCTCGCGCGATCTCTGGCTCGACCGCATGCTGATCCAGCCGTTGCGGGGTCCGGCAAGCGGCTATCCCATCAACCGGCGCGGGCGCGACCGAGCGTAGGCGCGGACAGATCTGACGTCGGGCTCTTCCGGCGATGGCCGCGACGCCCGGCGGATTGGACGAGGCCGTGGGCCTCACGCCACCTGGTTTCGATGATCTGGACATTGCTTGAGTTTCGCGTTCGGCGATACTCCCCCTGAGCCACCTGCATGTTCGAGGCTCGGCCGAGGGATGGAGTTGTGGGTCTTTCAGGTGTCTCTTTGCCGGCTCTCAGAACCTTCGAGGTCGTGGCCCGAGTGCGTTCGATGTCCGGCGCGGCGGCCGAACTCGGCGTCACCCAAAGCGCGGTCAGCCGATCGATCCATATTCTTGAGGAGGCACTCGAGACGGCGCTCTTCCGCCGCAGCCGACCGCTACTGTCCCTCACCGAAGCGGGGGAGTTGCTTTACGGCGACGTGCGCCTCGCCTTCGACCGGCTGGGCAGCGGCATCGGCCGGGTGCGAGCGCTTCAAACGTCCGGGCGGCTGATCGTGGACGTCCTGCCGACCTTCGCGATCCGCTTTCTCATCCCCCGGCTCGGCACCCTTCGGCAGGCGTCGCCCAGACTCGAGGTGGATCTCACGATCTCGGAAAGCCGCGTGGACTTCGCGACTGACTCGATCGACGTCGCGATCCGGTACGGACTGGAACATCAATGGCCGAACGCGAGGGCGACGCGCCTGATGGGAGAGGAGATGGTACTCGTCTGTGCGCCGACGCTGCGCCGTCTGTACGACGAGGATCTGGATCCGGGCAGCCTCTCTCCCGGCATGCTGCTGCGGCACACGACGCGGATCGACGCGTGGGACGAGTGGTTCGCGGCTGCTGGCGCGGAGTTGGTGAAGCCGTCGGGTCTCGGCCTCGAGCACTACATCATGGTCATCGAGGCGGCCGTCGCCGGCCTCGGGTTTGCCCTGCTTCCCCGCTTCATGGCCCAGCGCGAGCTGACAGACGGGTCGCTCGTGGTCGCCTCGATGCCGATCCTTCGCCGGCGCCAGGGTTACTATCTGCTCTGCGCCGAAGAACGGCACCGGGATGAGCGGGTGGTCGCGTTCGAGACGTGGTTGCGCGGCGAAATTCATCGAAACGAAATCGCGAACGCCACGCCGAGCTGAATTCCGTTGACCCAATGGAAGGGGCGTGCATCACTTTTGCTCATACAAGGTGGTCACGGTGATGGGCCTCGGCCAGCTTGTTGCCTCAGGCTTTCAATGGCGTCAGCCTGAGCCGACACATGAGCGAAGGGCTGCGGCATTGCGCGGGAACAGTGAAACCATCTTCGTCACCTCGCCGCTCGAAGAGGAGCATGTTTCGCGCATCCGCGCAGAGGCACCGGCTGGCGTTTCCGTCATCTTCGAACCGGACCTGCTGCCGGAAACCCGTTACGTCGCGGATCACAAGGGGGTCGAGACGTTTGCACGGACGCCGGAGCAGGAAGATCGGTTCGCCGAGCACCTGCGTCGTGCCACCATACTCTGGGATCTTCCGTCGGACGGGCTCGAGACGGCGCAGAACGTCAGGTGGGTACAGACGACAAGCTCGGGGGTTGGGCAACTTGTGGGCCGGCTGAGGCTCGCCGATCATCCAGTCATCATCACCACGGCGCGCGGCATCCACGCCGGGCCTCTTGCCGAATTCACGATGATGGCGTTGCTGATCCACACGAAGCGGCTCGAGTACCTGCGTACGGAGCAGCGCGCCCACAGGTGGGAACGCTACTGCGGAACCGACCTCCGGGGCCGCGTCATGACGGTCGTTGGCGCCGGACGGGTGGGGGCGGAAGTCGGCCGTCTGGCGCGCGCATTCGGGATGCGGGTCCTGTCTGTCGTCAACCGTCCGTCGCCAGACCGCGCAGCCGAACTTCACGCTGACGAAGTCATGGGCCCGGAACAGCTGGTCGAAGCGATTTCTCGTGCCGATTGCGTGACCCTCTGCGCCCCGCATACGAACGCGACCGAAAACATGATCGACGCACAGGTGATCGCCCGGATGAAGCCGGATGTGGTCTTCGTGAACATCGGGCGCGGGCAACTGGTGGACGAAGACGCCCTGACCGAGGCGCTGCGCCGCGGCCATATCGGCTTCGCCGCCCTGGACGTCGCGCGGGTCGAGCCGCTGCCAAACGACTCGCCGCTATGGGACATGCCGAACGTCCTCATCAGCCCGCATTCCGCAAGCACGGTCGAGAGCGAGAACGAAAAGATCGTCGACATCTTCATAGAGAACCTCCGTCATTACGTGGCGGGGGCAACTGATCGAATGACCAACGTCTTCGACAAGACAAGAATGTACTGAAACAAACCAGCGGGGAGAAAAGCGATGACAAGGCACCTACCACGACGGAGGATTGCCGCACGGCTGGCCGGTGCGTCGATCCTTTTCGCAGCCGGCAGCCTGTCCGGCACGGCGCAGGACGCCGAGCCGCAATATGGCGGACAGCTCATCTACGCCCAGTCGGGCGAGAAGTTCTCGCTCTTCCCCGGGAGGAACACCGACAATGGCGCTCAGGACGTATGGCTGAACGCGTGCGAAAACCTTGTCGAGCTGAATGAAGAAAGCGAGATCGTCCCGGTCCTCGCCGAGAGCTGGGATATTTCGGACGACGAGAAGACCGTCACCTTCAAGCTCAGGGAAGGGGTGGAGTTTCACGACGGCACGCCATTCAACGCCGAGGCCGTCGCGTTCGTTTTCAATGAGGCGAAAGACAAGGACTTCATCTACATCAGTCTGCTTGAAGGCTTCGACCGCGCCGAGGCGGTCAGCGAGCATGAAGTGGCCTTCCACCTCGAGGCTCCGTTCGCGGCACTGATCCCGAACCTCGCTTACCGGCCGCTCTGCATCTTCAGTCCGACGGCGTACCGGGAAATGGGCGAGGAAGGGATGGCGACGCAGATCGTCGGCACCGGCCCGTTCAAGCACACCGAATGGGTGAAGGGCGAATATGTCCTTTTCGAGCGCAACGACGACTACTGGAAGGAGGGGCTACCCTATCTTGACAGCATCAAGATGCTCGTTGTGCCCGACCCTTCGACCCGCACGGCGATGCTCGAGAGCGGCGAGGTCGATCGGGCGGTATCGTTGTCGGACTACGACATCCCGCGGCTCGAGATTGAACGAGAACATCCGCGTGCGGACGGTGCCGAGCACCCGCCAGTTCTACGTGGTGCTGAACCACATGGTGGAACCCTTCGACGACGTTCTGGTCCGCCGGGCGCTGAACCATGCCATCGACAAGGTGGGCATCGTCGAGGCCGTGTTCGCGGGCTCCGGCGCGACGGTGCCGAAGGCGCCCACCCTGTCCGAGGGCGTCTACGGCTACCAGGACATGCGCCAGGAAGGAGAGGATTCGATCTTCCCCTACGATCCAGAGAAAGCCCGCTCGCTGCTCCAGCAAGCCGGCTACGAGGATCGCGACGGCAACGGCACGATCGAGAACGCCGACGGAGAGGAGCTGTCGTTCACGCTCTGGACGCGCAAGGGCGTGACGAAGGGCGACTATCAAGTCGCACAGCTTCTGCAGTCGTTCCTGGGCGAGATCGGGATCCCGATCGAACTCGTCGTCATGGAGGGCGCGGCGTTCAGTTCGGCAGTCTCGCAGGCACCCAAGGATGCGGAGTACGAGATGGCGCTCCTCAGCTGGGGGATCCCCACGGCCGATCCCGACGAGCCGATGATGTACTTCACGCATAGCAAGGCGTGGAAGCCGGCGGGCGCGAACCGGATGTTCTTTTCCTCCGATGAGATCGACCGGCTGGCCGACGCGGCACATACCGAAACCGATGAAGCCGAGCGCAAGGAGCTTACGCGGCAGTGGATGGCGCAGCTTCTCGAGGAGGCGCCGGTGATCTACCTGCCGACGCTTCACCTGTCGCTCGGCACACGGACCTATGTTCACGGCGACCGGATCCTTGCGGTCGACAACTATCCCGCGACGGAAGCCTGGATCGACCAGGAAGAAATGCAGCGCCAGGGCATCAGCCGTTGACGAGGGACATGCCGGAGCGGGAGACTGCTCCGGCGCACCGCCCCGGCGCTGCCGCAGCCCGCCTGCCTTGGGGCCGCTCCCTCGGGGCGTGGGTCCTCCTGCGAGAGTTCGAGCCTGCCGCATGCCGAGACTGATCATATCCCGCCTTGTCTTCATGGTGCTTGCGGGCTTCTTCCTCCTCAGCTTCCTTTTCGCGCTCTTCCACATGATCCCCGGCGATCCGGCCCGGCTGATGGCCGGCGACAACGCGCCGGAGGAACTCGTCCAGAGCATCCGGAGAGCGTACGGCTTCGATCAGCCGCTGCACGTCCAGTACTTCGCCTACATGCAGCGCGTGTTGACGGGCGATTTCGGCGTCTCGAACTACTCGCGTCAGCCGGTGCTCGATGTGGTCGTGCCGCGCATCTTCAACACGGCCGCGCTCGCTGGCTGTGCGATGCTCCTCGCCATGATCGTAAGCCTGGTCCTCGGCTCGTTCTCGGCCATGTTCTGGGGCGGTCCCGTCGACAAGGGCGTGACCGCCTTCTCGCTGGTCGGAATCTGTACGCCCGTCTTCGTCACCGGCATCATCGGCATTTATCTGTTCGGCGTATACCTGCGCTGGCTGCCGATCGGCGGCATGTCGAGCTGGCGGCACTTCATCCTGCCGGTCCTCACGCTGGGCGCCTATCAAGCGGCGATGTTCACGCGGATGGTCCGCTCCTGCATGGTCGACGCGCTGGGGCGCGACTTCATCACGACTGCGCGCGCAAAGGGGGCTCCCGAGCGGCGGGTGGTGTTCCGTCACGCCCTGCGCAACGCGCTCCTGCCGATCATCACGCTGTTCGGTCTCGGGGCCGGACACACGCTCGGCGGCTCGGTGGTGACCGAGAGCATCTTCAATTGGCCGGGACTGGGGCGGCTGATGGTCGATTCCATCCTGACCCGCGACCTGCCGGTGATGCAGGGCGCGATCTTCTTTTTCGCCATGATCTTCATCTTCGTGAATCTCTTGGTCGATGTTCTCTATACCTGGGCCGATCCCAGGGTCTCCTACGACTGACCCGGAGCCGTCGCCGTGCGCAACTTTCTCAGGGACTATTCTCGCGATCCGGTCGCGGTCGTCTTCGGGCTGATCCTGCTCGGGATCTACCTGGTCGCCATCACGGCGCAGTGGGTCGCGCCCGGTGATCCGTTCGAGACGAACCTCCGCAACGGCATGCAACCGCCCTCCTGGGAGCATTGGTTCGGCACCGACCAGTTCGGGCGCGACGTGCTCTCGCGCGTGATCCTCGCGACGCAGGTCACGGCGCGCCTGACGACGCTGGCGATCCTTTTCGCCGTCATCGTCGGAGTGCCGATCGGCATGATGGTGGGCTATCACGGCGGCCTGGCGGACGCGATCGTGATGCGGATCACCGACATCATGCTGATTTTTCCGATGATCATGCTCGCCATCATCATCGTGGTGATTGCCGGCCCTTCCGAACGCGGCGTGATCATCGCGCTCGGCCTTTCGCAGCTCCCGGAATTCGTCCGCATCTCGCGCGGCGTCACCCTGTCGCTGAAGGAGGAGCTCTACGTCGAGGCGGCTGTCGCCGCGGGCGCGCGGTGGCCCTGGATCCTGCGTCGCCACGTCTGGCCCAACATTTCGACGCCGATCATCGTGCAGGCCACGCTGACGCTTCCCGTCTTCGTTCTGAACGCATCGGCGCTCAGCTATCTCGGGCTCGGCGTGCAGCCCCCGACGCCGGAATGGGGGCAGATGCTCAACGAGGCCAAGGACTTCCTGATCAACGCGCCGTACTTGATTGTCGGACCCTCGATCGCGCTGTTCCTCTTCGTCCTTTCGGCGAACCTCGTCGGAGACGCATTGCAGGAGACACTGAACCCGCGGACCAAGTCGCGGCGCGTCACGCGCCGTTTCTACCGCGTCGCGCGGCGCAGGGTGATGTCGTGACAGCGCTGCTCGAGGTGCGCGACCTGCGGGTCAACTTCCTGACCGACCGCGGCATCGCGCGAGCGGTCGATGGCGTGAGCTTCAGCATCGAAGGTGGCCGGACGCTCGGCGTCGTCGGTGAAAGCGGCTGCGGAAAATCGGTGACGTCGCGCGCGATCCTGCGCCTTGTCGATCCACCTGGCTGGATCGATTCCGGTCGGATCCTGTTCTCGAGTTCGCGGAGGGCGCGAGGATCTGGTGCAGTTGCCCGCCAAAGGCCAACGCATGCGCGAAATCCGCGGCGGCGAGATCGCGATGATCTTTCAGGAGCCGATGACGGCCCTGAACCCCGTCTTCACGATTGGCGACCAGACGGTCGAGGCGCTCCGCCTGCACCGACGCGTCTCCGCAGCAGAGGCGCGGGAGCGGGCGATCGCGGCCTTCAGCTCCGTCGGGATCCCGGCACCCGAGCAGAGGTTCCGAGAGTACCCGCACCAGCTTTCGGGCGGCATGCGCCAGCGCGCGATGATCGCGATGGCGATGATCTGCAATCCTCAGTTGCTTATTGCCGACGAGCCGACGACGGCCCTCGACGTGACGATCCAGGCCCAGGTCCTCGACCTGATGAACGAGATGCGGCAGCGCTTCGACGGCTCGATCCTGTTCATCACCCACGATCTCGGTGTCATCGCCGGGATGGCCGACGACGTCATCGTCATGTATCGCGGCAAGGTCGTCGAGAGCGCCCCCGTCCGGGCGCTTTTCGAGCAGCCGCGCCACCCCTATACGCGCGGGCTTCTGCGGTCCGTCCCGTCGCTCGTGAAGGGAAGCCGCGAGAAGCTCGAGGCGATCGAGGGCACCGTTCCCCAGCCGACCGAGGACATCCGCGGCTGTGCCTTCGCGCCGCGGTGCGTGCATGCCATGCCCCGCTGCCGGGAGGCCGTGCCGGCGCTGGCCGGTGGCGCCCGTCACAGCGCCGCCTGCTTCCTGCATCACGATGAAGCTGAGGGCATGCTCGATGCCGTCTGACGACATGCTCCTCAAGGTCAGCGGGCTTCGCAAGGTCTTCCCGGTGAAGAAAGGCATCCTGCGACGGACGGTGGCCGAGGTGAAGGCGGTCGACGGAATCGACCTTACCGTCTTCCGGGGCGAGACGCTTGGCCTTGTCGGGGAGAGTGGCTGCGGCAAGACCACGACAGGCCGCGCAATCCTGCGCCTGACAGAGCCGAGCGACGGCTCCGTCCTGTTTCGAAGCTCTGCCCTCGCGCCGCGCGAAGGGGGCGAGGAAATGGTGGACGTCTCCAAGGTCTCGCACCGCGAGCTTCGTCTCCTGCGTCGCGAGATGCAGATCATCTTTCAGGACCCGTACTCGTCGCTCGACCCGCGTATGAAGGTCGGCGAAATCATCGCAGAACCGCTGCGCGTCCAGGGCATCCACAGCCGGGACGAGCGCGACAGCCGCGTGGCGCGGCTGATCGAGGCGGTTGGCCTCGATGCCTCTCATGTCCACCGTTATCCGCACGAATTTTCAGGCGGCCAGCGGCAGCGGATCGGGATTGCGCGCGCCCTGTCGCTGAACCCCAAGCTGATCATCGCGGACGAGCCGGTCTCGGCCCTCGACGTCTCGATCCAGGCTCAGGTGATCAATCTGCTGCAGGAGCTCCAGAAAGAGTTCGGGCTCACTTTCCTCTTCATCGCGCACGACCTGTCGGTGGTGAGGTACATCAGCAATCGCGTCGCCGTCATGTACCTCGGCCGGATCGTGGAGCTGGGCGAAGCCGACCATCTGTTCGAGCAGCCGCTGCATCCCTACACCGAAGCCCTCATGTCGGCTGTTCCCATCGCGGACCCGCAGAGGCCGAGGGCGCGGATCCGGCTAGAGGGCGATGTGCCCAGCCCGATCTCGCCGCCTTCCGGCTGTCCATTCCATCCGCGCTGCCCATATGCCGCCGACCGCTGCCGGTCCGAGACGCCGCGGCTGCGCGATTTCGGGCAGGGCCACTCGGTCAGCTGCCACCGGGCCGAGGAGCTGGACCTGCGCGGCGTAGATCGCGACATCGCCGCCGAATGAACGCGGCCACCGAAAGCCGATGAAGGGAGGGCGACGATGCGACTGGCACAATCGACATACGAGGAAGTGGGCCGCTATCTGGAGCGTTCCCGAGGTATCATAATACCCACGGGTTCGACCGAGCAGCACAGTCCCCTCGGCGTGATGGGGACCGATCACATCGACGCCGAAACGATCGCCTGGCGCACCGGCGATCTCTGCGAGGCGCTTGTGGGGCCGACCGTCACGATCGGCATCTCCGAGCACCACATGACCTTTCCGGGGTCGATCACGCTGCGACCCTCCACCTACATTGCCGTCATGAGCGACTACATCCTGTCGCTGGTCGAGCACGGCTTCGAGAGGTTCTATGTCCTGAACGGTCACGGCGGGAACACGGCGACGCTGAATGCCGCGTTTGCCGAGGTGTATACGACAGTGCGACGCCGCTTCGGGTCCGCGATGCCGGATGTCCGCGCAAAAGCGATGAAGTGGTTCGAGAACGACGTCTGCGAGGCCAGGGCCCTGGAGCTGACGGGCCACACGGCCTTGGGCCATGCCTCCGCCGCCGAGGTCTCGGTTGCGCAGTTCGCCGATCCGGCGAACATCCGAAAGGGCATCCTTGAGCCGGATTTCGGGCCGTTGGACCACACCTTCTACAACTCTGCGGACTTCCGCCGGCGGTTTCCGGACGGACGCATCGAGTCAAACCCCGAGAACGCCAGTCCAGAGATCGGCGCGGCTCTCGTGGAGACGGCCGCCGCCTTCCATGCGGACCAGTATCGCGCCTTCGTCCTCGCAGAGTGACGCTTGGCAGCATCTCCGGCCACGCGCTTCGTCGCACCCGGGCTCTGCAGGCGCTAAGACTGGTTCCCGATCGACGACGACCGCTGTTGACCTGCTCCTCGGAGATGTCCGCGCTCTGAGGTGTCTGTTGCTCAACAGAGGAGACGGACGATGAGGCGATCGAGGTTCAGCGAGGAACAGATTATCGGCATCCTGAAGGAGCACCAGGCGGGGCTGGGCGCCGCAGAGCTTTGCCGGAAGCATGGTGTGAGCGAGACGACGTTCTACAAGTGGCGGTCGCGGTTCGGGGGCATGGAGGTATCCGAGGCGAAGCGCCTCGGGTCGCTTGAGGAGGAGAACGCGAAGCTGAAGAAGCTCCTCGCGGAGCCTATGCTCGACGTGTCGACGCTGCGCGAGATGCTCGGAAAAAACTTCTGAAGCCCGGTTCGAGGAGAGCCGCCGTGAACTGGGCCATGACCGAGAAGCGCTATTCGCAGCGGCGCGCCTGTGCGCTTGCGGGCATCGATCCGCGGATCTTCCGCTACCGCTCGAGGAGGGACGACGACAGGTCTCTCAGGGTGCGGCTGCGCGAACTCTGCGTGGAACGCCGGCGCTTCGGCTACCGGCGGCTGCACCTCCTTCTTCGCCGCGAGGGCTGGGAGGTGAACTGGAAGAAGGTCTACCGGATATACCGGGAGGAGAAGCTCACCGCGCGCCGACGTGGCGGGCGTAAACCTGCGCTTGGCATCCGGGCGCCGATGGCGATCCCGCAGGGACCCAAGCAGCGTTGGAGCCTCGACTTCGTCTCCGACATCTTGGCCTGCGGCCGGCGCTTCCGGGTGCTGTGCGTGATCGACGACTTCAGCCGGGAGTGCCTGGCAGCCGTCGTCGACACGTCGCTCTCGGGCCGCCGCGTGGCACGCGAACTCGACCGGATCGCCGAGAGGCGTGGCTACCCCTGCATGGTCGTCAGCGACAACGGCACCGAACTGATCTCAAACGCGATCCTGAAGTGGCAGGAGGAACGCCGGGTCGAGTGGCATTACATCGTGCCGGGAAAGCCGATGCAGAACGGCTTTGTCGAACGCTTCAACGGTCGTTTCCGCGACGAGTGCCTGAACGAGCACCTCTTCGCTGGTCTCGGCCATGCTCGCCAGCTCATCGCGGCCTGGCGCGACGACTACAACCACCACCGCCCCCACACGAGCCTCGACAGGCTCACCCCGCGGGACCATCGCAACCGGTCAGAGAACGACCAAACCCGGAACAGGCTCACTTTGTGAACGAGGACGATCCAGGGAGCAGGTCACTGTCAGAATGCCGAGCGCAGGGAACTGAGGTCTGCCAGCAGAAAGCCGACCACCGAGCCGACCGCCAGGAGCAAGACGCCGGCCTCGGCATATCCCCGGGCCGGCGACCTGTCGGAGGTGAGAATGCCGGCGGCGCGGCCAGCAGCGCGGATCCAGGCGATTGCGTTGTTGGCCACCTCCTGAACCTCCGATGCCCCGGGTTGACCGAGATGGTCCATGTCGGCGGCAAGGTCGGCCGAACCGATGAAGACGCTGTCGGTACCGTCGACCCCGATGTCGAGCATCTGCTTGATCTCGGCGCGGTTGTCGTCGCGCGCCCGGTCGTCGCGCGGGCGGCGGCGCCGGCCGAGTCGACAGCGCGGAGCTGCGTCAGCAAATCGCGCAGGCCATTCGGGCCGCGCTCGCCGTCGAGCAGCAGTCACTCGCGGGTGGTCAGGTCGATGTCGTCGGGGTGATCCGCAGTCCGGAAGGGCACGAGCCACGGGCCGATGGCGCCGGAATTGTCTCAGTTCTTGGCCTGCGTGACGTCGAGCTTCGCGTGCCGGACCCAGTCGCGGATCGCGCTTTCGTTGCAAAACGTCAGCGCCGCGATGTGGTCGTACGCGGCCACCTTCGCGATCCGACGTCCGGCCTTGCCGATGACGATCGCCATCTCCACCCTCGCTGTCGATCTGCGAGCTCTCAGGCGGTCGGACCGGGTTCTATCCGTGGCCGGTGAAGCTTCTCGGGCAGCGAATGAACATGGACGGGCTGCCGAGCTGCGCATGGCCGTCCCTGTAGTCGGCCTTGCGATCGGGAAAGTCCACGCCGATGCAGATGAGCTTTTCGGGCCGCGCGACGGGGGGGGTCAGGAATTCCACGTGCTCTTGTGCGTATGTGGCGTGGCGCCCTTCGGCTGCGGCAATGGCCTCTTCAAACGCACCGGCCTGGATGATCTCCTGCGACCCTGCGAAGCGGGCGCCGTAGTGGCACGTGAGGTCGACGATGCCATCCTCAGTGACCATGCCGCTCCTCCTCGTTGTAGATCTCGCCCACCGAGAAGGGGCGGATGTTCATCGCCACGGTGGCGCCATCCAGTGCCCGGATCTGCGCAGAGATCGAGGCGCGCGTGGGCGCCGAATTTCTGAGCCGTCTCACCGAAGATCCTCTCGAGCTCCAGAGCGCGCTGACCGACGAGGCCTGAACAGCGCCTGTTTCGTCGCGCCCGACCCACGGCCCATTCGCCAGCAGCGACAGCGCAAGGCTGGTGCACGTGAGCGAGAGAACCGGCTGGCGCCGAGCAATTCCGGCGCAATGAGGTGCCCGCAGGTCGGGGTGGCCATTGCGACGAAGTCTTCGGTCACCGTCGCCGGCAGTTCCGCCGACCGCGCTCCAAGACGAGGTCCGGCGTCTGTTCCTGGTTTCTGGACATTGCGCTCGGCTTGCTTCACTTGAGCCATGGAACCGTTGCCGCCCGTGTGACCTTTCAGGAGCAGACACCTCTTGAACCGAAGAACCGAAACAAGCGAAGCCCATCCAGAAAGGTCGTCAGCGACGAATTCCACGTGCCGCGGGTGAGACTGAGCCGTCGGGGATGGAGAGATTTGCCAGCGCTCGTTCGAATCCATGCTTAAAGCAATCGCCAAGGCTGGGCTCGCGTTCCACGACCAGAAGAACGGGACGCGCTCCGCCGCGCCCGTAGAACGCCTTCGGGCACCGAGATCGCCGTCGGCCGCAAAGAGCACTCCGCCAGCGCCGGTTCCGGCCGGGCCGACCGCATCAGAAAGGCAAGAACATGTCCGAGGGTTCCCATGAGAAGCCGATCGCTGTCTATGGCGCTCTGGCATCAAACCTCCTGATAGCGGTCGCCAAGTTCGTGGCCGCTTTTTTCACGGGCAGTTCCTCGATGCTGTCGGAAGGCGTCCACTCGGTTGTGGATAGCGGCAACGAGGGCCTCCTCCTGCTGGGCGTCAAGCGCAGTCGCAAACCGCCGGACGACCGGCATCCCTTTGGATACGCGCAGGAAATTTACTTCTGGGGCCTCGTCGTCGCCATGCTCCTTTTCGCCATAGGCGGCGGTCTTTCGTTCTATGAAGGCTTCATGCACTTCATGAATCCCGAGCCGATCGAGGACCCGATATGGAGCTACAGCGTGCTCGGCATCGCCTTCGTGGCGGAGGGAATCTCGTGGGTGATCGCCGTGAGGTCGATGCTGAAGAACAGGAAGCCCGGCGAAGGCGTCTTCCGCACTTTTCAACGGAGCAAGGATCCTTCCGTGTTCGTCGTTGTCGCGGAAGATACGGCTGCCCTGCTCGGGATCGTCACGGCCTTTCTGGGGGTCATCCTGGCCGTGACGTTCGAGGCGCCGCGGCTCGACGGGATCGCTTCGATGCTGATCGGCATCATCCTGATCGCGGTTTCGACGCTGTTGGTGTACGAGACCCGGTCGCTGGTCATGGGGGAAAGTGCCGATCCGGACCTGGTCCGATCTGTTCGCGCGATTGCGGACGAGGAGAGCGCGGTGAAGGGCGTGCCGCGACTGCGTACGATGCAGATCGGTCCGCGCCATGTCCTCCTGAACATGGACGTTCAGTTTCACCACAAGATATCCACCGACGATCTGTTCGGCGCTTTGGACAGAGTGGAGAACCGGATTCGCGAGGCACACCCCGAAGTCCGGGACATCTTCCTGGAGATCGAGGCGCTCCGCGGCGGCCGCCGCTCGCCCAGTACCTAGTCAGCCTGGCTGTCAGGCTTGCTCCGGCGACGGCGCAAATGAAATCTGGGCGAAGCGCCATTCGTGCTCGGGGTCGCCGGTCCAGTAGTCGCTCAGGTGGACACCACCCGCGGGTGCCTGGGCCCCGCGAACTTCGGCGACGATGTAGCGGCCTGTCTCGCGCAGCCTGATTTCGGCGTCGGGGAAACTCTGCGTGAGGTTTTCGCGCAGGTCTTGCGCGTCCTTGGCCACGGCGCTGCTGCCGAGTTCGCGCGGCATTCCGTCGATGAGCTCGGCCACGGCCACACGGGCCGCGCGAAAGCCGTCATGGACGATATCGAGCGAAATCAGCAGCGCGGCGGCCGAATCCGCCCACCAGAATCCGAATCCGACACCGATGATGCCGACGATACCCGCCACGCCTGTCATCCAGTCGGCCTTCTGCATCTGCGCGTCGGTGTGAAGCACCTTGTCCTTCAGTCGCCGGGCGACGGGCAGCTTGAGACGCCCCAGAATGACCGGAGGCACGATGGAATAGGCCAGCGCGGCGATCATCAGCCAGCCAATCCAGATCGTGTGGTCGAACAGCTGGATCGGACCCAAGGTCGGGTGCTCCATCGCGATCAGCTTGGTGCCGGAATCGTAGATGAGATACAGCCCCATGAAGGCGAGCACGCTGGAGGATGCGAGAAAGGCGAGACTGTTGACCCGCTGGAACCCGAAGGGGAATTTCCGGCTGGGGGACTTTCGTTCGAAATGAACCGCGATCAGGAAGACGCTTGCCGGAATGAGGCCGAGCAGATCCTCCATCCACGCCGATTTCATGGCCTGGCTGGACCCCATCACCAGATACATCACGACGACGATCGACGCTTGCCAGGCAAGCGTCCACCATTCCAGGCGGACGGCGTGCTTGAGGTCGGGCCGGATCTGTTGGGGTACCGCGCTCATCTCAAGCCTCCTCGCCGATTGTCTTGCTGACGAAGATCAGCCACCGGTTCTCGCCGTTGCGTATCGCCGCGCGCAGAACCGGCTCGTGCTTTGCTGGCTCCCATTCCGGCCTCGGCGCCTTCGTGAGGGCGACGCGCCCCTTCCACGGACTGGCCTTGGCGAATTTGCCCACGACGAGGTCGAGCTCGCCTTCCTCCAGCTTGTGCAGGAGCACTTCGGCGCTGCCCGTCTCCATCTCGGCCTCGGCGCCAGCGGCCTGCGCGATCCTTTCGGCCAGGGACCTTTCATCCGCTTCGGCGGAGCCGTCGGTGACGATCCCCGCCTGAAGCACGCCCGTGGCCGTGATGTCGTCCATCGTTCCGGCGATGTCCTTCGGGAAGTCCTCGCAACCCGAGAGGGCAAGGGTCGCGAGCACGGCCAGGCCGCCCAGCAAGGGCAGATTTCTCATCCCGCGCGCCTGATTGTGGACAACCACCTCGTTCATCGCTTTGCACTCCTTCCTTGCCTATCGAACGGGTGATTCTGCCCTCAGTTCCCATAGACGCACCTGCCTGCTGACGATGCTCCGTCCCTGCGCAGCGTCCTGTGTGGTGGCGGACCGATCAGAGACGCGCGGCCGAGGTGCTTCCGATCCAGCCGGAGTGTATGACTTCTGCGGTGGCGCCGCGGTTGAACGGGCTACATAATCCTGGGCCGCCGGCAGACGAGGGCGCAGGCAATGATGCGATCAGGTGACATCGGCTTCGGAACCCAGATCCGGAAATCCCCCTATTTCGACGCAACTGTGCGGTGGGGCGCGCGGGGTTTCTCGGTGTACAACCACATGTACATCCCGCGCGATTTCGGCGACCCCGTGCAGAACTTCTGGAACCTCGTGAACGAGGCGATCCTGTGCGACGTGGCAGTCGAACGGCAGGTCGAGATCACAGGGCCGGACGCCTTCCGAATTCACGCAGATGCTGACGCCGCGAAACCTGGCCTCGCTGGCCGTCGGACAGTGCAAGTACATCCTGATCACGAATGCCGAAGGCGGGCTGCTCAACGACCCGATCCTGCTGCGCCTGGGCGATGATCATTTCTGGTTGTCGCTGTCCGACAGCGACATCCTGCTGTGGGCACAGGGCGTGGCCGTGAACTCGGGCATGGACGTTACGATCCGTGAGCCGGGCGTGTCCCCATTGCAGTTGCAGGGCCCGAAATCCGGCGAGGTCATGAGGGCGCTGTTCGGCGAGAGCATCGGTGACCTGCGCTATTTCTGGCTGCGCGAGACCGAGCTGGACGGCATTCCGCTCGTCGTCTCGCGGACGGGCTGGTCGGGTGAACTGGGGTATGAGCTTTATCTTCGGGATGAAGAGCGCGGCGACGAGCTTTGGGAGAAGATCATGGCGGCGGGGCAGCCGCTCGGCCTCAAGCCCGGTCACACGTCCACGATCCGGCGCATCGAGGGCGGCATGCTTTCCTATCGGGCAGATGCGGATATCGAGACGAACCCCTTCGAGCTGGGGCTGGACCGGCTAGTGGACCTCGACATGGAGGCCGACTTCATCGGCAAATCCGCGCTGCGCCGCATTCGCGACGAAGGGGTCAGCCGCAAGCAGGTCGGTCTGCACATCTCCGGCAGGCCGCTGGCCGGTCCGAACAGCACGTTCTGGAAGATCATCAAGGACGGTGACATCGTCGGCACGGTCACATCCGCGGTCCATTCTCCGCGGCTCGGGAAGAACATCGCCCTGGCAATGGTTTCTTCCACGTGCGCCGGAATCGGGACCTCGCTCGAGGTGGCGATGCCGTCCGGACGGGCTGGGGCCACCGTCGTCGAGCGGCCCTTCTTCGATCCCAAGAAAAAGGCTGCCGGGGCGTGATTGCCGACGGCGAGAATACGTGACGCCCGACGCCTGGCGGAGAAACAGCGGCAGGCATGCGCGCGGCGAGCGTGTCCGGATCTTCGTCAGGCCGAACCGAAGGCTCCCAGCAATCCCATGACCCCGACGAGGATCAGGCTCAGCGCCCACAGCTGGTCGAGGTTGAACCAACTCTTCGACAGGAACCGGAGGCCGAGCCAGAAGTAGACCGCCGCGGCCAGCGCTCCTCCCGCGAGGATCATCGCCGCGGTATGCGCGGCCGCGACAAGAAGGGCGGTGCCGATATTGCTGGCCATGAGAGTGGTCGCGGCCTGGTGGCCGGGATCCAGCGCCTCCGCCTGGCAGAGCCCCAGGTACATCGGCACCAGCATCAGGCCGGCCCCATGGGCGAGGGCGGCCAGGAACGACCAGAGCGCCAGCCGGGACGGCGGCACGCGCGACAGGAAAAGGGGGTGGCGGCGATAGACCAGCAGGAACATCCCCATCGCGATCACGATCAGCGCGGCGGCGACGCGGATCTCGCCTTGCCAGCGCACCAGCGCAGTCATGAGCGAGAACGGCAGCAGGATCATCGTCATCGAGACGAAGTGACCCGCCGCAAGGGCGAGCAGCGCCGGCGGCAGGGCACCCGCGCGCCGCTCCATCAGCGCGGACGAAACCGCCAGCGGCCAGCCCATCCCCGGATTCAGGCCGTGATACACCCCGATCGCCGCGACGGCCCACCAGAGGGCCGCCGCGTTCGCCGTTGCCTCCACCTCAACTGGAGGGATAGCAGAAGCTGTCGGTCGAGCAGTCGCCGCCTTCCAGACGAATCTGGTGCGCCCGGTAGCCCTCGGGGAAGTCGACCCAGAAGTCCTCGGCCAGCGTCAGGCCCCCGTTCTCGCCCGCATGGGCCATCACCATCGCCGCGCCGCCTTCGGGGTAGAACTGGTTGTCCCAGGTCGAGTAGAGCGAGTTGGTCCAGTAGACGCGTTTGCCGTCGCGGCTGATCTCGACCATCTGCGGGCCGAAGCCGAAGGGCTTGCCGTTCGGGTGCGGCGTCTTCCTGACGATGCCGCCGATCTCGACCTTGCCAGCGAGTTTCGGGTTCATCGGGTCGCTGACGTCGTACTGGTGCATCTCGCCCGTGCCCCAGCAGGCCACGTATAGGAAGCGGTCGTCGAGGCTGAGGTCGATGTCGGTGACCAGGGGCGGCACCGCGCCGAAGCCCTTGAGCAGGTCCGGCAGATCATCGGCCTCGGCCGGCTGCGGATCGATTGTGAGGGTCTTCTTCGCCTCGAACGTCCCGTCCTCGTTGCGCCACCAGGTGAAAATCGCCCCTTGCAGGTTCGTGGTGTCGACCACGACGCCGCAGAACCCGTACTGCTTGGACGGATCGTGGGCGGGTCGGATCTCGAGCGGCATCTGGTGGTTCTCGCCCAGGTCGATGGTCTGGATGTTGCGCCGCGCGCGCAGTTCCCAGAAGTGGATCGAGTGCCCGTACTTGTTGGACAGCAGGTCCTCGGGAACGATGCCGTTCTCGTATTGCGGCGGCAGGCCCCATTCGGAGCTGACCATGTAGTCGCGCGGCAGGTTCCACCAGAAGTCGTAGTGCTTGTCCTGCACACCCCGGTCCATCTCGTAGCGACCAAGGATCTCGAAGGTCTCGCAATCCATGATGAAGATGCCCGGCGGGCCGTCGGTGCCGTCCTTGCCACCGCCGCCGAGGGTGCTGACGTAGATGCCCTCGGGGCCGCAATGGATCGTGTGCGGGCGCGAGTAGCCCGTCTTGCGGAACACCTCCTCGGGCTCGATGATCTTGTGGATCTTGGCCTCGAGCGGCTCCTTCACGTCAATGACGTAGATTCGCGAGGAGCGGATGCCGGGGATGATCAGGTAGCGGCGTTCCAGGAAGGCGTGACCGGTCAGCGGCGACAGCGCCGACGAGCAGGCGTTCCAGCCGAAATGATGAAACTCGTCGCCCTTGTTGGGCATGAAGAGGCTGTGCAGGATCTGTCCGTAGGTATCGGATTTGGGATCCACGTCGATCACCGCGAGGCCGTCCGGCTGCGACCCGTCGGGGCTGAGCATCAGGGTGAAGGCAAGGGTCTCGACCGGTCCTTCCATGGCCAGCCTGGCCGATGGGTAGAATGTCGGATCTGGTCTCAGGTTCATCTTCTTTCCTCCCTGGTGCGGATCAACGTGCACGCTCATGGCAGTGTACCCGAAGATGGGGGGCTTGGGGCGGGCAGTTTCGGTGGATTCCGATGAAGTCCGCGGGATGGCGCCGCGAAGCCGCGAGGCGCACGGCGGGCGTGGCCGTGCGAGACCGCGACGCAGAGTTGGCTGACGGGCGCTGCAGAAGGAGGCGAGGGCGAACGTTCTGCCGCGGCGTCTTCGTCGCCGCCGCCGGATATCCGGCCTTGCGGCGATTGCCGGGCGAAGGGCCAACGACGCTCGGCATCAGCGCGCCGCAGAGAGCTTCACGACACTTCCCTGTCGTTGCCGCTGGGCGGCGGCGCGGACCTCGCGGCGAGATGCGGCAGAACCAGGCCGGCGACGTCCCCGGGGTCGGGGATGTGGCGATACTCGATCCGAGTGACGCCCGGCGGAGCAAGATCGCCTGCGGCCTCGGCGCCGGTCGACATGACGATGGCGTCGCAGGCGCCTGCCGCCGCCTTCAGCCGGGGGTCTGAGAGCTCCAGCGCGGTGACGCTCGAGACGTGGGGCGCGAAACGTCGCGCGCCGAGTTCCAGCACGGGCAGGAAGTCCGCAAAGCGCGACACGACGACGAGGCGCACCCGCGGATCGAGCGAGGCAAGCGCCAGGCGCGTCGACTCCGCCGGAATGAAGCGGATCGCGACGATCGGCGTCTCTGGCGCGATGGCGGCGATGCGGTCCTGAAGACTGGCGAAGGTGACAGCCAGATCGGCCTCTCGCAGTCGGCGCGCGTCCTCGTCTGCAATCAGCGCGGCCTCGGCGCCGAGCACCAGCGGGTCGACCGACGCGGCATCTCCGACCTGGGCAGCCATCTCGCGGGCGTAGCTCTCGGTGGCGGCCTGGAAGAGGCCGACCATCAGCAACCGGGGGCGCCCACCCGATGCGAGGCGGCCGATCGTGCGGGCGGTCAGGATGTCGAGAAGCGCCGCAGGGTGGATCCCCGCGCGAACCGCCCGATCGACCACCGCGTCCATCTCCTGCAGGACCGCCTCGACACCGCCATCGGCTCCGAGCTGGGCCAGCGACGAGCGGGCCACGTACGTGCCCGCGCCCACGCGGGCCTCGATCAGCCCGGCCTCCTTCAACTCGGCGTAGACCTTGTTGACAGTCATCGGCGCGACGCCGACGCTCTCGGCAAGCTCGCGAACCGAGGGGAGGGGCGTGCCCGGCGACAGCAGACCGGTGGCGATCCGGTGCACGAGAAAGGCCTTGATCTGCCGTCGGACCGCGATTCCCAGACCCCGCTCGAGCGCGGGCAACCTCATCGGATCGGAGGTCCGTCCTCGGCCACTAGAACGATCTTGGACTTTCACGATGCCCATCGATCCAATCTAGCCGTTTCGCAGCCATCGAACCAGCATATCGTGTCATTGACCCCGGCTGACGGACATGGAACGTACTACGCAACTATACCAATACGACCAGACCAACGGGAGAGCTCTATGAAGACATTTGCGATGACGGCAGCCTGCGTGGCCGCCCTTGTCACGGCCGGCTCGTCCGCTTTCGCGCAGGAGCGTGGCGGCGTGATGACCTACGGCCGCTACGCCGACAGCCTGTTCCTCGACCCGGTCCTCAACGACGCGAACGTCGACATCTGGATCCTGTCGAACATGTACGACACGCTGCTGCTGCCCACCGAGGATGGCAAGGACGTGCAGCCTGGCCTGGCCACCGACTGGAGCGTGTCCGACGACGCGCAGACGGTGACGCTCACCCTGCGCGACGGCATAAAGTTCTCGGACGGCTCGCCGATCACGACCGAGGACGTGGTCTGGTCGCTCGACCGGGCCCGCAACCCCGACAACGGGATATGGAACTTCCTGATCAGCTCGATCTCGGAGGTGAAGGCGGTCGACGACAAGACGGTCGAGATCTCGCTCAACCGGCCCGACCCGTCGATCCTTCCGGCCCTGACGGTGTTCAACACCGCGATCATGCCCAAGAACGCCTTCGAGGCCGCCGAAGGCGAGACGATGGCCGAGAAGGCCGAGAACTTCGGTCAGCAACCGGTCGGCTCGGGCGCCTTCGTGCTGGAAAGCTGGGACCGCGGCTCGAACATGAAGCTGGTCCGCAACGAGCACTACTGGGCCGAGGGCGAGGACGGGCAGCCGCTGCCATACCTCGACGGCATCACCTTCGAGGTCATCCCCGACGACGCCACGCGGATTCTCCGTCTGCAGTCGGGCGAACTCGACGGGGCCGAGCTGATCCCGTTTGCGCGTGTGGCCGAGCTCCAGTCCGACGACAGCATCAACATGGAGCTCTTCCCGTCGACGCGTGTGCAGTACATCACGCTGAACGTCCGGCCCGAGATCGAAGGCGAGGAGAACCCGCTCTCCGACCCCAAGGTGCGCGAGGCGATGAACTACGCCACCAACAAGCAGGCGATCATCCAGACCGTGACCTTCGGCGTCGGCAAGCCGATGACGACGTTCATGTCGTCGGCGACGCCGCTGGCCACCGACAACGGGCCGCTCTACCCCTATGACCTCGACAAGGCGAAGGAGCTGATGTCGGAATCCGAACATCCCGACGGCTTCCAGACCTCGATCCTCGTGCTCGCGGGCAACCAGGACGAGATCGGCATCGCCACCGCGCTGCAGCAGATGTGGAGCCAGATCGGCATCGACCTCGAGATCCAGCAGGTCGACAACGCCACCCGTACCGACGAGTACCGCAACGGCACCTTCCACATGCGCGTCGCGGCCTGGACCAACGACATCGCCGATCCGGGGCAGATCACGTCCTACTTCGCCTACTCGCCCACGATCGATGCGCTGCACTCGGGCTGGAAGAACGACGAGGTCGACCAGCTCTATGAAGCTTCGCAGAGCGAGATGGACCACGACACGCGTGCCGAGCAGTACGCCCGGATCCAGGAAATCTTCAACGAGAGCGGCCCGACCGTCCCGCTCTATGAGACCCCGTATCCGGTGGCGCTGCAGGATGGCGTCCACGGCTTCGTCCAGATCCCGCTCGGGAACAACATCTTCCGCAAAGTCTGGCTCGAGCAGTAAGTAGAGCGCGGGGGCCCTTGCGGCCCCCGCCACCGCCGCCTGGCCCCTTCAGCACGCTCAGATCGAAAGGTCGCGCCGCCCCGTGTCGATGCCCGAATTCATCGCCCGCAGGCTTCTGCAGCTGATCCCGACGCTGATCTTCATCCTGATCGTGGTCTTCGCCCTCGTCCGCCTGCTGCCGGGCGATCCGGCGAGCGCGATCCTCGGCGACCGGGCGCTCGACGCCGACGTCGAGCGGATCAACCGCGAGCTCGGCCTCGACAAGTCGATCCCCGTGCAGTTCTGGGTGTTCGTGAAGTCCTTTGCCACCGGCAATCTCGGCGATTCGATCTCGCTCAAGGTGCCGGTCGCCCAGCTCATCGCCGAGCGGCTTCCGATCACCATCATGCTCACGCTGATGGCGGCGGCGCTCGCCCTGGTCATGGCGGTGCCGCTGGCCTTCATGGCGGCCCTGCGGCGCGGGCAGGTCGCCGACAGCGCGATCCGCGGCGCCTTCCAGGTCGGACTGTCGATGCCGGTCTTCTACGTCGGGCTGATCCTTCTGACGGTGTTCGGCGCCAAATTGCGTTGGTTCCCGGTGGGCGGCTTCGGCGACGGCTTCGTCGATCACCTCTACCACCTGATCCTGCCCGCGCTGACGCTTGCGCTGTCGCTGTCGGCGATCCTGATGCGCAACCTGCGCTCGGCGATCATCGGCGTACTGAACGCCGACTACGTCACCTTCGCGCAGTCCAAGGGGCTGCGTCCGCGGCTGATCCTGCTGCGCCACATCCTGCGTAACGCGCTGATCTCGACGCTGGCGCTATTCGGACTGTCGATCGGCACGCTGCTAGGCGGCGCGGTCATCACCGAGACTGTCTTTGCCATTCCGGGCGCCGGGCGGCTGATGGTCGACAGCATCTATGGCCGCGACTATCCGGTGGTGCAGGGCCTGACCGTGGCGCTGGCGGTGCTCGTTTCGGTGACGTTCCTGCTGACCGACCTGCTGCAGGCATGGCTCGACCCGAGGCTGACTAAGTGAGTGATGTGGCCCCCCCGCAAGGCGCCGCGCGGCGCCGCCCGGTCGCCCTCTGGCGACTGCCCGGCACGCTGGTTTCGGGCTGCATCGTGCTGGGCATCAGCGTCATCCTTGCGCTCTTCCCGGCCAGCTTCGCGCCCTACGACCCGCTGAGCTTCGACTACGGCGCGGTGCTGCAGGGCCCCAGTCTCGCGCATCCGATGGGCACCGACAATTTCGGCCGCGACGTGCTCAGCCGGGTGATCCACGCCTATTCCATCGACATGCAGATCGCCATCTTCGCCACGATCACGCCCTTCGTCTTCGGCACCATCATGGGGGCGATCGTGGGCTATGTTGGCGGTCTGACCGAAACGATCTTCGGCAGGATCGTGGATGCGGTCATCACGTTTCCCTTCCTGGTTCTGGTGATCGCCATCGTGTCGGTCCTGGGGCCCGGCCTGATGAACATGTACATCGCCGTGGGGGTCGTGGGCTGGGTGTTCTACGCCCGGATCATCGCGGCCGAGGTCAAGGTGCAGAAGCGGCTGGACTACGCCGATGCCGGCCGCGCAATGGGCTACACCCATCCTCGCATCGTCTTCCGCCACCTGCTGCCCAACGCCATCACCCCGGCGATCGTCTACTGGATGACCGACATGGCGCTGGCGATCCTGCTCGGCTCGTCGCTGGGGTATCTGGGGCTCGGGGCGCAGCCGCCGGCGGCGGAATGGGGCGTGCAGATCGCCGAGGGCAAGAACTTCATGGCCACGGCCTGGTGGATTTCCGTCTTTCCCGGCATCGCCATCGTCATCACCGGGCTGGGCTTCAGCCTTTTGGGCGACGGCCTGGCCGAAGTGCTGAGAACCCGCAAGTGACGGCCGCGCCGATCCTCTCCGTGCGCGACCTCAACGTGCACTTCGGGCACGAGCCGTCGCGTCTGACCGCGGTGCGCGACGTGTCGCTTGACGTGATGCCGGGCGAGGTGCTGGGCCTCGTCGGCGAGAGCGGCTCGGGCAAGAGCGTGACGCTGCGCGGCCTCACCCGGCTTCTGCCGGCCACCGGCACCGTCACGGGCCAGGTGCACTGGCAGGGCCGCGACCTCGTCTCGATGTCCGAGGGTGAGCTGCGGGCGGTGCGCGGCGGCCAGATCTCGATGATCTTTCAGGAGCCGATGACGGCGCTGAACCCGGTCCTCCCGGTCCGGTTGCAGATCGAGGAGAACCTGCGCGCGCACACCACGCTCGACCGGTCTGGGCGGCGCAGACGTGCGCGCGAGCTGCTCGACCTGGTGGGCATCCCCGACGCGGCGCGGCGGCTCGACGAATATCCGCACCAGTTCTCCGGCGGGATGCGCCAGCGGGTGATGATCGCCATCGCGCTGGCCAGCGCGCCCGAACTGCTGCTGGCCGACGAGCCGACGACGGCGCTCGACGTCACGATCCAGGACCAGATCCTGAACCTGATCCTCGACCTGCGCGACGAGCTGGGGATGAGCGTCGTGCTCGTCACCCATGACCTCGGCGTGGTCGCCGCCACCTGTGACCGGATGGCGGTGATGTATGCCGGCCGCATCGTCGAGCAGGGCAGGGTGCGGCGACGTGCTGGCCGCGCCGCGCCATGCCTATACCTACGGCCTTCTGGGCTCGGTGCCGCGCGCCGGGACCGAGCGGCGGCATCTGCACTCGATCGACGGGACGCCGCCGGGCCTCGCCGCGATCCCGCCGGGCTGCGCCTTCAACCCCCGGTGCGAGTTCGCCACCGAGGTCTGCCGCACGGTGGTGCCGCAGCTCGAGCCCCTCGGGCAGGGCCGCGATGCCGCCTGCCACCACAGCGACCGCGTCGCTGTCGCCGCCGGACTTCCCGCATGAACGAGACCCGCCCGATCCTGTCCGCCGAGGCGGTGTGGAAGCGCTTCGTCTTCTCGCGCACCATCGGCGAGCGCCTGACGGGGCGGCCCGCGCGCGCGGTCCACGCGCTCAACGGCGTCAGCCTCGACGTGCGCCGCGGCGAGACGCTGGGCATCGTCGGCGAAAGCGGCTGCGGCAAGTCCACGCTGGCGCGGTGTCTCGTCCGACTGCACGAGTGCGACGGCGGCCGGGTGGTCTTCGAAGGCACTGACATCGCCACCTTCGAAAGCGCTGGGCGGAGGGCGTTCAACCGGCGGGTCCAGATGATCTTCCAGGACCCATACAGCTCGCTCAACCCGCGCATGACGGTGCAGCAGATCCTGGGCGAGGCGCTGCGCGTCCACCAGATGGTGCCCCCCGAGCGGATCCGCGACCGCATCGCCGAGCTTCTGGGGCTGGTCCGCCTGCCACAGGACGCGGCCGGAAAGTATCCGCATGAGTTCTCGGGCGGGCAGCGCCAGCGCATCGGCATCGCGCGGGCACTCGCGGTCGAGCCCGAGGTGCTGGTGGCCGACGAGCTGGTCTCAGCCCTCGACGTGTCGGTGCAGGCGCAGGTGGTCAACCTGTTGCTCGAGCTGCAGGAGCGTCTGCACCTGACGGTGGTCTTCGTCGCGCACGACCTCCGCCTGGTGCGGCACATCTCGCACCGGGTGGCGGTGATGTACCTGGGCAAGGTGGCCGAGATCGCGCCGACCGAGCAGCTGTTCGAGGATCCGCGCCATCCCTACACACAGGCGCTGCTGAGGGCGGCGCCGTCGCTCGACCCGGCCCGTCGGACCCGCAAGGTCGCGGCGTCGGGCGAGCTGCCGAGCCCGATCGACCTGCCGTCGGGCTGCCTCTTCCATACCCGCTGCCGCCACGCCTTCGACCGCTGCACGGTCGAACCGCCGGAACTGACACCGCGCGGTCCGGCCCATCTGGCGGCCTGCCACCTGGAAAACCCCGATCCGGAAGGACCCCGATGAGCTACGCCGACTTCCAGAGCCAGATCGCGCGGATCAACGACGTGCTTTGCTCGCTGAACCTGCTGGCCTGGGACAGCCGCACGGTCATGCCCGCGGGCGGTGTCGACGCGCGGGCCGAACAGGCGGGCACGCTGACCGCGCTGGCGCGCGAGCTGGCGACGGGCGAGGCAATGGCGCGCGCCATTGACGGGGCGCGGGGCGAGCTGTCGAGCGCCGAGCCGTCCGACCTGCGCCACCGCGCGCTTGACCTCGCCGAGCGCGAGATCGCGACGCTGTCCGCGGTGCCGGCCGAATTGACGGCCGAGATGGCCGACGCTCAAGACCCGCGCCCATGCGGCCTGGGCCGAGGCGCGGCGGGACAACGACTTCGCCGGTTTCGCGCCGGTGCTCGAGCGGATGATGGGGCTGCAGCGCACGGTGTCGGCGGCCATCTCGACCGGCGGGCACCCCTACGACGCGATGGTCGGCCAGTACGAACCTGGCATGACGTGGGGCCAGCTTCAGGACATCTACGACCGCCTCAAGACGGCGATCCGCCCGCTGATCGCCACCGCGCGCGAGGCTGGCGACCCGCGGCACGACTTCATGGCGCGCACCTATCCCATCCCGCAGCAGAAGGCCTTCGCCCGCGAGATCGCCGCGCGGCTGGGTTTCGACTTCGGCCGCGGGCGGCTCGACGACACGGCGCACCCGTTCGAGATTTCGTTCACCCGCGCCGACGTCCGGATCACCAGCCGCTTCCGCGAGAGCTGGCTTCCGGGGGGCGTCTTCGCGCTCTGGCACGAGGTCGGTCACGGGCTCTACGAGCAGAACGTCGCGCCCGAGTTCAGCCGCACGATTTTTGCCACCGACCTGGTGAACCTCTACGCCGTCGGCGGCGCCAGCTTCGGCATGCACGAGGCGCAGTCACGAATGTGGGAGAACCGCGTCGGCCGCTCGCCGCGGTTCTGGGAGCTGCACTACGACGAGCTTCGCGCGCACTTCCCCGACCAGCTGTCCGACGTCTCGCACCACGAGTTCTGGCGCGCCGTCAACAGACTGCGCCCAGACTTCATCCGGGTCGAGGCGGACGAGCTGACCTACGACATGCACATCATCCTGCGCTCCGAGATCGAGGCCGCGCTGATGGAGGGCGCCCTTTCCGTCGCCGACCTTCCGGGGGTCTGGGCCGAGAAGATGCGCGAGCTTCTGGCCATAGAGGTGCCGGACGATACCCGCGGCGTGCTGCAGGACGTGCACTGGGCGCACGGCTATGTTGGCTCGTTTCCCACCTACACGCTCGGCAACATCATGTCCTCGCAGCTCTTCGCCGCGGCAACGCGCGCGCCGGGCGTCGCGGACGGGCTCGAGCACGGAAGCTACGCGCCTCTCGCCGAATTCATGCGAGAGAACGTCTGGCGTCACGGCCGGGCCTCCACACCGGCCGAGACGCTGCAGCGCGTGACCGGCCGGCCGCTCGACCTCGAGCCCTACGTCGCGGACCTTTCCGCCAAGGTCGAGGCGCTGGTGGCATGAGCCCGCTTCCGTCGCAGCGCGCGATCGTCACGGCCGATCTCTACGACGAGAACGCCGGGAAGGTGGCGGTCATCGAGCTGCAGTTTCGCTGCTTTGGCCGACGCCGGACCTTCTTCGGCCCCTGCGCGACGCTGCAGGTCTTCGAGGACCACTTGCCGGTCCTCGAGATGCTGAGCACCCCGGGCGAGGGGCGCGTGCTGGTCGTCGATGCTGGCGGCTCGTTGCGCATCGGCGTCATGGGGGACAGGCTGGCCGCCACCGGGGTCGAGAACGGGTGGCGCGGCGTCGTCATCAATGGTGCGATCCGCGACAGCGTGGCGATCGACGCGCTGGACCTCGGGGTGCGGGCGCTCGGCACCACAGCGCGGCGCGGTTGGCAGGGCGACGCGTCGATGCGCGGCGAGCCGATCGAGATCGGCGGCGTGACGATCGGCGAGGGGGACTGGATCTATGCCGACGGCGACAGCGTCATCGTCTCGCCGTTGGAGCTTGCCGTCTGACGCTGGGGCGACGGCGCGAGGGGACACTCCGTTCAGGCCGCGGTGGCTCTGCCTCGGCGCGAACCCTTTGGGCATCCGGCGCATTCTACCCCGACAGACGCGGACACCGCCATGAGCATCCCTGATCCCGACATACCCGCCGCGCCGGCTTGGCGGCGGCTTCCCGCGGGCATTTGGGCGCTCGGTTTCGTGTCGATGCTGATGGACGTCTCGTCCGAGATGATCCACGCGCTGCTGCCCGTCTACCTGGTGGTGGGACTCGGGGCATCGGCGTTCAGCGTGGGCATCATCGAAGGCATCGCCGAGGCGACGGCGGCGATCACCAAGGTCTTTTCCGGGGCGCTGAGCGATCGGATCGGGCGCCGCAAGGAGCTGGCGGCGGCCGGCTACGGGCTGGCGGCGCTGACCAAGCCGGTCTTTCCGCTGGCGCCATCGGTGGGCTGGCTGGTGGCGGCGCGTTTCGTCGACCGGGTCGGCAAGGGCATCCGCGGCGCGCCGCGCGACGCGCTGGTGGCCGACATCGCGCCACCCCGGCTGCGTGGGGCGGCCTTCGGGCTGCGGCAGTCGCTGGACACGGCCGGCGCCTTTCTCGGACCGCTGATGGCGATCGGGCTGATGTGGCTCTTCGCCGACGACTTCGCCTCGGTGTTCTGGGTCGCGGTGATCCCGGCGCTAGGGTCCCTGGCGCTGATCCTGTTCGTCGTGCACGAACCTGCGCGCCCGGCCGGGCGGCGCGAGGTGGCCAGCCCGCTCAGCCGCCGCGAGCTTGCGGGCCTGGGGCCGATCTACTGGCGCGTCGTCGCGGTGGCGGCCGTCTTCACGCTCGCACGGTTCAGCGAGGCGTTCCTGATCCTGCGCGCGCAGGGCGCGGGCCTGTCGTTGATGCTCGTCCCCCTGGTCCTGGTGGTGCTCAACGTCGCCTATGCGCTGTCGGCCTATCCGGCGGGCGCGCTCTCGGACCGGACGAGCCGCGTCGGCGTGGTCGTCGTCGGGCTCGGGCTGCTGATCGCGGCCGACCTGGTGCTGGCGCTGGCCCCAGGCCTAGCCGGGATCATGGTCGGGGTCGTGCTCTGGGGGCTGCACATGGGCTTTACGCAGGGGCTGCTGGCGACGCTGGTAGCCGACAGCGCGCCGCCGGAACTGCGCGGCACGGCCTTCGGGATGTTCAACTTCGCGACCGGCGTGGCGCTGCTTGCGGCCAGCGTCATCGCGGGGCTCTTGTGGGACATCTACGGCGCGCGCTGGACGTTTCTCGCCGGTGCCGCCTTCGCGGTGCTGACCATCGCCGGATTGCTTCCGCTGCAGAAGCGCCTCGCCGGCGGCGAGCCGCCCGCCGCCTGAGGTCGCGCGCGGGACCGGGCGGCCGGCGAGCGTTGGCCCTGTGGTGTGCCGGCGGCGCCCGGCCTATCGTGCGGCTGCCCACTGGCGGGAGCGCCCGATGACCGATGCGGCGGACGACGCGAGCTACTGGAGCCAAGATGCCGACGTTCTGGCGCGGGCGCTGGGATCCGGGCCAGCCGGCCTCTCGTCGGAGCGCGCGGCCGAACGTCTGGCCG
The DNA here is from genome assembly GCA_963773475.1 of uncultured Alphaproteobacteria bacterium. Lineage (GTDB taxonomy): Bacteria > Pseudomonadota > Alphaproteobacteria > Rhodobacterales > Rhodobacteraceae > Roseitranquillus. Next base: position 295,593 of record CAVZBD010000008.1, on the reverse strand, counting down.
CGGTCGGGCCGAACAGCGTCGACGACGCTCAGCGGTTGGGGGCGCTGCGCTTGCTGCTGCGGCAGTTCGAAAGCCCGCTCGTCCTGATCCTGGCCTTCGCCGCTGTCATCTCGTTGGCGCTGCAGCAATGGGTGGATGCGGGGATCATCCTTGCGATCGTGCTGGGCAGTTCGCTGCTGGGTTTCTTTCAGGAGTACCGGGCCTCGACCGCGGTCGAGGAACTGAAGAAGCGCCTCGCGCTGACCGCCAGGGTCCTGCGCGACGGGGCCGAGCGGACGCTGGACGTCACACGCATCGTCCCCGGCGACGTGATCCTTCTGTCGGCGGGCAACCTGATCCCAGCTGACGGCGTCGTCCTCGAGGCGCAGGACTTCCTCGTCAGCGAGGCCAGCATGACGGGGGAGTTGTTCCCCGTGGAAAAGCGGCCGGGGGCCGTCGCCGCCGACGCGCCCCTCGCCGCGAGAAGCAACAGCATCTTTCTGGGCGCTTCCGTACGCAGCGGCACGGCCAGGGTTCTGGTGGCCAGGACCGGCCGCCGCACCGAGTTCGGCGCGATCGCCGCGCGGCTGCGGGCGCGTCCGCGCGAAACCGACTTCACGCGCGGCGTTCGCCGGTTCGGCTATCTGCTGATCCGGGTCATGGTGGGCATCGTCCTGTTCGTGCTGACGGTGAACCTGCTGCTCGACCGCCCGGTGATCGAGTTCGCTTCTTTTCGCGGTGGCGCTGGCGGTTGGCCTTTCGCCCGAGCTCCTGCCGGCCATCATCAGCGTCACCCTGTCGGCCGGGGCGCGCGAGATGAGCCGGCGCGGGGTGATCGTTCGGCAGCTCGACGCGATCGAGAACCTTGGCAGCATGACGATCCTGTGCACCGACAAGACCGGCACGCTGACCGAGGGCACCATCGTTCTGACCGACGTGCTGGACCCGGCCAGCCGACCGTCGAACGAGGTCCGGCGGCTGGCCTTCGTCAACGCCGCGCTGGAAACCGGGATAGAGAACCCCCTCGACGCGGCCATCGTCGCGGCGGGCGAGCACGCAAGCCTGACGACCGATGGCGTGACGAAGATCGACGAGATCCCCTACGACTTCGTGCGCCGCCGCCTGACCATCGTCGTCGCCGAGGCGGGCGCGCCGGAGCGGCACGTCTTCATCACCAAGGGCGCGGTGGCGAACGTGCTCGACATCTGCACCTCGGTCGACCGCGAGGGTGTCGAAGCGCCGCTGGACGAGGCGATGCGGGCCGAGCTCGACGCCGTCGTGAAGGCGAAGGGTGAGGAGGGATTCCGAGTCCTTGCGCTGGCTACGCGAAGCGTCGCGGCGCGGCCCGATCACAGCCGAGAGAACGAGCGCGAGATGGTATTCCGCGGCTTTCTCGTCTTCCTCGATCCGCCCAAGCCCGACGCCGGGCGGACAATCGAGGCGCTGGCCGGCCTCGGCATCGGCACCAAGGTGATCAGCGGCGACAACCGCTACGTCACCGCGCACATGGCGAGGGCTGTGGGCCTGAACGGCGCCGTGATGCTCACCGGAACCGAGCTTGCGCGAATGAACGACGAGGCGCTGTGGCACCTCGCGCCGCGCACAGACCTCTTCGTCGAGATCGACCCGCAGCAGAAGGAACGGATCGTCCGCGCCCTGCAGCGCACCGGGCATTCGGTGGGCTATCTGGGCGACGGCATCAACGACGCGGCCGCGTTGCGGGCTGCCGACGTGGGAATTTCGGTCGCCGAGGCCGTCGACGTGGCGCGCGAGAGTGCGGGGATCATCCTGCTCGACCGTGATCTGAGCGTGGTGCGCCGCGGGGTCGAGGACGGGCGGCGCACCTTCGCCAACACGCTCAAGTACATCTCGATCACCACCAGCGCGAATTTCGGCAACATGGTCAGCATGGCGCTGGCCACGCCGCTGCTGCCGTTCCTGCCGCTGGCGGCCAAGCAGATCCTGCTCAACAACTTCCTGTCGGACCTGCCCTCGATCGCGATCTCCAGCGACAACGTGGACCCTGAGCGGGTGGCCGGGCCCCAGCGCTGGAACGTCCGCGAGATCCAGCGCTTCATGGTCGTTTTCGGCCTGATCAGCTCGGCCTTCGACCTGCTGACCTTCGGGGTGCTGCTCTACGTCTTTCGCGCCGGCGAGGCGACGTTCCAGACCTCGTGGTTCATGATCTCGCTGCTGACCGAGCTGGCGGTGGTTCTTGTCCTGCGGACCCGCCGACCGGCCTTCCGCAGCCGGCCCAGCCGGTTGCTGGTGATCTCGACCCTGGTCGTGGGGGCCGCCACCCTGGCGATACCGTTCCTCGGCGGCCCGAGCGCGCTCTTCGACTTCGTGCCGCTCTCAGTGGGGCAGATGGGCGCAGTCGTGGCGATCGTGGGGGGCTACGTCGTGGCGACCGAGATCGGGAAGGCCTGGTTCTTCCGGCGCACGAATGGCGCCGCCCCGTGATGCGGATCGCCGAGGCCGACATCCGCCGTGTCTTCCGGATCAGCCTGTTGCTGAAGGGGGTGCACAGCGCGGTCGAACTTCTGGGTGGGCTCGCTCTCGCCTTCCTGAGCCACGACCTGATCGTCGGAATCGCGACGCGGCTGACCCGGGCCGAGCTGCTGGAGGACCCGCGCGACCCGGTGGCCAATGCGGTGCGCCTGGCGGCCCAGGGCTTCACCACCGACGCCCAGCTCTTCGCCGCCTGGTATCTGGTCACCCATGGGCTGATCAAGCTGGTGCTGGTCGCCGCGGTGCTGACCGAGCGCGTCTGGGCCTATCCCGCCTTCATCATCGCCATGGCCGGTTTCATCCTTTATCAGCTCTACAGGATGAGCTTCGATCTGACCTTCTTCCTTGTGGCCATCACGGTCCTCGACGTTGTCGTGATCGTCCTGGCCCTCCACGAATACCGCTTCGTTCGCCGCGACCGCCTGCGCGGGAGGGGGCGCGGCGCATGAGTTCCCCCAATCACTCGCTGCGCGACCGCGCCGCCTCGGTCCTGCGATGGCGGAGCATCGATCGCTCGCTGGCGGTGCTGATCACGGTCGTGGTCGGGCTGATCTTCGGCTTCGTCAAGATCGCCGAGGAGGTGATGGAGGGCGACACGCGGAGCTTCGACGAGGCGATCCTGCTCGGGCTGCGCACGCCCGGCGATCCGTCGCAGCCAATCGGGCCGCCCTGGCTGCAGGAGATGGTGCGCGACTTCACCGCGCTGGGCAGCTTCGGGGTGCTGACCATCATCACCCTGGCCGTCGTGGGCTGGCTGGTCATCTCGGGCAAGCGGCGGACGGCGGCCTTCGTGCTGGTGGCCGTGGTGGGCGGGGTGCTGTCGTCGCACCTTCTCAAGATGGGGTTCGACCGGACGCGGCCCGACCTGGTTCCCCATCTGGTGGCCGTCTTCACCAGCAGCTTTCCGAGCGGCCACGCCATGATGTCGGCGGTGGTATACCTGACGCTGGGCAACCTGGTCGCCCGCTCGCAGCCTTCGGTCGCGATCAAGATCTACATCGTGTCGCTGGCGTGGTGCCTGACGCTGATCGTCGGCCTCAGCCGGGTCTATCTGGGTGTTCACTGGCCCAGCGACGTGCTGGCGGGCTGGACGGTGGGCGCGTGCTGGGCGCTGATCTGCTGGCTGGTCATGTCACGGCTGCAATCGACCGGGCAGGTCGAGGCCGAGGACGAGGTCGACGACTGAGACGACGGCCGGCCACTGCTTGACGCAGCGACCGTCCGCCGCCCTTGCCGCCCCCGCCATCACCGGAAGCGGCCACCTCCACCACCGGAGGTTCCTCAGGCAGAATAGTGCCGGTTTGCTTCGATCGCGCCCCAGACGCCCATGACGCCGATCAGCAGACCGCAGACGACCGCGTTCCATGTCGCCGTCTGCGAGTAGGTCAGGCCCAGGATCCATGGTGAGCCGACGAGCCAAAGCCCCAGCGCAATGTCGAACCACTCCTCCCACCGGCGGAGGTGGCTGGTCGCTGCCAGCGCCAGAACGACCGCCGCCATGCCGGAGAGCATGAAGTCGGCCGTGAGCGGCCATGACGGCACCCCTTCCGGCGGCACGATCCCGAGGACGAACGGCGCCGCGATCAGCCAGATCCCCACCAGCAGGGTGATCCAGTCCGGGATGTGCTTCTGTTCCATTGCCTCCCCATCGGGCGATGGTGATCGCATTCGGTTCATCCTTGCGGGTTTCGCAACGCCTCGCATTGACCGCCGTCATCGGAGCCGTCGGTGGCGGCCGGGCGGATGCGCCGCGCCGCGGGTTCGCGCCGGGGCATGCGCTCGGCACGTGTCACTGCACCGTCAGACGGTCCACCACCTGAGTGACGCCCGGGGCGGCCCAGGCCGCGCGCTCGGCGCTCTTGCGCTCGCCCAGATACCGCACCCGGCCCTCGAGCGTCACGGTCGACCCCTCGACCTGTACGCGCACGGCTGACGCGTCGAGTTCGGCATCGCGCAGGAACGCCTTCCTGATCCGCGCCGTCACGTCCGTCGCCTTCGCGGACGGGATGACGACGATGCGGTTGCTGAGGCCGGTCACGCCGCACAGCCGATGCACGGCGCTTGCCGCCGCGTCGGCCTGGAAACGCCACTCGACCTTGCCCTCCAGCGTCACCCAACCGTTCCTGACCGAGACCCGGATCTTGTCCTCGGGAACGGAGGTGCTCCATTGCAGCGTGCACAGGATCCGCCTTGCGATCTCGTCGTCCGCCGTAACGTCGGCGCCCATGGGCCGCACCTCGATCCCGTTGGAGATTTCGCGCACGCCCCTGATGCTTTCGACGATGTCGATCGCCGTCACCTTCTCGCTGCAGGTGCGCACATGTCCGGTCAGGGTGACGATCCCGCCGGCCACGGCGACCTCGATGTCGGTGGCGTCGATGCTGGGTTCGAAGTCGAGTTCGTCGGCGATGTCCTGGCGCAGTCGCTCGTCGTCCATTGCCTCCTCCACTCATGTGACCTGCAAACGGCATCCTATTCCGTTGGCCACAGCCGGCATTGACTGCGCGCAATGGCGGCCGCGGCACGCGCGCACCGGCGTGCCTTCGCCGGCGGAGGGAGGGCCGAAGGGCGGCTAGCGGGCCACCTGCGGGAACGCCAGGACCGGGACCTCGACCTTGCCCGAGGTGGCGGCGAGGCGGGAGACCTCGGCACGGATGCGGTGAAGCCGTTCGGCGGTCTGCCTGTCGATGAACGTCTCGGCGCAGACGGGGCAGTGGAAGGCGGGGATCTGCTCGACCAGATACGGCCGGTCACCGATCCAGAGGGTGATGGTCTGGGTGCAGGCGTCCAGATCGTCGGATCCGCAACGAGCGCAGCGGGGCCCGGGCGGCGGCTTGGTCGGCTGGCGGTCGCTGTTCGCGATCATCCGGCGGCTCTCCTTGCAGGGTTTCCGGGCTGGTGCCTTGCTGCACCGGCGTGGTCGTTTGGGTACTCGGGTGCCCCGGCGGCGACGTACTGGTTAAGACGGGGTTGACGTGTCATGCCGCCGGGGCAGAGGACGTGCCGCGGAAGGGCGGCACTTGAAGGTCGGCCCTGGGGGTTCAGGCTGCCTTCACCTCAATCTTGTGCTCCTTCTGCCGGCCCTGCGATGTTGGCGACCGTTCCGCGCGCCGGCGCGACTGCGGCCGCCAAACCCGTCGGACATCTGGTCGATCCCGTCACTGGCTCGACGTCTGAGTTCGGATGATGGGACGGCATGCCTCGGTCTTTCCTTCAGATGCCACACCGGTGCGGCACCTTCTCGAGAATCGAATCAATCCTAGACAACCGCGCGGTGCGGAGCGTGACCGCCGTCAACGGCGAGGTGATGTCGGGGGGATGCGGCTCGCCCCGTTCCGGTGGCTGGGCGGGCTCCGGATCGGGGTCGAGACCGGCGAGCTGGGTCAGGGCGCCCAGATCGCGGATCAGGTAGCACCCTGGCCGGACGGTCTCGACCAGGTTCTTCTCGGCCAGCTGGCGCAGAGTGCGGCTGATCGACTCCACCGTCGTGTTCGACAGATCCGCCCAATCCCGCCGTGACAATTCGATCTCGACGATCAGGCTGCCATCGGAAAGCCATTCGACCGGCAGCGAGCGGGCGGTCGTGACCAGGAACGCGATGATCCGCTCGCGGCTCGTGAGGGCGCCACGACGCCAGATCAGCTCGAGCTGGTTCGCGTGCTGGCGCGAGACGTCGTCAAGGAAGTGCATGCGGAAATGCCGATTATCCGCCAGCATGCGCCGGGCGGTGTCGGGACTGAAGGCGCATATCTCGGCGTCGGTCGCGGCCTCGAGCGTGTAGGCGGCCGGCTTGCCGGGCACGGTGCCGACGATATCGCCGGGAAAGCTCAGCCCGAGGAGCGTGCGCCGCCCGTCGCGTCCCATGCGCTCCTTGCGCAGAAGGCCCTGATGCAGCACGCCGACGACGCCCGGCTCCTGGCCCTCTGCGAAGATCCGCGTGTCGCGCTCGACACGGCGCAGGCGCGGCGGCTTGAGGTCCGATGCCTCCGTCCGATGCATCTCGCGGCAGAGGGCGGCGCCGCGGAGTTCGCATCCTATGCATCTCGATGGGATCAATTTCGAGTGAGGTGGGAGCATGCGGGCCTCTTGTTGCGGCGACCTCGGGCGTTGCGAAAACCTCATGCGGAGACGTCCGGCAGCATCCTGCGGACTGTCGCCCGCAATTCGGCCGTCGGGAGCCGTATGAGGTTCTGGGGGTGGTCCAGCACCACCGAAGGCCGCATGGTTGCCGACAGTTCGCGGCGCAGGATGTCCAGCATCTCGGGTGGCGCCACGATGGCGAGCCAGTCGAAATCTCCGGCGCGGTGATGCCGCTCGAGCAGGGCGAGCATGTCGCGAGCAAAATCAAGCATATCGCTGCGGATCGGGTCACTCGCCGGCGAGCCGCGTCCAGACATGCCGTTCCCCTTCTCTGCGGCAGTGCCTTTGTCGGCCACCGCCTCGCGCAGGTGGTTCAGCGCCGCCTTGCTGATCAACTCGATTGGCTCCACGTGGCTGCCATCGCCGAGCCCGCGCAAGATGCGGGCACGGACACCATTGCTCACCAGCGCCCAGACCCTCGGACCTGCCATCTCACCCCTCGCGGCGCATGTCCTTGCGTCAGCACGAGAACACGGGCCGCGTGCGCCCGCATTGACAAGTATCAACGGCAGGTAGCGACGAGCTGGCGTCGCCGGCTGCGGGAGGAGCGAGGGCCGGCGCCCCACCGTCGAGTGCGCGCCGAGAGTGTGGTACGATGTTCCCGGCGAGCGAACTTCGACACCGAGCGGTCCTGGAGCAAGGCGTGCCGCGGTCTGGCGGCACAAGGGGGGGCGGACATGCCGGAGCCAGACGAACAACGCGCCCGGCGCGAGGGGTGCGACCTGAGCGGCATCCGCCAACTGGCGGACCTGCCGCCGGAGACGCGTGCCGAACTGCAGGGATTCTGCAGGCTTCGCAGCTTCTCGGCAGGCGAGACGATCGTCCACGCGGGCGAGACGCCGGAATTCATCGGCTGCGTCCACAAGGGCATCCTGCGCATGCAGAAGACGCTCTATGACGGGCGGCAGCACATCGTCGGTCTGCTGGTCGGGGGCGACATGTTCGGACGGGTGTTCAACGGCCCGCTGGAGGTGGACATCGAGGCGGCCACCGATGCCGAGGTGTGCGCCTTTCGCCGCGCGCCGTTCGAGGCGCTCTTGTCGCAGTCGCCCGAGCTTGACCGGGTCGTCCTGCTGAACATTCTCAACGAGCTAGACCGCGCGCGCGACTGGATGATCATCCTTGCCAACAACAAGGTGACGGGGCGGCTGGCGGGCTTCTTGCTGTTTCTGTGCTCGCGCTTCGTCAACATCGACCACTTCCTGCGCGTGAAAGATGGCGAGCTGGATGTCCAGATCCCGCTCGGTCGGGCGGATGTGGCGCATCTGCTGGGCACGCGGCGCGAGTCCATCAGCCGCGCCTTTCGCGCCCTGGCCGAGGACGGCACCATCATCATCCGGCGGCCCGACCTGATCCGGATCCTCGACCTCGACGCGCTCGCCACCGAGATGGGCGCCGAGGAGCCGGGCGACCACGTCTCGCTGAAGCAACTGGTGCAGGCGTTGCAGGAGCGGGACGGCGACGCCGAGCGGCCCTGAGCCGCCCGCGGAAGGGGCGCACGGCGGTGCCGATCAGCTCGGCGCGCCTCCGCCGGTCCGGCCGTGGGTGAGGCTTGCGGTCATCACCTGCCCGGCGGTGGTGGTTAGCGGATCGCGCCCGTCAGCCACGATCCGCAGGGCGATGTCGCGGTCTGTGATCACGCCGACCACGTGGTTGCCCCGACGCACCGGCATCGCGCGAACGCCGTCCCGGCCCATCCTCCGCGCCACTTCGCTGACGGGCGTGCGAGTATCGATCCCGTCGGCGCGTCCGGACGTGGCGCGGTGGGCGAGCATGCGCCGCAGCCGGCTGATCATCGTCAGGTCGATGCGGAAGTATCTGGCCATCTCCTCGTCATCGAGGCCCAGGTCGCCGAGGACGGCCACAACGTGCTCGGGGCAGGGTCCCAGCCGCCCCTCGTCCGCGTGACGGCGATCTGCAGTCGCGTGTTCCATGCCAAGCCCTCCCGCTGGCGCCAACCTCGGCGTTGGGGGGCGAGCCTATGCGGGTGGGAATTGGCCCGCATTGCGCAGCGTCAAAGTCAGGCCCAAGGCCGGTGGGCCGGCTGAATTTCGCCACCGCCCGCACGGTCAGATCGCCAGGAGCACTGCGGCATATGTCACCCCGGCGGCGATGAAGGGGGCCAGACGGCTCTCACGCTCCTCGGGCAGCTCTTCCTTCAGCACGTTCAGCACGACGCCCCCGGCGAGGAAGGCGAAGAGGAAGGCGACCCAGACTTCCGACAGATGCGTGATGGCGCCCAGTGTCCATCCGCCGACCACGGCGGCGGCGAGAATCCAGCGCGCGACCGTGTCGTAGCGCGCCTTGTGGTCCTCCCGCAGCCCAAAATCGTTGGTTACGAAGTGCAGCGACATCGCGACGCCGTAGATCACGAGCGACCAGAGCCCCGGCTCCTCGCGGTGGACAAGCAGGTAGCCGACGATCCCGTTGTAGACGGCAAACGAGCCGATATGGAGCCAGAACGTCCCGGCCCCGGGCAGGTCGGCCCGGCCCTGCGCGCGCGCCTGGCGGCGCGACGTCTTGATGGTCTTCTCGAGGGCGTAGAACACGATCAGCCCGGCGAGCGCGACGGAATAGACGAGGCTTTCGGCCGTCGCCTCGGCGGTTCCGAGCTCTTCCGCGAAGGTGCCGCGGTGCCCAGCAAGCTCGGGCAGGACGTGCAGGAAGACATAGGCCACCGCCACACCGCCCGCCGCCGACAGCCATCGGCTGCGCGGCGTCCGGTCGAGGAACGTCATCCAGCCGATTCCGACGTGGATCAGGGCGAAGACGCACGCGAAGGCGAAGCCGAGAAAAAGCATGCGACGTCAATGCGACAGGCGGGCGGCGCGTTCCGTGCCGCGCGGCACCGGGCTTCAGGCCGGCAGGTCGATCGCGGCGAGAAGGCCGGGAAGATCGGCGAAATCGTCGAAGGCGCCCGCGTGGGGCAGGTCCTCCACCCGAGCGCGGCGATAGCCCCGGGTGTAGAGCAGGAACGGCAGGCCGGCGTTGGCGGCGGTCTCGGCGTCCACCTCGTTGTCACCGACATAGATCGCCCGCGGCTCGCCCAGTTGCGCGACCACCTGGTGGAGCGGCGCCGGATGGGGCTTGGTCTGCGGCAGGCTGTCGCCGCCGGTGACCGCGCCGAAGAAGGCGTCGAGATCCAGATGGCGAAGCACCGCCCGCGCAGGCGCAAGCGGCTTGTTGGTGCAGAGCCCCATCGGGTGCCCCGCGTCCTGCAGCGCCAACAGTGCCGCGCGTGCGCCCGGCATCACGCGCGTGCGCTCGTGCGCGTGCTCGTACCGGTCCAGGAAAGCGGACAGAAGCCGTGCATGCCGGTCCGGCTCGATCCCTCGCGCCGCCATCATGCGCCGCACGAAGACCGGGGTGCCGTTGCCGACGAAGCTGCGTGTGGTCTGCAGGTCGAGCGGCTCGGCGCCCTTCGTCCGCCAGCACGGAGTTGGCCACCGCCTGGATGTCGGGCGCCGAGTCGATGAGCGTGCCGTCGAGGTCGAAGACGACGGCCGTCAAGCCGCGCCCTTCCACTTGATCGAGCAGCCCATCGAGGGAACCTGCTCGCGCGGCCCCTGTCCGGTCTGGGCCACCTGCGTCATCGCCTCGAAAAGCTCGCGCCGCGCGTCCGGCGGCGCCGTCTCCTTGCGCGAGGCGTCGAGCCGGCCGCGATACTGCAGCTCGCGCGCGGCGTTGAAGCCGAAGAAGTCAGGCGTGCAGGCGGCGTCATAGGCGCGGGCCACCGACTGGTCCTCGTCGTGCAGGTAGGGGAAGGGAAAGTCGTGGGCCGCCGCCATCTCCTTCATCCGATCGAAGCCGTCCGCCGGATATTGCGCGGCGTCGTTCGAGCAGATCGCGGCGACCCCGATGCCGGCCGCCTGCAATTCGCGCGCGTCGCGCACGATCCGGTCGATGACCGCCAGGACGTAAGGACAGTGGTTGCAGATGAAAACGATCAGCGTGCCCTTCGGCCCGGCGATGTCGTCGAGCGAATAGGTCTTGCCGTCGGTCGCAGGCAGCGAGAAGGGCTGCGCCTTCCAGCCGAAGTCGCAGACAGGGGGCGTGGCGGCCATGGTCGGATCTCCCTCGGGCGATGTCAGGCGGCGGTCCGCTGCGCACCCTCGGCGGCCTCGCGGATCGCGCGAATATTCTGCCCGTAAGGGGCCGGTTTCTCAACCGAGCCGCCCCTGAATACGGCCGAGCCCGCGACGAAGACGTCGGCACCCGCCGCGGCGACCAGTGGCGCGGTCGTCGGATCGATGCCGCCGTCCACCTCGATATGAACCGGCCGATCGCCGATCATTTCGCGGATCGCGGCAATCTTGTCGATCTGCGAGCGGATGAAGCTCTGTCCGCCGAAGCCCGGGTTCACCGTCATCACCAGCACGAGGTTGACCATGTCGATCAGGTGGCGCACGGCCTCGGCGGGCGTGCCGGGGTTCAACGCCACCCCGGCCCGCGCGCCGGCTGCGCGGATCGCCTGGAGCGTGCGGTGGACGTGCGGCCCCGCCTCGACATGGGCGGTGATGATGTCGCAGCCGGCCTCGGCGAAGGCCTCGACGAAGGGATCCACCGGCGCAATCATCAGGTGCACGTCCATGACCGTCTTGACGTGCGGGCGGATCGCCTTGCACATCGCCGGGCCGAAGGTGAGGTTCGGGACGAAGTGCCCGTCCATGACGTCCACATGGACCCAGTCGGCGCCCTGCTCCTGAATCGCCCGGCACTCGGCGCCGAAGGCGGCGAAGTCCGCGGACAGGATCGACGGGGCGATCTTGACGGAACGGTCGAAGCTCATCTCGGCTCCTCCTTCTGCGGCGGTTTCCCGCTCTTGCGTCAGACGGCGCGGGATGTCGAGAGCGTCGCGCAAAGCGGTGCATGCCTTGTGCCGCAAGGGCGGTTCACTCGCGGAATTGGACTTCTGGTGGGCAGGTTGAGGGCGACGGCGGCCGACAGAATGGCTTCCGCGGCGCCGGTGGACGATCGCCCGCGGGGCCTGTCTGCGGAACCGGGCCCGTCGGTGGCGGTTTCCGATGCCAGAGTTTCTTCTCACGAGGACCCGCGCATGCGCACGTTTCGCACCACGACCGCCCTCATCGCCAGTCTGTCCCTGATGCTGCCCGGCACGCTTCCGGCGCAGGAGGGCGACGGCGTCCAGATCACGGAATGTCCCGAGGGCGCCGAGCCGCCATGCCCGCCTGCCAACGGCGAGGCGCCGGCCGCCGAGGGCGAAGCGGTCGAAAAGGCACCCGAAGCCGAGGGTGCTGCCTCCCAGGAGGCGCCGGCCGATGCGGCGGCTGAGCCCGGGCAGGCCGAACAGCCAGCGGACGAGGCAGCCGAGCCCGCGCCGGCCGAACAGCCGGCCGATGAGGCGGTTGCGCCTGAGCAGGCCGAACAGCCGGCGCCTGAGGCAGCCGCGCCTGAGCAGGTCGGCGAGGACGTGAGCGAAGACGTCGCGGCACCGGGAGAGGCGGCCGAGGTCGCGCCGGCGCCCGCGCAGGATCAAGGCGCCGAGGCGCAGCCCGAGGCTGAGGCGGAACCCGCCGCAGAAACGCAGGCGACCGAGGACGCGGAAGGCGAACCTCAAGCCGCGCCGGCTGAAGCCGCCGAAGCGCCCGCTCCCGAAGGGGACAGTAAGGCCCAGGCCGGGCCGGCCGCGCAAGGTGCGGCCTCGGCGGATGCGGCTGCGGAAGCTCCGGCGGCCGAGTTGGCTGGCGAAGGCGACGACATCGTCGAGACACTGCAGGACGGTCTTCCCGCCGACGGCGAGCCGGAGGCCGAAGCGCCCGCCGAATCCGCGGCCGAGGATCAGGCGTCTCAGGCGGACGAGACGGCCGACCCGGCCGACACCGCGGAAGGCGACGCTGCCGCCGAGGCGCCCGTCACCGATGCCGAAAGCGGCGCTGCGGCGGACGCGAGCACTGCACCCGCAGCCGACGCCGAAACATCGCCGGATGCGGTGACTGCCGATGAAGCCGCGCCGGGAGAGGATGCAGCCGCCGCGCAGGATGCCGCAGCCGCAGAGGAACCCGCCCCGGCCGTTGATAATGGCGCCGCGAAGACCGCTGAGGGCGACGCCGAGGCCAAGACGCAAGGCTCGCCCCAGGCCCGGCCGAAGGCTGTGGCAACCGAGGCCCCCGCGGCCGCTCAACCTGCCGAGGCGGCAGCCGCCACGGCTGACGAGAACAATGCGGCCGAGGTGACCGAAGAAGTGGTCACCGAGGAAACGGCTCGGTCGAGCGACGAGGAGTTCGAGACAACGCTCGAGGCGGCGCCCAGCAAATCGAAGGGGGCCGATGCCGGCGCCGACAAGGACAAAGAGGAGGGGCTGAGCCAGTTCGAGCGTGCGCTGCTGGTCGGACTCGGCGCGTTCGCCGCCGGCAAGGTGCTGAGCGACGGACGTCAGGTCGTGACCAGTTCCGGCGACCGCGTCGTGGTCGAGCAGGGGGGCGATTACCAGCTGATCAAGGACGACGATGCGCTCCTGCGCCAGCCGGGAGCCGAGGTGCGGACCGAGACGTTCGACGACGGCTCGACCCGGACGACGGTCACCCGCGAGGATGGCAGCCAGATCGTCACCATCCGCGACGCCGAACTGCGCGTCCTGCGGCGGGTGCGGATCACGCCCGACGGTGAACGGATCGTGCTGATCGACGACACGACGGAGACGAAGGCGGTCGACGTGAGCCGGCTGCCCGAGCCCCGCCGCGCCACGCAGGATGCGCAGCAGTCGTTCGACGAGGCGGCGCTGCGCCGCGCCCTCGAGGCAGAGGCCGATGTGGGCCGGCGCTTCACGCTGCGCCAGGTGCGGACGATCCCGCAGGTGCGCGCGCTGGCTCCGGCCGTCGAACTGGACAACATCACCTTCGAGACAGGCTCGGCCGCCATCACGCCCGACCAGGCGCGCGAGCTGAGTGACCTCGGCCGTACCATCGCGGCGGCCATCGAGCAGGATCCGCGCGAGGTGTTCCTGATCGAGGGGCACACCGATGCGGTGGGCGACGCAGCCTACAACCTCGCCCTGTCGGATCGGCGGGCTGAGACGGTGGCGCTGGCCCTGACGGAATACTTCGAGGTGCCGCCCGAGAACCTGGTGGTGCAGGGTTACGGCGAGAAGTTCCTGAAGGTCGAGACCGACGGGCCCGAGCGGGCCAACCGGCGGGCGACGGTGCGGCGGATCACGGAGCTGTTGCAGACCGCCGCCGCCAACTGAATCGGGTTCCGTTCGCGAGAGGATCGAGGAGGCCGGGCCGCGCGCCCGGCCTCTTCTCGTTCGAGTGGCAGGTCCCGCTTTTCACGCGGGCGGAGCGGTTTTCACGCCGCCGAAGGGTCCCGTTTCACGCCGGACTTACGCGGGTCGGGGAAGGTGAGGGCACCCAGAAGCCCCTTCCAGGAGTTCCGAAATGATCACCGAGATTTGCTTCCTTCCCGTCCCGTCCACGCATGGGCAGCGCCCTCTGCTGGCCCGTCTTCTGGCCGGCGTGCTGCGCGCCGACGCCCGCTATCGCGACCGCCGGCTGCTTCTGTCGAAGAGCGGGTCGGAGCTGGCCGACATCGGGATGACCCGCGCCGACCTCCGCGCGGCGTTCTGCCGCGGCGAGATCTGAGCGTGATGTCCGCACAACGTGGCGCGCCTGCGTCGGCGGCCGGCTTTCTGCGTCGCCGGCGCCGAAACGTTAACTGCTTGATGACCATGTGGGGTCATCATGTCCTCATCGACGCAATCGTGGTGGAGACTTGACCATGACACTGCCGAAAGACCCCCTGCCGGACCTGGCGCGCGATGCCTCGCGCGACGTTCTCGGCCTCGTGATCGACGCGCTGATCGACGATCTGCACCGACATGATGCTTACCGCGGCCAGCCACTGCCACGCGCCGAAGCCCGGCCCCTGCGCCCCTGACGCCGGCGGCCCGTCCGCCGGCACCCGGCGCGCCTCCGGCTGCGCCTGAAGCCCTAACTGCCACGTTCACCGTGAACTCTGCAGACCGCGGCGTTTCTGCCACCAACTGATCGCGCAATCGCGGCGCCGCTTGGGCTCTCGCAGGATCCGATGCCGCGCTGGGGCCTCTGGACATCGCCGGTCGATCGCGCCCATTCTCGGCCGAGGGGGCGCGCGCCCGTGGGCGGCGTCCCCGGACATTCCGGCAATGGACCGAGCCTGGTGACGCCCGACTTCGAGGACATCCCGCGCATAGCGCGCGACTGGCACCGCGAGGGCCGCGGGGCGGCCTTGGCTACCGTGGTCGAGACGTGGGGGTCGGCCCCGCGCCCGGTGGGCAGCCAGCTTGCGATTTCGGGGGCGGGCGACATCCAGGGATCGGTGTCGGGCGGCTGCGTCGAAGGCGCGGTGGTGGTCGAGGCGCTCGAGGCGCTGGAAGACGGCAAAGCGCGGATCCTGAGCTTCGGCGTCAGCGACGACGAAGCCTTCGCCGTGGGACTGGCCTGCGGCGGTACGATCCGGGTGATGGTCGAGCCACTGGATGATCCACTGGCCGACCTGCTGGACGACGTGGTGGCGGCGCGCGACGCGCGCCGGCCGTTGGCCTACGTGGTCGACACGGCGAGCTGGACACGGCGGCTCGAGGGCCCGGGGGAATGGCCGGATCGCTTCCGTCTGGACCGGTCGGGTTTTGAGGGCGAGATCTTCGTTGCCGTCTACAATCCGCCGTTGCGGATGGTGGTGGTGGGCGCGGTCCACATCGCGCAGCCGCTGATGGTGATGGCGCGGCTGGCAGGGTTCGACCCGACGCTGGTCGACCCGCGCGAGGCGTTCGGCTCGGCGACGCGATTTCCGGGCGAGACGATCGTGCACGACTGGCCCGACGAGGCGCTGGCCGCCCACGGGCTGGATGCGCGAACGGCGGTGGTGACGCTGACCCACGATCCCAAGCTGGATGATCCGGCGATCGAGGCGGCGCTGCGATCGGAGATCTTCTATCTGGGCTGCCTTGGATCGAGCCGCACGCACGGCAAGCGGGTGGCGCGGCTGCGAGAGGCGGGCTTTGACGAGGCGGCGATAGGGAAGATCCATGCGCCAGTCGGGCTGGACATCGGAGCGCGATCGCCGGCCGAGATCGCGGTCGCGATTCTGGCCGAGGTCGTGCAGACCCTGCGGCGCGGCGCGTGACGGCCGAGGGCGGCGCCGCCTGCCGGTCCACCCGCGCCCGGCAGGCGCACGGCGCGCCGAAGAAGGGGGCGCTGGACGAAGCTTGACGGCGCGCCATGCTGCGCCGCAGCCTCGGGTGCACGAGCGGGAGGTTCCATGACACAGGTGCGCACGCACGCATCGGCGCGAGGCCGACAATGAGGTTCGGACCGGTTCCGCCCTCGGACGCGGCGGGCGCGATCCTCGCCCATTCGCTTGCGGCGCCCGGCCTGCGGCTGAAAAAGGGGACGGTGCTGGGGCCCGAGGAGGTCGCGGCGCTCGAGCAGGCAGGCGTGGCCGAGCTGACGGTCGCGAGGCTGGACCCCGACGACGTGGCCGAGGATGCCGCGGCCGCCGCCGTGGCGGACGCGCTGGTGCCGGATCCGGCGGCGGCGGGCCTGCGCCTGACGGCAGCCGCCACGGGGCGCGCCAATCTCTATGCCACGCAGGCCGGTCTTCTGGTCTACGAGCCGGGCCGCATCCACGCTCTGAACGCCGTGGATCCGACCATCACGCTGGCCGTCCTGCCGCCGCTGTCGGCCGTGCGTGAGGGCACGATGGTGGGGACCGTCAAGATCATCGCCTACGGGGTCGGCGCCGACGCGCTGGCGCGGGCGCGGGAGGCCGGGGCGGGGGCGTTGAAGATCGCCCCGCCGGTGCTGCGCCGGGCGGTATTGATCGAGACCGAGGTGCCGGGAAAATCGCTTTCGGACAAGGGAGCGCGTGCCGTCGCCGGCCGGCTCGAGGCGCTGGACGTCGACCTGGACGACGTCCGGCACGTGCCGCACGAGATCAGGCCGCTGGCCGAGGCGATCGGCGAGGCTGACGCGGATCTGGTGCTTGTGCTGACCGCGTCGGCCACCTCGGACGCGCGCGACGTGATGCCCGAGGCGCTGCGCCGCTCCGGGGGGCGGGTCACGCGCTACGGGATGCCGGTCGACCCCGGCAATCTGCTGGTGCTGGGCGAGCGGGAAGGGCGGCCGGTGATCGGCCTGCCCGGATGTGCCCGCTCGCCGGCGTTGAACGGTACCGACTGGGTGCTGTCGCGGGTGGTCTGCGGCATCGCCGTCACCGACGCCGACATTGCCGCGATGGGCGTGGGCGGTCTGCTGAAGGAAAGCCCGGCGCGCGGGCGTCCGCGCGAAGGCTGAAGGTACCGCGTCGACCTTGCGCGAGAGGATCCATTGGCCGTCCCGGTAAGGCGGTGCGCAATCGTTGCACCGGTTTGCCGGTTGCGGGTGCGCGCTATCTGCCGCTGCGGCACAATACGTTCAGCAGAGGAGGATGCCGGGATGATCAGGATCGCGATTGCTGCAGCCCTTGTGGCGGGATCCGCCGCGCAGGCCGAAATCGTCGGCGAGGCCCATCGCTATTCGGTCGGCGACACCGAGTTCGAGGGCTATGTCGCGCGCAACACCGACCTCGACGAGAGCCTGGGCACCGTCGTCATCGTTCATGACTGGGACGGGTTGACCGACTACGAGAAGCGGCGCGCCGAGATGCTGGCCGCGCTCGGCTATACCGCCTTTGCTATCGACGTCTACGGCGTCGGGAACCTACCGACCTCGATGGAGGAGAACCGCGAGCGGTCGGGCGCGCTCTACGCCGACCGCGAGCTCTTTCGCCAGCGGCTTCTGGGCTCGCTTGACGAAGTGGCGAACATTCCCGGTGGCACCGACGGGGTGGTAATGATGGGCTACTGCTTCGGCGGCGCGGCCGTGCTCGAGGCGGCACGCGCGGGGGCCGAGACGCAGGCTTTCGTCAGCTTCCACGGCGGGCTGCCGACGCCCGAGGGGCAGGACTATTCGCAAACCGCGGCGCCAGTTCTTCTGCTGCACGGCTCGGCCGATCCGGTCTCGGGGCCGTCAGAGCTGGCGCAGGTGCTGGCGCAGATGCTCGAGGCGGGGGTCGCGCACCGGGCCGAGATCTACGGCGGGGCGCGGCATTCGTTCACCGTCTGGGGCTCGGACGACTATGACCTCGACGCCGACCGCGCCTCGTGGGAGGCGCTGACGGAGCTTCTGTCGGAGACTTTCTAAGGCGCAGCGGGGGACGCGGCGCCGGCGGCCTGCGGCGGATGGACGCCTCGGCGGGACTACGCCTGCGGGTGTGGGCCGGGAAGCGGCCGGAGGCTGCGGATTGGGGCTAGGCACCCGCCGGCCAAGATGCTTCACTCCGCCGCGACGAATGCCAGGGAGGAGCGAAATGGCGCAGGTCAAGATGACCGTGAACGGCAAGGAACGGTCGGCCGAGGTCGAAGGACGGACGCTGCTCGTCGAGGTGCTGCGTGAGCGACTGGGGGCTGACCGGCACCCATGTGGGCTGCGACACCAGCCAGTGCGGCGCCTGCGACGTGCACGTGGACGGCAAGCTGGTGAAGGCGTGCTCGATCTTCGCGCAGGAATGCGACGGGGCCGAGGTCAAGACGATCGAGGGGATGGCAAATCCCGACGGCAGCCTCGGCGTGATCCAGCAGGCCTTCCAGGACCATCACGGGCTGCAATGCGGCTTCTGCACGCCGGGCATGGTGATGGCGGCCGCGTCGCTTCTGGCTGAGAACCCGCAGCCGACCGAGGACCGAGATCCGCTACTACCTCGACGGCAACATCTGCCGCTGCACCGGCTACCACAACATCGTCAAGGCGATCCTGGCGGCATCGGGGCAGGACGTGCCGCAGACCATCGCCGCCGAGTGACGGCCGAAGAACGACGCCGCCGACAGAGCGCGGACGCATCTCAGGGAGGAATGACATGCCTAAGGACGTAGGCATCGGCGCCAGCACCAAGCGGCGCGAGGACGTGCGGTTCCTGACCGGGCGTGGCCGCTACACCGACGACATCAATTTGCCCGGGCAGGCCTATGTGGCATTCCTGCGCTCGGACGTGGCGCACGGACGCATCAATGGTGTCGACACCGCCGCGGCCGAGGCAATGCCCGGCGTTCTGCGCGTCTTCACCGGCAAGGATTTCGAGGGGATCGGCGGGCTGCCCTGCGGCTGGCAGGTGACGAGCCGCGACGGCAATCCGATGCAGGAGCCGCCGCACCCGGTGCTGGCGCAGGGCAAGGTGCGCCATGTGGGCGACCCGATCGCCGCCGTCGTTGCCGAGACCGCCGCGCAGGCCCGCGACGCGGCCGAGGCGATCGTCGCCGACATCGAGGAGCTGCCGGCGGTCGTGGACATGAAGGCCGCGCTGGCCGACGACGCGCCGAAGGTGCATGACGAGCTGCCGGGCAACCTCTGCTACGACTGGGGCTTCGTCGAGGAAAACCGCGAGGCGGTGGACGAGGCGATCGCCTCGGCGCACCACGTGACCACGCTGGAGCTGGTCAACAACCGGCTGATCCCCAACGCGATGGAGCCGCGGGTGGCGGTGGGCGACTATGCCCAGTACGACCGACAGCTCGACCCTCTACACCACCAGCCAGAACCCGCACGTGATCCGCCTGCTGATGGGCGCCTTCGTGCTCGGCATCCCCGAACACAAGCTGCGCGTGGTGGCGCCCGATGTGGGCGGCGGCTTCGGCTCGAAGATCTTCCACTATGCCGAAGAGGCGTTCTGCACCTTCGCGGCCAAGCAGCTCCACCGCCCGGTGAAGTGGACGGCGCAACGCTCGGAGAGCTTCGTGACCGACGCGCATGGCCGCGACCACGTCACCAAGATCGAGCTGGCGCTGGACGAGAACGGCGTGTTCCAGGCGCTGCGGACCGAGCACCTACGCGAACATGGGCGCCTACCTCTCGACCTTCGCGCCCGCGGTCCCGACCTGGCTGCACGGCATCGCTGATGGCGGGCAACTACCGCACGCCGCTGATCTACGTGAACGTCAAGGCGGTGTTCACCAACACCGTGCCGGTCGACGCCTATCGCGGCGCCGGCCGGCCCGAGGCGACCTTCCAGCTCGAGCGCGTGATCGACATGGCGGCGCGCGAGATGGGGATCGATCCGGTCGAGATGCGGCGCCGCAACTTCGTCACCGAGTTTCCCTACGCCACGCCGGTCGCGGTGGAATACGACACCGGCGACTATGTCGCGACGATGGACAAGCTGGCGGAACTGGCCGATTTCGGCGGCTTCGACAGGCGGACCGAGGAATCGAAGGCGCGCGGCAAGCTGCGCGGCCTCGGCATCAACTGCTACATCGAGGCCTGCGGGATCGCGCCGTCGAACCTGGTGGGCCAACTCGGCGCACGCGCGGGCCTGTACGAGAGCGCGACGGTCCGGGTCAACGCGACCGGCGGCCTGGTGGTGATGACCGGCACGCACAGCCACGGCCAGGGCCATGAAACGAGCTTTGCGCAGGTGGTGGCCGATATGATCGGTATCGACGCCGATCAGGTCGAGATCGTGCATGGCGACACCGCCAACACGCCGATGGGCATGGGCACCTACGGCTCGCGCAGTCTCGCCGTGGGCGGCTCGGCAATGGTCAAAGCCACCAACAAGATCATCGCCAAGGCCAAGAAGATCGCCGCCCACCTGATGGAGGCGGCCGAAGGCGATATCGAGCTGAAGGACGGCCAATTCACCGTCGCCGGTACCGACAAGTCGGTCGCCTGGGGCGACGTGACGCTCGCCGCCTATGTGCCGCACAACTACCCGCTGGACGAGATCGAGCCGGGGCTGGAGGAGACGGCGTTTTACGACCCGGCGAACTTCACCTTCCCGGCCGGCGCCTACTCCTGCGAGGTCGAGGTCGACCCCGAGACCGGCAAGGTTGAGGTCTGCTCGTTCTGGGCGGTCGACGATTTCGGAAACGTCATCAACCCGATGATCGTCGACGGGCAGGTCCATGGCGGACTGGCGCAGGGCATCGGGCAGGCGCTGTGGGAGAGCGCGGCCTACGATGCCGAGCGGGCAGCTCCTGTCGGCCAGCTACATGGACTACGCCATGCCGCGCGCCGACGACCTGCCGATGTTCGGCGTCGACCACTCGTGTCAGACGCCCTGCACGCACAACCCGCTGGGCGTGAAGGGCTGTGGCGAGGCCGGCGCGATCGGTTCGCCGCCGACGATCGTCAACGCAGTGATCGACGCGCTGCAGCGGGGCGGCCACGACGTCGCCCATATCGACATGCCGCTGACGCCCTCGCGCGTCTGGTCGGCGATCAATGCCGCCCGAGCGGCGGGTCATGGCACGATGGCCGATCGTTCGCTGAACGCGTCGGCCGACTGAGGGGGAGAGAGATGTACGCATTCGAGTTGGTCCGGCCGAAGACGGTCGAAGACGCCGTGGCGGCGCTGGGTGAGGGCGAGGCACAGGCGCTTGCCGGCGGCCAGACCCTGATCCCCACGCTCAAGCAGCGACTGGCAGATCCCGGCACGCTGGTCAGCCTGACGGGCATCGAGTCGATGAGGTATGTCCGAGCCGAAGGCGGCGTCCTGGCCGTCGGCGGCGGCACCACCCACAAGACAGTGGCCGACGAGGCGGCGCAGCATTATCCGGCGCTGGCGAGCCTGGCCGCCCGCATCGGCGACCCGGCCGTGCGCAACCGCGGCACGATCGGCGGGAGCCTTGCCAACAACGACCCGTCGGCCTGCTATCCGGCAGGTGCGCTGGGGTCGGGGGCGACCATCGTGACCAACAGGCGCGAGATCGCGGCTGACGACTACTTCCAGGGCATGTTCACCACTGCGCTGGACGAGGGCGAGATCATCACCGAGGTGCGCTTCCCGATCCCGCAAACCGCACGGTACGAGAAGTTCATCCAGCCGGCCTCGCGCTTCCCGCTCGTGGCGGTGTTCGTGGCGAAGTACGATGGTGGCGTCCGCGTGGCCGTCACCGGTGCCTCGGAAAGCGGCGTGTTCCGCTGGAGCGAGGCCGAAGAGGCGCTGTCAGGTTCGTTCACGCCCGACGCGGTGGCAGGCCTGTCGCCGCCTCCGGCCGACGGCATGATCGGCGACCTTCACGGCAGCCCGGAATATCGTGCCCACCTTGTGGCCGTCATGACCCGTCGGGGGGTGGCCGCCATCGCTTGAGTCGGTCCTTGGCTGCCGGCCGAGCCGGCAGCCCATCCTTTCCTGGTACCACAACGGCGCCGGCAGGGGTCAGACGGTGGCAGCCGCCTCGTTTCGTTCGCGTCGCAGGATCAGAAGGCGGTTGTTCGCCGGCATCGCGACCAGTGCCGCCGGAGAGAGGCCGGCGTCACGCGACAACGCCTCGACCTCGTTTGTGTCGCGCAGCCCCCATCGGGGATCTTCCTCGCGCAATCTGGCGTCGAAGGCGGCATTGCCCGCGCCCACAGCGTCACCATGCACCATGAAGGGTCCGTAGAAGATCAGGAGGCCGCCAGGTTCGAGTGTGCGCCCCGCGCCAGCCACGATGCCCCTCATGACCTCTGGCGGGGCGATGTGCACCACGTTCAGCGCCACCACTGCCGTCAACGGCCCGAGCCCCTGGATCTCGGGATCCGAGGCCCAGTCGTCGGCCGCGTCGAGCGAAAGGGGCGGGCGCGTAGTCGCGCCCAGGCACCGTGCCCAGGCCGC
The DNA here is from genome assembly GCA_963773475.1 of uncultured Alphaproteobacteria bacterium. GTDB lineage: Bacteria > Pseudomonadota > Alphaproteobacteria > Rhodobacterales > Rhodobacteraceae > Roseitranquillus. The sequence continues at coordinate 273,339 of CAVZBD010000008.1, read as the reverse complement.
GATCGAGTGCAGGTGAACAGGATCGACGTCAGAGGGCTGCCAGTCGAGCGACGGGAAGGCGAGGGCGAACGCGCTGGAATGCTGTCCGGTGCCGGCGCCGATCTCCAACACCGGGCCGGTGCGCGCCCCCAGCCACGGCGTCAACGCCGCAATCAGCGGCGGCCCATTGCGCAGGAACACGTCGGAATGAAGGCGCCCCGTGGCATCGGGATCGCGGTACCGCGCCATCGGCGGCGAAGTGGGGACGCCGGACATCTCCCTCGTCCCCGGCGGACTACCGGACCGGCCCGATCATCATGACCATCTGGCGGCCTTCCATCTTGGGCATGTTCTCGACCTTGCCAAGTTCGCTGACGTCCGCGGCGACCCGCTCGAGCAGGTCTCGCCCAAGGTTCTGGTGCGCCATCTCGCGCCCGCGGAACCGCAGCGTGACCTTCACCTTGTCGCCCTTCTCGAGGAACTTGAGGACGTTGCGCATCTTGACGTCGTAGTCGTGCGTGTCGGTGTTGGGGCGGAACTTGACCTCCTTCACCTCGATCGTCTTCTGCTTCTTCTTGGCCTCGCTCTCGCGCTTCTGGGTCTCGTACTTGTACTTGCCGAAATCCATGATCTTGCACACCGGCGGCGAGGCGTTGGGCGAGATCTCGACGAGGTCGAGCCCAAGTTCTTCGGCAAGCGCCATGCCGCGCTCGGGCGTCACGACGCCCACATTCTGTCCCTCAGGTCCGATGAGCCGGATCTCGGGGACGCGGATCTTTCCGTTGACCCTGGGTCCGGTGTCGCGCGTCGGCGGGGCGTTGTGCGGTCTGCGAGCGATGTTGGCTTTCCTTCTGTGACGAAAAATCGATGCGGGAAAATAAGGCCGGACGCGTTTGCTTTCAAGCGGCCACGCGCGCCCGGCGATGACTTTGATGGGTGCTTCGCCCGCTTGGCCGGGGGCGACCCGAGCGGGGGCGACAACCCTGGCTTCAGCCGACGAAGGCCTTTTCCACGACGTATTCGCCGGGTTCGCTGTTCGATCCCTCGCGCAGGTCCCAGCTCTCGAGGATCGCCTTCATGTCGAGGTTGAGGCCCATCGACCCGCAGACCATCGCGCGATCGGTCGCCGCATCGATGGGCGGGACGCCCAGCTTCTCGAAGACCTCTCCCGAGTTCAGCAGGTCGGTGATGCGGCCCATCTGCGGCGACGGCTCGCCGGTGGTGGTGGGAAAGTAGCGCAGCTTGGCCATCGCCTCCTCGCCCACCAGCGGGTCTGCGCGGGTCTTTTCGACCAGATCCTTGCCGAAGGCCAGTTGCGCTGCCTCACGGCATGTGTGGGTCAGGATCACCTCGTCGTAGCGGGCATAGGTGTCGGGGTCGCGGATCAGCGATGCGAAGGGGGCGATCCCGGTTCCGGTGGCGAAGAACCACAACCGCTTGCCCGGCAGCAGCGCGTCGAGCACCAGCGTGCCCACCGGCTTGGGGCGCAGGATGATCTGGTCGCCCGCCTGAATGTGCTGCAGGCTTCGAGGTCAGCGGCCCGTCCGGCACCTTGATCGAGTAGAACTCGAGCTCGTCGTCCCACGCCGGCGAGGCGATGGAGTATGCGCGCAGGAGCGGCTTGCCGTTGTCGCCCATCAATCCGATCATCACGAACTCGCCCGAGCGGAAGCGCAAGGTTCGCGGCCGCGTGACGCGGAAGCTGAGAACAGCCGGTCCGTCCAGTGCCGGACCTCGGTCACGGTCTGGGCGTCGGGCAGGGCTGTAACGGGCTTGGCTTGGTTCAACGGTCTCAGCTCGGTCATGGCATTTCGCGGACGACTCCGCGCCTTCGTCATCTGGGGTGTTGATGGCCGGGCAGCGTTCGCGCGGCCCTGATACAGATCAATCGGCCCGGTGGAAAGAGCGGCGCCCGAGGCGATGCTGATAGTCGTGCGCAGTCCAATCCGCGCGGGCGCGCCACTGGCCCTCGGGCTGGCGCGCGGCGAGGGCGGAGTCGATCTCGACCTCGTCGAAACCCGATCTTCGCGCCATCGCATATTGGTCCGCAAGGACGTGGCCGGTCGCACGAAGCCGGCCCCTGAAGCCCGCCGCACGCAGCCGGCGCGCCAACGTGAAGCCGCGGCCGTCGGCGAAGCTCGGGAACCCGATGCGGATCATCGACGGCTCGCCGGTGGTCGCGATCAGGCAGACGGCGGCGGGATCGGCGTCGCCGGTTACGTCGAGCGCCGCGGGGCCGGCTTTCCCAGCAGCTCGATCGACGCGAAGTCGTGCGGGCCAGCCGTCGTCTGGAAGCCTGCGTCGGTGACGATCACGCTCATGCTGCGCTCCTCTCCGCTGGGTGCGGACGAGCTTGCCGTCCACGAAATGGATGCCGCATTCGTCCTTGTCCTGCCCGCGCCAGCGTCCGGCGCGCGCATCCTCCCCGGTGCCACAGGCGTGGTGCAGGGGGCACAGCCGATCGACGGGAAGCCGCGCGCGACCAGCGGATGCCGCGGCAGGCGGTTGTCGTCGATGTAGTCCTGCACGTCCTGCGGCGTTCCAATGCGCCAGCGGGTTGACCTTCAGCCGCCCCGTCGCCTCTTCCACCTCGAAGAACTCCAAGGCGGCCCGCGCCCGCCCTGGAAGCGCTTGCGCCCCGTGATCCAGGCGTCGAAGCCGCCGAGCGCCGCCTCCAGCGGCTCGGTCTTGCGCAGGGCGCAGCAGGCGTCGGGGTCGCGGCGGTGCAGCGTCCCGTCCGGCATCGCCCTGCGAACGGGCGCGTGCGCCGGACATCCCGCAGGCCCGAGCCAGCTGCGGCAGACCTCCCGCTGGTAGGCGAGCGTTTCGGGGAACAGCATCTCGGTGTCGAGGAACAGCACCGGCAGCGTCCGGTCGACCACGGCCACGAGGTGCAGCAGCACCACCAACTCCGCCCCGAAGGACGACACCAGCGCCACGCGGCCCGACCTGGGGTCGGACAGCGCGCGTCGCAGCACGTCGTGGGCCGCGTGATGCCGGTAGCGCGCGTTGAGGTCGCGACGCGCGCAGGGCGACGTCGGTGGCGTCAAGCGGCATCGCGGCGCGGCCTCGTCGTAGAGCGCGGCCTTGAATGGCGCCATGCCCACGCGGCGGTAGGCCTGCAGGAAGGTCTCGTCCGGCCCCTCGCGCAGGTCGAGATAGGCGAAGACGATCCGCTCGATGGCCGGGCACGATCTCCTCGGCCGCAAAGCCGGGGCCGGTGCGTTCGCCGATGCGTCGCGTCCTCGGTGCCGTCGCCGCCGAGCGTGATCTGGTAGTTCTCCACCCCCGCCGGTCGAGCCCGAGGATGCCGATATGGCCGACGTGGTGGTGGCCGCAGGCGTTGATGCAGCCCGAGATCTTGATCTTGAGCGGCCCGACCTCGTGCTCGAGCTTCAGCTCCTCGAACCGCGTCGCGATCTCCTGCGCGATCGGGATCGAGCGGGCGGTGGCGAGCGCGCAGTAGTCCATGCCGGGGCAGGCGATGATGTCGGAGATCAGCCCGATGTTCGCGGTGGCGAGCCCGGCGCGCCTCAGCTCGGCGTGGACCGCCGGCAGGTCGGCCTGCGGTGGACATGCGGCAGGATCACGTTCTGCTCGTGGCTGATGCGCAGTTCGCCGTAGCCGTAGCGCTCGGCGAGGTCGGCCATGACGCGCATCTGCGTCGGCACGTTGCGTCGCCGGGCGTCGCGCCATGCGCCTTGAGCGAGATCGTGACGATGGCGTGATCCGGCTCGGCGGTGCGCGGTCAGGTTCGTGTCGGCCCATGCACCGGAAGACCGGGTCGGCCGTCGCCGTCTCGAACGCGTCGGTCGGGCCGTCGCGGAAGGCGGGCGGGGCGAAGGCGGCCGCGATCTCGGCCAGCAGCGCCTGGTCCGCGCCGTCGAACGCGGCGCGGCGAGCTGGCGAATTCGGCTTCGACCAGATCGGCGGATCTCGTCGATGCCGTGCTCGTGCACGGTGATCTTGATGCGCGCCTTGTACTTGTTGTCGCGCCGGCCGAGCAGGTTGTAGACGGCGAGGATCGCCTCGACATAGGGCAGCAGGTCCGGCCTTCGGCAGGAACTCGCGCACGACCTTGCCGATCATCGGCGTCCGGCCCAGGCCGCCGCCGACGAGACCTCGAAGCCCGGCTCGCCGTCCCGCTCGACCATGCGCAGGCCGATGTCGTGCGACTTCGTCACGGCGCGGTCGTTGGGCGAGCCGGTGATGGCGATCTTGAACTTGCGCGGCAGGAACTGGAATTCCGGGTGGTCGGTCGACCACTGGCGCAGCAGCTCGGCGACCGGGCCGGGGGTCGGCGATCTCGTCCGCGGCGGCGCCGGCGAAATGGTCGGCGGTGACGTTGCGGATCGCTGTTTCCGCTGGTCTGGATCGCGTGCATCCCCACGTCGGCCAGCGCGTCGAGCATGTCGGGCACGTCGACCAGGCTGCGGCCAGTTGAACTGGATGTTCTGCCGGGTGGTGAAGTGGCCGTAGCCCTTGTCCCAGCGCTCGGCGATCATGGCGAGCTGGCGCATCTGCGTCGGGTTCATCGTGCCGTAGGGGATCGCCACGCGCAGCATGTAGGCGTGGAGTTGCAGGTAGAGGCCGTTCATCAGCCGCAGCGGCTTGAACTCGTCCTCGGTCAGGCTGCCGTCGATGCGGCGCGCGACCTGGTCGCGGAACTGGGCGACGCGCGTCGCGGACGAAGCCTTCGTCGAAATCGGAGTAGGCGTACATGGCTCGCCTCCGGCGTCAGTCGTCAGCGCTGCTCGCGGCTCTGCTTGCCGTGGCGGATAGTTCGAGGGGCCGCGGGTGCGGAACGCCTCGCGGAAATGGGCCGGCTCGGGCCCGTGCGGGCCGGGGCGGGCCTCGGCGAGGTAGGCGCCCACCACCACGATCCGCTTGCGCCTGCGCGAAGAGCAGCCGCAGCGTCGCGCGTGTGCCTCGTCCTCGATCAGTTCGGCGTCGCGATGGTGGCGAGACCAGCGGTCGTCGGCGGTGAGGTAGACCACCTCGCCTTCGAGCAGGGCGTTCGCGGTGACGACCTCGGGGTGGAAGGTGCGGCTCATGAGCGCGACCTCCACAAGTTCGGTCAAGGGCCGCGGCGCGCGGCGCGCGGCGCAAGGCCCAGAAGGTTCACGGCCGGGCCCGAGGCGCAGCCGCGTCGAGATCGGCGGCCAGTCGGCCGAGCGTGGTGGCGATCACGCGTTGATCGGGGCGGCTGGCGTTCTCGACGACGCTCACCGGCGTGGCCGGGTCAGCGCCATGCATGATCAGCCGACCCTGGATGAAGCGGGCGGCGCGCTTGCCCATGTAGATTGCCGCGACCGCGCCGGGCCGGGCGAGCGCGCGCCAGTCGTGCTCGGCGAAGCCCCTGGCGTCGTGGCCGGTGACGAGGCGCAGGCCGCTGTTGCGCCCGCGGCGGGTCAGGCTCTGGCCCGAGCGCTGCGCGGCGGCCGAGGCAGCGGTGATGCCCGGCACCACGGTCCAGGGAACGCCGGCCGCCTCGCAGGCGTCGATCTCGTCGTCGAGGCGACCGAAGACCCCCGGGTCGCCGGACTTGAGGCGGACCACGCGGCGACCTGCGCGGGCATGGGTCACGATCAGGCGGCCGATCTCGTCCTGCGGCGTGGCGGGGCCGAACCCCTCCTTGCCCACCGGAATGCACGGCCCCCGGGACGGCCGAGTGCGAGTACGGCGTCTGAGACAAGGCGGTCGTGAAGCACCACGTCGGCCTCGCGAGCAGCCGGCGCGGCACGCAACGTCAGCAGGTCCGGGTCGCCCGGCCCGGCGCCCACGAACGCCACTGGCGGGGGCGGGGCGGGAATGGGGAGTGGTCCATGGTTCGATGGCATTGCTGTGCGCCCCTTGTGACGGTGTGGCACCTTCCAAAGTAGAACATCTTCCCCGATGATCGCCATATGTCCCTGGGAAAAGGAACAATCTGACCACTACGGTCGCGTCAGGAAAAGGAGGTTCCGTTTGGCCGAAGATGAAGGAACACCGGTGCGCATCGACGCCCTCGACCGGAAGATCATGGCCGAGTTGCAGAAAGACGCCAGCCGCTCTCTGGACGAGATCGCGCGGCTGGTGGGCTCGTCAAAGACGCCGGTGTGGAACCGGATCCGCAAGCTGCGCGAGGCTGGGATCATCGGCCCGCAAACGGTGACCCTGAATGCCGAGGCGCTGGGATTCGAGGCGTGCTTCTTCGTCCTGATCCGCACCAGCGAGCACGATGCGGCGTGGCAGAAGGCGTTCCTCGACGCCCTGCGCAAGCGCCCTGAGGTGCAGGAGGCGCACCGGCTTGCGGGCGAAATCGACTACATCCTGAAGGTGCGGGTGCCCAATGCGCGGGCTTATGACGCCTTCTACCAGGCGCTGATCGCCGAGGTGAAGATCTACAACGTCACAGCGCTGCTTTCGATGGAGGAGATCAAGTCGACGACGGCGCTGCCGCTCTGACCTCGCGCCGGCGCTCAGGCCGCGACCATCAGGCGTTCGAGCCCGTGGAAGTGGTAGAGGTTGGCGTAGCTCGGCACGCCCTCGAGCCGCAGCCGCGGGCAGCGCTCGAGCAATGTTTCAAGTGCGACCTGCAGTTCGAGCCGGGCCAGCGGCGCGCCGACGCAGAAGTGCAGCCCGGCGCCGAATCGAGGCGTTCGGGCGCACCGGTCGCGCCGGATCGAAACGATGCGGCTCGGCGAAGGCGCGCGGGTCGCGGTTCGCGGCGGCCAGCAGGCAGCCGATGCGCTCTCCGCGCCGGAACGACCACCCGGCGAGTTCCAGGTCGTCATAGACGTAGCGGGTGAACAGGTGCAGCGGCGGGTCCCAGCGCAGGATCTCCTCGACCGCCTGCGGCGTGACGGGCGGTCTGCCGTGTTGCAGCAGCGCCCGGACGCCGTTGCCGATCGAGTGCACCGTTGCCTCGTGCCCCGCGTTCAGAAGCAGGATGCAGGTCGCGATGAGCTCCTCCGTCGACAGCCGGTCGCCGTCCTGCTCGACTGCGACCAGGTGCGAGATCAGGTCGTTGCGCGGGGCTGCCCGGCGCTCGCGCACGATCTCGCCAAGGAACGCCGTGAACTGGGCGGCGGCCTGCGCGGCGGCCTCCTCGACCGCGCGGGTGCGGCGGGCCTGGTACATGGCCACCATCGCGTTCGACCAGCCGAGCAGATCGGCGCAACGCGTTTCGGGCACGCCCAGCAGCCGGGCGATCACGATCACCGGGACCTGCCGCGCGTAGCAGGGAAGCAGGTCGAACGGCCCGGAGGGAAAGGCATCGATCAGCGCTATGGCAGAGGGCGCGGATCTCGGGTTCGAGCGCGGCGATGCGGCGCGAGGTGAACGCGCGCAGGACCAAGCCGCGCAGCCGGGTGTGGCGCGGCGGCTCGAGCTCGAGCATCGAGTGCGCCTCGATCGCGTAGAACGGCTCCAGATGCGGCGGAACCTCGGGCGGGGCCGCGAGGCTCGCGCCCCATCCGGCGGTCGCGGAGCACGGCGTTGACCCATCCATGCCGGCCGCCACCGGCATCTCGTAATCGTCCCACCAGACGAAGGGGCCAAGCGCGCGGACGCGGTCGTAGAACGGGTAGGGGTCCTGGACGAAGTCGCTCTCGGTGGGCGACTGCGAAACCCGGGGAAGCTCAGTCAACGCCACGGATGGGGATCGGCGCGTCGGGGTCGGGGTGAACGAACCGCTGCAGCAGGAAGACGGCGACCCCGATGCCGATGCCGATGAGGTCGGTTGCCACGCCGCCCTCGATCATGAAGAGCGCCGCCACGATCAGGCCGAGCCGCAGGAACCACGCCGCGCGCCCGCCGATGAACCATCCCTGCACCGCCCGCCGACAGCAGGAATACGCCCGACGGTCGCGGTGACGCCCGCGCGAATGATCTCGGGCCAGCTCCCGTCCATGCAGCAGCGCGGAGTTGTAGAAGAACATGAACGGCACGACGAAGGCCGAGATGCCGATCTTGAACGAGGCGACCGAGGTCTCCATCGGGTTGGCGCCGGATATGCCGGCGGCCGCGTAGCTCGCCAGCGCCACCGGCGGCGTGATGGCCGAGAGAACCGCGAAGTAGAAGACGAAGAAGTGCGCGGTCAGCTGCGGGATGCCCAGCTGCACCAGGCCCGGCGCCACCACCGAGGCCGCGACCGCGTAGGCGGCGGTGGTCGGCATGCCCATGCCCAGAAGGATCGCGATGCACATCGCGAAGAACAGCGCCAGCAGCTGCGACGCCTCGGCCAGGCCCAGAAGCAGCGACGAGAAGCGTGCGCCGACGCCGGTCAGGCTGATCACGCCCACGATGATGCCCGCGCAGGCGCAGACGGCGATGATCTGGATCGACATGATGCCGGCCAATTCGAACGCCCTGACGATGCTGCGCAGACCCATCCGGTGGGGCGTGAGCCATGAAACGACGGCGGCCGCCAAGGTGGCCAGGGTGCCCGCCCGGATCACCGAATAGCCGACGAAGAGCGCGGCGATCAGGATGATGATGGGCAGGAACAGGTAGACGCGGCGGACCATCGTCGCGAAGCGGGGCAGCTCGTCGTCGCGCATGCCCTGCATGCCCAGCTTGGCAGCCTCGAAGTCGACCATGAAGTAGACCGAGACGAAGTAGAGGACCGCGGGGATGATCGCCGCGATCGCGATCTCGGTGTAGGGAATGCCGGTGATCTCGGCCATGATGAAGGCGCCGGCGCCCATGATCGGCGGCATGATCTGCCCGCCGGTCGACGCCGCGGCCTCGACCGCGCCGGCCGTCTGCTTGCGGTAGCCCACCTTCTTCATCAGCGGGATGGTCAGCGAACCGGTGGCCACGACGTTGCCGGCCGAGGTGCCGTTGATCATGCCCATCAGACCGCACGCGAAGATGGCCACCTTGGCGGGGCCGCCGCGGGCGCGGCCGGCGACGGCGAAGGCGAAGTTCACGAAGTAGTCGCCCACCTTCGACGCCTGCAGGAAGGCCGCGAAGATGATGAACAGGATGATGTAGGTCGAGCTGACGGCCGTGGTCGGCCCGAGGATGCCGGCGTCGGTGTAGACCTGGCTGAAGAAGCGCTGCCACGAGATCGGCGGCGCGTTCAGGAAGCCTGGCAGATACCGTCCCGTGAACACGTAGGCGAGAAAGACCACCGCGATGACGACCAGGGCCATGCCCGCCACGCGCCGGGTCAGCTCCATGATCAGCAGCGTGCCGGCGACCGCCGCGATCGAGATTCCGATCGGCGCGAAGGGGGTGCCGGTCGAGTTCCGCATCAGCGTGTCGTAGATCGTGATGAGGTAGGCCGCGACCGCAAAGCCCGCGATCAGCAGCACCGCGTCAGGGGCCGCAAAGCCGCCGCGGACGCGCTTGTGCAGCCATGAGACGATCATGCCGCCCACCGTCGCCACCATGAGCAGGCACGCCGAAGAGCCAGATCTCCTTGAAGCGCAGGCCGGCGTCGAGACCGTTCCAGCTGGTGCCGCCTGCGATGTCGCGGGCGAAGGACAGCGCAGCGCCGAAAGAAAAGAGCGCCGGGATCAGCAGGAGGTACGAGAGCCAGCGGGTGACGCGGGTCTGGTCGGCCTCGTCGTCCGCGAAACTGCGCCCGGCAAACAGCAGGAAGCCGAGCGCGAGGGTCCCGGCGATGTGCACGATCCGGAAGTTCCACGTCTCCATCGGGAAGGTCGGCAGGAACGGCACCTCGATACCCGTCCAGTCGCCGATGGACACGCCGTTCAGCGCCGCCATGTGGAAAGCCGCGTAGAGCGCCGCGACAGTGGCGACGATGCGGTAGTTCAGCCCCTCGAACGTGCGGCGGTTCGCCTCGATCGGCTCCTCGTCGACGCCCTCGGCGATGATGATGCCGTCCTCGGCCGCGGCTGTCTGCCCCTCGGCGATCGCCGTCTCCTCGACGCTGCGGTGCTCGGCCATGTTCCGGCTCTCCCGTCCCTGTTCGCGAGACCTTATCCCGCCCGGCCGCGCGGGGGGCAAGAAAAGGGCCGCTTCCTTGCGGAAGCAGCCCCGTCGGTCGTGCCGCAGCCTGGATCAGCCGCCGTAGACCATGTCGTCGGGAATGTCGGCGCCGGCGTTCTCGCGGAACCAGCGTGCAGCACCCGGATGCCACTTCAGAACCTTGTTCTTGTCCCAGTTCTCGGGCAGCGTTTCCTTGGCGGCCTTGTGGATGCCGACCATCCGGTCATTGTCCGACATCACCGTGTCCGTCACGGCGTAGACGAAGCTTTCGGGCAGATCGCAGTTGGCGATGGCGAAGTTCCACATCGCGACCGAACGCGCCGGCTCCTCGAGCGTCGTATAGGTCGTCGGCCGGGATCTCGAACTCGGCGACCGGGAAGCTGTCGAGCGATCTTCTGCTCTTCCTCCTCGGTAAACTCGATGATGTTGACGTCGGTCTGCACCTCGAGCTGGCTGACCGCCGGGATCGGGATGCCAGCCGCGAAGGCGATGACGTCGATCAGGCCGTCCTGGAGCTGGCCGCCCAGGTCATCCCAGCCGCCGTTGCGACGCTCGAAATTGACGCCGAGCGTCTCGAGCATGGCGGGAAAATAGGTGTCCGAGGTCGAACCGGCGGGACCGAAGCCGATGCGCGCGCCATCGGGGATGTCGGAGATGCTCTCGATGCCCGAGGACGAAAGCGCGGTCACCGAGAACGGCGTCTGGTACATCGGGAACATCGCGCAGGCCTTGTCCATGGCCAGGCCGGGCGCGATCGGGTTGTTGCCTTCGATGGATTCGCGGGCCGGGCCCATCGTGGTCATGCCGAACGCCGCGTCGCCGGTATGAACCAGCGCCATGTTCTGCATCGGGCCGCCGGTGACCTCGCCGCCGCCCGAGAGGCCAAGCTCCTCTCCGACGAGGTTGGCCCAGCCCGAGCCGTAGGCGAAGTAGGTGCCCCCCTGGCTGGCCGTGCCGACCGTGAAGCTGTCGGGCCAATCGCTGCGGTCGACGTCGTCCTGCGCGAATGCCGCGCCGGCGGCCAGCGCCGCCGTGGCGGTGATGGTGATCAGTCTCATGTGTTTCCTCCCGTTCTCCCGGAGTTGTCCCGGGACCGACAAGCGTTCTAGCGTCTGTGCCCCCCGGTTCAAGCGCGAGAGCGCGCGGAGAGCCTCGGCAGCATCGCGGAAAAGTCTCGGCCGCGCCCGTCCTCGTCCTCGACGAAGGTGCGGTAGAGATCGCAGGCGAGTTGCCCCATTCGCGTATCGGCGTCTGCCGCCTCGGCCGCCTGCTGGCTGAGGCGGAGGTCCTTGAGCATCAGCTCGGCCGCGAAGCCGGGCCGATAGTCGTTGTCGGCGGGCGAGGTCGGGCCGACACCGGGCGCCGGGCAGTACGTCGTCAGCGACCAGGATTGCCCCGACGACGTCGACACCACGTCGTACATCGCCTGCCGGTCGAGCCCCAGACGGTCGGCCAGCGCAAAGGCTTCGCAGGTGGCGATCATCGTCACGCCCAGGATCATGTTGTTGCAGATCTTGGCCGCCTGGCCGTTGCCCGAGGCGCCGCAATGCACGGCCTTCTGCCCCATGATGTCGAAGAGCGGCCGCGCCTCGTCGAAGGCGCTGGCGTCGCCGCCGACCATGAAGGTCAGCGTGCCGGCCTTGGCGCCGCCGGTGCCGCCAGAGACCGGCGCGTCGAGCGCCCTGAGCCCGGCCTGCGTCGCCTTTTCGGCCACGTCGCGCGCGCTCGACACGTCCACGGTCGAACAGTCGAGGAGGATGGCGCCCGCCGACATGGCCGGAACGACCTCGTCCGCGACGTTGCGCAGGATGTCGCCGCTCGGCAGCATCGTGATGACGACCTCGGCCTCACGCGCGGCCTCGGCGGCCGAGCCAGCCCGCGCGACCCCCTCGACGGATGGATCGGCCACGTCGAAGCCCGATACTTCGTGCCCCGCGCCCGCCAGATTGGCGGCCATCGGCGCGCCCATGTTGCCCAGTCCGATGAACCCGATCTTCATGTCGCCCCTCCGAAATCAAGCTTGTCGTCGCCCAGCGGCGCCAGCATCCGCGACACCTCGGCCTGCGGCACGTCGGCCGGGCCGGGATGACGCCAGCGCGGCGCGCGGTCCTTGTCCACGATCATGGCGCGGATGCCCTCCAGGAAGTCGCCGTGCTCCATCGAGCGCGAGGTGAAGCAGTATTCGTGCCCGAGCGCCGCCTCGATCGTGTCGAGCGTCCGCACGCGATGGATCAGCTCTACGGCGCAAGACATTGACAGAGGCGAGTTCTTCGCTATCGCGGCCAGGGCATCGCCCGCCGTTGAGCTGTCGGCGTGGCTGGCCGCGTTGAGGATGTCGCGCAGCGTCTCGCCGCCGAATATCGCGTCGATCTCGTCCTGCCGCACGGCGAACGCGCTCGGCGGGGGCGTTTCGGCAACTTCGTCGACCAGGCCCAGTTCGCCGCCTTCGACCAGACGCGCCTGCAAATCGGGCCAGCTGGCCTCGGGCACGTAATAGTCGGCAAAGCCGGCGAAGATGGCGTCGCCCGGCTCCATGCGGGTAGCGGTGACGCCGAGAAACTCGCCAGTCCGGCCGGGCGCGCGGGCCAGCAGCAACGAACCGCCCACGTCGGGGATCAGGCCAATCCCGCACTCCGGCATCGCCACCCGGCTGCTCTCGCCCACGATCCGGTGCGAGGCATGACATCCCACCCCGACGCCGCCGCCCATCGTGAACCCGTGCAGGAAGGTCACGACCGGCTTCGGGAAGCGGAAGAGCTTGCGGTTCATGCGGTACTCATCCCGCCAGAACCGCCGGCCGTAGTCGAAGTCGCCTGCGGTACCGGTCCGGTACATCTCGGCGATGTCGCCGCCCGAGCAGAAAGCGCGTCCAGGCGCCCCGTCGATTGCGACGAGCGCGACGCTGTCATCGTCGCGCCATGCGTCGAGCGCGCGCTCGATCTCGAGGCACATCTCCCAGGTGAGCGCGTTGAGCGCCTTAGGCCGGTTCAGCGTGATGCGGCCGGCCTGTCCCTCCTGCCGGACGATCAGGTCGTCTGCCATCAATCGGCGCCGCGGGCCCAGGCTTCCGCCGCCGCCTCCTGCCCGCGCTCGAAGAAACGGATCTCGGTGCCCGGAAAGAACGGCGCGGAGAGCTCTGTGCCCCAGCGCTCCCACCGCTTGTCGCCCACGATCGCGATACGGCCGAAGCGGTCGTTGTGCTTGACGTCGAATCGCGCATCCCGCCAGAGCCCGGCGAGGCTCCAGCCGGAGAAGTCCGGCGCGAGTTCAATCAGCATGGGCACGCTTCCGGGCGCACGCCCGACCAGTGTCTCGAAGAGCGGGACGAAGCGGTCGTAGTCCTCCGTCTCCAGCCGCCCCCGGACGCGGATGTGAAGTAGCCCCCCGCGGTCCTCCAAGCTCAGCATCGGCTCCTCCTCCGGTCTAACGGTCCGCCAGCATCTGCCGGGCGACGATCATCCGCATGATCTCGTTCGTCCCTTCGAGGATCTGGTGCACGCGCAGGTCGCGGACGATCTTCTCGATGCCGTAATCGGCCAGGTAGCCGTAACCGCCATGGAGCTGGAGGCAATGGTCGGCGACGCGGCTGCCGGCTTCGGTCACGAACTTCTTCGCCATTGCGCAGTGCTGCGTGGCGTCCGGCGCGCCGGTGTCGAGCTTCCAGGCAGCCTGGCGCAGGAAGACCCGCGCCGCCTGCATCTCGATCTCCATCTCGGCCAGGCGGAATTGCAGCGCCTGAAAGTCTGTCAGGCGCTGGCCGAAGGCGCGCCGCTCGGCCATGTAGGCCAGCGTCTGGTCGAGTGCCGACTGCGCGGCCCCCAGCGAGCAGGCGGCGATGTTCAGCCGCCCCCCGTCAAGACCCGCCATGGCGTAGCTGAAGCCGCGCCCCTCCTCGCCGAGCAGGTTCTCGGCCGGCACCGAACAGTCGTCGAGCTGCACCTGCCGCGTGGGCTGAGCGCGCCAGCCCATCTTGTCCTCGAGCGCGCCGAAGCTGAGGCCGGTGGCATCCGCGTCGACCACGAAGGCCGAGATGCCACGCGGACCGGCCTCGCCCGAGCGAGCCATCACGATGTAGGCGTCCGAGTAGCCGCCGCCCGAGATGAACGCCTTTGTGCCGGTGAGGCGCCAGCCCTGATTGTCGCGCACGGCACGCGTCTTGAGTGCGGCCGCATCCGAGCCTGAACCGGGCTCGGTCAGGCAATAGGACAGGAACGTCTCCATCGCCACGGCACGGGGCAGCAGGCGCTCGCGCAACTCGTCCGAGCCGTAGCGATCGATCATCGCTGCGCACATGTTGTGAATCGACAGGAAAGCCGAGGTCGAGGCGCAGGCTTGGGCGAGAGCCTCGAAGACCAGCGTTGCGTCGAGCCGCGAAAGGCCGGCGCCGCCACGCTCCTCGCTCACGTAGAGGCCGCCGAACCCCAGCGAAGCAAGATCCGACCACAGTTCGCGCGGGATCGTGCCTTCCCGTTCCCATTGCCTGGCATGGGGTGCGATCTGCTCTTCGGCGAACGAACGCGCCATGTCGTAGATCGCCGTCTGCTCCTCGCTCAACCGGAAGTCCATGTCCGCTCCTCATCCCCTGAGTGAGGCAGAGTCCGAGACGAACGATTCGTCAAGTTGACGCGGCGGTTGCTTGCAGGGGAAACGCGTGCAATCGAACGGCCCGAGTGCGCGTCTTCTCGTTATCAGGGTTAATGCCGGATCGCCCAGAACCGCTCCTACCGGGTACATCCTGATAGAATAGATGTTTGTCGTCAGCAACTTGCTGAAAATTGGCAGAATCGAGTTATGGTGAACGGCGACATGGCGACGGCTTCCAAGCACGAAGATTGCGATGTATAGCAGCGACAGTGTGCATGGGGCACACGAGCAATTTGGGAAGCAGGGGGAAGTATGTTTAGCAAGTTCGTGCTGGCGGGGGGGGTCCTGCTGGCAGTTGGTACGGGGGCTTCGGCCGCCACGGTTTCATTCACGCTGGACAACAATACCGGCACCTCGTCTCTGGTTACCGACGTGACGCTTGAAGACGTCGCCGGGGGCGTGAAGTTCAACTACATGGTCAACGATCCGTCCAACACGGGCGACATCATCGCGGCCTATCTCGGCTTCGCAGGCGCGGTGCCGGGTGACCTCACCGTCGACGGGTACAGCATTCCCTTCGGCGAAGGTGTCTACGCGGGTACGGTCGTTACCGAAGCCGAATTCAACACCAGCAACGTGGAAGCGGGCAATATCGGCCAGTCGTTCGATCTCGGGCTGCAGATCGGGGAGACCGGTTCGGGAAGCGACTTCTACGACAGCTTCACGTTCACGCTGTTCGGCACCGATCTCGATATCTCCGACTTCTTTGGACAGACGTTCGCGATCCGTGGCCAGAGCGTGGGCTGCTGCGAGCCGCCGAACCAAGGGGGTGGGTCGGCCAAGGTGTTCGGGACCGTCCCGAACACTCCGGACACGCCTGCTGTTCCTCTACCGGCCGCAGCATGGCTGCTGGCGGGCGGCCTGAGCGGACTTGGTGCCCTCCGGGCGGCGCGCCGCAAGGCCTGATCGACCGTACGAGACCAAGACACGGGCGCATCCTTGGATGCGCCCGTTGTTTTTTGGGGGGCATCGGACCCGCTGCGTCCGGCAGTGGCGGATCTGTTTGCCGCCACTGCGCGGATCTCGCTCAGCAGGCACCCGCCGCGAAGTTTCCTCAGTCCATGGCCTTGAAGTGGAACTCGCCGCCTTCCTTCAGCCCCGAGGGCCAGCGCGCCGTTACGGTCTTCGTCCTGGTGTAGAAGCGGAAGGCGTCGGGGCCGTGCTGGTTCAGGTCACCGAAGCCGGATTTCTTCCAGCCCCCGAACGTGTGATAGGCAAGCGGCACCGGGATCGGCACGTTGACGCCCACCATGCCCACGTTGATTCGGCTGGCGAAGTCGCGTGCCGTGTCACCATCGCGGGTGAATATGGCGGTGCCATTGCCGTACTGGTTCGTCATCACCAGGTCCAGGGCGTCAGCGTAAGTGCCCGTGCGCACCTGGCTGAGGACGGGGCCGAAGATCTCTTCGCGGTAGATGTCCATCTCGGGCGTTACCCGGTCGAAGAGGTGAGGGCCGACGAAGAAGCCCTTCTCGTAGCCCTGCAGCGAGAAGTCGCGACCGTCGACGACCAGTTCGGCACCCTGGTCGATCCCCGACTGGACGAGCCCCAACACCTTTTCTCGCGCCTGCGGCGTCACCAGAGGGCCATAGTCAACGTCGTTGCCGGCCGTGTAGGGACCGACCTTGAGCTTCTCGATGCGCGGCACGAGCTTCTCGACGAGGCGGTCGGCCGTCTCCTCGCCCACGGGCACCGCCACGCTGATCGCCATGCAGCGTTCGCCCGCGGCTCCGTAGCCCGCGCCAACGAGCGCGTCGGCCGCCTGGTCCATATCGGCATCGGGCATGACGATCATGTGGTTCTTCGCGCCGCCGAAGCACTGCACGCGCTTTCCGGCGGCGCATCCACGCGCATAGATGTATTCGGCGATCGGGGTCGAGCCGACGAAGCCCACCGCCTGGACGGTCGGGTTGTCGAGGATCGCGTCGACCGCCTCCTTGTCCCCGTTCACGACCTGCAAAACGCCGTCGGGCAGGCCCGCTTCCTTGAGCAGGGCGGCCAGCATCAGCGGTACCGAGGGATCGCGTTCGGACGGCTTCAGGATGAAGGCGTTTCCGCAGGCCAGGGCGGGCGCCATCTTCCACATCGGGATCATCGCCGGGAAATTGAACGGCGTGATGCCCGCCACCACCCCGAGCGGCTGGCGCATGGAATATATATCGATGCCAGGTCCGGCGCCGTCGGTGAACTCACCCTTCAGCAGGTGCGGGGCGCCGATGCAGAACTCGACCACCTCGAGGCCGCGCTGAACGTCGCCCTTCGCGTCGGGCAGCGTCTTGCCGTGCTCGCGGCTCAGCGCCTCGGCCAGTGCGTCCATGTCGCGATTGAGCAGATTGACGAACCGCATGAGAACCCGCGCCCGGCGCTGTGGGTTGGTCGCCGCCCAAGCCGGCTGTGACCGCGCCGCGTCGGCGACCGCGGCGTCGACCTCGTCCTTGCTGGCCAGCGGCACGCGTGCCTGCACCTCGCCCGTGGCGGGGTTGAAGACATCTGCGGTGCGGCCGGACCGTCCGGCGACGCTTTCGCCGTTGATGAAGTGGCTGAGATCCTGCATCCGAAAAAACCTCCCTTCTGGGTCTGGCGCCACCTTACGGATACCGCTCGCGGTGAGAAAGCAGGTACCGCGTGCTTGACAGGGTGGCGCCCCGCCGGTGACGCTTGGTCACGCGGACGGCGCAAGGAGGCATGACAGTGCAGGTTCAGCAGATCCTGAAGATGAAGGGCGACGAAGAGGTCGTGACCGTCGCGCCCGACAGCCCCCTCACCGACGCGGTGGAGCTCCTTTCGTCGCGTCGGATCGGCGCGGTGGTCGTCTCTTCGGACGGCGCCGTGCCGCTGGGCATCCTGTCCGAGCGCGACATCGTGCGCGAATTGGGCCGCCGCGGGACCGAGTGCCTGAACGGCGTCGTCAGCGACATGATGACGTCGAAGCTCACCACCTGCACCCGATCGGACCCGGTGGACAAGATCCTCGGCCTCATGACTGAAGGTCGGTTCCGCCACCTGCCGGTCATGGATGGTGAGCAGATGACCGGCCTCATCTCGATCGGCGACGTGGTCAAGGCCCGCCTTTCGGAGTTGAGGATGGAGCGCGACGCGCTGCAGGACATGGTGATGGGGCACTGAACCCACCTTGATTTCGCGCACGCAATATCGTTGCGTGCGCGGGCATCAAGCAGGGGGACAGACATGCGCACCGGCCTTTATCCCGGGACATTCGACCCGGTCACGCTGGGCCATCTCGACATCATCCGACGCGCGGCGGCAATGGTGGACCGCCTCGTCATCGGCGTCGCGATCAACCATGACAAGGGGCCGCTGTTCGACCTCGAGGAGCGGGTCGAGATGATCGGGGGCGCCTGCTGCGAAATCCGGCGGGAGAGTGGCGCGCGCATCGACGTGGTGCCCTTCGACAACTTGCTGATCGACTGCGCCCGCGACGTGGGAGCGCAGATGATCATTCGCGGCCTCAGGGCCGTCGCGGACTTCGAGTACGAGTATCAGATGGTAGGGATGAACCGCTTGCTCGACGATCGGATCGAGACGGTGTTCCTGATGGCCGAGGCACAGCACCAGGCTATCGCGTCGAAGCTGGTCAAGGAGATCGCGCGGCTGGGGGGCGACGTCTCGAAGTTCGTCACCCCCGCCGTGCGTTCAGCGCTTCAGGCAAAGTTCGCTTAGGCACCGTAGACCGCCCGGCGTGCGATCGACTTGGCGTCGCCGGGGTAGAGATCGAGATCGAGCGCGGTGTCGAGCGGCAGGCCGCGAATCTCGGCGACCGTGCGGTTGTAGGCTCGGCGTGCGCGCAGGTTGTCCTGCATGCGGTTCAGCAAAGTTCCCATTGTGACCGTTCCTTTCGGGTTCGGGTTGCTCGAGCCCTCGAAGTTGGCGCTAACAACGGATTTCGCAAGTGCGGCGACGGTCATGCTGCCATGCAGCGAGTGCAGGGGCGGTAAGGAAACCGAAAGCGCCGCGTAGGAGTTGTCCCAAACGCGGCGCTCAACCGTCTTCCTGTGTCCGCCCGGAGGCGGCGTCGTGGGAGTCAGACGTATTTACCCATCTCGACGGCCGTGTCAGCCATGCGGTTCGAGAAGCCCCATTCGTTATCGTACCACGAGAGCACGCGGCACAGCTTGCCGCCCTCCATGACCTTCGTCTGGTCGGTGTGGAAGACCGACGAGTGGAGAATCGTGGTTGAAGTCCATCGAGACGAGTTTCTTGTCGGTATAGCCGAGGATGCCCTTCAGTGGCCCGTCGGCCGCGGCGCGGATGGCGTCGTTGATCTCGTCGGAGGTCGTGTCGCGCGCCGCCACGAAGGTCAGGTCGACCACCGAGACGTTGGGCGTCGGCACTCGGATCGCCACGCCGTCGAGCTTGCCGTTCAGGTCGGGAAGGACAAGCCCAACCGCCTTGGCCGCACCGGTCGAAGTCGGGATCATCGACATCGCGGCGGCGCGGGCGCGGTAGAGATCCTTGTGCATCGTGTCGAGCGTCGGCTGATCGCCGGTATAAGAGTGGATGGTGGTCATGAAACCGCGCGTGATGCCGATCGCTTCGTGCAGGACCTTGGCCACCGGCGCCAGGCAGTTCGTGGTGCACGACGCGTTGGACACGATCTTGTCCGCGCCCGACAGCACCTCGTGGTTGACGCCATAGACGATCGTCTGGTCGGCGTTCGCGCCCGGCGCCGAGATGAGCACCTTCTTCGACCCGTTCTCGAGATGCGCCGCCGCCTTGTCCCGCGCGGTGAAGAGGCCCGTGCACTCCAACGCGATATCCACGTCCGACCAAGGCAGTTCCTTGGGGTCGCGGATCGCGGTGACGCGGATCGGGCCGCGTCCCACGTCGATGCTGTCCTCGCCGGCCTCGACGGTGGCGGGGAAGCGTCCATGGACGCTGTCGTACTGGAGCAGATGTGCGTTCGTCTCGACCGGTCCGAGGTCGTTGATCGCCACGACCTCGATGTCGGTGCGCCCGGACTCTACGATGCTGCGGAGCACGTTGCGGCCGATCCGGCCGAACCCGTTGATTGCGACTTTCACTGCCATCGTCCCGATCCTTTCGTACCTGTCCTGCAAGTCGTCAGCGCGCCGTCACCATGTCCTACCGGGCGCCCCCGTCAAGGCGCAAAGGCCCCGGCCGCACCCCTCGGCGCGGCCGCAGGCGCGCGCCGGTCAGAGCAGCGCACGAACCTTTTCGGCTACGTTCTCGGCCGTGATACCAAAATGCTCGTAGAGTTCCGGTGCCGGTCCGGAAGCGCCGAACCCGGTCATGCCGACGAAGCCAGCCTTCCGCTCGCGTCCTCGCTCGCCCAGGAGCCATTGATCCCAAGGCTGCCGCACGGCGGCCTCGATCGCGACGCGCACCGGCCCGGCGGGCAGGACACGGCGACGGTAGGCCTCGTCCTGGTCCGCAAACAACTCCATACACGGCATCGAGACGACGCGCGTGCCGACGCCTTGGGCCTGCAGGAGCTCCCGCGCCTTCATCGCAATTTCGACCTCCGAACCGCTGGCCATCAGGATCGCGCGGCGCTTTCCGTCAGCCTCGGCAAGAACGTAGGCGCCGTTCGCCGTCAGGTTGCGCGTCTTGTGCTCGGTCCGCAGCGTCGGCAGCCCCTGCCGCGAGAGCGCCAGAACCGACGGGGTGTTGCGGGACTGAAGCGCCAGTTCCCATGCCTCGGCGGTCTCGATGGTGTCGGCCGGGCGGAAGGTCCACAGGTTCGGCGTGGCGCGGCAGATCGCCAGGTGCTCGACCGGCTGGTGGGTAGGTCCGTCCTCGCCCAGTCCGATGCTGTCGTGGGTCATCACGTAGATGACCGGCGCGTGCATCAGGGCCGAGAGCCGGATCGCGCCCCGAGCGTAGTCGCTGAAGGTGAGGAAGGTGCCGCCGTACGGCCGGACGCCACCGTGCAGCACCATCCCGTTCATTGCCGCGGCCATCCCGTGCTCGCGCACCCCGAAATGTATGTAGCGGCCCTTGCGATTGCCGCTGTCGAAAATCCCGAGGTCGGTCGTCAGCGTGTTGTTCGAGCCAGTCAGGTCGGCCGAGCCGCCGATCGTCTCATTCATCACCGGGTTGACGACTTCGAGGACCATCTCGCTCGATTTGCGGGTGGCGACCTTCGGCCGTGTGTCGCTCACCTGCTTCTTCAGTGCGCGGATCGTCGCCGACAGTCGCTTCGGCGGGTCACCCGCCAGGATGCGGTTGAGTTCGGCCCGGCGGGATTGCGACAACGCATCGAAGCGTTCCTCCCAACCGCGGCGCGCCTCGGTGCCACGACGGCCGATCTCCTCCCAGCGCGACTTGATCTCGGACGGAATCTCGAAGGGGCCGTAGTTCCAGCCGTAAGCCTTGCGTGCGGCTTGGATCTCCTCGTCGCCCAGCGGCGACCCGTGGGCCTTGGCAGTATCCTGCCGGCCCGGCGCGCCGATCCCGATCACTGTGCGGCAGCGGATCATCGAAGGTTTGTCGGAAGTCTTGGCGGCCGCGATCGCGGCGTCGATCGCCTCGGGGTCGTGGCCGTCGATCGCCTGCACGTGCCAGCCTGCGGCCTCGAAGCGGCCTGTCTGGTCGGTCGTATCCGACAGAGCGACGTCACCGTCGATCGAGATGCGGTTGTCGTCGAAAAGCACGATCAGCCGGTCGAGCTTCTGCATGCCGGCGAGGCTGATTGCCTCGTGGCTGATCCCTTCCATCAGGCAGCCGTCTCCGACGAATACATAGGTGTGGTGATCGCAGATCTTCTTGCCGTAGCGTGCCCGCAGGCTTTCCTCCGCTATCGCAAAGCCGACGGCGGTGGCCAGCCCCTGGCCCAGCGGCCCGGTCGTCGTCTCGATGCCCTTGGAATCGTCGATTTCCGGGTGGCCAGGCGTACGCGATCCCCAGCTGGCGGAAGTTGCGCAACTGCTCGATCGGCATGTCTTCGTAGCCGGTAAGGTGGAGCAGGGAATAGAGCAGCATCGAGCCATGCCCGTTCGACAGCACGAACCGGTCGCGGTCGGGCCAGTCCGGCGCGCCGGCGTCGAACTTCAGGTGCTTCGACCACAGAACGGTGGCGATGTCGGCCATGCCCATGGGCATGCCGGGGTGGCCCGAATTGGCCGCCTCGACCGCGTCCATCGCCAGCACGCGGATCGCCGCAGCGAGTTCTGCGTGGTCGGGATGCATCTCCTTGAGGGTCTTGATGTCCACGTGCGGCTTCCTTTGGCTGGCGGCAGGCTCGCGCGGTTGATACCAATCCGCAAGGCGAGTTCAAGCGCGCGACGCGGGCTCTGCCGCCGATCAGTCGCGGGTTATACTGAGGGTTGTGCCGCGGCTGCGGAATTGTCAGACCCGGCAAGGGCGCCGCAGGGGCACGGAAACCGGAGGGCAGGCATGAGCGACATCGCGGAACTGGGGCGCCGGATCTCATCGGCGCTCGACACGATCGAGGGGAGCGTGAAGCGGATCCCTTCGGCAGAGACCATGACCGAGCTCGAGGATCTGCGGATCGAGCTCGAGGCCGAGCGGAAGGCAAGTTCACTGCTGGAGGAGCGAGTCACGGCGCTCCGGCGGAGCCATGACGAGCGCGTGGCCGGACTCGAGGCAGAGGTCGCGACGGCCAAGGCGGCGAGCGCCGAGCAGGCGGCCCAGGGCGAGCACACGTCGCGCGTTGAGGCGGACCTGGAAGAGGCGCGAAAGGCGCTCGAGGAACGCGACGGCGAGCTCGAGCATCTTCGTGCGGCACTTTCGGCCCGAGAATCCGAGTTGAAGCACGCAAGCGCCGAGGCGGCACGGCTGCGCGAGGCGCTCGACGCCCAAACGGCCGTCACCCAGCAGGTGAAGCGGTCGAACGGCGAGATGCGCGCGACGATGCGCACCCTGCGCGAGGCGCAGACGGCGGGTCTCACCGACGCGCACCTGATCAACCAGGCAGTCCTGACCGAGCTTGAGGCGCTACGCGTCGCCCACGAGACGGATCGGGCCGAGATGGACGAGATCCTGTCGGCGATGGAGCCGATTTTGGGAGAGATCGAGAATGCCTAACGTAACCATCACCATCGGCGGCCGCGACTTCGATGTCGCCTGCCAGGAGGGCGAGGAGCACTTCCTTCAGTCGGCTGCCAAGCTGCTCGACGGAGAAGCCTCGGTGCTCGTGAACCAGATCGGGCGGATGCCTGAGGTCCGAATGCTCCTGATGGCGGGCTTGATGCTGGCCGACAAGACCGCCGGAATGGAAGAGCAGCTTCGCGCGTCGGAAAAGCGTCTGGCCAGCGTCCGGGCGGATCTGGCCGCTCTCAAAGCCGAGAGGGCGCCCGAGCCTCAGCGGGTCGAGGTGCCGGTCGTTCCGGCCGAGGCTCTTCAGGCGCTGACCGTCCTTGCCGAACGGTCGGAGACGCTCGCGCGCCAGGTCGCTGACAAGGCGCGCGGCTGAGATCAGGCGTTGGCTTCGCGGATCTTGTCGGCGGCTTCCTTGTTGTAGGCGATGTCGTTCCGCTCGAACATCTGGTCGAGTTCGCCCGACAGCGTCATCTCGGTGACGATGTCGCAACCGCCGATGAATTCACCCTTGACGTAAAGCTGCGGGATGGTCGGCCAATCCGAATAGTCCTTGATGCCCTGACGGACGTCCTCGTCAGCGAGCACGTTCACGTCTCGGAAATTGACGCCCATGAAATTCAGCACGCCGGCGACGCGGGACGAGAACCCGCATTGCGGCATTTCCTTTGTGCCCTTCATGAACAGCACGACGTCGTCTGCCTTGACGAGGTCTTCGATGCGGCTCTGGGTGTCTGTGGTCATCCGTGACTCCTGTCGGTTCCTGAAGTCCGCGGGCCGTGACGTCATTGTGCCGCCCGGCACCCGCGGTCGATGCGTCGGTCAGTCGGGGGCCTTGGTGGTGAGGGCCAAGGCATGCAGATCACCCTGGTTTCCGTCCATGCGCCCCTTCAGCGCCGCATAGACGGCGCGTTGTTGCTGAACCCGGTTCTTGCCGCGAAAGCTCTCGTCGATGACCTCGGCGGCGTAATGG
The DNA here is from genome assembly GCA_963773475.1 of uncultured Alphaproteobacteria bacterium. Taxonomy (GTDB): domain Bacteria; phylum Pseudomonadota; class Alphaproteobacteria; order Rhodobacterales; family Rhodobacteraceae; genus Roseitranquillus. The sequence goes on along the minus strand of CAVZBD010000008.1, from coordinate 249,761 downwards.
TTTCCATCCCCGGCGAGGTCGGTGATCGTGATCCTTGCAGACGGAAACGACTCTCGAGCAGATCCTCGATTTCCTGCGCCTGCATCGCCATCGCGTCGTCCTTTCCATGGATTGGAGCCCGAATCTAGGCGCGGTGCCAGAGGGGCGCAAGGTCAGCGGATCGCGGCCTCGAAGGCGGTGCGATAGAGATGTGCAAGCTCGGGCAAGGGGGCTTCCTGCCGGCCAAGTCTGACGATGTCGCCCCCGAAGGTCCCCACGCGGCTTATCGGAACGCCATCTGCGTCACCCGCCGCCTCCAGTGCGGAAGCCGCCTCGGGCGCAGCGGCGATCAGATAGCGCGCCTGATCCTCGCCGAAGAGCGCAGCCACGTCTTCGGTCTCGAGCGCGAAGCCGCACGCGGCGGCATGTGCCAGCTCGAACGCGGCAAGGGCGAGACCGCCGTCCGAAAGATCCACCGCCGCGCGGACAAATCCGCGGTGACGGTGAAGGAAGGCGCCGTGCCTTTCTTCGGCCACAAGGTCGACGGCGGGCGGGGATCCCTCGGCCCGACCAAGCAGCTCGGCCAGAAGCGCCGATTGCCCCAGATGCGTCCCGTCGCCCCCGATCAGGATGGCGACGTCGCCGGGCAGGGGATGCAGCCGATCAGCTCTGCCGCCGTCTGCATGACGCCCACGGCGCCGATGGTCGGGGTCGGCAGGATCGGCTGGCCGTCCGTCTCGTTGTAGAGCGAGACGTTGCCAGAGACGATCGGCAACTTCGAGCGCGCGGCACGCCTCTCCGATGCCGCGGACCGCGCCGACGAACTGGCCCATGATCTCGGGCTTTTCCGGATTTCCGAAATTGAGGTTGTCGGTGGCGGCCAGGGGCGTGGCGCCGGTCGCGACCAGGTTTCGCCACGCTTCGGCGACGGCCTGTTTGCCTCCCTCGAACGGATCCGCCACGACATAGCGGGGCGTGACGTCGGACGTGAACGCCAGCAGCTTCTCGGTCCCGTGCACCCTGATCACACCGGAGCCGGCGCCGGGTGGCCTTACGGTGTCGGCCAGGACCATGTGTCGTACTGTTCCCAGACCCAACGTTTCGAAGCGTAGTTCGGCGAGCCGACGAGCGCCTCAGCCCCTCGATCGGGTCGATTTCCGGAAGCGGCCCGAGCGGCGCAGGTTGCGCCGGCTCTAGATGGGGCCGGTCGTACTCGGGTGCCTCGCCCGACAGCGCCGCAAGCGGCAGGTCGGCCTTCACCGCATTGCCGTGCAGCACGAGGAAGCGGTCCTCGGGGATCGTCTCGCCCACCACGGCGAAGTCGAGGTCCCACTTCTCGAAGATCGCGCGCGCCGTCGCCTCCTGCTCGGGGCGAAGGACCATCAGCATCCGCTCCTGGCTTTCCGAGAGCATCATCTCGTAGGCGGTCATGCCGCTCTCGCGCAGAGGGACGCGATCGAGGTTCAGGCGGATACCCAGCCCACCCTTATCGCCCATCTCGACGGCCGAGCAGGTCAGGCCCGCCGCGCCCATGTCCTGGATGGCGATGACTGCGTCGGTAGCCATCAGCTCGAGGCAGGCCTCCATCAGGCGCTTTTCGGTGAAGGGGTCGCCGACCTGCACCGTCGGACGCTTTTCCTCGATCGGCGTCGAACTCGGCCGAGGCCATTGTCGCGCCGCCGACGCCGTCGCGTCCCGTCTTGGCGCCGAGATAGACGATCGGCATGCCGGCGCCGGAGGCGGCCGAGTAGAAGATGCCGTCTGCGCGCGCGATTCCGGCAGCGAAGGCGTTAACAAGGCAGTTGCCGTTGTAGGCTGAATGAAAACGGCACCTCGCCTCCGACGTTGGGGACACCGAAGGCATTGCCGTAGCCGCCGATGCCTTCGACGACGCCGCGAACCAGCGTCCGGGTGCGCGGATGGTCCAGCGCGCCGAAGCGACAGCGCGTTCATAGCCGCGACCGGCCGCGCGCCCATGGTGAAGACGTCGCTCAGGATGCCGCCGACGCCTGTGGCCGCTCCCTGGTAGGGCTCGATATAGCGAGGGTGGTTGTGGCTCTCCATCTTGAAGACGACTGCGAGGCCGTCGCCGATGTCGACCACGCCCGCATTCTCGCCCGGGCCGCAGATTACCTGCGGCCCCTCGGTCGGCAGTGTCCGCAGCCACTTCTTCGACGACTTGTACGAGCAGTGCTCGTTCCACATCGCGGAGAAGATCCCGAGTTCGGTGAAGCGTCGGGCGGCGGCCCAGCAGTGACAGGATGCGGTCGTGTCCTCATCGCTCAGCCCATGGCTGGCGACGAGTCTCGGGCGTCACTTCCGGGTCCGACATGGTTCCTCCGTCGTTCGTGCCCGTTCTATGGCGAGCCGGCGCGCGCGACAATCGGCAGGGTGGCGAGGGAGAGCGGCCGACGACGCCCGGTGCCGCAAGTAAAAAAAAGGCCGAGCACTGGGCTCGGCCTTAGTCCAACAGGGAGGTAAAGGCGGCAGCGCCGCCTTCGGGGAGACAAGTAGGGGGCTCAAATATTCGATCAACCGAATTCATGACGCGTCACGGGCAAGGCCGTTATGCGCGAGACGCATGACAGCGCTCAGGCAGCCTTGTCGCGCATCCGGCGGCGATGGGCGAAGATCTCTTCCGTCACGAAGTCGCGGAAGGCGGCGATCCTCTTCGAGTGCCGCAATTCCTCGGGATAGGCGAGAAAGACGGGCACCTCACTCGACTCCACTGTTGGAAGCACCCGCCGGATCTCGGGAAAGTCCTCGATGACGTAGTCCGGCAGCACCCCGATGCCGAGGCCGCTCAGCACCGCCTGAAGGACCCCGAAGTAATTGTTGACGGTCAGCATGGACGGGATGTCATAGGTCAGCAGTTCCTGGACCAGCATCGCCCCCGCAGAAACCTGAGCCGATCTGGTGTTCTGGCAGATCAGGCGGTGCTGCGACAGATCCTGCAGGCTCTCGGGCATGCCGCGCTCGTCGAGGTAGGACGGCGAAGCATAGAGGCGCATGTTGACGCTCATCAGACGGCGCCTGATCAGGTCGGCCTGGCTCGGCTCCTTCATGCGGATCGCCACGTCGGCCTCGCGCATCGGCAGGTCAAGCACACGCTCCTCGAGCATGAGGTCGATCTTTAGGCCTGGATAGCGCTCGTAGAGCGTCGGAAGGCGCGGCGCCAGCCAGAGCGTGCCGAAGGCGGTCGTGGTGGTGACGCGCAACTCGCCGAAGACTTCTTCCTCGCTGTCGCGGATCCGCGCGGTTGCTGCCTCGATCCGGCGGCGCATCGCCTTGGTGGCGTCGAACAGCAGTTCGCCCTGCTCGGTGAGGATCAGACCGCGCGCGTGGCGGTGGAAAAGCGTCGTGTTGAGACTTTCTTCCAGCGCCCTGATCTGCCGCGAAACGGCCGACTGGCTGAGGTGGAGGGTATCGCCGGCATGGGTCAAGCTCCCGGCGTCAGCGACCGCGTGAAATATCCTGAGCTTGTCCCAGTCCATGGTGTCGTTTCCATCCGTCAATGGCCCGCAGCGCCCCTTCGCGGGCGAACATAGCTTGCTGCAGCGCAAAAACACAGTCTCGATGCACAAGCCGCCTTTTAAGGTCAGCATTTGTGACCTACACTACCTCCACGCAACGGGGAGAATAGCATGGCTCGGCGAGACGTGGCGTTGCACGACCGGTTCGACCTATCGAAATCGCCGGTCCTGCTGAACGGGACTCAGGCACTCGTGCGATTGATGCTGATGCAGCGGGCGCGTGACGCGGCGGCCGGGCTGAATACGGCCGGCTACGTGACCGGCTATCGCGGCTCGCCGTTGGGGGGCGTCGACTTGCAGATGATGCGGGCGCGCAAGGACCTGGAAGCCGCGCAGATCGTGTTCCAGCCGGGCCTGAACGAGGACCTGGCGGCGACGGCGCTGTGGGGCTCGCAGCAGGCCGAACTGCGCGGCGAGGGCAAGTTCGACGGCGTTTTCGGCCTCTGGTACGGCAAGGGCCCCGGCGTCGACCGTTCGGGCGACGTGATGCGCCACGCCAACATGGCCGGCACGTCCCCCCGGGGTGGTGTGCTCATGGCGATGGGTGACGACCATACCGGCGAATCCTCGACCACGCTGCACCAGTCCGACTGGGCGATGGTCGATGCCTACATGCCGATCGTTTCACCCGCCGGCGTGCAGGAAATCCTGGACTACGGGCTCTACGGGTGGGCCCTCAGCCGCTATGCCGGCGTCTGGGTCGGTCTGAAAACGATGAAGGACACGATCGAGGCCACTGCCGTTGTCGACGGCCGGCCCGACCGGATGCAGTTTGTCATCCCGGACTTCACGCTGCCCCAGGGCGGGCTGAACATCCGCCTCGTGGACACGCCCGTCGCGCAGGAAGCGCGGATGATCGACCACAAGCGCTTCGCAGCCGAGTATTTCGCGCGGGCCAATGGCATAGACGGCCGTGTCTGGGGTCGGCCCGGGGCAAAGATCGGCTTCGTCGCCGCGGGCAAGAACTGGCTGGACCTCGTTCATGCGCTCGAATTGCTGGGTCTAGACGCCGGCGAAGCCGAGCGGCTGGGGATCACCACCTACAAGGTCGGCCAGACCTGGCCGCTCGACATGCACTCGTTCCACGAATGGGCGGAAGGGCTCGAGCTCATCGTCGTCGTCGAGGAGAAGCGCAAGCTGATCGAGGTGCAGGTCAAGGAATCGATCTTCGACGATCGCCGGGGCCGTCGCGTCTATGGGTGGTACAAGGGCGGTGGCGCCGGAGCCGATCACGGCGAAGAGCTTTTCCCGACGCGCTACGCGCTCGACCCGGTGATGATTGCCGAGAAGATCGGGCAGATCCTGATCGAGGAGGGGCGCGACACCGACCGCATCCGCGCCGGCCTCGCCCATCTTTCCGAGGCGCGCGCGGCCGACAACGCCTCCGAGATCGCCGCGCGGCTTCCGTATTTCTGCTCGGGATGCCCGCACAACACATCGACCAGGGTGCCGGAAGGCAGTCGGGCCTACGCGGGCATCGGCTGCCACTACATGGTGCAATGGATGGACCGAAGCACCGTCGGCTTCACGCAGATGGGCGGCGAGGGTGCGAACTGGATCGGCGAGGAGCCGTTCAGCAAGCGCGACCACGTTTTCCAGAACCTCGGCGACGGAACCTACAATCACTCCGGCATCCTCGCGATCCGGGCCGCGGTGGATGCAGGGACGAACATCACCTACAAGATCCTCTACAACGACGCCGTCGCGATGACCGGCGGCCAGAAGAACGAAGGGGACCTGCAACCTCAGCAGATCGTACAAGAGCTCAAGGCGATGGGCGTCAAACACGTCGCCGTCGTCTACGACGAGAAGGAGGAGCCGCTGCGCGACGACTTCCCCCAGGACGTCGAGTGGCATGAGCGCGCGAAGCTTGACGATGTCCAGCGAACATACAGCCAGCACAAGGGCGTCTCGGCCATTGTTTACATCCAAACGTGCGCGGCAGAGAAGCGGCGGCGGCGCAAGCGCGGCAAGTTCCCCGACCCCGATCGCCGCGTCTTCATCAACACCGATGTCTGCGAGGGGTGCGGCGACTGCGGGGTACAGTCGAACTGCGTCTCGATCGTGCCGGTCGAGACCGAGCTGGGGCGCAAGCGTGCCATCGACCAGTCGAGCTGCAACAAGGACTACAGCTGTCTTCGGGGCTTCTGTCCGTCCTTCGTGACGGTCGAGGGGGGCGAGGTCCGCAAGGAGGCGACGGCCTCGGTTGACGTGGGCGCGCTGCCGCATCCGGAACTGCCGGCGATCGACGGCACCCATAACGTCATCATCACAGGCGTGGGCGGAACGGGCGTCGTGACGATCGGCGCGATCATTGCGATGGCCGCTCATGTGGACGGCAAGGGCGCCGGCATGATGGAAATGGCGGGCCTCGCCCAGAAGGGTGGGGCGGTGCACATCCATTGTCGTATCGCCGAGCGGCCGGAGGACATCAACGCGGTGCGAGTGGCGACAGGCGAGTGTGATGCGCTGATCGGTGGCGACCTGGTCGTCAGCGCCGGCGCTCGGACGCTGGGCCTGATGAAGACGGGGCGGACCGGTGGCGTCGTCAACAGCCACGAGATCATCACCGGCGACTTCACCCGCGATACCGAGTTCCGGCTGCCCGCCGAGCAACTGCGCCTCTCGCTCGAGCGACGCCTTCAGGATCGACTGACGATGTTCGACGCCTCCGAACTCGGCGCGCGTGCTGATGGGCGACTCGATCTTCTCGAACATGATGATCTTCGGCGCCGCGTGGCAGGCGGGTCTGCTGCCACTGAGCCTCGAGGCGATCCGGCGCGCGATCGAGCTGAATGGTGCGGCGGTAGAGCGGAACCTGGAAGCCTTCGACTACGGAAGGTGGGCCGCGCTGGACCCGGATGCGGCCCAACGCGTCCTCACACCGAAGATCGAGACGGTGCCGCCGTCGCTGGAGCAGAAGATCGACTTCAGAGAGGAGCACCTGAAGGCGTACCAGGGGCGACGGCTGGCGCAGCGCTATCGCAAGTTCGTCGACCGTGTGGAAGATCCGGAACTGCGCGAGGCGGTGGCGCTCGGCTACCACAAGCTCCTCGCTTACAAGGATGAGTACGAAGTGGCGCGGCTCTTGCAGGCGACGCGCGCCCGCGCCGAGCGCGAGTTCGGCGGTGACCTGAAGCTGACCTACCACCTTGCGCCGCCTATACTGACGCGCGAGGGCGCCGACGGACGGCCAAAGAAACGCCGCTTCGGCGCCTGGATCGAGCGGCTCTATCCGGTGCTGGCGGCGGGCAAGGTTGTCCGGGGCACCTGGCTCGACCCATTCGGCCGCAGCGAGGAACGGCGGCTCGAGCGCGCCCTCATCCGCCAATACGAGGCGGACATGGATCAGATCCTGCCTGCGGTGACCGAAGCCAACCACGGCGCAGCCATCGCACTGGCGCGGCTTCCGCTCCAGATCCGGGGCTTCGGGCCGGTGAAGATGGCCAATGCGCGAACGGCTGCGGCGCGGCGCGAAGAGTGCCTCGCGGCGATCAACGGTGGTGGCCCGGTTCTCGACAAAGCGGCGGAATAGCGGCCCGCGGCAGCGATGGACTTCGTTCGAGATCGCGCCTAATGCGATCGCCAGGGTTGCAGGCCAGCGAGGGCGACGGCCAAGGGGCAGGTGGATGGCGGTAGGCATCTTCAACTCGGGGCTCGGCGGCCTTACCGTTCTCGACGCCGTCGCGCGGCGCCTTCCCGACCTTCCGCTCGTCTACTACGGGGACAACGCGCACACGCCCTACGGCGTCCGTGAACCCGACGACGTCTTCTTCCTGACGACGAAGGGTGTCGAGCGACTGTTCGCCGCGGGGTGCGATCTGGTCATCCTCGCCTGCAATACCGCTTCGGCCACCGCACTGCGTCGGATGCAGGAATCGTGGGTGCCGCGGGACAAGCGCGTGCTCGGCGTCTTCGTGCCCCTCATCGAAGCCCTGACAGAGCGGCAATGGGGCGACAACTCGCCGCCACGAGAGGTCGCCGTCCGTCACGTGGCGCTCTTCGCGACGCCCGCCACCGTCGCATCCCGCGCATTCCAGCGCGAGCTGGCATTCCGCGCGATCGGCGTTGATGTCGAGGCGCAGGCATGCGGCGGTGTCGTCGATGCGATCGAGGAGGGCGACATGATCCTGGCCGAGGCGCTGGTGCGCAGCCACGTGGACGCGCTGAGGCGCAAGATGCCCCTGCCGGATGCGGCGGTGCTGGGCTGCACGCATTATCCGCTGCTCGAGGAAGTGTTCCAGGCTGCGCTGGGGCCTGAGGTAAAGGTCTTCAGCCAGGCGAACCTGGTCGCTGACAGCCTTGCCGATTACCTGGGTCGGCACCCCGACATGCACGGCCCGGGCCAGGTTCCGATGTTCCTGACCACGGGGGACCCCGCCCGCGTCTCGGACCGGGCGACGCGCTTCCTGCGACGAAAGATCGAGTTCCATGCAGCATGATTGCGGCTGAGACACTCATCGCATACATCGACAGGCGCGCTTGCCCGGAGACTTCATGACCCATCGCATCGCGATACTAGGTGCCAGCGGCTATACCGGGGCGGAGCTGATCCGCCTTGCCGCCAGCCACCCTGCACTGGAGATCGTGGCGCTGTCAGGTGATCGGCGGGCGGGGCAGGAGGTGGCCGAGGTGTTTCCGCATCTGCGGCACCTAGATCTTCCCGATTTGGTCAGGGTCGACGAGATCGACATGTCACAGGTCGATCTCTGCTTCTGCGCGCTGCCGCACGGCACCAGCCAGGAGGTCATCCGCGACCTTCCATCGGATCTCAAGATCGTGGATCTGTCGGCCGATTTCCGGCTGCGCGATCCTGTGGCTTACGAACGGTGGTATGGTCGCCCTCACGCTGCACCCGAACTGCAGGCGGAGGCGGTGTACGGCCTGACCGAGTTCTACCGTGATGACATTCGCGATGCGCGGCTGGTGGCGGGTACCGGTTGCAACTCAGCAACTGGAATTTACGCGTTGCGTCCGCTGATCGCGGCGGGTGTCGTGGGGCTCGACAACATCGTGATCGACCTCAAGACCGGCGTGTCTGGCGCGGGTCGGTCGCTGAAGGAGAACCTTCTTCACGCAGAGCTGTCCGAAGGGACTCATCCCTATTCGGCCGGTGGCGTACATCGCCATCTCGGGGAGTTCGATCAGGAGTTCTCGGCCGCCGCCGGCCGCGACGTCCGCGTTCAGTTCACACCTCATCTTCTGCCTGCAAATCGCGGAATACTGGGGACGATCTACGTCAGCGGAGATCCTGTGGACGTGCATCGGACACTGGTGGAGGCGTACCGCGACGAGCCGTTCCTTGTGGTGCTGCCGTTTGGAGAGGTACCCTCCACCCGCCACATCCGGGGCTCGAATTACTGTCATCTCGGCGTGGTCGGCGACCGGGTCGACGGCCGCGCCACGATCTTCGCCGCGCTCGACAATCTCACCAAGGGGTCATCGGGCCAGGCGCTACAGAACGCCAACCTGATGCTGCAAGAGGCGGAAACGACGGGGCTTCTTGCCGCGCCCGTTTTTCCGTGAGGTCGATGAAGGGACTCAAGAAAAAGCGCCGGATCCAGATCATCGCCGTGGCCGTGGTGGCGCTGGCACTGTCCACTGCGCTGATCGGCTACGCGATGCGGGACGGCATCAACTTCTTCCGCTCACCCAGCCAGGTCGTCGAAACACCGCCCGGACCGGCGGAAGTGTTCCGCATAGGCGGCCTCGTGGAAGAGGGAAGCCTGGTGCGCGGGCAGGGCGAGACGGTCACCTTTCGCGTCACCGACGGCGCGGCGTCGGTCGACGTCGCCTTCACGGGGGTTCTGCCGGACCTGTTCGATGAGGGTGAGGGCATGGTCGGTACGGGTCGCTACGTCGACGGAACCTTCCAGGCAAACGAGATCCTGGCCAAGCATGACGAGACGTACATGCCGAAAGAGGTGATCGACGCGCTCAAGGAGCAGGGCGTCTATCAGGCACCGGACGCAGGGTTACCGACGAATTAACCTGACCGCGCGATCGTTCTCCACATTCCTCGAGTGCGGAGACAGGCATGAAATCGGTCGAAGAGATCGCCGACGAGATCGTCGCTCGTGAGGGTGGCTTCGTCGACGACCCCGACGATCCCGGCGGTCCCACGAAGTACGGCGTCACGTTGGGTACGTTGCAGCGCGTCGGCATCGATCTAAATCGCGATGGCCGGATCAACAGCACTGACGTGAAGCGGATCGACCGCGTCATGGCGCGCAAGATCTTCATCGAGCACTACTTCGAGCGCCCGCGGATCGCGGAACTGCCGAAGGTTCTGCATGACAGCGTCTTCGACATGTACGTCAATTCCGGTGCGAACGCGGTGCGGATTTTGCAGCGGCTTCTGCGCGACATGGGCCATGACGTCGTCGTCGACGGGGTTATCGGCCCGCAGACGCTGAGGGCGTCCGATGAGGCCAGGACCCGGGCGCCTGACCATCTCCGCGATGCTTACGGGATCGCCCGGCGCAACTACTACTACGCTCTGGGCGACAGACGCCCGGCGAGCCGCAAGTACTGTCGGCGCCGCGACGGCGGTAAGGGCGGTTGGATCATGAGGGCGGAGGGCTTCATCGATCCGCGCTACCACCTTAGCGAGTCGGAACATCGCGCAAGGTGCGCCGCATGGGACTGATCGACGGTCTTCTCGGCACCCTGTTCGGCGGCTCGACGAACGTGGTCAAGGAGACGGCCGAGGTCTTCCGCGAGAATGCCGAGGGTCGGGCGCAGCGGGAGGCGGACCTCGCGCAGGCCGCGCTGGTGCAGTTCGCCGCCGAGTTCGCGACCAGAGACCGCGGCTGGTTCGATCGCTTGATGGACGCGATCAACCGTCTTCCGCGGCCGGCCCTGGCGATCGGAACGCTCGTTCTGTTCCTTTCGGCCATGTACGATCCGCTCTGGTTCTCCGAACGGATGCAGGGCATCGCGCTTGTGCCCGATCCTCTCTGGTGGCTCCTTGGCGCGATCGTCTCGTTCTATTTCGGGTCCCGGCACCAGACAAAGAATCAGGATTTCCAGCGCTCGCTTGCCACCAGCGTGCTGCGAGCGACCCAAGTCGCCGACAACATTCGACTGCTGCGCGCGATTGAGGCCGGCACCCAGCACCCAGCGAGTACTGAGCTCGATGCCGAAGTGACGCTCGAAGTCACCACGCAGTCGGACGACAACGCCGCGCTGGAGGATTGGAGGCGGCAGGATGCCCGATGAGCTGATCACCAAGGTCCTGGCTGAGAGCGGACCGTGGGTGCTGCTGGTCTTCTACCTGCTCTACCGGGATTTCCAGAAGGAGCAGGCCCTCCGCGAAGCCCTGAACAAGAACACCGAGATCCTCGTCGAGATGACGACGATGATCCGTGAACGCCTGGTCAGATAGGAAGAGCGGATGGCGCTGAAACGACTCTGGGAGGCGCTGAAGGATTTCTTCACCGACCGCGAGCTGGCCCAGGCAAAGGAACGTCACAAGAAGGCAGCCGACGGTCTCGACGCCGCGGTGAAGGAGATGCTGAAGAAATGAGACAGGCCCTGCTTTTGACCGCGGCCCTGACGGCGGCCTTTCTTCTTGCCGAGGAGGCGCTGGGATTCCAGATCGCCGTGGCCCTCGGCTTCGGAACCGTGACGGTCATCGCCGCCATCAACGCGTTGACGTTCCTGTGGCTATGGTGGGCTCGGACGACGCCGCTCGCGCTCGGCATGACCTGCTCGTGGCTCGGGCAGGCGTCGCTTTCCATATGGTGGTTCTTTTCGATGCCCCCGACCGTGGCCGAGCACCTTGAGGGCAACATTGTCGTCTTCCTCCTGCTGTCGCTCTACGTCGTCGGTGGAGCGCTTCACATCGCGGTGATGCAGACGTCGATGGAATTGGGCCGCCGGATACTGATCTGGCCGATTCTCGCCGTCTTCGCCGTTGCAGCCTTCGCCGCGACGGTGATCTGACGCGACATGCCAGCGCACGGGGATTGCTCCCGTGGCGGCCGTGTCTAGTATGGCCGGATGATCATCGAACTCGCTCATTTCGCGCTGATCCTGTCGCTGGCGGTCGCCTGCGTGCAGGCCGTTGTGCCCCTGATCGGTGCGCAGCGCCGTTGGACAAGCTGGATGGCCGTGGCCGAACCCGCGGCCACGGCGCAATTTCTGCTGATTGCCTTCGCTTTCGGCGCGTTGACCTATGCGTTCGTGACCTCCGACTTCTCGCTTCGGCTGGTGACGTTGAATTCGCACACCGCCAAGCCGATGCTCTACAAGGTGACCGGCGTCTGGGGGAACCACGAGGGCTCGCTGCTGCTCTGGGTCCTGATCCTGGCGCTTTTCGGCGCATCCGCCGCCTGGTTCGGGGGCAATCTGCCCGCGACCCTGCGCGCCCGCGTCCTTTCGGTGCAGGCGATGATCGGCGTGGCGTTCCTCGCATTCCTTCTCTTCACGTCGAACCCGTTCCTGCGGCTGGCCACGCCGCCGTTCAATGGTGAGGACCTGAACCCGCTGTTGCAGGACCCGGGCCTCGCCTTCCATCCGCCGTTTCTCTACCTCGGATACGTGGGCCTCAGCATGGCGTTCAGCTTTGCCGTCGCCGCCCTGATAGAGGGGCGGGTCGATGCGGCTTGGGCGCGCTGGGTGCGCCCGTGGACGCTAGCGGCGTGGCTGTTCCTGACGATCGGGATCGCGCTCGGCTCGTGGTGGGCCTACTACGAGCTGGGCTGGGGCGGCTTCTGGTTCTGGGACCCGGTCGAAAACGCGAGCTTCATGCCGTGGCTGATCGCAGGCGCGCTCCTGCACTCGGCGATCGTCGTCGAAAAGCGCGAGGCTCTGAAGTCGTGGACCATCCTTCTGGCGATCCTTGCGTTTGGTTTTAGCCTGATCGGCACATTCATCGTGCGCTCGGGCGTTCTGACCAGCGTGCACGCCTTCGCCAATGATCCCCAACGCGGGGTGTTCGTCCTGCTGATACTGGCAGTCTTCGTCGGTGGGGCGCTGACGCTTTACGCCGTGCGGGCGACGGCAATGGAGGCGCGCGGGGTCTTCGGGCTCGTCAGCCGCGAGAGCGCGCTGGTGGCTAACAACATCTTGCTCGCCGTGGCCTGTTTCGTCGTCTTCGTGGGCACGGTCTGGCCGCTCGTGGCCGAGCTGGTCTTCGACCGCAAGCTCTCGGTGGGTCCGCCGTTTTTCGAGGCCGCCTTCACGCCGTTCTTCGTGATCCTGGCGCTGCTTCTGCCGCTTGGGGCAATCCTGCCGTGGAAGCGCGCGCGGCTGGTGCGGGCCTCGCGCCCGCTCTGGGGAGCGGCGGCGCTTGCTGTGGCGATCGCCGCGCTGGTCTGGACGCTGCAGACGGGCCGGTCGATCCTTGCCCCGGTCGGGGCGCTCCTTGCCTCGTGGCTTATCCTCGGCGCTCTCATCGACCTGCGCCAGCGCGCGGGGAGGGGGAACCTGATGGCGCGGGCGCGGCGCCTGCGCAATCTGCCACGTGCCGACTGGGGCCGGACCACGGCGCATGCGGGCCTGGGCGTTACGATCGTCGGCATCTCGGCGATGACGGCGTGGCAGATCGAGGATATCCGCGTCGCGCAGGTAGGCGAGAGCTTCGACGTCGGCAGCTACACCCTCACGCTGGAGAACGTGCAGGAACGCGTGGAGGGTCCCAACTACATAGCGCGACGGGCCACGATCGATATTACCCGCGACGGGCACGAGGTTGCCCGCCTGACACCCGAGAAGCGGAACTATCCGGTTGCGCGCATGCCGACGACCGAAGCCGCGATCGACAACGGTGTCTTCCGTGACCTTTACGTGGTCGTCGGCGACCCGCAGGACGGCGGCGGCTATGCCTTGCGCACCTATATCAAACCCTTCGCCAACTGGATCTGGGCCGGTGCGATCATCATGGCATTTGGTGGCCTCTTGAGCCTGAGCGACCGGCGCTACCGCGTGGCAGCAGGAGCAAGGCGCGCGACAGGCGTGGCCGTCCCGGCCGAATGAGGCGGCTCGCCGTCCTTCTGCTGTGGCTCCTCGCCGCACCGGCGTTGGCCGTGCAGCCGGACGAGATCCTCGGCGACCCCAAGCTCGAGGCGCGGGCGAGGGAAATCTCGTCCGGGTTGCGTTGCCTCGTCTGCCGCAACGAGTTGATCGACGAATCCAATGCCGACCTCGCCCGTGATCTGCGGCTGCTCGTGCGCGAGCGTCTGGTGGCTGGCGACACCGACGAAGAAGTGGTGAGCTTCGTCACTGACCGCTATGGCGAGTACGTTCTGCTGCGTCCGTCGATGAAGGGCGCCAACCTGATCCTGTGGATATCGGGCCCGCTTATGCTCGTCGCCGCGCTGCTGATCGCGGGCTTCGCGCTGCGTCGGCGACGGAACCAGCCCGGCCCGCCAGCGCTGAGCGAGGCCGAGCGGGCACGATTGCGTCAATTGACCGAGGACTGACCGCGGGTTCCGCTTCTTTCCGCGCGGCTTCCGGTTATCGTGCCCGGCGAACGGAACGGCGGGAGTGTCAGATGCAGTACCAGATGATCCGGTTGGCGGTTGATGAGGGCGTGGCGACACTGACGCTCGACCGACCTGACGTGATGAATGCCCTTAACTCGCGAATGCGCGCCGAGATCGTTCACGCGGTGAAGGACGTCGGGGATCGAGCCCGGGTCGTGGTACTGACCGGGTCAGGGCGCGCCTTCTGCTCGGGGCAGGACCTGGGCGACCGGGCGAATATCGCGAACCCCGACCTCGAGCGCACGCTGCGCGACGAATACTTCCCGATGATAGACGCCATATTCTCCTGTCCGGTGCCGACCATTGCGGCGGTGAACGGCGCGGCAGCGGGCGCGGGCGCCAACCTGGCGCTGGCGTGCGATGTGGTCATGGCGGCCGAGTTGGCGGTCTTCCTGCAGGCCTTCACCCGCATCGGCCTGATTCCCGATGCCGGCGGCACCTATTGGCTGCCACGACAGGTCGGCTTCGCCCGCGCGATGGGGGCGGCGCTTTTCGCCGAGCCGGTTCCGGCGCGGCAGGCCGAGGCCTGGGGCATGATCTGGGAGTTCGTCGCCGACGAGGAATTCGAGGCGCACTGGCAGCGTCGGGCGCGGCAACTGGCTCAAGGCCCGACCGCCGCCTACAGCCACGTCAAGCGCGCCTTGCGGGAGAGCTTCGGCAACGACCTGCACGACCAGCTGGAACTCGAGGCGCGCCTTCAGGGGGAATGCGGCAAGACGCGCGACTTCAAGGAGGGCGTGATGGCCTTTCTCGAGAAGCGGCCCGCCGCGTTCGAGGGCCGGTGATCCGTCGGCGGCGGCGGCGGCGGCGGACCAGCTGTCCGCAGCCGTGCCGCCGCAAACCGCGTCAGCGGTTCTCGACCTCGACGTAGTCGCGGAAGGTGGGGCCGCAGTAGAGCTGCCGCGGGCGACCGATCTTCATCTGCGGATCCGAGATCATCTCTTTCCACTGGCTCACCCAGCCGACGGTGCGGCTCAGCGCGAAGATCGGCGTGAACATCGAGGTGGGAAAGCCCATCGCGTCGAGGATGATGCCCGAATAGAAGTCGACGTTCGGGTAGAGCTTCTTCTCGTGGAAGTACGGGTCGTCGACCGCAATCCTCTCGAGTTCCTTGGCAACTTGCAGCGTCGGGTTGTCCTCGATGCCCATGAGCTCGAGCACCTCGTCGGCCGACTGCTTCATCACCTTCGCCCGCGGGTCGAAGTTCTTGTAAACGCGATGGCCGAAGCCCATCAGGCGGAACGGGTCGTCCTTGTCCTTGGCGCGCGCGATGAATTCCGGAATCCGGTCGGGCGTGCCGATCTGGCGCAGCATCTCGAGGCACGCCTGGTTGGCGCCGCCATGGGCCGGCCCCCAGAGGCAGGCGATGCCGGCGGCGATGCAGGCGAACGGATTGGCGCCAGACGACGACGCGAGCCGCACCGTCGACGTCGAGGCGTTCTGCTCGTGGTCAGCGTGCAGGGTGAAGATCCGGTCCATCGCCCGGCTGAGAATCGGGTCGACCTGGTATTCCTCGGCCGGGACCGCGAAGCACATGTGCAGGAAATTGCCCGCATAATCCAGATCGTTGCGCGGATACACGAAGGGCTGGCCGATCGAGTACTTGTAGGCCCATGCGGCGATCGTGGGCATCTTCGCGATCAGCCGGATCGTCGCCACCTCGCGCTGCCACGGGTCACGGATGTCGGTCGAGTTGTGGTAGAACGCAGACATCGCGCCCACGACGCCGGTCATGATCGCCATCGGGTGCGCGTCGCGGCGGAAGCCGCGGAAGAAGTACGTCATCTGCTCGTGCAGCATGGTGTGCATCGTCACCCGCCGCTCGAAATCCTCGAGCTGCGCCGCCGTCGGCAGCTCGCCATAGAGCAGCAGGTAGCAGACCTCGAGATAGTGCGACTTCTCGGCCAGCTGATCGATCGGATAGCCGCGATGCAGCAGCTCGCCCTTCTCGCCGTCGATGAAGGTGATCGAGCTGTCGCACGAGGCGGTCGAGGTGAAACCCGGATCGTAGGTGAAGACCCCGCCCTGCGCGTAGAGCTTGCGGATGTCGATCACGTCCGGGCCCGCCGTCGGCGAGTACATCGGCAGATCGAGGGTCTTGTCGTTCCAGCTCAGCGTGGCCGACGCGGCTTTAGAAGTATCAGGCATGATCATCCCCTCAGGTGGCCCCGGGGGGGCAGGCCGCCCGAGGCAAATATAGTTTGCCGGCGTCGGCGCGTCGGGCGCGTCTGCCAGGCTCAGGCGGCAGCGTCGTTGAGCCGTGCCACTGTCTCGTCGCGCCCGATCACGAGCATCATGTCGAATACGCTGGGGGTCGCCGTCCGTCCGGCAAGTGCCGCCCGTATCGGCTGGGCAATCTTGCCGAGCTTGGTCCCGCGCGCCTCGGCGAAGCGGGTCACGACATCCTCCAGCTCGTCCCGTGTCCAGCTAGCATTTTGCAACTGCGGCGTCAATTCGGCCAGCATGCCGTTGGATACGGCTGCGAGCGCCTTCGCAGCCGCAGCATCGGTGTCGACAGGCCGGTCCGTCAGCGCGAAATGCGCCTTTTCCAGAAGGTCCGGCCAAGTGCGCGCGCGGTCCTTGAGGCAATAGAGCGCGCGCCCCAGCCGCTCGCGCCGATCCGGCCCCAGCGGCGACTGGCCGGTGACGTCGAGGAACGCGTCGATCTCAACCAAAATCGCCTCGTCCTCCATCGCGGCGATGTGTTGCCCCGAGAGGTTGGCGAGCTTCTTGGTGTCGAACCGCGCCGGCGACCGCCCGATCCCGCCAAGGTCGAACCACGCGACCGCCTGCTCGGTCGTGAAGAACTCGTCGTCGCCGTGGCTCCACCCGAGCCGCGCCAGGTAGTTGCGCATCCCCGCCGCCGGATATCCCAGCCTCTGCCAGTCCTCGACCCCCAGCGCCCCATGGCGTTTCGACAGCTTCTTGCCGTCCTCGCCGTGGATCAGGGGGATGTGTGCCCAGACCGGCTGCGGCCAGCCCATCGCGTCATAGATCTGGCCCTGCCGCGGGGCGTTGTTCAGGTGGTCGTCGCCCCTGATGACGTGCGTCACGCCCATGTCGTGATCGTCAACCACCACGGCCAGCATGTAGGTGGGCGTGCCGTCCGAGCGCAGCAGGACCATGTCGTCGAGCTGGTCGTTGGCGAACGTCACCCGCCCCTGAACCTGGTCGTCGATCACCGTCTGGCCGTCGCGCGGCGCGCGCAGGCGCACCACGTATGGCGCGTCAGGACACGTCGCCGGATCGGCGTCGCGCCACGGGCTGAGGTACAGGGTCGAGCGCCCGGCGGCACGCGCCTCCTCGCGGAAGGCTGCGATCTCGTCCTGGGTCGCAAAGCACTTGTAGGCGTGGCCCGCCGCCAGCATCTGGTGCGCGACCTCCGCGTGACGCTCGGCGCGGGCGGCCTGACTGACCACGTCGCCGTCCCAGTCCAGCCCGAGCCAACTCATCCCCTTCAGGATCGCGTCGGTGGCCTCGGGGGTCGATCGGGCACGGTCGGTGTCCTCGATCCTCAGCAGGAAGCGCCCGGCGCGCCCCCGGGCATAAAGCCAGTTGAAAAGCGCCGTGCGCGCCCCACCGATATGAAGATAGCCGGTGGGCGAGGGGGCGAAGCGGGTGACGACGGGTCCGTCGGTCATCAGGACTCTCGTTAACGGATCGGTAACCATGACGGGCGATAGCTGTCGCGGCAGGGTCTAGTCCACGGCCATGGAGAGAACAAGGGTGCCGCCCGTCCGCCAGATCGCAGGCGTGCTCGAAGCCCAGCACGGCCATCTCTTCCCGTGGACGCCGGTCTTTCTCGGCATCGGCATCGGCACCTACTTCGCACTTCCGTTCGAGCCCGGGCACGACGCGCTAACCGCGGTGGCGCTTGCCGCCGTGGCTTGCGCGGCGGCCGCGTGGCGATGGGCCGGTCCACGGCCGATCCTCCTGGCGCTCGGCCTCGTCTGTGCCGGCCTCGCACTCGCCGCGTGGCGCGCACAGTCGCTGGGCGCGCCGGTGCTCGGCTTTCGCTACTATGGCCCGGTCGAGGGCCGGATCGTCGAGATCGACCGTTCGATGTCGGACAAGACCCGCCTGACGCTCGACCGCGTCGTGCTCGAGCGTACGCCGCCGCACCGTACGCCCGCGCGGGTCCGCGTGTCGCTGCACGGGGAACAAGCCTTCGTGGCGCCGCGTCCGGGGATGCGGGTGATGATGACGGCGAACCTTTCGCCGCCCCAGGGACCGGTCGAGCCCGGCGGCTTCGACTTCCGCCGCCACGCCTGGTTCCAACGCCTTGGGGCGGTGGGCTACACGCGCGCTCCCGTGCTGCGGGTCGAGGCGGCGGCCGAGGGGCGAGCCGGCCTTCTGATGACCACGCTGCGCGACCGTATCAGCCGTTGGGTGCGCGAGGCGATGCCGGGGCGGGAAGGGGCCTTCGCCGCGGCCATCATGACCGGCGATCGCTCGGGAATGGACCGCTCGACGATCGAGGCGTTGCGCGCCTCGAACCTGGCGCACCTGCTTGCGATCTCGGGTCTGCACATGGGGCTGCTGACCGGCTTCGTCTTCGCCGCCATCCGATGCGGCCTCGCGCTCGTGCCGCCGCTCGCGCTGCGGCTCGACACCGCGAGAAGATCGCGGCGGTGGGCGCGCTCGGCGCCGGCGCCTTCTATCTGGGCTCTCCGGCGGCAGCGTGGCGACCGAGCGTGCCTTCGTCATGGTCTCGGTCATGCTGGCGGCGATCCTGCTCGACCGCCGGGCGTTGACGCCTCAGGGCGGTGGCGCTGGCGGCGCTGATCGTGCTGGTGCTCGAGCCCGAGGCCCTGATCGGGCCCGGCTTCCAGATGTCGTTCGCCGCGACGGCGGCGCTGGTCGCGGTCTTCGGCTGGCTGCGCGACTGGCAGGGCCCGCGGCTGCCCGGCTGGGCCGCGCCGGTGCTGGCGCTGGTGGTCTCGTCGGCCGTCGCGGGGGCGGCGACGGCCCCCGTCGCGCGCCGCCCACTTCAACCAGATCGCGCATTACGGCCTGCTGGCAAACCTCGTGTCGGTGCCGCTGATGGGGGCGGTGGTCATTCCCGCCGCGGTGCTGGCCGCCCTGCTGTCGCCCTTCGGGCTCGGCATCGTCGGCCTCGCGCCGATGCGCCCGGCAATCGAGCTGGATCCTCGGGGTGGCGGACTGGGTCGCTGGCCTCGACGGGGCGCTTCGCCACGTGCCCGCCCCGCCCGCCGCCGTGCTGCCACTCTTCGCGATCGGCGGGCTGTCGTCATCCTCTGGCAGGGGCGGGCACGCGCCGCCGGCATCCTGCCGATGATGGCCGGCCTTCGCGCTCTGGACCCAGGTCGAGCGGCCGCCACTGCTGGTCTCGGCCACCGGCGGCCTTGTCGGCGCGATGGGATCCGAGGGCCGCGCGCTGAGCAAGCCGCGAGGCGAGGGCTTCGCGGCGCTGAGCTGGCTCGAGAACGACGGCGACGGCGGCTTTGCAGGCCGAAGCCGCGGCGCGCGACGGATTCGAGGGTGAGGCTGGCCGAACAATCGTCAGGAGCGGTGCCGTTACGCTGGTGCACCTGACCGGGCGCGGCGCCGCCGACCGGGTTCCGCAGGCCTGCGAGGCGGGCGACTTCGTGGTGCTGTCAGGCGAGGCCGAGGCGCCATCCGGCTGCGTGCTGCTGGACCGGCGCCGCCTGGAAGCGGCGGGCGGCGTGGCAATCTGGCCGCGGCAGGACGGGGTGCGCATCGTCGCGGCGAACGGCGAGGCGCGGCGGCTCTGGACCGGCGCAGCCCCGGCCCCCTCGATGCTGGCGCGGGGTCTGCGCCGGGCTGTCGTCGCCCGGGGGCGCGTCCGACGTGGCGGCACGCGCGACGGCGGCTCCGGCTGGCTGAGGGCCTCAGTAGCTGCGGATCAGTCCCACCAGCCGGCCCTGCACCTTGACCTGGTCGTCGCGGAAGATCCGCGTCTCGTAGGCCGGGTTCGCCGCCTCGAGCGCGATCGAGTTGCCGCTGCGGCGGAAGCGCTTCAGCGTCGCCTCCTGGCCCTCGACCAGGGCCACGACGATGTCGCCGTTCTCGGCCGTCGATCGGTTTCGCGGATGACGACGATGTCGCCGTCGTTGATGCCGGCCTCGATCATCGAATCGCCCTTGCACCTCCAGCGCGTAGTGCTGGCCCTGCCCCGAGAGCATCTGCCCGGGCACGGCGACGCGGTGGCGACCTCGCTGATCGCCTCGATCGGCACGCCGGCGGCGATCCGGCCCATGACCGGCAGCTCCATCGCGTGAACCTCGACCGGCATCGAGTCGCCGGGCGCGGCGTCGGCTCGGCGGCAGTCGCCGTCGATCACCCGCGGCGTGAAGCCGCGCGCCGCTCGCATCGCCTCGGGCAGCTTGACGATCTCGATCGCGCGGGCGCGGTGGGCGAGGCGGCGGATGAACCCCCGCTCCTCCAGCGCCGTGATCAGCCGGTGGATGCCCGACTTCGACCGCAGGTCCAGCGCGTCCTTCATCTCGTCGAACGAGGGCGGCACGCCGTCGCGTTGCATCCGCTTGTGGATGAAATCCAGCAGATCGCAGCTGCTTGCGGGTCAGCATGTGTCGGACCTCATCCGGTTGGCGTCGCGCTTGCGCCGGACGTTCGCCCGATGTTCTACGCCACGTTCCCGTTTTGTGTCAACCGCTTGCGTCAGAGCGGCAGGTACTCGACCCTTTCGCCCGCCGCGCGCGCGGCGTCGTCCGCGGCGGGCGCACGACCAGCGCGTCGGCCTCGGCCAGGACCGCAGCAGCGCGCTGTCCTGGCGGTCGAAGACGCGTCGACGCCGTCGGCGCCCGGTCCGCGCGCGCGCATGTAGTGTTCGCGCGGCCCGTTGGCGGCCAGCGGCGCGGCGAGCGGCGCCGCGCGGCGCGGGGCCGCCGCGCGGCCGCAGGCCCAGCATCGCGCGCAGATCGCGGGCAGCACGAAGACATGGCCGCAGACCATTGCCGAGACGGGGTTTCCCGGCAGGCCGATCATCGCCGCGCCGCCCAGCCGCCCGGCCATCAGCGGTTTGCCCGGCCGCATCGCGACCTTGTAGAAGGCGCGGCTCCATCCCGCATTCGGCCGGCGACCTGCGCCGACCAGGTCGTGGTCGCCGACCGAGGCGCCGCCGATGGTCACGATCAGGTCCGCGCCCTCGGCCAGCTCGAAGGCCGGCGCGAGCGAGGCGGCGGTGTCGCGGGCGATCGGCAGCAGCCGCGCCTCGGCGCCCGTCGCGCCTCGACCATCGCCTTCAGCCCGAAGCCGTTCGAGGCGATGATCTGGTCGGGCCCGCGGCCTCGCCCGGCATGCACCAGCTCGTCCCCGGTCGGCGATCAGCGCCACGACGGGGCGGCGGCGCACGGGCACGGTCGGCGATGTTCATCGCGGCCAGCAGCGCGAGGTCGGCGCGGCCGCAGCCGGCGCGGCGCGCGAGCATGCGGCGCCCGCGGCGAAATCGGCGCCGGCGGGGCGGACGTGCGGCCCGTCGTCGAGCGTCGGCGCAGCGTGATCGCGTCGCCCTCGCGCGTCACGTCCTCCTGGATCACCACGCGGTCGGCGCCCGTCGGGCACCGGCGCGCCGGTGAAGATGCGCACCGCCTCGCCCGGGCCGACGCGTGCCGCGAAGGCGCGTGCCCGGCGGCGGCCTCGCCGATGACGCGCGAAGCGCGCGCCGGGGCGCGGCGTCGGCGGTCGCACCGCGTAGCCGTCCATCGCCGAGGCGGGGAAGGGCGGCTGCGTCGCGGCGCGGCCGTGACCGGCCGCGGCCAGCACCCGGCCCGCGGCCTCGGCCAGCGGCACGTCCTCGGCCCCGAGCGGCGTCGACGAGCGCGAAGACGCGCGCCAGCGCCTCGTCGACGGAGATCATCGGGGCGCCTCGTAGCGGCCGGACTTGCCGCCGTCCTTCAGCATGCAGGCGGATGCCGCCGATCTCCATGCCCTTCTCGACCGCCTTGACCATGTCGTAGACGCGTCAGCGCGGCGACGCGAGACGGCGGTCAGCGCCTCCATCTCGACGCCGGTCTGGCCGGTGGTCTTGACCGTCGCGCGTCGATCCGCACGCCGGGCAGGGCCGTCGTCGGGCTCGAGCTCCACCGCGACCTTCGTGATCGGCAGCGGGTGGCAGAGCGGGATCAGGTCGGCGGTCCGCTTCGCCGCCCATGATCCCGGCCAGCCGCGCGACGCCCAGCGACGTCGCCCTTCTTGGCGCGCCCCTCGACGATCAGCGCCAGCGTCTCGGGCGCCATGCGACGTGCCCCTCGGCCACCGCGATGCCGGTCCGTCACGGCCTTGTCCGAGACGTCGACCATGTGCGCCTGGCCCTCGGCGTCGAAATGCGTGAGCGCGCCATCAGAGCCCGCCGGCGCCTTCAGCGGGTCGGCCAGCAGCGCGCGGGTCGCCGCGGCGACGTCGTCCTGGCGCATCAGGCTTTCGCCGATCAGGAAGCAGCGCGCGCCGTAGCGGGCCAGGTCGGCCAGGTCCGCCGGGCGTGGACAGCCCGCTCTCGCGACGATCGATCCGGTCCGCCGGCGCCGCGGCGCGACAGTCGCCGCGTCGTCTGCAGGTCGGTCTCGAAGGTGTGCAGATCGCGGTTGTTGATGCCCAGCAGCGGCGACGACAGGCGACCCGCCCGGTCCAGCTCGGCCTCGTCGTGCACCTCGATCAGCACGTCCATGCCCCAGTCCTGCGCGGCGGCCTCCAGCTCCGCCGCCTGGCGCGTCCGAGACCGCGGCCATGATGATCAGGATGCAGTCGGCCCCCAGCGCACCGGCCTCGGCGACCTGGTAGGGATCGTAGAGGAAGTCCTTGCGCAGCACCGGCAGGTCGACGGCCGCCCGCGCGGCCGACCAGGAAACTGTCGGCGCCCCTGGAACGACGGCGCCGTCGGTCAGCACCGACAGGCAGGTCGCGCCGCCCTGCGGCGTAGGCGCGCGCCAGCGCGGGCGGATCGAAATCCTCGCGGATCAGGCCCTTGCGAGGGGCTGGCCTTCTTGATCTCGGCGATCAGGCCGTAGCCCTGGCGCGCCGCCTCGATGCAGCCGGCCGGCGAAGCCGCCGGACAGGCGGCGCCTCGCGTGCGGCGGCCTCGACCTCCGCCAGCGGCCGCTCGGCCTTGCGGGCGGCGATCTCCTCGCAGCTTGTAGTCCCGGATCCGGTCGAGGACGGTCATGCCTCGCCACTACCGCGCGCCGAGCGCGAAGGGAAGTGGCTGGCGCTTTACCGCGGCCGCCGTGCGCCGGGGGCAACGGGTCCGACCCTGGCTGCGCGCCGTGCGCCGTGCCGGAAATGCGTCTGCGAGATCTCCTCCGCCCCTCGGCGGCGTGCCGGGTCAGGCGGCCGAGGTGATGCGCGCCAGCCCCTCGACCTTCTGGCGCGCACGGCCGCTGTCGATGCTGTCGCGCGCCTGTTCGACCCCTGGTGGCAGGCTTTCGGCACGCCCTGCCACCACCAGCGCCGCGGCGGCGTTCAGCAGCACCGCGTCGCGATAGGCGACGGCTCGCCCGCCAGCAGCGCGGCGAAGGCGCGGGCGTTCTGCTCCGGCGTGCCGCCGAGGATCGCCTCGAAGGGATGGACCGGCAGGCCCGCGTCTTCGGGGTGAAGCTCGCGCATGCTCACGCGGCCCTCGGCCAGTTCGGCCACGGCCGAGGGGCCGGCGATCGACAGCTCGTCGGTCCCGTCCGAGCCGTGGACGATCCAGGCCCGCTCGGACCCAAGGGCGCCCAGCGTCTCGGCCATCGGCCGGATCAGCGTCTCGGAAAAGGCGCCGGTCAGCTGCCGCCTTACCCCAGCCGGGTTCGTCAGCGGCCCGAGAATGTTGAAGATCGTCCGCGTGCCAAGCTCGGAACGCGCCGGCATCACATGGGCGATGGCGGGGTGATGCATCGGCGCCATCATGAAGCCGACGCCGATCTCGGCCAGCGCCCGCTCGACCACGTCGGGGCCGACCATCACCTTGACGCCCATCTGCCCCAGCGCGTCGGCCGCGCCCGACTTCGACGACAGGTTGCGGTTGCCGTGCTTGGCCACCGGCACCCCCGCACCCGCCACGACGAAGGCTGCGGCGGTCGAGATGTTCAGCGTGCCCTTGCCGTCGCCACCGGTGCCGACGATGTCGATCGCGCCCTGCGGCGCGCGCACCTTGCGGCACTTGGCCCGCATCACCGCGGCGGCGGCGGCGTATTCCTCGACCGTCTCGCCGCGCGTGCGCAGCGTCATCAGGAAGCCGCCGATCTGCGCCGGCGTGGCGTCGCCCTCGAAGAGGATGGCGAAGGCGCGTTCGGCCTCGTCCCGCGTCAGGGGGCGGTCGGCCGCGGCGGCGATCAGGGGCTGCAGCGCCTCGCTCATGCCGGGACAGGGACCATCTGCAGGAAGTTCCGCAGCAGCGCATGGCCATGCTCGCTCGCGATGCTCTCGGGATGGAACTGGACGCCGTGGATCGGCAGTTCGCGGTGGCTCAGCCCCATCATCGGTGCCGTCGGCGGCATGGGCGGTGACCCGCAGCGTGTCTGGCACTGTCCTCGACCACCAGCGAATGGTACCGCGTCGCGGCGAAGGGCGAGGGAAGGCCCGCGAAGACGCCCTTGGCCGTCGATGATGCACCTCGTCGACCTTGCCGTGGACGATCTCGCCCGGCGCGCACCACGTGGCCGCCGAAGGCCTGCCCGATGGCCTGATGGCCCAGGCACACGCCCAGCAGCGGCACCCGCGCCTCGGCCGCCGCGTGCACCAGCGGCAGGCAGATGCCCGCGCGGTCGGGGTCGCACGGCCCCGGCGACAGCACGATCGCCGCCGGCCGCAGGGCCATCGCCTCCGCCCGGGTCAGCGCGTCGTTGCGCCGCACCGTCACCTCGGCCCCGAGCTCGCCCAGATAGTGGACCAGGTTCCAGGTGAAGCTGTCGTAATTGTCGATGAGCAGCAGCAAGCGCGACGCTTTCGGATTGGGGGTGCCCCGGCAGGCGGTGCGCGATATACATGGGCCGAGGCAATGCCCGCGGTCAAGTGCGGCAGATAAGGCAGGCAAATGCGGGAACTTTCGTGACACGGGGCATCATCTGGGGGCTTCTGACCGGCGTGCTGCTGGGGCTCGTGGTGCTGCTGGCGTCGGCCGAGTTGCGGCCCGTCCGCTCGGTAACGGGTGCGGCGCCGGGCGAGGGGGCGGCGGCGTCTTCCGACCGGCTGGCCGCGCGGACCGAACCTGCGGGGCCCACGGATGCGCAACCGGGCGCCGCGGGCACGACACCGCTCAACGTTGCGCGCCCTCCCGCCGCTCCTTCCGTGCCGCAGGTCGCGGATCGCGCGTCGCCACCGGCGGCCGAGGGGCAGCCCTCGCGGATGGCACGGCCCGATCTCGGCCAGACCGCTGCTTCTGGCACGGGCCGCCTTGCCGCAACCGCGACGGGGTCCGGCGACGCTGGAGCGCAGCCCGCACCGGATCAGCCGGTCGCCGATCGGGCGGACCCGGGCCAGATGCCCGCGGCGCAGGCCGAAGCGCCCGTCAAGCCGGCCGATCTCGCCCAGAGCGAGGATGCGCCGGCCGCCCGGTCCGGCGGGGGCGACGCGGCGCCGGCGCGGCTCGCCCGTCCGTCCGCCGCACCGCAGCCCGCGCCCTCCACAGGTCTGCCCGTGGCCGAGGCGCCATCGGCCACCGCGACGGACGAACGGGCGCCGCGGCTGGACGCCCCGGTCATCGAAGACGCCGACGTCGCGCCTGCCAGTTCGACCGAGGGGCCGCCCGATCGGTCCGACGTGGCGCGGCTGAGCGCGGCGTCGCCGGCGCCGGAGGTCTCCGGCACGCCGCCGCCGCCCGCCGATGCGCCGGTATCGGCTGCCGCACCCGGGCCGTTGCAGGCAGCGACGGGGGATGAGAACCCGGGCACGGCGCCGCAGCGCACCGCGGGCGTGACGAGATCCGCGTCGCCGCCCGCGCCGGCCGGCCCGGAAGACGTGCCCGCGCTTGCGGCCGAGGCGGGGCCGCCGGCCGCGCCCACCTCTGCCGTCGAGGCGCCGGCCCCCACCGCGGCACCTGCGTCCGATGAGGCGGCACCGCTACACACGCCGACCGAGCCCGCGCCCAGCCTGACGGTGCCGCGCGCGCCGGCCTTGCCCGATGCGGCGAGTGCGCCCGGCCCGCAGGCGGCCGGGCTGCGCGGCGCGCGTGCGGCGGACACCCTCGTCCAGCCCGCGCCACCATCGTTTCCGCCGCGGTTCGAGCGCGGCCCCGCGCTTCCCTCGCGGCTCTCGCACGTGCCCGTCACGCCTGCGGCGCTTCGGTTGTCGCGGCTGCCGCAGGATGAGGAGGTGCGCGGCCCCGACACGACCGCGGCCTTCCGCCCATCTGCCGCGCCCGCGGCACCGCGGCTCGGCGCCCTGGCGGACGCAGCCGCCCGCACGGCGCCGCCCGCCATTGCCGAGGCGGCGCCCGCGCTCGGCCCCGTCGCCACGCTGCCGGAGCGGCCCGACAAAGGCCCCGGCGGGCCCCGGCTGTCCTTGGCCGGAAACGACAGGGCCGCCGATCTGCCGCTTCTGCCTCCGGTGCGGGTGGGGGCGTCCTCGCCGCGTCTGCGCACGCTCGCCGCTGCCGCAGGAGGCGGCGACGCGGCGGCACCCGCCGTCCCCGTCGCGCTCGAGCGCAATGCGGCCGCGCACTCCGTGACCGACGGACGGCCGCTGGTCGGGGTCGTCCTGCTCGCCGATGCGGCCAGCCTTCCCGATGCGCTTCCGTTTCCCGCAAGCTTCGCGATCGACGCGAGCACGTCCGTGACCGCGGGGCGCCTCGCGCGGCTGCGCGACGACGGGGTCGAGCTGGTGGCTGCGGCGAAGAACGCCGACGACCTGTCCGAGGCGCCACTCGAGGCCGCGGTGGCGCTGCTGGTCGACCCGGCGTCGGGCGGCGACGCGCTGGTGCGCCTCGCCGCGCGCGAGGGGCTGGGCCTCATCGTCGCCGACGACGGGCTTTCCAGCCTTCTTCGGCGCGCGCGCGGCGCCGGTGTGCCGGCCCATGCCGTCGATCGCGATGCGCTGGCGCGCGACACCGACGCGGCGGCGATCGAGCGCGCGCTCGACCGGGCGGCGTTCGAGGCGCGTCGCGACGGCACCGCCATCTTTCTCGGCCGGGCCGACCCCGCGACGATCACCGTCCTCGACCGCTGGCGGCTGGGGCTCGGGGCGCAGGACGTGTCGCTCGCCCCGGTCTCGGCGGTGCTGCGGCGCAGCGGGCCGCGCTGACACCGCCGGGCCGCGGGCGCTGTCAGTCCGGGTCCGCGCTTCAGTTGCCGCCCGTGAAGAGGCCGGCATCCTCGGCCGCGCGGCGGATGGCGCGGGACTTGTTGACGGTCTCCTGCCACTCGGCCTCGGGGTCGCTGTCGTGGACGACGCCGCCGCCGGCCTGGATGTAGAGCTGCTCGTCCTTCACCACGGCCGTCCGCAGCGCGATGCACATGTCCATGTCGCCGTTCGCGCTGAAATAGCCGACGCCGCCGCCGTAGACGCCGCGCTTCTCGGGTTCCAGCTCGTCGATGATCTCCATCGCGCGGACCTTGGGCGCGCCGCTGACCGTGCCGGCGGGCAGCCCGGCCAGCAGGGCCGAGAGCGCATCCTCGCCCTCGTTCAGCTCGCCCACCACGTTCGAGACGATGTGCATGACGTGGCTGTAGCGCTCGATCACGAACTGCTCGGTCGGGCGGACGGTGCCGATCCTGGCGACGCGGCCCACGTCGTTGCGGCCGAGGTCGAGCAGCATCAGGTGCTCGGCCCGCTCCTTCTCGTCGGCCAGCAGCTCGACCTCCAGCGCGCGATCCTCGTCGGGCGTCGCGCCGCGCGGGCGGGTGCCGGCGATGGGCCGGATCGTGACCTCGCCGCCGAAGACCCGCACCAGGATCTCGGGGCTGACGCGCCGATCACCTGCCAACCGCCGAAGTTGAAGTGGAACATGAAGGGCGACGGGTTCGTCCGCCGCAAGCTGCGGTAGAGCGCGAAGGGCGGCAGCGCGAAGGGCTGGCGCCAGCGCTGCGACGGGACGACCTGGAAGATGTCACCCGCCTCGATGTACGCCTTCGCCTGCCGGACCGCGTCGAGGTAGCCGTCATGCGTGAAGTTCGACACCGGCTCGGCCGGCGGCGCGGTCTCGCCCAGGCCGTGGCTCTGCGGGCAGGGCGCGGTCGAGGTCGCGAACGGCATCCATCACCCGCTCGGCCGCCTGTGCGTAGGCGGCGCGCGCGGTCAGGCCCGAGGCGGCCCAGGCGGGCGAGACCACCGTGACCTCGCCCTTCACCCCGTCCAGCACCGCCACCACGCTGGGGCGCAGCATCACCGCGTCCGGCAGGTCCAGCGGATCGGGGTTCGCGCGGGCCCAGCCGCTCGACCAGCCGGATCATGTCGTAGCCGAGATAGCCGAAGAGCCCGGCGCTGGCGGCGGGCAGGTCGGGCGGCAACTCGATCCGGCTCTCGGCGATCAGCCCGCGCAGCGCGTCGAGGGGCGGCCCTCATCCTCCCACGCGGCGGGGTCGAAGCGGGCCTGCCGGTTCACCGCGGCTCGCGGTGCCGCGACACTCCCACCGCAGGTCGGGCTTCATGCCGATGATCGAATAGCGCCCGCGCACCTCGCCCCCGGTGACCGACTTCCAGCATGAACGTGTCGGCGCGCGCGCCGCCCAGCTTGAGCATCAGCGAGACGGGCGTGTCGAGGTCGGCGGCGAGGCGGGCAAAGACCACCTGGTTGCGCCCGGCCTCGAAGCCGGCGCGGAAGCTCTCGAAGTCCGGGCGTGAGCCGCATCAGGGGAACTGCGCGTGCACGGCCGAGATCGCCGACTGGTCGAGGCTGATGCCGATGTCGGCCTCGACCGCGCGGGTGAAGTCCTCGAGCAGGTCGCCCGAGATCGTCTGCGCGGTCTGCTCGGCGAAGCGCCGTCTTCAGCTGCCGCGCCTCGTCGCCCTGTCTGGTCGGCCGGCGTGACATTGCGCAGCAGCAGAAGCGCGACGCCGTCCTCGTCCGACAGGACGCGCACCTGGCCCGGCTCCATCTCGAAGACCGTGGGCACCGCGTCCTCCGGCAGGCCGTCGACGAAGCCGTCGCGCAGCGTGCCGTCGACCTGCCGAGCGTCGAGGCCCAGCTCGTCGGCGAAGCACCGTCGCGCAGCGCGTCGGCCGTCTCCTCGGCCTGCGCCTCGAGCAGTTCGGCGGCCCGCGCGCGGCGCCAGGCATCGCGCACCTGCGAGCGCACCTCCTCGAGCGGCTGCAGCCGGGCGGCTCGACCGCGTCGAGGCGCAGCGCGAAGATGCCGCCGTCCTCAAGCTCGGCAGATCTCGGGGAAATCGCCCTCCTGCGCGGCCGCCGCGGCGCTCGCGGAACGCCTCGTAGTCGGCGATGGGGTCGGCCGCGCCGGGCCGCATGGTCACGTGCCCCAGTTCCAGCGGGGTTTCCTCGGCCAGATCCTCCAGCGTGGCGCCGCCGGCCAGCCGGTCGGCCAGGTCGTCGGCATGTCGTCGATCTGGCGCTGCGCGCGGTCGGCGGACAGTTCGGCCACCAGCTCGTCTCGCACGGCCTCGAACGGCG
Source organism: uncultured Alphaproteobacteria bacterium (assembly GCA_963773475.1). Classification (GTDB taxonomy): domain Bacteria; phylum Pseudomonadota; class Alphaproteobacteria; order Rhodobacterales; family Rhodobacteraceae; genus Roseitranquillus. The sequence continues at coordinate 220,216 of CAVZBD010000008.1, read as the reverse complement.
TCTCCTGCGCGGCCAGCACGGCGTTCACCCGGAAGAGCGCCGGCCCCAGCGACGTCTCGGCCGGACCGGCGACGCCGGGCTCGTCCAGCGCGAAGACCGTGTCGGCCGCCGGCCCCAGATCCTGGCGCGAGACCTCGCCCAGATCCACGTCGTCGAGCGTCAGGTCGCGCTCGGCCACCAGCTTCTCGAAGTCGGTCTCGCCGGCGGCGATGGCGTCCGCGGCCGCCTGCGCGGCGTCGGCGTCGGCAAACACCAGCCGCTCGACCAGGCGCCGCTCGGGCATCACGTACTCGTCCCGGCGCTCGTCGTAGAGCTGGCGCAGGGCGTCCTCGTCGACCTGGACCTGGTCGAGCAGCATGTCCGGCGTCAGCCAGACATAGGTAAACACCCGCCCCTCGGGCAGGGTGAACAGCGCCTCGTTCTCGTCATGGAAGGTCGCCAGCTCGTCCGGGGTGGGATCGGGGATCTCGGTCTGAAGGTCGTCACGGGTCAGGCGCGCCCAGGTGAAGTCGCGCGTTTCGCGGGCGAAACCGTAGAGCGTGTCCACATAGACGTCGGGCGTGACGACGCCGCCGCTGACGGCGGCCTGAAGCAGGCCGCGCGCGGCCTCGGCGCGGACCTGCTGCTCGAATTCGGCGACGCTGAGGCCGGCGCGGTCCAGCGAAAACTCATAAGCCTGGCGGTCGAAGGTGCCGTCCACGCCCTGGAAGGCGGGGATGCCGACGATCTCGCGCCGGACCTGCTCGTCGCCCACCGAGAGGCCGAGGCGGCGCACTTCCTCGGACAACGCGGCCTGCGCGACGACGCGTTGCAGCACGGCGCGGTCGACGCCCAGCGAGCGCGCCTCGGCCAGGGTGAAGCTGCGGCCGGTCTGCTGCTCGAGGGCGCGCAGCTCCTCCTGCAGGGCGCGGGCGTAGGCGGTCACCGGTATCTCGGTGTCGCCCACATGGCCCACCGAGCGGATCCGGCCGCCGAAGTTCGTCGCCCCGAACCCCGCGAGGCCGACGATGAGCATCGCCAGGACCACCCAGACGACGATCTTGCCAGCCTTGCCCTTGGCGCCCTTCACGGCCATGCCTGCCCTCCCCGCGATCAGCCCGCGCCTGTCTAGGCGAGGCGGGCGGCGAGGTCCAGCGCCGCGGCGGGGGCTGTGGCGTCAGCGCGAGCCGCTCAGTCGCGGCGGGGCAGGTCGAGCGCGGCGAGGCGCCGGGCGAGCTCGGCGATGCCGTCGCGGTCGACGTTGGCGAAGGCGATGCGAACCTGCCGCCGGCCGCCCGCGTCGCCCTCGGGCACGAACATGGTGCCGGGCAGCAGCAGGATGCCCGCCCGGTCCAGCAACTCGCGCGCCAGCGCGTCCGAGGGCAAGGCGAACGGGTGCTCGGCATAGGCGAAATAGGCGCCGCAGCCCAGCAGGCGCCAGCCCTCAACCGCCTGGAATTGCTGCCGTGATCGCGGCCCGGCGGGCAAGGATCTCGGCCCGCTCGCCGCCCAGCCACTGGCCCAGGTTCCGCATCCCCCACAGCGCCGCGCGCTGGCCGATCTGGTTGGGGCAGATGGCCACCGTGTCGAGGAACTTCTCGACCTCGGCAAGGCGCGCGGGCGAGGCCAGCATGGCGCCGACCCGGTGGCCGGTCAGCCGGTAGGCCTTGGAGAACGAGTAGAGCTGGATCACCACCTCGGCCCAGTCGGGGTCCGACAGCAGCTCGTGGGGCGGCCCTTCGCGGCTGTCGAAGTCGCGGTAGGTTTCGTCGAGGATCAGGGCGAGGCCACGGCGCCGGCAGAGCGTCGCGAATTCGTGCAACGATCTCAGCGGGATACTCGGCGCCGCCGGGGTTGTTCGGGGTGACGAGGACGATGGCGCGGGTGCGCTCGGTCACAAGCGCCTCGGCGCGGGCGGGGTCGGGGATCAGGCCGTCACCGGTGGCCAGCGGGACGGTGCGGACGCCGCTCATGTCGAGCCACATCTTGTGGTTGAAATACCACGGGAACGGCAGGATCACCTCGTCGCCCGGGCCGGCCAGGGTGGCCAGCGCGGCGCAGAAGGCCTGGTTGCAGCCCTGGGTGATCGCCACGTTTTCCGTAGCGATTTCAGCGCGGTATGCGGCCGAAAACTGGTCTGCCACCTCGGCGCGCAACGCGGGCAGGCCGAGGACGGGGCCGTAGAGATGCGCCTCGGGCTCGGCCAGCACGGTGTCGGCCAGGGCGCGGCGCAGGGCCTCGGGCGGCGGGTCGACGGGGGCGGCCTGGCTGACGTTCAGCAGCGGCAGGTGCGGCGGAAGCGTCGCCTGGGCGAGCCAGCGGCGGGCGGCCATGACGGGCGGCGCCTCGGTGGCCGCGACGGCGGGATTGAGCGGAATGGACATGATTCAGGCGGATTCCGTACAAAACGTACAGAAAAATGTACCGGGTTTGGACAAAACGGCCCCCTCAATCCTCGCCGCGATAGGGGCGGACGTATTGCAGCGCCATGTCCCAGGGGAAGAAGATCCAGGTGTCCTGGCTGACCTCGGTCACGTAGGTGTCGACCTGGCCGCGGCCGGCGGGCTTGGCGTAGACGGTGGCGAAGTGGGCGCCCGGATACATCTCGCGGACGAGCTCGAGCGTCTTGCCGCTGTCGACCAGGTCGTCGACCACGAGGATGCCGGTGCCGTCGCCCATGAGCTCGGCGTCGGGGGCCTTGAGGACCTTGGCGTCGCGCTGCTCCTGATGGTCGTAGGATTTCACGCAGACGGTATCGATGGTGCGGATGTCGAGCTCGCGCGCGACGATCATGGCGGGGGCCATGCCGCCCCGGGTGATGGCGACGACCGCGCGCCAGCCGCCGCCCTCGGGCCCGTGCCCGTCGAGCCGCCAGGCCAGCGCGCGCGCGTCGCGGTGAAGCTGGTCCCAACTGACGTGGAAGCCCTTTTCGTGCGGGAGCCGGTCGGTCATGAAAACCTCCTTCAGAACGCGGCGATCTTGATGCCGAAACCGGCGATGAGGGTGCCGAAGGCGCGGTCGATCCAGGCCTTCAGCGCAAGGTAGACCGAGCGCGCCCGCGGCAGCGAGAACACGCGGCCGACGATGACGTACCACACGGTCTCGTCGAAGAAGATCACCGCCAGCAGCGCCACGCGCATGACGAGCGGCGTCTCGGGCGGGACGAGGCCCACGAAGACCGCGCCGAAGAAAACGGCGGGCTTGGGGTTGGCGAGGAACGTCAACAGCCCGAGGCGGACGGCCGAGAGGGGCGAGCGCGGGCGGCCGGGTTCGGCCACCACCAGCGGGTCGCGGGCGTGGCGCCACATCATCACCGCGATGAAGAGCAGGAAGGCCGCGCCGACCAGCTTCAGCGCCAGAAAGAGGCCCGGCAGGATCTGGAAGAGCAGGGCGAGGCCGGCCATCGCGGCCGTGGCCCAGAGGATCGCGCCGATGCCGAAGCCCACGGCGAGCGCGGTCGAGGTGCGGAACCCTTCGGACGCGGCGGTGCGCACGGTCAGGACGAAGGAGGGCCCCGGGCTCATCGCCGCGACCAGGTGGATCAGGGCCACCGACAGGAAGGTGGCCAGCGTCATCGTGTCGCCCCGCGCGCCATCAGCGGTCGGCCAGCAGGCGCAGGCCGAGGCCGCCCAGGACCAGGGCGGCGCCGCGGTCGAGCCAGCGCTTGAGTGCCATGTAGCGACGTGCGACGGCGCGCCCGCCCATGGCCGCGGCAAGTGCAGAATATGCTGCAACCTCGACCGCGAAGTGGTTGAGGACAATCACGGACTTGTCGGCCAGGCCGAGGCCGGGCGGGAAGATCACCACCAGCACCGCCGCCGCGAAGAGCACCGATTTCGGGTTGCCGAGATTGACCAGCACCCCGTCGAGAAAGGCGCGTCGGGGCGGCAGCAGGCGGCCCGTCGGCGGCCGGGCGGCGCCGCGCCACGTGGTCCACGCGATCCAGAGGAGGTAGCCCGCGCCGGCAAGCTTGAGGGCCAGGTAGGCCACGGGAAAGAGCCGGATCAGCCCGTGCAGCCCGGCCAGTGCGACCGCCGTCCAGAGCGCGGCGACCAGCGCCAGCCCGAGGCCGGTGGCGATGCCGGCGCGGCGGCCGCCCGCCAGCGTCGCCCGCACCGCCACCAGCATCGCCGGGCCGGGGCTGGCCCAGGCAGCGAGGAGCGCGAGGTTGAACGCCAGAAGGTGGCTCGCCGTCACCGCGCGCGCCTTTTCATTCCCGGGTGATGTCGGGGGCGTCGACCGCCTTCATGCCGACCACGTGGTAGCCGGCGTCGACGTGCAGCACCTCGCCCGTGGTGGCGCTGCCGAGGTCGGAGAGCAGGTAGAGCGCGGCCTTGCCGACCTCCTCCTGGGTGACGGTGCGGCGGAGGGGGGCGTTGTATTCGTTCCACTTCATGATGTAGCGGAAGTCGCCGATGCCGGAGGCGGCGAGCGTCTTGATGGTGCCCGCGCTGATCGCGTTGACGCGAATGCCGTCCTTGCCCAGATCCTCGGCCAGGTAGCGCACCGACGCCTCGAGCGCGGCCTTGGCGACGCCCATCACGTTGTAGTGCGGCATCACCTTTTCGGCGCCGTAATAGGTGAGCGTCAGGGCCGAGCCGCCCGAGCGCATCAGCGGCGCCGCGCGCTGGCAGATGGCGGTGAAGGAATAGACCGAGATGTCCATCGACATGCGGAAGTTCTCGCGGCTGGTGTCGACGTAGCGGCCGCGCAGCTCGGACTTGTCGGAGAAGCCGATGGCGTGGACGACGAAGTCGAGGCTGCCCCAGCGCGCTTTCGAGCTCGGCGAAGAGCGCGTCCATCGACGCCTCGTCGCCCACGTCGCAGGGCACGACGAAGTCGGACCCGATCTGCTGGGCGAGCGGCAGGACGCGCTTCTTCAGCGCCTCGCCCTGGTAGGAGAAGGCCAGCTCGGCCCCGTGCTCGGCGGCGATCCTGGCGATGCCCCAGGCGATCGACTTGTCGTTGGCGAGGCCCATGATGAGTCCGCGCTTGCCCGCCATCAGCCCGTCAGACATGGATCTTCCCCCGTGATACGTCACGCCCGGTCGGCTTAAGCCATCGCCGCCGACCCGGCAAGGGCGCGCCCTTGCCGCCGCCCGAGGGGCCAGCTACGCCCTTGCGGCGACACAAGGCAGGGAGGACGAGGATGGACGAGACGCTGTTCCGGGGTGACGAACCGCTGGCCATCGTGCGCCGCTGGATGGAGGAGGCCGCGGCCACCGAGCCCTCGGACCACAATGCCGCCGCGCTGGCCACCGTCGACGCGGAAGGCCTGCCGGACGTGCGGATCGTGCTGATCAAGGAGGTCGGCGAGGCGGGCTTCGTGTTCTACACGAACTACGAGAGCGCCAAGGCGGTCGAGCTGACGGCGAACCCGAAGGCGGCGTTCGTGTTCCACTGGAAGTCGCTCGCCCGCCAGATCCGGGTGCGCGGCCGGATCGAGCGCGAGGACGGGCCGGCGGCCGACGCCTATTTCGCCACGCGGCCGCTCGACAGCCGGTTGGGCGCCTGGGCCTCGCGGCAGTCGCGGCCGCTGGCCTCGCGCGAGGCGCTGATGGAGGCGATGGCGCGGGTGCGGCTCGAGCAGGGCGAGGATCCGCCGAGGCCGCCGCACTGGGGCGGCTTCCGGCTGGTCCCGTCGGAGATCGAGTTCTGGGCGGCGGGCGAGTTCCGCCTGCACGACCGGTTCCGCTGGCGCCGGGTCGAGGGCGGCGGCTGGGACGTCAGCCGCCTCAACCCGTGACGCCACGCCGCGCCCCATTCAAGAAAACCTGAAGATGCAAGAGATTGGGGCTTCGCACGGCGTTAACCATATGTCACGGTGGAGCGGTGGGACGTTCATGCGGGTAATTTGAGTATTTACAAGGTGATGAGGGATAACGAGAGCCAGCTGAGAGTTGTCTCGGGCCGCGTGAAGTGGTTCGACCCCGTCAAGGGGTTCGGTTTCGTCGTGGCCGACGACGGCGGGCCGGACATCCTTCTTCACGCCAATGTCCTGCGCAACTTCGGCCAGAGCTCGGTTGCCGACGCCGCCCGCATCGAGGTCAGCGTCACCGAGACCGCGCGCGGCGTGCAGGCGGTCAGCGTGCACCGGATCGAGCCGCCCGAGATCGAGGCGCCGCCGCTGCCGGACCTGGCGCGCCCGGACCTGCCGCCCGCCGAGGACCTGCCGCTCGAGCCGGCGCGGGTGAAGTGGTTCGACAAGGCCAAGGGGTTCGGCTTTGCCAACGTCTTCGGCCGCTCGGAGGACGTGTTCCTGCATATCGAGGTCCTGCGCCGCTCGGGCCTGGCCGACCTGCAGCCGGGCGAGGCCGTGAGCCTGCGCGTGGTCGAGGGCAAGCGCGGCCGCATGGCGCAGCAGGTGGCAAGCTGGGACGCCGCCCTGCGCGAGAGCCAGGACGCCGGTCGACGCGAGGACCCGGATGCCGGTCCGGGAGAGGGCCGGGACGAGGACGAGACGTGAGGGCGCTGGCGCTGCTGGCCGTGCTGGCGGGGCCGGTGGCGGCGCAGGATTGCACGCCGGGCCGCGTCGACCTGCGCGGCGACTGGGGCAGCGCCCGATTCGCCGTCGAGCTGGCCGACGATGCCGAGGAGCGCGCGCGCGGCCTGATGTTCCGCGAGAGCATGCCGCGCAGCGCGGGGATGCTGTTCATCTATCCCGAGCCGCACCGCGCCTCGTTCTGGATGCGCAACACGCTGATCCCGCTGGACATGATCTTCATCGGCCCCGACGGCGTGGTGTCGCGCGTGCACGAGAACGCCAGGCCCCGCGACGAGACGCCGATCGACGGGGGCGAGGGGGTGCTGGCGGTGCTGGAGGTCAACGGCGGAATGGCCGGGCGGCTGGGCATCGGGCCGGGCACCGAGGTGCGCCACCCGGCCTTCGACCCCGGCGACGCCGCCTGGCCCTGCGCCGAAAGCGGCGACTGATGCCGGAGGGCGGCTGCCAGTGCGGCGCCGTCCGCTACCGGCTCGGGGGGGCGATGCAGGGCGCGGGCATCTGCCATTGCGAGAGCTGCCGCCGCTCGACCGGCGCGCAGAGCGTGGCCTGGATCACGGTTCCGGCCGAGGGGTTCACCCTGCTGCGGGGCGAGCCGGTGGCCTACGCCTCGTCGCCGGGCGTGATCCGGCGGTTCTGCGGGCGGTGCGGCACCGCGCTGACCTACCAGTCCGAGCCCGAGAGCGTCGACGTCACGATCGCCAGCCTCGACGATCCGGAAGCCGTGGTGCCGGTCAAGGAGATCTGGCTGTCGCACCGGCTGAGCTGGGAGGCGGTCGACCCGTCGCGCCCCGGCTATCCCGAAGGCGGCACCTAGCGCACGGACGCTTCCCTTGATGGCGCGCACGCGCTAGGAGGCAGGCGTCGGGGCGTGGCGCAGCCTGGTAGCGCGCTGGTTTTGGGTACCAGAGGTCGTGGGTTCGAATCCCGCCGCCCCGACCATCAGGGCCGCCACAGGCCCGCGACGTCGCCCGCGAACCCCTTGTTTCCTTTGCTCGCCCGGTGCCTGAAACGGCACCAGCGCGAATTGCGCTATAGTTGTGGATGCCCCCAGCTCTTGTGCGTCAAGAAATCTTTGCCACCAAATGTGTGAAAGTTCGATTGACGACTCGGGCAGGCGCGGCGCAGGTTGTGCTTACCGGACGAAAGAACACCACATATAGGGTCCGGAACGGGGGACAGACATCGGACGGGCGGCGGGCTTGGCCTCCCTCCTCCCGGGCAGATCGGCCGCCCGCCGATGCCGTCCCCCGGCCACGAAGCGGAACCGACGAGGACAAACGAGAATGAAGATCGCACGCAGCTTCACCACCGCAGGGACCGATGCCTACGAGGGGCTGGCCTTCACGACGACCTCGTCCGAGATCCGCAACCCCGACGGCAAGATCGTCTTCCGCCTCGACGAGATCGAGGTGCCCTCGGGCTGGAGCCAGGTGGCCAGCGACGTCATCGCCCAGAAGTACTTCCGCAAGGCCGGCGTGCCGGCGCGGCTTCGCCGTGTGCGCGAGAAGGGCGTGCCCGAGTTCCTGTGGCGCTCGGTCGCCGACCTCGACGCGCTGGCCGAGCTGCCCGAGGCCGAGCGCTTCGGCGGCGAGACGCGGGCGCGGCAGGTCTTCGACCGGATCGCCGGCGCCTGGGCCTACTGGGGCTGGAAGGGCGGCTACTTCACCACCGAGGAGGACGCCCGCGCCTACTACGACGAGATGCGCTTCATGCTGGCCGCGCAGATGGGCGCGCCGAACAGCCCGCAATGGTTCAACACCGGCCTGCACTGGGCCTACGGGATCGACGGGCCGAGCCAGGGGCACTTCTACGTCGACCACCGCACCGGCAAGCTGGTGAAGTCGGCCAGCGCCTACGAGCACCCCCAGCCGCATGCCTGCTTCATCCAGTCGGTCAGCGACGACCTGGTGAACGAGGGCGGCATCATGGACCTGTGGGTGCGCGAGGCGCGGCTGTTCAAGTACGGCTCGGGCACCGGCACGAACTTCTCGAGCTTGCGCGCCGAGGGCGAAAGCCTGTCGGGCGGCGGCCGGTCGTCGGGCCTCATGGGATTTCTAAAGATCGGTGACCGGGCAGCCGGCGCGATCAAATCAGGCGGGACAACCCGTCGAGCAGCGAAGATGGTGATCTGCGATGCCGACCATCCGGACATCGAGGACTTCATCAACTGGAAGGTGAGGGAAGAGCAGAAGGTGGCAAGCCTCGTCGCCGGCTCGAAGATGCACGAATCCAAGCTCAACTGGATCTTCGCGGCCATCTCGGGCTGGGACGGACAAGAAGAGGACGCCACCGACCCCACCAAGAACGACGCGCTGAAGCGCGCGATCAAGTCGGCCAAGAAAGCCGCGATCCCCGAGACCTACATCAACCGGGTTCTGCAATACGCCCGGCAAGGGTATGGCAGCATTGAGTTTCCCACCTACGACACGGATTGGGACAGCGAAGCCTATGCCTCGGTCTCGGGGCAGAATTCCAACAACTCGGTCCGCGTCACGGACGCCTTTCTGAAGGCGGTGCGCGAGGATGGCGACTGGGAGCTGATCCGCCGCACCGACGGCACCGTCGCGCGGACCGTCAAGGCGCGCGAGCTGTGGGAGCAGATCGGCCATGCCGCCTGGGCCTGCGCCGACCCCGGCATCCAGTTCCACGACACGGTGAACGCCTGGCACACCTGCCCCGAGGACGGGGCGATCCGCGGCTCGAACCCGTGCTCGGAGTACATGTTCCTCGACGACACGGCCTGCAACCTGGCGTCGATGAACCTGCTGACCTTCTGGAAGGAGGGCGGGTTCGACGCCGAGGCCTACGTGCATGCCACGCGGCTGTGGACCGTGACGCTGGAGATCAGCGTGCTGATGGCGCAGTTCCCGTCGAAGGAGATCGCGCAGCTGAGCCACGACTTCCGCACGCTGGGCCTGGGCTATGCGAATATCGGCGGGCTGCTGATGCAGATGGGCTTGGGCTACGACTCGCCCGAGGGGCGGGCGATGTGCGGGGCGCTGACGGCGCTGATGACCGGCACCGCCTATGCCGCGTCGGCCGAGATGGCGGCCGAGGTCGGCGCCTTCGCGGGCTACGCCCGCAATGCCGAGCACATGCTGCGCGTGGTGCGCAACCACCGCGCCGCGGCGCAGGGCGGCGGCGCGTACGAGGGGCTGAACGTGGCGCCGGTGGCGCTCGACCACGCGAACTGTCCCGACCCGAAGCTGGTGTCGATGGCGCTGGCGGCGTGGGACCGCGCGCTGGAGGGCGGCCGCGCCCACGGCTTCCGCAACGCGCAGGTCACGGTGATCGCGCCCACCGGCACGATCGGGCTGGTGATGGATTGCGACACGACCGGAATCGAACCGGACTTCGCCCTGGTGAAGTTCAAGAAGTTGGCAGGTGGCGGGTATTTCAAGATAATAAACCGCTCCGTCCCGGCGGCGTTGGAGGGTCTCGGCTATTCCTCGGCTGAGATTGGCGAGATCGTCTCCTACGCCGTCGGTCATGGCAGCCTGGGCAATGCGCCGGGCATCAACCCGACCGCGCTTCTGGGCCACGGCTTCGGCCAGGCCGAGATCGCGCGGCTGGAAAAGGCGCTGCCGGGCGCCTTCGACATCCGCTTCGTCTTCAACCAGTGGACGCTGGGCGAGGATTTCTGCCGCGACACGCTGGGCATCCCGGCCGAGAAGCTGGCCGACCCCACCTTCGACCTGCTGCGGCACCTGGGCTACAGCCGCGCCGAGGTCGAGGCGGCCAACGACCACATCTGCGGCACGATGACGCTGGAAGGCGCGCCGCACCTGCGCCCCGAGCACCTGTCGGTCTTCGACTGCGCCAACCCCTGCGGCAAGAAGGGCCGCCGCGCGCTGAGCGTCGAGAGCCACATCCGCATGATGGCCGCGGCGCAGAGCTTCATCTCGGGCGCGATCAGCAAGACGATCAACATGCCCAACGCCGCGACCATCGAGGATTGCCAGGCGGCCTACGAGCTGTCGTGGTCGCTGGGCGTGAAGGCGAACGCGCTCTACCGCGACGGCTCGAAGCTGAGCCAGCCGCTGGCCTCGGCGCTGATCGAGGACGACGACGAGGCCGAGGAGGTGCTGGCCGCGGGCGCCAGCCACGACAAGGCCAGGGTGCTGGCCGAGAAGATCGTCGAGAAGGTGATCGTCAAGGAGGTGGTCCGCTCGCAGCGCACCAAGATGCCCGAGCGGCGCCGCGGCTATACCCAGAAGGCCATCGTCGGCGGCCACAAGGTCTACCTGCGCACCGGCGAGTACCAGGACGGCAAGCTGGGCGAGATCTTCATCGACATGCACAAGGAAGGCGCGGGCTTCCGGGCGATGATGAACAACTTCGCCATCGCGGTGAGCGTCGGCCTGCAATACGGTGTGCCGCTTGAGGAATTCGTCGACGCCTTCACCTTCACCCGGTTCGAGCCGGCCGGCATGGTGCAGGGCAACGAGACGATCAAGAACGCGACCTCGATCCTCGACTACATCTTCCGCGAGCTGGCGGTCAGCTATCTCGACCGGACGGACCTGGCCCACGTCAAGCCCGACGGGTTCAGCTTCGACGACATCGGCCGCGGCGAGGAGGAGGGCAAGTCGAACGTGACCGCCGCCTCCGAGGCTGCCGCGTCCAAGTCGCTCGAGGTGCTGCGCCAGGTCGCCTCGACCGGCTACCTGCGCAACCGCCTGCCGCACGAGCTGGTGGTGCTGCAGGGCGGCGCGGGCCGGGTGGCGCTCGACCCGGCGGGGGATGCGGCGGCGGCGGTCTCGGCGCTCAGCACCTCGGCGGGCTTCGGCGAGACGCCGGCGGTCTATGCCGCCGCGGCGGCCACCATCGACGTGCGCGCCAAGGCCAAGATGCAGGGCTACGAGGGCGACCCCTGCGGCGAGTGCGGCAACTACACGCTGGTGCGCAACGGCACCTGCCTCAAGTGCAACACTTGCGGCGGCACCTCGGGCTGCAGCTGAGGAGAGCCGCGCGAATGACAGCAAGACTGTACATCGAGACGCACAGCGAACCGATTAGGGCGAGCAAGTGGCAGTGGGAGAGCGGGGACGAAGAAGAACTCTTCTTTATTCCTCGCAAGACGTTGCGGCGGCATTGGAAACCGGGTGCTTCCGTTCGCGTCGTGCTCGAAACAGGGCAGGAAACATCGCCGTTGTTCTTTGAGGGCCTTCACCAACGTGGCGGCATAGCAACCGACTACGAGTGGGTTCCCTTCGTGTTCTCGGCGACCTGAAAACCGGGGCGGGTGCGCTCGCCCCTTTGCGCGGACCGCCCGCAGGCAAGAAAAACGGGCAGAGACGGTCGGGGCGGAGCCGCGGAACTGAAAGGGGGCGCATCTTGCGCCCCCTCTTTTCATTCAGCCCAGCGCCTCGGCCAGCAGGCGCGGCGCCACGTCCGAGGGGTGGGCGAGGGCGTCGCGATCCTCGCCGGGATGAAAGCGGCCGCGCACCGCGGTGGGCATCGGCGGCGGCGTCAGGACGTGGACGCGGGGTCCCATGCGCACGCTCTCGGCCGCCCAGGACCGCGCCAGCGCGATCTGCGCGGCCTTGCTCGCCCCGTAGGCGCCGTAGAACGGCTGCCCCGCCTGCGGATCGTCGAAGAAGAGCGCGTGCGCCTCGGCGCCCAGCAGCGGTGCGACCATGGTGATCAGCAGGGCCGTGGCGCGCACGTTGGTGCCCAGCGTGCGGTCGAGGTCGCGCATGTCGACGTGCGGGGCCGGCGCCAGGTGCGGGGCGTGGATGGCCGTGTGCGCCCACAGGTCGAGCCGGGTCCAGCGGTCGTAGATGCCGCGGCAGAGATGGGCCATCTCGTCCGCGTCGGTCACGTCCATGGGCGCCAGGGTGGCGCTGCCGCCCGCCGCCTGGATCCGGTCGTCGAGTTCCTCGAGCGCGCCGGTGGTGCGCGCTACCGCCACCACGTGGTGGCTGGGCGCCAGCGCTTCGGCAAGCGCCGCGCCGAGCCCGCGCGAGGCACCGGTGACAAGGGCGATGGGGCGGGAGCTGTCGTCTGTCATGGCGGCGCTCATAGCGCGGCCGCCGGGCGGGGGAAAGCGGTGCCGTGGGGCACTTGCGGGGCGCCCCCCGGGCGCACCGCCGCGGGCGAGGGGGCTCGATGCCCCCGAAGCCCGCGCCCCCCGCCGGCTACTCCGCGGCCTTCAGCGCGGAAGCCCTTCTCGATCTGGTCGGTCGGCGCCACCGGGTAGTCGCCCGAGAAGCAGGCGTCGCAGTATTGCGGCTGCGCGCGGGTCGCGGCCCCTGCGCCTCGCCCACCGCGCGGTAGAGCCCGTCGAGCGAGATGAAGCGCAGGCTGTCGACGCCCAGATGGTCGCGCATCTCGTCCTCGCTCATCGTGGCGGCCAGCAGCTTCTCGCGCTGCGGCGTGTCGACGCCGTAGAAGCAGGGCCAGGCGGTGGGCGGGCGAGGCGATGCGGAAATGCACCTCGGCCGCGCCGGCGTCGAGGATCATCTCCTTGATCTTGCGGCTGGTGGTGCCGCGCACGACGCTGTCGTCGACCAGGATCACCCGCTTGCCGCGGATCAGCGCGCGGTTGACGTTCAGCTTCAGCCGCACGCCCATGTTGCGGATCTGCTCGGTCGGCTCGATGAAGGTGCGGCCCATGTACTGGTTGCGGATGATCCCCATCGCGTAGGGGATGCCCGATTGCTGGCTGAAGCCGATCGCCGCCGGCGTGCCGCTGTCGGGCACCGGGCAGACGAGGTCGGCCTCGACCGGCGCCTCCTTGCGCCAGTTCCACGCCGATCGGCGCGCGCGTCTCGTAGACCGAGCGGCCGCCGAGGATCGAATCGGGGCGCGAGAAGTAGACGTGCTCGAAGATGCAGAAGCGCGGGCGCTCGGGCGCGAACGGGCGGTGGCTCTCGACGCCCGTCTCGGTCGATCACCACCATCTCGCCCGGCTCGATCTCGCGCACGAACTCGGCGCCGATGATGTCGAGCGCGCAGGTCTCCGAGGCCAGCACCCAGCCGTCGCCGATGCGGCCCAGCACCAGCGGGCGGACGCCCAGCGGGTCGCGCACGCCGATCAGCTTGGTGCGGGTCATGGCGACGATGGAGAAGGCGCCCTCGACCCGGCGCAGCGCGTCCTTCATCCGCTCGGGGATCGTGCGCTGGAGCGAGCGCGCCATCAGGTGGATGATGCATTCGCTGTCCGAGGAGGACTGGAAGATCGAGCCGCGGTCGATCAGCTCGCGCCGCAGCGCGTCGGCGTTGGTGATGTTGCCGTTGTGGGCGATCGCCGCGCCGCCCATCGAGAACTCGCCGAAGAAGGGCTGCACGTCGCGGATCGCGGTGTTGCCCTTCGAGCCGGCGGTGGAATAGCGCACGTGGCCGATGGCCGAGCGGGCCCGGCAGCGTCTCGATCACGCGCGGCGTCGGTGAAGTTGTCGCGCACGTAGCCGAAGCGGCGGGCCGAGTTGAAGCCCTGCTCGGGGTCGTGGGCGACGATGCCCGCCCGCCTCCTGCCCGCGGTGCTGCAGCGCGTGCAGGCCGAGCGCGACGAAGCTGGCGGCCTCGGCGACGCCGATCGACGCCGAAGACGCCGCATTCCTCGTGCAGTTGTCGTCGTCGAAGGGGTGGGCCGGTGGCAGGGCACGCATGCGGGCGGTCCGAATCCGTCGGGCAGCTGGCATCAGGTCACGACGCCGCGATGTCACGATCGTCTCCGCGGCGGGCGCGTGTCATTCCGGCCGGGCATCGTCGCAAACGACGGCGATGCGCGCGACGCCGCGCGTCAGCTGGGCGGCGCCGCAGGCTGCTCACCAGCTCTTCGTAGCGCGGCCACGATCCAGCCCGGCGCGTCCTCGGGCATGTTCTGCGTCGATCTGCGCCTGGGTACGCTGGCGAAGATCGCGGCGGTGCGGCTGTCGTCGACCATCGCGACGGCGTCGCCCACCAGCGACGCGGTCGTAGACGAAGAACGCCACCGCCACGAGCAGGACGCCGCGCAGCGACGCCGAAGAGAAAGCCCAGCGCCCTGGTCGATGCCCGCCGAGCGCCGAGCGCTGCACCACCGACGAGAAGAGCGGCGTGAAGAGCGACACGAGGATCAGCGCCACCGCGAAGACCACCGCGAAGGCGGCGATGATCGACGAGTTCGCAGCTGTCGCCGCAGGAACTCGTCCAGCACCGGGATCTCGCTGCACCAGCGGCTCGACCGTGCGGGGCGAAGATGAAGGCCAGCACCGCCGCGGCCGATCCAGCCGAGGATCGCCAGCACCTCGCGCACGAGGCCCGCGCGAATAGGCGAGAATCGCCGAGATGACGATGACGGCGGCGACGACGCCGTCGACGATGGTGAAGCCTTCCATGCACGTCGCTCCGGCGCGCCTCAGCCGGCGCCGAATATCTCACCCACGAAGGCGGCGAGGTCGGGGATGCCTTGTACCCGTCAGTCCGGCCTCGGCGCCCCGTCTTGCTGCGTTCGGGCAGGATCGCGCCGCGAGAAACCAAGTTTCGCGCGCCTCTTTCAACGCTGTTTCCGTCTGGCCGACGGGTCGCAGCGCGCCCGACAGGCTGATCTCGCCGAAAACCACGGTCTCGCGCGGGCAGGGCCTGATCCTCGCGCGCCGAAAGCAGCGCGGCGGCGACGGCCAGGTCGGCGGCGGGCTCGCCGACCCGCAGGCCGCCGGCGACGTTGAGATAGACGTCGAGGCCCGCCGAAGGGGATGCCGCAGCGCGCCTCGAGCACGGCCAGGATCATCGCCAGCCGCCCGCCGTCCCAGCCGACGACCGAGCGGCGCGGCCTGCCCGGCGGGGGCGGGCGCGACGAGCGCCTGGATCTCGCACAGGACGCGGCCGCGTGCCCTCGATCCCGGCGAAGACGACCGAGCCGGGGGCGGGCGCGTCGCGCTCGGACAGGAACAGGGCCGAGGGGTTGGCCACCTCGGCCAGGCCGGCGCCGGTCATCTCGAAGACGCCGATCTCGTCGGCCGGGCCGAAGCGGTTCTTGACCGCGCGCAGGATGCGGAACTGGTGGCCGCGCTCGCCCTCGAAATAGAGCACGGTGTCGACCATGTGCTCGACCACGCGGGGGCCGGCGATCTGGCCCTCCTTGGTGACGTGGCCGACCAGGACCACGGCGGTGCCGCGTGCGCTTGGCGAAGCTGGTCAGCTCGTGCGCGGCGGCGCGCACCTGCGCGACCGAGCCCGGGCGCGCTTTCCACGTTGTCCGACCACATGGTCTGGATCGAGTCGATGATCGCCAGCGCCGGCCGCTCGGCCTCGAGCGTGGTCAGGATGTCGCGCAGGTTGGTCTCGGCGGCCAGCCGCACCGGCGCCTGCGCGAGGCCCAGCCGCGCGGGCGCGCATCCGCACCTGCGCGCGACGCCTCCTCGCCCGAGACGTAGAGCGCCGGCAGCCCGGCGCCGGCGAAGGCCGCCGCGGCCTGCAGCAGCAGGGTGGACTTGCCGATGCCCGGATCGCCGCCCACCAGGATCGCCGAGGCCGGCGACCAGCCCGCCGCCCAGCACCCGGTCGAGCTCGTCGAGCCCGCTTGCCGTGCGCGGCGGCGGCGCCTCGGTGGTGGCCAGGTCGGAGAGCTGCACCACGCTGCCCCGGGCCGCCCCGAGCGCCTGCGCCGCGGGCCGGCCGACAGCGGCGCCTCCTCGACGATGGTGTTCCAGTCGCCGCAGGCGTCGCAGCGGCCCGACCACTTGGAGTGGACGGCGCCGCAGGCGGTGCAGGTGTAGCGCGTCTTGGCCATGGCAGCGCTCATGGACCGCGGCGGCGCGCGCGTCAAACCCCCGCGCGGGCCGCGGCGCCGGTGCGGCGCCGCGGGGGCGCCCGATGCCGCTGCCGGTGGCGGGCGGGGGCTAGCGGATGGCGGGGATGGGGCCCTCGGCGCGGCCCTCGACGAACTGGCGCAGGTAGGGGTTGTCGGTCGTGTCGATCTGGTCGGCCGGGCCGACCCAGCGGATGACGCCGTCGTGCAGCATCGCCACCCGGTCGGCGATGGCGCGGACGCTCTGCATGTCGTGGGTGATGGTGATGGCGGTGGCGCCCATCTCGACCACGATCTCGCGGATCAGGTCGTTGATGACGCCGCCCATGATCGGGTCGAGGCCGGTGGTGGGCTCGTCGAAGAAGATGATCTCGGGGTCGGCGGCGATGGCGCGGGCGAGGCCGGCGCGCTTCTGCATCCCGCCCGACAGCTCGGCCGGATAGAGGTCGGCCACGTCGCGGTTGAGGCCGACGCGGGCGAGCTTGGCGATCGCCCGCTCGCGCGCCTCGGCGCGGGACAGGCGGTGCGCGCCGCGCAGCAGGCGGAACGCGACGTTCTGCCAGACGGGCAGCGAATCGAAGAGCGCGGCACCCTGGAAGAGCATGCCGAAACGGTCGAGGAACGCCTCGCGGTTGCGCCGGTCGAGGCGGCGGCCCTCGACCGTGATGCGGCCGGCATCGGGGTTTTCGAGCCCGATGATGCACTTGAGCAGGACAGACTTGCCGGTGCCCGAGCCGCCGATGACCACCAGGCTTTCGCCGCGCGCGACCTCGAGGTCGACGCCGCGCAGCACGCGGTTGCCATTGAACGCCTTGTGGACGTCCTGCAGCGCGATCATGCCGAAAAGAAGAGCTCGGTGAGAAGGTAGTTCGCCGCCAGGATCAGGATCGAGGCCGAGACGACGGCGTTGGTGGTGGCGCGGCCCACGCCCTGGGCGCCGCGGCCCGAGTTCATCCCGTGGTAGCAGCCCATCGTCGCGACGATGAAGCCGAAGACGGCGGCCTTGACGAGGCCCGAGACCACGTCGCCCGTCTCGAGAAAATCCAGCGTGTTGGTCATGTAGGCGGCGGCGTTGAACTCGAGCCGGGAGGCGCCGACCAGGTAGCCGCCCATGATGCCGATCACGTCGCCGATGCCGGCCAGGACGGGCAGGGCGAGGGTGGCCGCGAGAACGCGCGGCGCGGCGAGGTACTTCAGCGGGTGGGTCGACAGGGTCACCAGCGCGTCGATCTGCTCGGTCACCCGCATGGTGCCGATCTCGGCCGCGATCGAGGCGGCGACGCGGCCGGCGACCATGAGGCCGGCCAGGACCGGCCCCAGCTCGCGCACCATGCCGATGGCGACGATCGAGGGGACCACCGACTCGGCGTTGAAGCGCGCGCCGCCCGCGTAGATCTGCAGCGCCAGCGCCCCGCCGGTGAAGAGCGCGGTCAGCCCGACGACCGGCAGGCTGAAATAGCCGATCGAGAGCAGAGCGTGAGCGAACTCGCGCGGAGTAGAAGGGCGGGCGGAAGACGTGGCTGACGGTGGCGCCGGTGAAGAGCGCCACGCGCCCGACCGCGGCCAGCAGGCCGAGGACGACGCGGCCGAGCGCGGCGAGGCCGCTTCACGCGGCGCCGCGGACGTAGCGGCGGGCGTAGCGGCCGCCCAGCGAGGTCAGGACCTCGTAGCCGATGGTGCCGGCGGCGTCGGCGACCGTCGTCGATGCTCTGGCGACGGCCGATAATCTCGATGGTGTCGGGCACTTCCGCGATGTCGCTCACGTCGACGGTCATCAGGTCCATCGACACGCGGCCGACCAGCGGGCAGGGCGTGTCGCCGGCGTAGACACAGCGCGCGGTTGCCCATGGCGCGGATGAGCCCGTCGGCGTAGCCGGCTGCAAGCGTTGCCACGCGCGTCGGGCGCTCGGCGTACCAGGTGGCGCCGTAGCCCACCGCCTCGCCCGGCTCGACGTCGCGCACCTGGATGACCGGCAGCGAGAGGCGCACGACCGGCCGCGCATGCTCGAAAGGAAGCCCGCCGTAGAGGCCGATGCCGGGGCGCGTCAGGTCGAAGTGGTAATCGGGGCCGAGCAGGATGCCCCCCGTCGCCGCCAGCGAGCGGGGCGCCTCGACCCCGTCGGTCATCGTCGCGGAAGGCGGCCAGCTGCGCGCTCGTTCATCGCATGGTCGGGCTCGTCGGCGCAGGCGAGGTGGCTCATCACCAGCGTCGGGCCCAGCGGCAGGACGATGTCGCGCACCGCCGCCCATTCCGCCGGCCTCCATGCCCGAGCCGGTTCATTCCGGTGTCGAGCTGGATGCCGAAGGGGTGGCCGGGCAGCGCCTCGACATGGCGGGTCAGCTGCTCGACCGAGTTCAGCATCGGCATCAGGCGATGCTGATCGCCGATGCATGTCGCGTCGCCGGCCATGTGGCCGGAAAAGACGCAGATTTCGGCATCGGCGCCCAGCGCGCGGCGCACCGCCGCCCCCTCTTCGGCCACGGCGACGAAGAATGTGCGGGCGCCGGCACGCGCGAGCGCCTTGCGACCGCGTCGACGCCCAGCCCGTAGGCGTCGGCCTTGACGACGGCCGCCGGTGCGCACCGGGGCGCCGACAGCGCGTCGAGCGCGCGCCAGTTCGCGACGATGGCGTCGAGGTCGATGTTCAGCGTGCCGCTTGCCATGGCGCCTCGTTCCGACAGCCGGCCAGCGGCGTCAAGGGGATGTCGCGCGGCCGCGCCACCACGTCAGCGCCGCCAGCAGCACCGCGCCCGTGGCGGCCAGCAGCGCCACGCCGATAGCCGCGGTGGCCGCGACGATGCCTGTCAGCGCCCAGATCACCGCGGCGGCGTAGGCGGGGGCCGGGCGGCGCCAGAGGATGGCCCCGCCGAGGGCGAGGGCACCGAGGATCGCCGCGATGGCTGCCGGGATGGCGGGCAGGACCGCGTAGCCCGCGCCCAGCAGCCCGAGCGACACGAAGCTCGCCGCCGTCAGCCAGCCGGCATAGAGAGCCCAGCGGCGCCGACCCGAGCCAGCGGTCCCGCCGGGGCGCGCGCAGGAAGGCGGCGAGCGCACCCAGGAGCATCACCCAGATCAGAACCGTCGCCCAGACCGGGCTGAGCTGCGCGACCGGGATCCATGCGGCGCCGATGCGCCAGGCGAGGATAGAGCGGCCAGCGCGCCCGCCGCCCAGTCGGGCGCATCGGCGCGGGCGAAGAGGCCGAAGGCGGCATGCGACCAGCAGCCAGAGGTAGATCGGCCCCCAGATCGAGAAGGCGTAGCCCGCGGGCTGCACCGGCGGGTCGATCTGCGGCACCGGGTAGCGGTCGGGGTCGAACCCGCCGAACCCGCCCGAGACCAGTGGCGAGACGGCGAAGGCGATCGCGGCGCAGAAGACGAGGATGGCGGCGGCACGGCTCATGCAAGTGACAACGCGCGCGCCGGGCCGCGCGATCCCGCGTCAGGCGAGCCGTCCCTCGGCGGTGATCCGCGGGCGCCGCCGGCACAGGGGACGCAGCGCCTCGGGCAGTGTCGACCGAGCCGTCCGCCTGCTGGCCGTTCTCCAGCACCGCGATCAGCGTGCGGCCGACCGCCAGGCCCGAGCCGTTCAGCGTGTGCACGAACTCGGGCTTGCCGCCGCCCTCGGGCCGGAAGCGGGCGTTCATCCGCCGCGCCTGGAAGTCGCCGCAGAGTCGAGACCGAGCTGATCTCGCGGTAGCGTGTCCTGGCCCGGCAGCCAGACCTCGATGTCGTGGGTCCGGCGCGCGCCGAAGCCCATGTCGCCGGTGCAGAGCACGACGGTGCGGTAGGGCAGGCCCAGCCGTTCGAGGATGCCCTCGGCGCAGCGCGGTCATGCGCTCGTGCTCGGCTCGAGGCCGCGGTCGGGATGGGTGATCGAGACCATCTCGACCTTCTCGAACTGGTGCTGGCGCAGCATCCCGGCGGTGTCCTCGCCCGGCGCTGCCGGCCTCGGAGCGGAAGCACTGGGTATGCGCGACGTAGCGGCGCGGCAGGGCGGCCTCGTCGACGATGCAGCCGTTGACGATGTTGGTCAGCGTCACCTCGGCGGTGGGGATCAGCCACCAGCCCTCGTCGGTGCTGATAGCTGTCCTCGCCGAACTTCGGCAGCTGCCCGGTGCCGAGCATCATCTCCTCGCGCACCAGCACCGGCGTCGATGGTCTCGGTCAGCCCGTTCTCGGTGACATGGGTGTCGAGCATGAACTGCGCCAGCGCCCGGTGCAGCCGCGCCACCGCGCCCGACAGCACCACGAAGCGCGAGCCGGAGAGCTTGGCGGCGGTCTCGAAATCCATGCCGGCCTGGACGGCCGGCAGCTCGTAATGCTCGCTGCGGGCGCGAAGTCGAAGCGCGCGCGGGCTGCCCCAGCGGCGGATCTCGACGTTGTCGTCCTCGTCCGCGCCGTCGGGCACGTCGTCGAGCGGCAGGTTGGGCAGCGCCATCAGCAGGTCGCGCAGGCGCGCGTCCTCGGCCCGCGCCTCGTCCTCCAGCCGGGCGATCTCGGCCTTCTTCGTCGGCGACCAGGGCGCGCAGGCGCTCGAATTCGGCCTCGTCGCCGCTGGCCTTGGCGGCGCCCGACCTCCTTGCGAGGCGCGCGTTCGCTCGGCCTGCGCGGTCTCGGCGGCGGGATCCTCGCGCGCCGCGCCTCGTCGAGGCCAGGATCTCGGACGACACGCCGCGACAGCCCGCGGCGGGCCAGCGCCGGCGTCGAAGGCGTCGGGGTTCTCGCGGATCGCGCGGATGTCGTGCATGGGCTTTCCTCTGATCGAATGCGTCTAGCGCCGCCATATGCCGCCATGAATCGCGGCCGTGTGAACCGCGAAATCGCCGTCGGGCCGCGTCGCCTTGCCAATGCCGGACGGCCGCGCGATAGGGTGCGCGCCAATTCCGACGGGGGGCCGGCACCCGCCGCAGCCAGACACGAGGACCAACCACATGTTCGCAACGCCTGCCTACGCGCAGGCCGCCGGGGGCGCCGGAGCGCGCCTTCGCCAGTTCGTTCCGCTGATCCTGATCTTCGCGATCATGTATTTCCTGCTGATCCGTCCGCAGCAGAAGAAGCTGAAGGAGCACCAAGGCGATGGTCGCGGCGCTGCGCCGGGGCGACCAGGTCGTCACCCAGGGCGGGATCATCGGCAAGGTCACAAGGTCAAGGACGACGACGAGGTCGAGGTCGAGATCGCCGAGGGCGTGCAAGGTCCGGGTCGTGCGCGCCACCGTCGCGCAGGTGCTGACAAGACCGAACCCGCCGCCGAACAGCCTGAGGACGCCGACATGCTGCACATCCCTCTCTGGAAGCGCGTGCTGATCTGGGGCGTCGTGGCGCTGGGCCTGCTCTATCGCGATGCCGAACCTGTTCTACGGCCGGGTCGAGCGGCACAACGACGCCGTCGCCGCGATCGAGAACGCGGGCGCAACGCCCGAACGGCTGCGCGGCCGAGCGGCGCGTGGCCGTCGTGGCTGCCCTCGGGCCTGGTGAACCTGGGGCTCGACCTGCGCGGCGGCGCGCATCTGCTGGCCGAGGTGCAGGTGGCCGACGTCTACGCCGACCGGATGGACGGGCTCTGGCCCGAGGTGCGCGACGCGCTGCGCGACGAGCGCGACACGGTCGGCACGATCCGCCGCGCAGCCGCGGCCGCCCGGACGAGCTGCAGCGTGCGGATCTCGCGACCCCGACGGGCATGGCCGCGCGCGATGGAGATCGTGCGCGGCCTGGCCGCGGCCGGTCGCCGTCGCTGACCGGCGTCGGGGCCAGCGACATCGAGGTCACGCGGCAGCGGCGACGTGCTGACCGTGCACGCTGTCGCGAGGCCGAGAAGCGCGCGACCGACGACCGCACCATCGCAGCAGTCGCTGGAGATCATCCGCCGCCGCGATCGACGAGGTCGGCACGCGCGAGCCCACGATCCAGCGCCAGGGCGACGACCGCATCCTGATCCAGGTGCCCGGCATCGGCTCGGCCGAGGAGCTGAAGGAGCTGATCGGCACCACCGCGCGAGCTGACCTTCCAACCCGGTCGTCGGCCGCACGTCGAACGCCGACGCCGACCCCGGGCCGGGCAACGTGATGCTGCCGTCGCATGGACGAGAAGGGCGTCTACTACATCGCTCGAGCCGACCCCGGTCGTCACCGGCGAGGAGCTGACCGACGCGCAGCCCGCCTTCGACCAGAACGGCCGGCCGGCGGTCAACTTCCGCTTCAACCCCGCCGGGCGCGCGCAAGTTCGGCGACTACACGGCCGAGCAACATCGGCCAGCCCTTCGCCATCGTGCTGGACGACGAGGTGATCTCGGCCCCGGTGATCCAGAGCGCACATCCCCGGCGGCTCGGGCATCATCACCGGCAACTTCACGGTCGAGGAATCGACCAAGCTGGCGGTGCTGCTGCGCGCCGGCGCGCTGCCGGCGGAGCTGACCTTCCTCGAGGAGCGCACCATCGGCCCGCGAGCTGGGCGCAGGACAGCATCGACGCGGGCAAGCATCGCCGCGCTCGTCGGCGCTGCGTCGCGGTGCTGGTCTTCATGGTCGCCGAGCTACGGCCTGTTCGGCCTGTTCGCCAACATCGCGCTGCTCATCAACGTGGCGCTGATCTTCGGCGCTGCTGTCGGCCATCGGCGCGCACGCTGACGCTGCCGGGCATCGCGGGGATCGTGCTGACCATCGGCATGGCGGTCGACGCCAACGTGCTGGTCTTCGAGCGCATCCGCGAGGAGCTGAAGACCGCGCCGAGGGCCCGGCCGCGCGCGATCGAGCTGGGCTACGAGCAGGCGCTGTCGGCGATCGTCGACGCCAACATCACCACGCTTCATCACCGCGGTGATCCTGTTCATCCTGGGCTCGGGCCCGGTGCGGGGCTTCGCCGTCACGCTGGGCGATCGGCATCATCACCTCGGTCTTCACCGCGATCTTCGTGACGCGGCTGATGATCGTGATCGTGGTTCGACCGCCGCGCGCCCCAGACACGATCGAGGTCTGACATGCATGCGCCTGAAACTCGTCCCCGACGACACCAACTTCGACTTCTTCCGCTGCGCAAGCGTCGACCTTCGGCGGCTCGGTCGTCGCGATGGTCGCTGTCGCTGATCGCCTGTGCTTCGACGATGGGCCTGAACTTCGGCATCGACTTCCAGCGGCGGCACCACGATCCGCACCGAGTCGCACGCAGGCCGGTCGACGTGGGCGCCTACCGCGCCGCGCTGGAGCCGCTGGACCTGGGCGACGTCGTCGATCACCGAGGTCTTCGACCCGACCTTCGGCGCCGACCAGAACGTGGCGCATGATCCGCATCCAGGCGCAGGACGGCGCAGGAGAGCGTCACGCCCGAGACCATCGCACGCGGATCGAGGCGGCGCTGCAGGCGGTCGACCCGCAGATCAGCCTTCCCCTCGGTCGAAATCGGTCGGGCCCAAGGTCTCGGGCGAGCTGATCCAGACCGCGATCTATCGCGGTGCTGGCGCGTCGCTGGCGCGATCCTGGTCTACATCTGGCTGCGGTTCGAATGGCAGTTCGCGGTGGGCGCGGTCGCGGCGCTGTTCCACGACGTGCTGCTGACCATCGGCATCTTCGCGCTGTTGCAGATCCAGTTCGACCTGGCGATCATCGCGGCGCTGCTGACCATCGTCGGCTATTCGATCAACGACACCGTGGTGGTCTTCGACCGGCTGCGCGAGAACCTGCACAAGTTCAAGAAGATGCCGCTGCAGCGACGTGCTGAACCTGTCGGTCAACGAGACGCTGTCGCGGACCGTGATGACCTCGGGCACCACGCTGCTCGCGCTGATCGCGCTGCTGGTGCTGGGCGGCGACGTGATCCGCGGCTTCGTCTTCGCGATCACCTGGGGCGTCATCGTCGGCACCTATTCGTCGGTCTACGTCGCCAAGAACATCGTGCTGTTGCTGGGCGTGAAGCGCGACTGGTCGAAGCCCGACGCCAACGGGGCAACCAGTTCGCCAACATCGACGCCTGAGGCCGGCACCGCCGGTGCGCCGGCGCGGACCAGGCGCCGATAGGTCGACCATGAGACTGAACGAGATCGATTTCGACGGCGCGCTGCCGATCGACGGCTACGGGCCCGGCTTCTTCCGCATCGGCGGCGCAGGTGTACGCAGGGCGCCGTGCTGGTGCTGCCGCTGCGGGTGCGTCGGCTGGGGCGGGTTCGACGACACCGCGCCGCTGCTGGTCGCTCGCGCGGACGAGATCGACGTGCTCTTCGTCGGCACCGGGGCCGAGATCGCGCACATTCCCGCCGCGCTTTCGCGCGCGCGCTGGAGGACGCCGGGCTCGGGGTCGAGACGATGGCCTCGCCCCCGGCCTGCCGCACCTACAACGTCCTGCTGTCCGAGGGCCGGCGCGTCGGCCGCCGCGCTGCTGCCCGTCTGAGGCCCGGCGCGGGCCGTGGCCACGTCCGCTCCGCCGGTCGGCTGGCTCGAGCTGCTCGCGACCTTGCCGTGCGCCCGCGGCGGCCTGCCGGTGCTGGAGGGGCTGTCGAGCTTCACGCTGCGGCGCGGGCAGGCGCTGGTCGCTGCGCGGGCCCGAACGGGATCGGCAAGACGACGCTTCTGCGCACGCTGGCCGGGCTGCAGCCGGCCGATGGCGGGCGCGTCATCGCCGGCGCCCGAGGCGCATCGCCTATGCCGCCCATGCCGACGGGCTGAAGGCGACGCTGACGCGTGGCGCGAGAACCTGACTTCTGGGCGCGCGTCTTCGGCGCGCGGACGATCGAGCCGGCGCTCGAGCGCGTTCGACCTCGACGCGCTGCGCGACGCGGCCGGCGCAGAACCTGTCGGCGGGGCAGAAGCGGCGGCTGGGGCTGGCGCGGCTGCTGGTGACGGGGCGGCCGGTCTGGGTGCTGGACGAGCCGACGGTGTCGCTCGACGCCGAGTCGGTGGCGCTGTTCGCCGACGCGGTGCGCGCGCATCTGGCGGCGGGCGGGCTGGCGCTGATCGCCACCCATATCGACCTCGGCCTCGAGGCGCGGATGCTGCGACCTGGCGCGCGTTCCGCGGCCGCGGCTGCCGGCCGCCGGCCGCGGCTTCGACGAGGCGTTCCTGTGACCGCGCTGCTCCTGCGCGACCTGCGCGCTGGCGGTGCGGGCGGGCGGCGGCTTCGGCCTGGGGCTGGCGTTCTTCCTGATCGTCATCGTGCTGGTGCCGTTCGGCGTCGGGCCCGAAGGCGGCACGCTGTCGCGCGATCGCGCCGGGCATCCTCTGGGTCGGGGCGCTGCTGGCCTGCCTGCTGTCGCTCGACCGGATCTTCGCGCTGGACTGCGAGGACGGCTCGCTCGACCTGCTGGCCACCGCGCCGATCCCGCTGGAAGGCGTGGTGCTGGTCAAGGCGCTGGCGCACTGGGTGACGACCGGGCTGCCGCTGACGCTGGCCGCGCCGGTGCTTCGGGCTGCTGCTGAACCTGCCGGCGCCGGGCCATCTGCTGGCTGCTGGTCGCGCTGGCGCTCGGCACGCCGGCGCTGTCGATGATCGGCGCCTTCGGCGCGGCGCTGACGGTGGGGCTGCGGCGCGGCGGGCTGCTGCTGTCGCTGCTGGTGCTGCCGCTCTACGTGCCGACGCTGATCTTCGGGGCCGAGGCGGTGCGCCGCGGCGCCGAGGGGCTGGCGGTCGCGACGCCGCTGCTGCTGCTGGCCGGCGATCACGCTGGGGCGCTGGCGCTGCTGCCCTTCGCCGCGGCCGCGGCGCTGCGCGTCAATCTGCGGTGAGGGCGATGACGCAGCCGTGGCTTGAGCGCGCCCGGCGCAGCGCGTAAGTGAGGCGCATGTCGATCTGGGAATACGCCAACCCGCGCCAAGTTCATGGCCACGACCGCGCGCGGTCCTGCCCGTCGCTCGGCGGCGCTGGCGGCGGTCGCGCTGGTCGTCGGGCTGGTCTGGGGCTTCTTCTTCACGCCCGACGATTACCGGCAGGGCTCGACCGTCAAGATCATCTACCTGCATGTGCCCTCGGCGCTGATGGCGATCAACGCCTGGCTGATGATGCTGGTCGCCTCGCTGATCTGGCTGGTCCGGCGCCACCACGTCAGCGCGCTGGCCGCCAGGGCGGCGGCGCCGGTGGGCGCTGACGATGACGCTGATCGCGCTGGTCACCGGCGCGATCTGGGGCCAGCCGATGTGGGGCACCTGGTGGGCCTGGGACCCGCGGCTGACCTCGTTCCTGATCCTGTTCCTGTTCTACCTCGGCTACATCGCGCTCTGGGCGGCGATCGAGGACCCCGATACGGCGGCCGACCTGACCTCGGTGCTCTGCCTCGTGGGCTCGGTCTTCGCGCTCCTGTCGCGCTATGCGGTGAATTTCTGGAACCAGGGGCTGCACCAGGGCGCGTCGCTGTCGCTCGACGCCGAGGAGAACGTGGCCGACGTCTTCTACTTTCCGCTGCTGGTCTGCATCGCGGGGTTCGTCCTGCTGTTCGTGGCGCTGGTGCTGCTGCGCACCCGGACCGAGATCCGGGCGCGCCGGCTGCAGGCGCTGGCGCTGCGCGAGCGGATGGCATGATGCCGGATCTGGGCAAATACGCGGTCGAGGTGCTGTCCGCCTACGGCGGTCAGCATCGCTGCTGATCGTCGGGCTCGTCGGGCTGAGCCTGGCGCGGGCCGCGCGGGTCAAGCGGCGCGCTGGACGAAGGCGGAGGCCGGCGCCGATGGCTAGGATTTCGCCGCTCGTCGATCCTGCCGCCGGTGATCTTCGCCGGGCTGGCGGGCTTGTTCTGCGGCCGGCATGCATGCGCGACGACCCCGACGCGCTGCCCTCGACGTTCGACGGGCGAGCCGGCGCCGGCCGTGGCGCTGACGCCTCTGGGCGCGGAGGCGCCCTTCGACGACGCGGCCCTGCGCGACGCCGGGCGTGAAGCTCGTGAACTTCTGGGCCAGCTGGTGCGCGCCCTGCCGGGTGGAGCATCCCCACCTCGAGGCGCTGGCCGAGGAGGGGGTGCCGATCTACGGCGTCAACTACAAGGACGAGGCCGAGGGCCGCGCAGGCGTTCCTGGACGAGCTGGGCAACCCCTTCGTCGCCCTTGCGGCCGACGATACCGGCCGCAACGGCGATCGACTGGGGCGTCTACGGCGTGCCCGAGACCTTCGTGATCGACGGCGAGGGGCGGGTGATCCTGCGCCACGCGGGGCCGATCACGCAGGATGTGCTCGAGCGCCAGATCCGGCCGGCGATGGCCGAAGCCGCGAAGCAGTAAGCCGCGAAACTCAACGGAGATCGGCGCGGACCCTGGCATGGGGCAGCGGGGCCGGTCGTGTCCGACCGGCCCCGTTCCGTCAGGCCGCCTTGGCGAGGTTGCGCAGCACGTAGTGCAGCACGCCGCCGTTCTCGACGTATTCGATCTCGACCGCGGTATCGATGCGGCACT
Organism: uncultured Alphaproteobacteria bacterium; assembly: GCA_963773475.1. Taxonomy (GTDB): domain Bacteria; phylum Pseudomonadota; class Alphaproteobacteria; order Rhodobacterales; family Rhodobacteraceae; genus Roseitranquillus. Next base: position 192,636 of record CAVZBD010000008.1, on the reverse strand, counting down.
TGAGGTCGATCTCCTTCTCGGTGCCGTCAGCGTAGCGGATCTGCGCCTTGCACGATCTGCCAGCGGCTTGACGTCGGCCAGGCCGTTGATCGTCACCTCCTCGTCACCGCTGAGGTCCAGCGACTTGCGGGTGTCGCCGCCGGTGAACTCGAACGGGATGACGCCCATGCCGACGAGGTTCGAGCGGTGGATGCGCTCGAAGCTCTCGGCGATCACCGCCTTCACGCCCAGCAGCGCCGTGCCCTTGGCCGCCCAGTCGCGCGATGACCCGGCGCCGTATTGCTCGCCCGCGAAGATCACCAGCGGCATGCCCTGCTCCTGCCACGCCATCGCGGCGTCGTAGATCGAGGTCTGCTTGCCGTCGGGCCCGTTGGTGTAGCCGCCCTCGACGCCGTCCAGCATCTCGTTGCGGATGCGGATGTTGGCGAAGGTGCCGCGCATCATCACCTCGTGGTTGCCGCGGCGCGAGCCGTAGGAGTTGAACTCGCGCGGCGGAACCTGACGCTCGATCAGGTACTGGCCGGCGGGCGTCGTCTCCTTGAACGAACCGGCGGGGCTGATGTGGTCGGTCGTCACCATGTCGCCCAGGATGGCCAGCACGCGCGCGCCCTCGATGTCCGAGATCGGCTTCGGCTCGGGTCCATGCCCTGGAAGTAGGGCGGGTTCTGGACATAGGTCGAGGTCGCCGGCCAGTCGTAGGTCTCGCTGTCGGTGGTCTCGACGCCGCGCCAGCGCTCGTCGCCCTTGAAGACGTCGGCGTACTTGGCCTGGAAGCTCTCGCGCGTGACGGTGCGCTCGACCAGGTCGGCGATCTCGTTCTGGCTGGGCCAGATGTCCTTGAGGTAGACGTCGTTGCCGTCCTTGTCCTGGCCCAGCGGGTCGCGGGTGATGTCGACGTTCATGTCGCCCACCAGCGCATAGGCCACCACCAGCGGCGGCGAGGCGAGGTAGTTGGCGCGCACGTCGGGGCAGATCCGGCCCTCGAAGTTGCGGTTGCCCGACAGGACGGAGACCGCGATCAGGTCGTTGTCGTTGATGGCCTTCGCTGATCTCGGGCTCGAGCGGGCCCGAGTTGCCGATGCAGGTGGTGCAGCCGTAGCCCACCAGGTTGAAGCCCAGCGCGTCGAGGTCGTCCTGCAGGCCGGCGGCCTCGAGGTAGGCGCTGACCACCTGGCTGCCGGGCGCGAGCGAGGTCTTGACCCACGGCTTGCGGGTGAGGCCGAGCTCGCGCGCCTTGCGCGCCACGAGGCCCGCGCCGATCATCACGTAGGGGTTCGACGTGTTGGTGCACGAGGTGATCGACGCGATCACGATCGAGCCGTCATGGAGCTGATAGCTGTCGCCGTCGGAATGGTTGACGAAGGCCCGGCGGTGGTGCGCCCTCGTCGCCGGGGATCGCCACGGGCTCGGGCGTGGCCGCCTTCGCCCTCCCAGCGGGTCTCGGCGTTTTCCGAGGCGTCCTTCGCCTGGCGCTGGCCCTTGATGTAGCTGCGGAAGGTCTGCGCCGCCTCGTCGAGCGGGACGTGGTCCTGCGGCCGCTTCGGGCCCGAGATCGCCGGGACGACGGTGCCCATGTCGAGTTCGAGCGTGTCGGTGTAGACCGGCTCGGCGCCGGGCTCGCGCCACATGCCGTTCGCCTTGGCATAGGCCTCGACCAGCGCGATCGTCTCTTCGTCGCGGCCGGTCTGGCGCAGGTAGCGCAGCGTCTCGTCGTCGATCGGGAAGAAGCCGCAGGTGGCGCCGTATTCGGGCGCCATGTTGCCGATCGTGGCGCGGTCGGCCAGCGGCACGTGGTCGAGCCCGTCGCCGTAGAACTCGACGAACTTGCCGACCACGCCCTTCTCGCGCAGCATCTGGACGACCTTCAGCACCAGGTCGGTGGCGGTCGTGCCCTCGGGCATCGCGCCGGTCAGCTTGAAGCCGACGACCTCGGGGATCAGCATCGAGATCGGCTGGCCCAGCATCGCGGCCTCGGCCTCGATCCCGCCGACGCCCCAGCCCAGCACGGACGCGCCGTTGACCATCGTGGTGTGGCTGTCGGTGCCGACGAGCGTGTCGGGGTAGGCCACCGTCTCGCCGTTCTGGTCGGTGTCCGACCAGACGGTCCGGGCGAGGTATTCGAGGTTGACCTGGTGGCAGATGCCGGTGCCGGGCGGCACGACGCGGAAGTTCTGGAACGCCTTCTGGCCCCACTTGAGGAAGGTGTAGCGCTCGATGTTGCGCTCGTATTCGCGGTCCACGTTCATCTGGAAGGCGCGCGGGTTGCCGAATTCGTCGATCATCACCGAGTGGTCGATGACCAGGTCGACGGGGTTCAGCGGATTGATCTTCTGCGCGTCGCCGCCCAGCGCCACGATGCCGTCACGCATCGCGGCAAGGTCGACGACGGCGGGCACGCCGGTGAAGTCCTGCATCAGCACGCGCGCGGGCCGATAGGCGATCTCGCGCGGGTTCTTGCCGCCCTTCTCGGCCCATTCGGAGAAGGCGCGGATGTCGTCGGTGGTGACGGTCTTGCCGTCCTCGAACCGGAGCATGTTCTCGAGCACCACCTTCAGCGACCGTCGGCAGGCGCGAGAAGTCGCCCAGACCCGCCGCTTCGGCGGCCGCGATGGAATAGTAGGCGTAGCTCGTCCCGCCAACCTGCAGGGATTTCGCGCGTCTTCGACGTATCGTGGCCGACCTCGATGGGCATGGCAGGCTCCCCTCATGCAATGGTGCCGATGAGACTTGCGCCTGCTTATCCCCTGTCGCCCCGACCGATCAAGGGGGGGCGGGCAACTCTGTATACGAAAGTGCACCGGGCGGCCCGGCCGTGCCCCGGAGACCATCTCGCACAGGCTTGATTGGCAGTCGCCGTCGGCGTTGGCTAGCGTGGACCGGTCACGATCGGGGGGGAGGACCTTGTTCAGACCGCTTCTGTTTCTTGTCGCCTGGGCGGCGCTGGCCGCGGCCCCCGTTGGCGCGGGACGCCGGTGGTGGTCGAGCTTTTCACCTCGCAGGGCTGCTCGTCCTGTCCGCCGGCCGACGCGCTGCTGGCGCGGATCGCCCAGCGCGACGACGTGATCGGGCTGTCGCTGCATGTGGACTACTGGGACTATATCGGCTGGGACGACAGCTTTGCCGACCCCGCCTTCACCCGTCGGCAGAAGGGATATGCCCATGCCGTGGGCGAGCGCATGATCTACACGCCGCAGATGATCGTGGGCGGACGGGCGCGTATCGTCGGCCACAAGCCGATGGAGCTGATCGAGGCGGTGGAGGCGCGCAGCGACGTCCCGAGCCCCGTGCGGCTGACCGTCAGCCGCGACGGTGACGCGCTCCACATCGAGGCGTGGGCGGACGGCGACCTGCCGGGCGAGATGATCGTGCAGGTGGTGCGCTACATTCCGTTCCAGCGCGTCGCAGGTCACCCGGGGCGAGAACGCGGGGCGCAAGCTCGACTACTACAACATCGTTACCGAGTGGCGGCCGGTGGCCCGCTGGGACGGGCGCGAGCGCCTTGTGATCGACCGCGAGGTGACCGGGGAAGAGCCGGCCGCGGTGCTGGTGCAGACCGCCGACTACGGGCCGATCGTCGCCGCCGGCCTCGTGCGCTGACGTTCGGGCTTCCAGCGGCGGTGGATCCAGAACCACTGGTCCATGTGCTGCCGCACCTGCCGCTCGAGACTGTCGTTGAGCGCCTGCGTCATCGTCGCCGGGTCGGATGGCGGGATCGGCGCCTCGATCACGATGCGGAAACCGAGGCCGTCGGGCTGGCGGATGCTGTAGGCCGGGATCAGCGGTGCCTCGTGACGCAGCGCCAGTTCGGCCGCCGAAAGCGCGGTCGGCGCGGTCTTTCCGAAGAAGGTCAGCGGCGTGCCGCCCTTGGCGTAGACGTCGACCAGCAGGCCGACCATCCCGCCGCCCCTCAGGTGACGCAGCAGGCGGCCCAGCCCCTCGCGCCCGCTCGGGAAAACCGGCTCGCCGATCGCGGACAGGGCCGCGACGTAGTGGCGGTTGAAGTGCCGGTTGCGCATCGGGCGGTAGAGCCCGCCCGATGGACAGCCGCGCGCCGAAGCACCGCCGCGGACCGCGTTGAAATTGCCGAAGTGCCCGGTGACGAGGATCGCAGGGCGCCCTTCGCGCCGCAACGCCTCGACGATCTCGGCCCCCGGCCCCTCGACCGGCGTCGCGGCGACGTGCTCGACGAAGCGGGCGCCGGAATAGAGCTCGATCAGCGTGCGGCCGACATTGTCGGGCACCATCCGCATGAGCCTGCGGCGCTCGGGCTCGGGCATGTCCGGCAGCACGTAGTCGAGGTTGGCCGCGATCCGGCGCCGCCAGCCGGCCAGCGGCGCGACAAGCCGCGAGACCAGCCAGCCCATCAGCGGCACGCGCCGCCGGTAGGGCAACAGCAGCGCGAGCCCCAGCAGGGCCCGCACCGCCAGATCTATCGCGCGGTCGGCGCGGCGAGGAGGGCGGACAGCCATGCGGCGGTCTTAGGCCGGGGCCGGCCGCGCGCACAAGCGGCGGCGTCGCCTACTCGTCTTCCTCCTGGGTGATCTGGTAGATCTGGCCCGCGGCCTCCATCTTGCGGATCACCGCCACGATCGCCGCCAGTGCCTCTTCGGCGTCCTTCTTCTTGACGCGGCCGAGGGCCGCGGCCTCTTCGCGAACGGTCTCGGCAAGACGTTTCGAGATGTTCTCGAGGATGAACTGGGCCGCGGCCTCGTCCTTGCCGGTGGCGCCGGCGAGCGCGGTGGCGAGCGTGGCGCCATCGACCTCGCGGACGATCTTGGGAATGTCGCGCGAGTCGATCCGGACCGGGATGACGGCGAAGGTGAAGATCGCCTTGCGCACTTCGGCCGGCGAAATCGGCGTCCTCTTCGTCGAGGCCGGCCAGCACGTCGTCGCGGGTCACGCTCTGCGACGAGTTCAGGATCTCGCCCAGGCGCTGGACCGGGCCCAGGTTGAAGGCCGCCTCGTGCTCGACGTTCAGCTCGTTCGCCAACGCCAGACCGATCTTGTTCACCATCGCGGCGCCGATGTTGCCGGTCTGCGAGATGGCGTAGCTGATGCGGCGCGCGCGGGGGCCGGGAAGCTGGCTCAGAAGCTCGGCCGCCTTGGAGACCTTCAGCTTGGACAGGATCACCGCCGCCACCTCGACGCTCTCGCGTTCGAGGATCGGCAGGATCCGGTCGCTGGCGATCCCCGAGATCCGCTCCCACGGGTCCTTCAGAAGCTGGGCGTTCAGGTTCTTGCGCAGCCGGCTGGCCGTGGCGGCGCTGATCGTGCCGTCGAGCATCGACAGGGTGCCGTGCAGGCTGCCGGGGAAGCTCAGGCCGTCGCGGTCGACCTCGGACAGGAACTCCTCGACCACCTCGGCCAGCGTCGCCCGGTCCACGAAGCGCATCTCGCTCATCTGCAGGGCGAGTTCGGACTGCAGCTCTTCGGGCAGATCCTCGAGAGACATCTTCGCGCCCTCGGCCAGAAGCAGCCGGACCACGATGGCGGCCTTCTGACGCTTGGTCAGATCCGCGGTCATGCCTCCGAGCTGAGGCAGCGTCTCGATCGGCGCTTCCAGTGCCAGCGTCACGTTGCTCTCCCGTCCTGTCGACGAGGAGGCTTCTGGCAGAGCAGCGTTAACGTGGGGCTACCGGGTGCGATTTCCGGCGCGGGCAGCCGGGCGGGCGTGGCACCCGCCCGGGTCGTTCAGCCGGTCGGGCTGGGTACGCAGGTGCGGGTTCCGGCATCGTAGATCTGGCCTTCGCCGCACGACATGGCGTGGGCCTCGTGGACGCTGCAGGCAGCAGCGATGGAGGGTGCCATCGACAGAACCAGCATCGTCGCGATCGTGATCTTCTTCATCGGTGCATCTCCGTTCAGAAGTGACCTAACGGTAGCACGTCCGGTCGCGCCGGTCAGGGGGACGGCTGATTTTCGTCGAACACGCGGGCGAATATCATGTCGACGTGTTTGAGATGGTAGCCGATGTCGAAATTTTCAGCGAGTTGCGCGTCGGACAGCGCCGCCGTGACCTCGGGGTCGGCCTTCAGATCCTCCAGAAATCGCCGCCCGTCCTGCCAGACCTTCATCGCGTTGACCGCTGCACCAGGCGGTAGGCATCCTCGCGGCTCACGCCCGGCCTGCGTCAGCGCCAGCAGCACGCGCTGCGAATGAACCAGGCCTGCGTGAACCCTCCAGGTTGCGCCGCATCTGCTCGGGGTAGACCACCAGCCGCTCGATGACGCCGGCGAGCCGCGCCAGCGCGAAGTCGAGCGTGATCGTGGTGTCGGGCCCGATCATCGCGCTCGACCGACGAGTGGCTGATGTCGCGCTCGTGCCAGAGCGCGACGTTCTCCATCGCGGGCGTCACCGCCATCCGCACCAGTCGGGCGAGGCCGGTCAGGTTCTCGGTCAGCACCGGATTGCGCTTGTGCGGCATCGCCGACGAGCCCTTCTGGCCGGGCGAGAAGAACTCCTCGGCCTCCAGCACCTCGGTGCGCTGCAGGTGGCGGATCTCGGTGGCGATGCTCTCGATCGACGAGGCGATCACGCCGAGCGTGGCGAAGAACATCGCATGCCGGTCGCGCGGGATCACCTGGGTGCTGATCGGCTCGGGCGCGAGGCCCATCTTGCGCGCAGACATGCTCCTCGACGCGCGGGTCGATGTTGGCGAAGGTGCCGACGGCGCCGGAGATGGCGCCGGTCGCCACCTCGGCCCGCGCGCGCTCCAGCCGCGCGCGGTCGCGCTCCATCTCGGCGTAGAAGCCGGGCGAAGCTCAGGCCCGAACGTCGTCGGCTCGGCGTGGATGCCGTGGCTGCGGCCGATGCGGACGGTGTCCTTGTGCTCGAACGCGCGGCGTCTTCAGCGCGGCGAGGACGCTCGTCGAGATCGGCCAGCAGGATGTCGGCGGCGCGGACCAGCTGCACGTTGAAGGTGGTGTCCAGCACGTCGGACGAGGTCATGCCCTGGTGGACGAAGCGCGCCTCGTCCGCGCCCGACGATCTCGGCCAGATGGGTGAGGAAGGCGATGACGTCGTGCTTCGTCACGGCCTCGATCTCGTCGATGCGGGCGACGTCGAAGGTGGCGTCGCTGCGCGCGCCAGACCGCCTCGGCGTTCGCCTTCGGGATCACGCCCAGCTCGGCCTGGGCGTCGCAGGCGTGGGCCTCGATCTCGAACCAGATGCGGAACTTCGTCTCGGGCGACCAGATGGCGACCATGTCCGGGCGGGCGTAGCGGGGGATCATGGGCGGCCTTTCGCTTGGCAGGGTTTGGCGCGCGGTCCTAGCCTGCGCGCACTGGCGGGACAAGCGGAGGGCGCGGTGGCGGGCCTTGCCGACTTGCGGGCGTGTGGCGGCTCAGGCGGCGGATCGAGGACGAGAGGCTGGGCCTCGCGGCCTTCGAGGGCAGGGCCGAGCTGCGGCCCGAGGGGCAGGGCCTAGCCTATGCCGAGCGGGGGACGCTGCGCCTGAGCGGGCATCCGCCCCGTCCACGCCACGCGCGAGTATCGCTGGAGCGGCTGGCCTCGCGTCGTCGTCCGCTTCGCCGACGGCCGCCCGTTCCACAGCTTCGACACGCGCGAGGCCCGGCCCCAGGCCGGCGCATCTGTGCGGCGACGACCTCTACGAGGTCAGCTACGATTTCACGCGCTGGCCCGACTGGACGGCGCGCTGGCGCGTGACCGGGCCGCGCAAGGACTACGTATGCCACCTCGCGCTACACCGGCCTCGGCGCTTGCGCGGGAATTGAGGGTCGGGCAGAACCGGACGCACGCAACGCGACGGAGTGACGCGGCGATGGGCGATTCGCGGGCGACAGGGTACTGGTCGAGGCCTGGGGCCCGAGCGAGGGCACGGCGCTGCGCCTAAAGCAGGCGGCTCTGGTCGCGCGCGGCATCGCTCGTGCTGGCGATCTGGCCAAGATCAAGGTGCCCATGCGGCTCCCGGTGCCGATGAACATGGGCACCTTCGCGGTGCTGACGATCGGCGCGGCCTATGGCGCGCGGCTCGGCCTCGCCACGATCCTCGGCTACCTCCTGGTCGGCGCGCTGGGCTTCGACGTGTTCCCGGTTCTTCGGCCGAGGCGACGGGCCTCGTACATGCTCGGCGGCACCGGCGGCTACCTGGTGGGCTACGTCCTGGCGATTGCGGCGCTGGGGTGGCTGGCCCGGCGCGGCTGGGACCGCTCGGCGCTGCGGATGGCGCTGGCGCTGCTGATCGGCAACGCGCTGATCTACGTTCCCGGGCTGCTCTGGCTCGGCCAGCTCTATGGCTGGGACCAGCCGATCCTGGCCTGGGGCCTCACGCCCTTCCTGCTGGGCGACGCCATCAAGCTCGCGCTGGCGGCGCTGCTGCTGCCCGCGGTCTGGAAGCTGGCCGGGCCCGCTCGGACCTAGCATGTTGCGGCCATCGGCCGGAAGGCACGCAAACTGAAGCAGATGGGCGGGCAGGGGCGGCATGCGCCCCTGCCCATTTTGGTTCAGCAGCTGTAGTACATCTTGAATTCGACCGGGTGCGGCGTGTGCTCGTACGCGTAGATCTCTTCCCACTTGAGCGTCCATGTAGCCCTCGATCTGGTCCTTGGTGAACACGTCGCCCGCCAGCAGGAAGTCGTGGTCGTCCTCCAGCTCGTCCATCGCCTCGCGCAGCGAGCCGCAGACGGTCGGGATGCCGGCCAGCTCCTCGGGCGGCAGGTCGTAGAGGTCCTTGTCCATCGCCTCGCCCGGGTCGATCTTGTTCTTGATCCCGTCGAGGCCGGCCATCAGCAGCGCCGAGAAGGCCAGGTAGGGGTTCGCCGACGGATCGGGGAAGCGGGCCTCGACGCGCTTGGCCTTCGGGCTCTCGGTCCACGGGATCCGGACGCAGCCCGACCGGTTGCGGGCCGAGTAGGCGCGCAGCACCGGCGCCTCGAAGCCGGGGATCAGGCGCTTGTAGGAGTTGGTCGCGGGGTTGGTGAAGGCGTTCAGCGCCTTGGCGTGCTTCAGGATGCCGCCGATGTAGTACAGCGCCTCGTCGGAGAGGTCGGCGTACTTGTCGCCCGCGAAGAGCGGCTTGCCGTCCTTCCAGATCGACATGTTGACGTGCATGCCCGTGCCGTTGTCGCCCGCGATCGGCTTGGGCATGAAGGTCGCCGACTTGCCGTAGGCCTGGGCGACGTTGTGGATGACGTACTTGTACTTCTGCAGCTTGTCGGCCTGCTCGGTCAGCGTGCCGAAGATCAGGCCCAGCTCGTGCTGGCAGGACGCCACCTCGTGGTGGTGCTTGTCGACCTTCATGCCGATGCGCTTCATCGTCGACAGCATCTCGGAGCGCAGGTCCTGCGCGTCGTCGACCGGGTTCACCGGGAAGTAGCCGCCCTTGACGCCGGGCCGGTGGCCCATGTTGCCCATCTCGTACTCGGTGTCGGTGTTCCAGGCGGCGTCGATGCGCGTCGACCTCGTAGGACGACCTTGTTCATCGCGACGGAGTAGCGCACGTCGTCGAAGAGGAAGAACTCGGCCTCGGGGCCCAGAAGGCGCTGTCGCCGATGCCGGAGGACTTCAGATAGGCCTCGGCCTTCTCGGCGGTGCCGCGCGGGTCGCGCTCATAGGGCTCGCCGGTGTCGGGCTCGACGCACGGTGCAATGCACGGCAGAGCGTCTTCTCGGCATAGAACGGGTCGATGTAGGCCGATGTCGGGTCGGGCATCAGCTTCATGTCGGACTGGTCGATCGACTTCCAGCCGGCGATCGAGGAGCCGTCGAACATGAAGCCTTCCTCGAGGAAGTCCTCGTCGACCTGGTCGGCCATCACCGTCACGTGCTGCAGCTTGCCGCGCGGATCGGTGAAGCGGATGTCGACGTATTCGACGTCCTCGTCCTTGATCGTCTTGAGAACGTCGGTTGCTCATGTGACTGTCCTTCTTCGTCTTGTCCTTGATGCGGGCCCGTCGGCCCGGGTCAGAGCGCGTCCGTCGCCGGTCTCGCCGGTGCGGATGCGGATCGCCTGTTCGACGGGGGAGACGAAGATCTTGCCGTCGCCGATCTTGTCGGTCTTGGCGGCGCGCGATGATCGCCTCGATCGGCGCCGTCGACCTGATCGTCGGCCAGCACGACCTCGATCTTCACCTTGGGCAGGAAGTCCACGACGTATTCGGCGCCGCGGTAGAGCTCGGTATGGCCCTTCTGCCGGCCGAAGCCCTTGACCTCGATCACGGTGAGGCCCTGGACGCCGATCTCCTGCAGCGCCTCCTTCACCTCGTCGAGCTTGAAGGGCTTGATGATCGCCTCGATCTTCTTCATCGCGCGCGACTCCCCTGTCGCTTGCGCTGTTGTCGCGTGTCAGACCATTTCGCGCGGCGGCCACAATTCACCGGGCGCCGGATGAGCGCGCAGGCGGAGCGGAATTCCGGAATGACGCTGTCAAGGAATTGTGCAGCGTGGGTGAAAAATTGGGCAGAATTGAAAACGGCAGACGTGCCGAGTGACATGCCGAAGCCGCTGACCGCCGCGCAGATGCGCGCCATCGAGCAGGCGGCGACATCGCGCCGGCGCGGCAACCGGCTGCGGACTGATGGAGCGCGCGGGCCGGGGCGTGCGTCGAGGCGGTGCTCGCCAGTGGCCCGACCTGGCGGGGCGCCCGCCACGCGCCGTCGCTCTGCGGGCCGGGCAACAACGGCGGCGACGGCTTCGTCGTGGCGCGGCTGCTGCAGGAGCGCGGTGGAGGTGGAGGTGCTTCCTCTTGGCGACGCCGGACGCGGCTGCCGCCCTGACGCGCGGACGAACTGCGCCCGCTGCTGGAGGCGAGTGGGCGCGTGCGTGCGTGGCAGGCCGAGCCCTGCAGGAGGCCTGCGGCGCCGCGTCGGTCGCGCGACGCTGGTCGTCGACGCGCTCTTCGGCACCGGGCTCACGCGCGATTGCGACGGCGGTGCTCGCGGCGCTGGGACACGGCGGTCGAGGCGGCCGGCGGGCGCGGTGACGTGCGGATCGTCGCGCTCGACATGCCCGGCCGGCCTCGATGCCGACAGCGGGCGCCGGCTGGGCGAGACGGCGTTCCGCGCCGACTCTGACGGTGACCTTCCACCGCCGAAGCTCGGGCCATTATCCTGGCGACGGGCCGGGCCTTGCGGCGCGGCTGGTGGTCGTTCCGATCGGGCTGCCGCGCGACTGCGGCCGGCGGCGACGGGCATGCCGCTGCGTGACGGCGGCCGCGGCTGGCCGGGCGCTGCGCAAGGCGCGGCGGCGCACAAGTACGACCACGGCCACGCGCTGGTCCTGTCCGGCGGCGCCGGCGCAGGGCGGCGCGGCGCGGCTGGCGGCACGGGGCGCGCTGCGGATCGGCGCGGGGCTGGTGACGCTCGGCTGCCGCGCCGGCGGCGCTGACCGAGAACGCGGCGCAGCTGACGGCGATCATGCTGCGCGCGGTCGACGACGCCGGGGCCTTGGCGCGCGCTGCTGGAGGACGCGCGGATCAACGCGCTCTGCCTCGGGCCCGGCCTCGGCGTGGGCGAGCGCGCGGGCGCTGGTGGAGGCGGCGCTTGGCGGCGGGCGGCGCGGTCGTGCTCGACGCCGATGCGCTGACGCATTCGCCGGCGCAGCGCGAGGCATTGTTGCGCGTGCTGCACGACGGCTGCGTGCTGACGCCCCATGCGGGCGAGTTCGCGCGGCTCTTTCCCGGCATCGCCGAGCGGCTGGAAGCCGGCGCGACGGGTCGCGCCTGTCAGGTCGATGCGCGCGCGCGGCGGCGGCGCGGGCGGGCTGCGTCGTGCTGCTCAAGGGGCCGGACACGGTGATCGCGGCCCCGGACGGGCGCGCGCGATCAACGCCGCGCGTCTACGACCGCGCGGCGCCCTGGCTTGCGACGGCCGGGGCGGGCGACGTGCTGGCGGGTCTGATCGCGGGTCTGATGGCGCGCGGCGTCGCGCCGCTGCAGGCGGCGGCGACGGCGGCGTGGCTGCATGTGGAGCTGCGCGCGCGCTTCGGGCCCGGCCTGATCGCCGAGGACCTGCCCGAAACGCTGCCGGCGGTGTTCCGCGAGCCTGCCGGCATTAGGGGCGATATTTCCTCTCGCATCGGCAGGGGCGCTTTGCTAGACAGCCGCGCAATCCGGCGGGCGGCGTGCGGCCCGCCTCTTTCGGGATTTGCGGGTGTGGCGGAACTGGTAGACGCACCAGATTTAGGTTCTGGCGCCGCAAGGCGTGGGGGTTCAAGTCCCTCCACCCGCACCACGAATGACACAGAGAAGGACGAGAGAATGCAGGTCACCGAGACCCTGAACGAAGGCCTGAAACGCGGCTACCAGATCACCGTGACCGCCGATGAGCTGGACGCCGAAGGTCAACGAGAAGCTGGCCGAGGCGCAGCCCGACGTCGAGATGAAGGGCTTCCGCAAGGGCAAGGTGCCGATGGCGCTGCTGAAAAAGCAGTTCGGCCAGCGCCTGATGGGCGAGGCGATGCAGGAAGCCGTCGACGGCGCCATGTCGGAGCATTTCGAGGAGACCGGCGACCGCCCGGCGCTGCAGCCCGACGTCAAGATGGCCAACGAGGACTGGAAGGAAGGCGACGACGTCGAGGTCGAGCTGAGCTACGAGGCGCTGCCCGAGATCCCCGATTTCGACGCCAAGGACATCAAGCTGGAGCGGCTGGTCGTCGAAGGCCGACGACGCCGCGGTGGACGAGGCGCTGGAGAGCCTGGCCGAGAACGCCCAGAGCTTCGAGGACACAAGGACGGCGCGGCCGAGGACGGCGACCAGGTGTCATCGACTTCGTCGGCAAGATCGACGGCGAGGCGTTCGAGGGCGGCGTCGGCCGAGGACTATCCGCTGGTGCTGGGCTCGGGACAGCTTCATCCCCGGCTTCGAGGAGCAGCTGAAGGGCGTGAAGGCGGGCGACGAGAAGGTCGTCAAGGTCACCTTCCCCGAGGAGTACCAGGCCGAGCATCTGGCCGGCAAGGAAGCGATCTTCGAGTGCACGGTGAAGGCGGTGAAGGCGCCGAAGCCGGCCGAGATCGACGACGAGCTGGCCAAGCAGCTATGGCGCCGACGACCTGGAGGCGCTGAAGGGACAGATCCGCGAACGGCTCGAGGCAGAGTATGCCGGTGCCGCGCGCGCGATGATGAAGCGCCGCCTGCTCGACCAGCTGGACGAGAAGGTTTCAGTTCGAGCTTCCGCCGAGCCTGGTCGACGCCGAGGCGCGAGCAGATCGCGCACCAGCTCTGGCACGAGGAGCATCCCGAGGTCGCAGGGCCACGACCACGGCGACGATCGAGCTGACGGACGAGCACCGCAAGCTGGCCGAACGCCGGGTCCGGCTGGGCCTGCTGCTGGCCGAGCTCGGGCGCAAGAACGAGATCGAGGTCACCGACGCCGAGATGACGCAGGCCGTCGATGACCCAGGCGCGCCAGTATCCCGGGCAGGAGCGGCAGTTCTTCGAATTCGTCCAGCAGAACGCGCAGATGCAGCAGCAGCTGCAGGCGCCGATCTTCGAGGACAAGGTCGTCGACTACATCTTCGAGCTTGCCGAGGTAGACGAGAGGGAGGTGAGCAAGGACGAGCTCCAGAAGGCAGTCGAGGCGCTCGACGAGGAAGAGTGACAGCGCGCGCGGGTGGCCCGAAGCGCCGCCCGCGCGAGTGACGGACGCGCATCTGGGGGCGGAGATACCGTTCGCGATGCGGCCACGCTTGAAGATGGCAGTTCTCCGCTGACGCCGCCGCCCGTTGCGGGGGCGGTTGCAGCCCTTGCACCCGGCCGCAGGTCTCCGAAGCGGATCGTCGGGGCGACGGCAGGCCGCGGATCTTAAATCTCACACCCGAAGATCGGCTGGGGCAGCGTTCCCGAGCAGCGGGCGCGGCGACCGATGTTTCAGTCTTCTCTCGTGGCGACGGGGTTCGTGCAAAAGAAAAAGGCCGCGCAGGTGCGCGGCCTCTTTTGTCTGTCGGACGGCGATCCGATGGCGGACGCCGCGAGCGTCGTTCAGCTCTCGCGGTCGAGCTTTTCGTCGAGCGTCGTCTTTTCCTGCACGGCAGGCTTGTCGGTCTCTTGCTCGTCGATGGTTTCGACCTCGTCGAGCTGGGCCGAGGCGATGTCCTCGAACAGCTGCTCGATCTCGAGCTCGGCTGCGGCCTCTTCCTCGGCTGCGAGTTCCTGGATCGACTTGCCCTGTGCCTGAAGCTCGGCCTCGTCCTGGCTGCGAGCGACGTTCAGCATGATCCGGACCTCGACCTCGGGGTGCAGCGAGATCGTGACCGGGTGCAGCCCCAGCTCCTTGATCGGGCGCGCCAGCGCAACTTGGCGGCGGTCGACGGTGAAGCCGGCCTCGCTTGCCGCGTCGGCCGCATCGCGGGTGCTGACCGAGCCGTAGAGGGCGCCGCCATCCGACGCCGACCGGAGGATCACGAACTTCTGTCCGTCGAGTTGCGAGGCGAGCTTCTCGGCCTCCTTCCTCGTCTCGAGGTTGCGTGCCTCAAGCTGGGCCTTCTCGGACTCGAACTTCTTGAGGTTCGCGTCGGACGCCCAGAGGGCCTTGCCCTGGGGCAGAAGGTAGTTGCGCGCGTAGCCGTCCTTTACCGTGACGACTTCGCCCATCTGGCCGAGCTTGGCCACGCGTTCCATCAGGATGACTTGCATCGTAGCCTCCTTACTTGACCGAGTAGGGCAGCAGCGCCAGGAAGCGCGCGCGCTTGATGGCCCGCGCCAGTTCGCGCTGCTTCTTGGACGAAACGGCGGTGATCCGGCTGGGGACGATCTTGCCCCGCTCGGAGATGTAGCGCTGCAGCAGGCGCGTATCCTTGTAGTCGATCCGGGGGGCGTTATCACCCGAGAACGGGCAGACCTTGCGGCGGCGGAAAAAGGGTCTTGCAGCCATGACTTGGTGTCCTTTCCTCGTGTGACGGATCAGCGGCGGCGATCGCGGTCGCGGTCGTCCCGCTTCTGCATCTGGATCGAGGGGCCTTCCTCGTGCTTGTCGACCTTGATCGTCAGGACGCGCATCACGTCGTCATGCAGTCGCATCAGGCGCTCCATCTCCTGCACCGCCGGAGCGGGCGCGTCGGTGCGCATGTAGGCGTAGTGACCCTTGCGGTTCTTGTTGATCTTGTAGGCCATCGTCTTGACGCCCCAGTACTCGCTGTCGACGACCTTGCCGCCGTTGTCCGCGAGAACGGTACCGAAATGTTCGACGAGACCCTCGGCCTGGCTGTTCGACAGATCCTGGCGCGAGATGAAGACATGCTCGTAAAGCGGCATGCAGTTCTCCACTTGCTTGCGGGCGCACTTCAAAGGGCGGGTCGTACCTTCCGCTCCCGCCCACGAGAGGCTGCGCCGTTGCTCGAAGTGCGGAAGGACGCGGCCTTATACACGGGCGCCCGTTTCTTGCAACCCCTCGGGCCACGCCGGCGCGGCCACATTGCGCCCACACGTCCTACGGGATATCCACGCCCGAAAATGGAGGGACGGCGATGAGCCGAGCGTTGGTGTTTCCCGGGCAAGGCGCCCAGACCGTCGGAATGGGACGGGCGCTGGCCGAGGCGTACCCTGCGGCGCAGGCCGTTTTCGACGAGGTCGACGATGCCCTGGGCGAGCGGCTGTCGACGCTGATCTGGGACGGCCCGCAGGATGACCTGACGCTGACCGCCAATGCGCAGCCCGCGCTGATGGCGACGTCGCTGGCGGTCGTGCGCGCTCTCGAGGCGGAGGGAATGCCGGTCGAGGCGGCGGCTTTCGTCGCCGGCCACTCGTTGGGCGAGTATTCGGCGCTCGCGGCGGCACGCGCGATCAGCGTCGCCGACAGTGCGCGGCTTCTGCGGATCCGCGGCCGGGCGATGCAGGAGGCGGTGCCAGTGGGCGAGGGGGCCATGGCGGCGCTGCTCGGGCTCGACTTCGCGACGGCGGACGCGGTGGCACAGGAAGCGGCAGGAAGCGAGATCTGCGAGGCGGCCAACGACAACGATCCGTCGCAGGTGGTCATCTCCGGCAGTCGGGCGGCTGTGGAACGTGCGGTCGAACTGGGCAAGGAGCGGGGGGCGAAGCGGGCCGTGTTGCTGCCGGTGTCGGCACCTTTCCATTGCAAGCTGATGCAGCCCGCGGCCGAGAGGATGCAGCAGGCGCTGGCCGATGTGGCGATCGAGCGGCCGGTCGTGCCGCTTGTGGCGAACGTGACGGCCGAGGCGGTCCAGGACCCCGCCGAAATCCGCGATCTGCTTGTGCGCCAGGTGACCGGACTGGTGCGCTGGCGCGAGAGCGTTGCGTGGATGACGGCCCAAGGGGTGACGGAGTTCTGGGAGGTCGGCGCCGGCAAGGCGCTGAGCGGAATGATCCGTCGGATCGCGCGTGATGCGACGCTGCGATCCATCGGCGGCCCGGACGACGTCGCGGCCGCGGCCGAGAGCAGCAGCTGAGTGGGGGCATCATGTTCGACTTGACGCAAAAATCGGCACTCGTGACGGGGGCATCGGGGGGCTCGGTGCCGCCATCGCCGAGGCGCTCCACGGTGCTGGGGCGAATGTCGCCCTGTCGGGAACGCGGCGCGACCCGCTCGAGGCGCTGGCCGGCCGGCTTGGAGACAGGGCACATGTGCTGCCTTGCGATCTTTCCGATCGCGAGGCGGTCGAGGGCCTGCCGAAGCAGGCCGCCGAAGCGATGGGCGGCGTGGACATCCTGGTCAACAACGCCGGCATCACGCGCGACAACCTCTTCATGCGCATGTCGGAAGATGAATGGCAGAGCGTGCTGAACGTGAACCTCACGGCGGCGATGCGTCTGTGCAAGGGCGTGATGCGCGGCATGATGAAGGGGCGCTGGGGCCGCATCGTCAACATCTCGTCGGTGGTGGGGGCGACAGGCAACCCGGGACAGGCCAACTACGCGGCGTCGAAGGCAGGTCTGGTGGGTATGTCGAAAAGCCTTGCCTACGAGGTCGCAAGCCGTGGGATCACCGTCAATTGCGTGGCCCCCGGCTTCATCACGACAGCGATGACGGACAAGCTGAACGACGAGCAGAAGGCGGCAATCCTCGGGCAGGTGCCGGCGGGGCGGATGGGCGAGCCGGCCGAGGTCGCGTCGGCGGTGCTCTATCTTGCCAGCTCGGAGGCGGCGTACGTGACGGGGACGGTCCTGCATGTGAACGGCGGTATGGCAATGCTCTAGCGCTCGCCCGCCGGGGGTTTTGGCATTTGCCAAGCCTAGGGGGTATGCTATAGGCGCGCATACTGTTCCGCGGCGTGCTGAGACGCGGAATGCCTGGATGCCGGGCGATCGACAACACGGCCAGCGCGGCCACAAACGAAATGGGCGAAGACCCAGAGGAACTGTGAGGACACACGAATGAGCGACATCGAAGATCGCGTGCGCAAGATCGTCGTCGAGCATCTTGGCGTTGAGGAAGAGAAGGTGACCGAGAATGCCTCGTTCATCGACGACCTCGGCGCGGACAGCCTCGACACCGTCGAACTGGTGATGGCCTTCGAGGAGGAGTTCGGGATCGAGATTCCGGACGATGCCGCCGAGACCATCCAGACCTTCGGTGACGCCGTGAAGTTCATCAAGGAAGCGCAAAAGTAGCGCTGGCGGCCACGGCAACGCAGGACGGCGCTCATCCGGGCGCCGTTTTCGATTCAGGCCGCGCTCAGATCGGGCATGGTCTGGCCGGCGCTGGGCGCGATCGAGGCGAGGTGTCGGTCGGTCAGGGGTGTGTCGAAGCGGATGCCGGCGAAATGTTCGCCGCGCCAGGCCACGACGGCAGCGAGCTTCTCGTCGCCGATCACCACCCGAATGCTCGTCCCCTGCTGGATGCTGGGCGGAGCCGAGACCTGCCCGCCCAGCCGACTGACATCGATGATGAGACTGCGATAGCTTTGGGCATCGCATTCGATCGTCGTCTGATACCGGCATGAGAAGCGGCGATGCTTCCGCTTGCGCCACGGCTGTTTTCTGAGCGCTCTCAGCAGGCGGGGGAGGGTCACGGCTGCTGCGATGAGCGCCGCGACGAAGCCCGTCAACGACACGATCGCAAGCGGCTGCTCCACATCGTCCTGTGTCGTTCCCTCGGGCCCGTCGCCGCTCGTGCCGCCGGGCGGGACCTCGTGCTGGGCCGGCTTCAGGACCGGCGCCGACGCCGAAACTCCTTCGTAGGCCACGTCAGACAGCTCTTCGGCGGAGTGGCAGTCATATTCGTCCACAAGACGGGCGACGAGGTTTTCACCCACACTGATGCCATACGAGCCGGCGAGACCGCGGGCGGCTGCGACATCGTCTGAAGCAACTTGCCGCGCCGCCTCCTTCAGCGCCGCCACGTAGGCCAAAAGCGGGGCCTGATACTCGGCCAGCGTACCGAAGGCGACAACGTCCGCGAGTTCGGCTTCATCGACGCGCGCCAGCGAGTCCTCGAAGGCGAAAAAGGTCGTGGCCTCGCGCTCCGTTCCCACAGCACCGATCATCTCGTCAAGATAGCGGGGCATGTCGGCCATTCGGAGCAGAAAGCCGCAATCGGCATGCACCGGAGCGGCCATGGCCGATCCGAGGCAGGCAGATCCGAGGAGCGCGGCAGCGCGGTTGAAACCACTCTTGAACATGCCGCGCACGTTGACACGCAAGTGGTTTCGATCCGCTTAGCACGCGTGCGGGAGGATGCCGGCCGACGGCGGCCGAGATTGCGTGCCGCGCGACCCAAGTGTATCAGAGGCCGGCCGAGGAACAGGGAGCAGGCGAGATGCGAAGGGTAGTCGTGACCGGGCTTGGGATGGTCTCTCCGCTGGCCTGTGGCGTCGAGGAAACCTGGAGCCGTCTGCTGGACGGGCAGTCCGGCGCGGGGCCCATCACGCGGTTCGACGCCAGCGATCTTGCGACCACCTATGCGTGCGAAATTCCGCGTGGCGACGGGAGCGACGGGACATTCGATCCTGATGCGTGGTTGCCACCGAAAGAGCAGCGCAAGATTGACGACTTCATCCTCTACGGGATCGTGGCGGCCGAGCAGGCCCTGGTCGACGCTGACTGGAAACCGGAAGACGAGGCCGAGCGGCTTCGCACCGGCGTCCTGATCGGATCGGGTATCGGCGGACTGCAGTCCATCGCCGAGACTTCAATTCTGCTGAAGGAGCGCGGGCCGCGTCGCGTCTCGCCCTTTTTCGTTCCAGGTTCGCTGATCAACCTCATCTCGGGCCAAGTCTCGATCAGGTACGGATTCAAGGGCCCGAACCACGCGGTGGTGACCGCCTGCTCGACCGGTGCGCACGCCATCGGCGACGCCGCGCGCCTCATCATGCTCGACGACGCCGACGTGATGGTTGCCGGCGGTGCCGAGGCGCCCATCTGCGCGGTCGGGATTGCGGGCTTCAATGCCTGCAAGGCACTGTCCACCAAGCGCGGAAATTCACCTCAGACGGCGAGCCGGCCCTACGATCGGGACCGCGACGGCTTCGTCATGGGCGAAGGCTCTGGAGTTGTCGTCCTCGAGGAACTTGAGCATGCGAAGGCGAGGGGCGCACGCATCTATGCCGAAGTGATCGGCTACGGGTTGTCGGGTGACGCCTATCATATCACCGCGCCGGCCGAGGACGGCGAGGGCGCCGAGCGCTCGATGCGGGCAGCGCTGAAGCGGGCGGGCGTCGCACCCTCCGACGTGCATTACATCAACGCGCACGGCACTTCGACGATGGCGGACGTGATCGAACTCGGTGCGGTGGAGCGCCTGTTCGGAGATGCCGCATCGGGTGTAACCATGTCCTCGACCAAGTCCTCGATCGGCCACCTTCTGGGGGCGGCCGGCGCCGTCGAGGCGATCTTCTGCGTGCTCTCGATCCGAGACAACGTCGCGCCGCCGACGATCAACCTCGACGATCCGGCCATCGAGACGTCGCTGAGCCTGGCGCCGAACGCCAAGGAAGAACGGCAAATCGATGTGGCACTGTCGAACTCGTTCGGATTCGGCGGAACGAACGCGTCGCTGGTGCTTTCGAGGTTTGGCGAGTGATGTGGCGTCACATCGCGTCCAACGCGTTGTCGCTCCTGATCGTGGTGCTCGTCGTGGCGTTCGGACTCGTCACCTGGGCGCAGACGACATACAAGGCACCGGGGCCGCTGACGGAGGCGATCTGCGTGCGGGTCGAGCCGGGCTCGTCGATGCGGGCCCTTTCGCGAGATCTCGGGGCACAAGGGGCAGTCGACCACCCGGCGCTGATGCGGGTCGGTGCCGACTATACTGACAAGTCGCAAAAGCTGAAGGCTGGCAGCTTCCTCATCCCCGCAGAGGCGTCGATCGAAGACATCGTCGCCATCGTGACCGAAAGCGGGCAGAGCACGTGCGGTACGGAAGTGGTGTACAGGATCGGCGTTACCGACAGCGATATCAGGGTGCGCCAGCTGGACCCCGCAAGCAACCGCTTCGAGGTCATTGCGGAGTTCGAGGCCGGGGCGGAGGAAGTGCCACAGCCGTATCTCGAGGCGCGGGAGCGGGGCGATACCCGCTACCGCATCTCGGTCGCCGAGGGGGCAACGAGCTGGCAGGTCGCCAACGCCCTTGGCGAGTTCGACCTGTTGAGCGGCGAGATCGGAGCCGTGCCCGCGGAAGGCAGCCTTGCCCCGGAAAGCTACGAGGTCGCGCCGGATGCCGATCGAGCCGAACTTGTGGCGCGCATGCAGGAGCTGCAGAACGAACGGCTGGACGAGGCGTGGCGAAACCGGGCCGACGACCTGCCCATCGACACGAAGGACGAGGCGCTGGTCCTGGCGTCGATCATCGAGAAGGAGACAGGCGTTCCGGAAGAACGTGGTCGGGTGGCCTCGGTGTTCGCCAATCGCTTGCGTCGGGGCATGCGGCTGCAGACCGACCCATCGGTGATCTACGGCATCACCGGTGGTGAGGGCGTGCTGGGGCGTGGTCTGCGTCAGAGCGAGCTGACGGCCGCAACCGACTACAACACCTATGTCATCGACGGACTGCCGCCGACGCCCATCGCCAATCCGGGCGCAGCAAGCCTGGCTGCGGCGGTCGACCCGGCGGATACCGATTTCCTCTACTTCGTCGCTGACGGATCGGGTGGCCACGCTTTTGCCAGCACGCTTGAAGAGCACAACGCCAATGTTGCACGCTGGCGCGAGCTTGAGGCGAACCAAGCAAGTCAATGAAATGTAAAAGCGGCGGGCGTTCGAACGGTGCACAACCGGAGCGCTAGCGCTTGACTTGGCGTACGTCCGAAAGTATACCTTCAGACAAGCTACGAAGACTCGGTAAAGCGGCCAGGGCACCCAGCCCTCGGCCGCTTTCTTGTTTCCGCCTCGAGGATTCATGGAAGATGGATTCAACCACATGCCACAGACGTCGTCGGTGCAACCAGAAGCGTCTGCGGAAAATGTCCTCACCGAAGTGCAGGCACACTACACCCGCGCCATCACTGCTCTGAACGAGCTTATCGATCGTATCCAAATCGGCCAGTTGGGCAGCCAACGAGATGTGGCCTCGACCGTCGTCGACGCTCGGCGGGCGATGCAAACCTTCTTTGACGAAAGGAAGAAAATTGAGGACCAGCTTCGAAGGGACGCCGGCGTCGTTCATGGTCACGCCATCGACTTCGAGTCGGCAAGAGTTGAGATCGGGCGCCGCCTGGATCGCCTCAGAGCCGCACGACGTCCAGAATAGGTTCCTCAACGATCTGCGGGAGAACGAACTTCTGGCGCTTCCCTTCATCTTCGAGTTCTGGGCGCTGCCACATCAACTTCCGCCCGAGGGTGAATGGACGACGTGGGTGATCATGGGCGGGCGTGGCGCCGGCAAAACTCGCGCCGGCGCCGAGTGGGTCCGTCTCATGGTGGAGGGCGCACGTCCTCTCGATTTCGGCCGAGCACGCCGCGTCGCGCTGGTGGGAGAGACGGTCGACCAGGTGCGAGAAGTCATGATCTTCGGTGATAGCGGGATTATGGCCTGCACGCCGCCGGACCGGACCCCGACGTGGGAGCCGAGCCGCAAGAGGCTGGTGTGGCCCAACGGGGCAACGGCACAGGTCTTTTCCGCGCATGACCCGGAAAGCCTGCGGGGGCCGCAGTTTGACGCGGCTTGGGTCGACGAACTGGCCAAGTGGAAACGGGCTGAGGAAACCTGGACGCAGCTGCAGTTTGCGCTGCGGCTGGGCGACCGACCGCAGCAGGTCGTCACCACGACCCCCCGCAACACGCCAGTTCTGAAGCAGATCCTGGAGAACCCGTCCACGGTCATCACACATGCCGCCACCGAGGCGAACCGCGCGAACTTGGCCAAGTCGTTCCTCGAAGAGGTTCAGGCCCGCTACGCTGGCACTCGGCTTGGGCGGCAGGAGCTCGAAGGGATCCTGATCGAAGACGCCGAAGGCGCACTTTGGACAACGAAGCAGCTGGAAGAGTTGCGGATCGACGAGGCGGGCAGCCTGGATCGCGTCGTCGTGGCCGTCGATCCGCCCGTGACGGGGCATGATCACTCGGACGAATGCGGCATCGTCGTTGTCGGCGTCCGCGCTCAGGGGCAACCGCAGGAATGGCGTGCCGTGGTTCTCGAAGATGCGAGCGTTTCGGGCGCGAAGCCATCGGTTTGGGCGAATGCCGCAATCGCGGCGATGGAACGTCATGGCGCTGATCGGTTGGTTGCCGAGGTCAATCAGGGCGGCGATTTGGTCGGGACGGTAATTAAACAGATTGATCCGCTTGTGCCGTTCCGCGCGGTCAGGGCCTCAAGGGGCAAGAGCGCGCGCGCCGAACCAGTCGCCGCCCTCTACGAGCAGGGCCGTGTCCGTCACCTCCGTGGGCTTGGAAAACTTGAAGATCAGATGTGTCGGATGACCTCCACAGGGTTCCGCGGCAGGGGCAGTCCTGACCAACTCGACGCCCTCGTCTGGGCGCTCCACGAGCTGATGATCGAGCCGGCGGCACACTGGCGGCGCCCCCGGGTCCGAAGCCTCTAGTCACCTTCAAGATCCTTGCGGAACGAACGTGCCAGCGCGTGCTGGCGCGTCAATTTGCACGTCACCAGCCCAAGCAAATCTCCGCCCCGACGAGGAGCAGACCGGATGTCGTTTCCATTCTTTTCCCGAAAATCCGCTCGGCCGGACGAGGTCAAACGGTCCGCAAGCGGTCCTGTTATCGCGTACCACACGATGGGTCGCGTCGCCTGGAGTCCGCGCGACACCATTTCGCTCACGCGTGCGGGCTTCCTCAACAACCCGGTTGGATACCGCAGCGTGAAGATGATTGCAGAAGCGGCTTCTGCCCTACCTTTGGTATTGCAGGACGGTCAGAGACGGTACGAAGACCATCCCGTTCTCGATCTGATCCGGAGCCCCAATTTTTCTCAGGGGAGGGCCGAGCTTCTCGAATCGCTTTTCGGCCAGCTTCTCCTGACTGGCAACGGGTACGTGGAAGCCGTCAGCGGCGATGCGGATCTACCGTTTGAGCTTCATGTTCTTCGATCTGACAGGATGAGCCTTGTTCCGGGGCCGGACGGGTGGCCGGCTGCCTACGATTATTCCGTCGGCGCAAAAAAGCATCGCTTCGAAGTTCAGGAAGGACCTTCGCCAATCTGTCACATCCGAAGTTTTCATCCGCATGACGACCATTACGGACTATCGCCGCTTCAATCGGCGGCGTCCGCAATCGACGTACACAACAGCGCATCCCGATGGTCGAAGGCCCTCCTCGACAATGCTGCTCGCCCGTCTGGCGCAATTATCTATCAGGGGACGGACGGCCAGGGGACCATGAGCGCCGAGCAGTACGAGCGCCTCCAGATGGAGATGGAAAGCTACCATCAAGGTGCGGCAAATGCCGGGCGGCCCATGCTTTTGGAAGGCGGTCTCGACTGGAAACCGATGGGATTCTCTCCGTCGGACATGGAGTTCCAAAAGACGAAAGAGGCAGCGGCGCGGGAAATCGCGCTCGCTTTCGGAGTGCCGCCGATGCTACTCGGAATTCCCGGAGACGCAACGTACTCCAATTATCAAGAAGCGAACCGGGCATTTTATCGGCTTACAATTGTGCCTCTCGCGTCCCGAGTCGCAACCGCCATCTCGCAATGGCTCGGGGGGTACACCGGCGATGATGTGGAGCTGAGACCAGACCTTGATCAAGTTCCTGCTCTTGCGACCGAGCGGGAGGCACAGTGGCGTCGGGTGAGCGAGGCGAGCTTCCTCTCGGACCGAGAGAAGAGGGCATTGCTCGGCCTTCCAAAGCAGACGGATGAGGATGATTGATGCTTCTAAACACAAATGAACCCGGCGCACTGGAGCACAAGTTCTGCCTCTTCGAGAAGGATATTTCGGTTGTCAATGGGACGCACATCCAAGGCTACGCATCCATTTTCGAACGACGTGATCAAGGAGGCGACGTCGTTTCCCGCGGTGCCTATGCTTCTTCTCTCCGGGCATTGGCCGAGCAAGGGCGGCGGGTAAAGATGTTGTGGCAACACAATCCGCATGAGCCCATCGGCGTCTGGGACGAGGTCAAGGAAGATGACCGCGGGTTGCTCGTCAAAGGACGCCTTCTCACAGACGTGGCAAGAGCGCGAGAAGCTGCGGCTCTGATCGAGGCGGGCGCTATCGACGGACTTTCCATCGGCTACCGAACCCAGAAGGCAACCCGAGATCAGGGCGGGCGTCGCGTTCTCGCCGAACTCGAACTGTGGGAAGTGTCGCTCGTGACCTTTCCGATGCTTCATGAAGCGCGCATCGACGCAAAAGGCGAGAGAACCGAGGCCAGTATGCTTCGGGAACTCGCTGCGGTCATCGAGGGCGCGCGGTGCACTTTCGCGGATATATGAACAGGTTTGTGAAAGCCAGAACAGGAACAGAAAGATGAGCGAAACCGAGAAAGGCATTTGCTCCGGTGGCGCTGAGCGCGCCGGACTTTCGCCGACAGCAGAAGTGAGGACGGCCCTCGCGGGCTTGATGAGCGACATCACCATCCGTCTGCAAAAACAGGAGCAGCGACTGAACATGCTGGACCGGAAATCAATCAACATGCGCCGGCCGGCGCTGTCGGCCGCTGCGGAAGTCACCGCCCCGCATCAGAAAGCCTTTGAGGCCTACGTCCGGACAGGCGACGATGGCGCCCTCCGTGGCCTACCGCTTGAGGAGAAGGCACTCAACATGACGATGGCCGGCGAAGGCGGCTATCTGGTGTCTCCGCAAACGTCCGAGCGGATCATGAGCGTTCTGCGAAACTCGGCCTCGATCCGCCAGATTTCAAACGTCGTAATGGTCGAACTCGACGACCTATGATGTTATTGTTGATCATGGCGACCTCGGTTCGGGCTGGGCGACTGAAACTGGCCCTTTGATGGAGACTGACACGCCGCAGATCGAGCGTATCTCGATCCCGCTGCATGAACTCAGCGCTCTGCCAAAGGCTTCTCAGCGACTGCTCGACGATTCGGCCTTCAACATCGAGGATTGGCTAGCCGAGCGGATCGCCGACAAGTTCTCGCGCGCCGAAGCGGCGGCATTCGTTCTGGGTGATGGGATCGACAAGCCGACGGGCTTTCTGTGGCACGGCGCTGTCCCGAACAACTCCTGGAGTTGGGGCAACCTCGGCTACGTCGCGACAGGATCTGACGGCGATTTCGCTACGGCGGGCGCCGGCGACTCGATCGTCGATCTCGTCTACTCGCTCGGGGCCCGTTACCGTGCGAACGGCACCTTCGTCATGAACTCAAAGACTACGGGAACCGTACGCAAGCTCAAGGATGCGGATGGGCGCTTCCTGTGGTCGGACGGACTGGCCGCGGGCGAACCGGCCCGCCTCCTCGGGTATCCCGTGCTCGTCGCTGAGGATATGCCCGACATTGCGCCGGGCGCCTATGCTATTGCTTTTGGTGATTTCGGCGCTGGCTACACAGTCGCCGAGCGTCCGGATCTACGAATTCTACGTGACCCGTTCTCGGCGAAGCCGCACGTCCTCTTCTATGCGACCAAACGCGTCGGCGGTGACGTCAGTGATTTCGCTGCCATAAAGCTCCTGAAGTTCGCGGTTAGCTGACGATCCGGGGCGGGAGGCTCGGAAGCGGCTCCCGCCCCAACACTAGCCGCGCCAGCTTGGCGCCCCTTTCGGCCCCTAAAGACCTTCGCACGCCGATGGCCGGGCCCTGACACGATTTTCGGAGTATGGCGATGATGTTGACCGAAAGGACGGCGGTTCCGACGTCTGCGCTGCCGGTGGACGAATTCCGCGATCATCTGCGGCTGGGAACTGGCTTCGCTGACGACTTCATCCAAGACGGATTGCTCGAGACGTGCCTGCGTGGCGCGATCGCAGCAATCGAGGCACGGACTGGCAAAGCATTGCTGATCCGGGAGTTCAACTGGTCCGTCACCGCCTGGCGGGATCTCTCGCGTCACACCCTTCCAGTAGCACCCGTCAACCATCTCATTTCCCTTCGAATCTTGGACCGGCACGGTGACGAGGCATTTGTCGATCCGAACCGCTTCGTGCTCGAGCGCGACGCTCATCGGCCGCGGCTTGCCTCGACATCACTGTTTCTTCCTTCGATCCCCATCGGCGGATCCGCCGAAATCGCGTTCGAGGCAGGCTACGCGGAAAAGTGGCAAGACCTTCCTGAGGACCTGAAGCGCGCCGTTCTTCTGCTGGCATCGACATATTACGAGAACCGGTTCGAAGGTGCCGAGAGCGGGACCGCCATCCCCTATGGCGTCTCAACGCTGATCGAACGGTACCGCAACGTGCGGCTCTTCGGAGGTGCCGCATGAGCGCGCCGAAGCTGAACCGAAAACTGCTGCTGGAGGAGCCACGCCAGATCCCGGACGGCGCCGGTGGCTACACGCGCCTGTGGGCCCCACTCGGGACTTTGTGGGCTGATGTTCGGCCAGGAACGGGCCGGGAACGAGCGTCGGCAGGATTGCTAACGTTGGGGTCGACGCCGTTGAAGATCACGGTGCGAGCCGCACCTCCGGACTCGCCCCAGCGCCCGTGCAGCGATCAGCGGTTTCGCGAGGGGGAGCGCGTCTTCCACATCTTGGCGGTGGTGGAGAGCGATGCCTCGGCTCGCTACCTCACCTGCTTCGCCCGAGAGGAGGTAGTTGCATGAGCTACGCAGTCTCGGCTGCCTTGCAGCAGGCCGTGTACCGGTCGCTGAAGGATAATCCCGCCATCGCTGAGGCGGTGGGGGATGCCGTCTACGATGTCGTTCCCGCAGGCAAAGTGCCATCCACCTACATCAGCCTTGGGCCGGAGGAGGTCAGAGAGCGATCTGACAAGACCGGCCGTGGTGCGCAGCACGACTTCATCGTCAGCGTCGTCACTGAGGCAGCTGGTTTCCACAGCGCTAAACTGGCGGCGGGAGCCGTGTCGGACGCGTTGGTGGATGCACAGTTGGAGTTGTCGCGCGGCGTGCTTGTTTCGTTGACGTTCTTGCGCGGACGGGCCGTCCGCGTTGAGGACGCGCGTATTCGCCGGATCGACCTGCGCTTTCGCGCGTACGTCGACGACACCGGATCCATAACCTCGGAGAACACCTGATGCCTGCTCAGAATGGCAAGGATCTTCTGCTGAAAATCGACATGACCGGGGGCGGTAGCTTCGAGACAGTCGCCGGCCTCCGCGCCACCCGCATCAGCTTCAACGCCGAAAGCGTTGACGTCACCACAATGGAGAGCGTTGGCGGCTGGCGTGAGTTGCTCTCCGGGGCAGGTGTCAAGTCGGCGACGGTCTCGGGGTCTGGGATCTTCAAGGATGAACAGACCGATGCCCGCGCTCGCGAGATCTTCTTCGAGGGACAGACGCCAAAGTTCCAGCTCGTCATCCCCAGCTTCGGTGTCGTGGAGGGGCCGTTCCAGCTTACCGCCATCGAATACTCGGGAGACTATAACGGCGAAGCGACTTACGAAATGTCTCTGGCTTCGGCCGGTGCTCTGAACTTTAGGGCGCTCTGATGGCCAATCCATGGGCGGGAGAAGTCGCGCTGACGATGGATGGGCAACGCCATACCCTCAAACTCACGCTCGGAGCGCTGGCAGAACTGGAGGCCGAGCTCGAGACGGAAACGCTCGTGGACCTGGTGGACAGGTTCGAGACCGGGCGCTTCTCAAGCCGCGATGTGCTTGCCCTCATCGTCGCGGGCCTTCGCGGCGGTGGTTGGACCGGTAATGCGGCTGAGCTTCTAACCGTCGAGATCGAGGGCGGGATGGTCGAGGCCGCGCGTGTGGCTGGCCAGCTCCTCGTGCGTGCGTTCGCCTCGCCCCGATCGGCATGAGCCGTTTCGACTGGCCTGCGCTGATGCGGGCGGGGTGCCGCAGCCTCGGTCTGAGCCCGAGCGAGTTCTGGAAACTGACGCCGGCCGAACTGCTGATGCTGCTGGGGCGAGATGGTGCGACCGCACCCCTCAATCGACAGCGATTGCTCGATCTCACCCGAGCCTTTCCCGACAAACCCGAGGGTGACCGATGAGAGATACCGACGGTCTCGACGACTTCGATCAGCAGATCGCTGCACTCGAGCAATCGATGGGCGGCGCGCAGTCAATGACAGCTGCGTTTTCGAACGAGCTGCGGCGCATGCGCTCAGATCTGGGCGAGACGAACCGCGAGGTGAAGACCTTCTCGACGGGGATCAGTCGCGGCCTTAGAAACGCGTTCGACGGCCTTGTATTCGACGGCAAGAAACTTTCCGACACGCTGTCCACCATCGGACGCACGATGGCCGACACCGCGTACCGCGCGGCCATGCGGCCGGTGACAAACCATCTTGGCGGGATGATCGCCTCAGGCGTCTCTGGACTTCTGGCAGGAGCCCGACCGTTCGCCGACGGAGCAAGCTTCGCGCAAGGACGTGTGATGCCGTTCGCCAATGGCGGCATTGTCAGCGGACCGACCACGTTCCCTCTGCGTGGCGGACAGGGGCTGATGGGTGAGGCAGGCCCCGAGGCGATCATGCCGTTGAGCCGGGGGGCCGATGGCCGACTCGGCGTCAGGTCCGAGGGCGGCGGTCGCCCCATCAGCATTGTCTTGAACGTCACCACGCCCGACGTCCAGGGCTTCCGGCGCAGCGAAAGCCAAATCGCTGCGCAGCTGACGCGCGCACTAGCGCGAGGCGAACGCAACCGTTGAGGAGCAGAAATGCGCTTTCACGACGTCAGATTTCCGACGACGCTCAGCTTTGGCTCTCTCGGCGGGCCTGAGCGGCGTACCGAGATCGTCCGGCTGGCCAACGGCTTTGAAGAGCGGAACTCCCCTTGGAACCACTCGCTGCGCCGATACGACGCCGGGGTTGGCATGCGCTCGCTCGACGACATCGGCACCCTGATCGCGTTCTTTGAGGCGCGACGGGGCCAGCTCTATGCGTTCCGCTGGAAGGACTGGTCAGACTTCAAGTCGTGTCGCGCACTCGAGACACCCCACGCGTCAGACCAGTTGCTGAGCCACGGCGATGGAGTCGCGAAGCAGTTCCAATTGGTCAAGCGATACGAGTCCGGCGGGCAGTCGCTACGTTCGGCCGATCACGAAACCGGTCGATGGACACGGTCACCGTGGCAGTCGACGGCATCACCCTCTCGCGCGGTGCCGGTTATCTCCTTCAGGCGACCACAGGCATGTTGACGTTTCAAAAGGCACCCGCCGAGGGGGTCGAAGTGACGGCAGGTTATCGAGTTCGACGTGCCTGTGCGCTTCGATACCGACCGCATCATGACCTCGGTAGCGGCATTCCGCGCCGGCGAAGTTCCGCTCGGTGCCGGTCGTCGAGGTCCGGATATGAGTTCTGCCGATCTGCTAGAGCATCTGGCGACCGGCGACACCACCGTCTGCCGGTGCTGGGCCGTCAGGCGCGCGTGACGGGCGCAGCTTCGGCTTCACCGACCATGACTCGGATATCGTCTTCGATGGCATCACGTTCCGCGCGGACACCGGGCTGACGCGCAGGCTCTGCAGCAGGCAACGGGCCTGTCGGTCGACAATTCCGCCGCGCTTGGTGCGCGCTTACCGACGCCGCGCTCACGGAGGACGACATCGAGGCGGGCCGCTTCGACGGCGCGTCGGTAACGGCGTGGCTCGTCAACTGGGCCGCCCCCGAGCAGCGGATGGTACACTTTCGAGGGAACCATCGGCGAGATCCAGCGCGGTGCAGGTGCCTTCCGGGCCGAACTGCGCGGGCTGAGCGAAGCGCTGAACCAGCCGCAGGGGCTTGTCTACCAGAAACCGTGCTCGGCTGTCCTGGGCGATGCAAGCCTGTCGCGTCGACCTGACCGCCCGGGATATTCGGTCGAGCTAGCGGTTGCGCGAGGTTGAGCGCGGCCGCGTGTTGTCGGTTCGACGCGGTGCCGGACTACGAGGAGGGCTGGTTCGAACGTGGGCGCGTGCGTCGTCAAGACCGGCGGCGCCGCTGGCCTGAGTCGGTCTCGTCAAGCGCGACCGGTAGGGGGGCGGCGGGCGCGTTATCGAGCTCTGGCAGGCGTTGAGGGCATCGATCGAGCAGCGGCGACGTCGTCCGCCTCGAGGCAGGATGCGACAAGCGCACAGAGACCTGCCGCACGAAATTCGACAACTTCATCAACTATCCGCGGCTTTCCGACCATTCCCGGCGAGGACTGGCTGATGGCGTATCCATCGGGACGCACGCGCAACGATGGGGGTGCCGCGATGAACCCGCCGCCGAGATCGCATCGTCAAGCTCGCGCGCGGCTGGATCGGCACGCCTTATCGCCACCAAGCTTCGTGCCGCGGGGCGGGGGCGACTGCCTCGGCCTCCTCCGCGGCATCTGGCGCGACCTCTACGGGCGCGAACCCGAGGTCGCCGCCGCCTACACCGCCGACTGGGCCGAGCCGCAGCGTGAAGAGCTGCTGTGGGCCGCGGCGGCGCGTCATCTCGCACGAAATCCGCCCGAGGAGCGCACGGGACGGCGACGTACTGCTCTTCCGGATGCGCGACGGCGCCGTCGCCAAGCACTCTGGGCATCGCTCGACCGAGGCCGGCGCCGACGCCTGCCTTCGTCCATGCCTACAGCGGTCACGCGGTCGTCGAGAGCCCGCTCGTCTGCCCCCTGGCGGCGGCGCATCGTCGCCGCGTTCTCGCTTCCCCGACATGGAGGTCTGATGGCGACGACTCGTTCTTTCGGCAGCCGGCGCGGCGGCCGGCGGCTTCGATCGGCGGCACCGTGCTCGGCCTGTCGCTCGGCCGTCATCGGCCGCGCCGTCGGCGCGACGGTCGGGCGGGTGATCGACCAGCAGCATCCTGGGCGACGGCTCGCGACGCGGTCGAGACGGGCCGGGTGGACCGCTTCCGCCTGACCGGCGCCAGCGAGGGCGCGCCGATCGCGCAGATCTACGGGCGCATCGCGGGTGGCCGGCCAGGTGATCTGGGCGTCGCGGTTCGCGAGCACGGCACGAGCATGGGCGGCGGGCAAGGGCGACGCCAGCCGCGCCGCAGGGCACGCGCTACAGCCTACTCGTCAGCCTCGCGATCGCGCTCTGCGAGGGCGAGATCACCCGCGTCGGCCGGATCTGGGCCGACGGGGTCGAGGTCGGCGCCCGACGACTCTGAACCTGCGCGTCTACACGGGCACCGAGGACCAGCTGCCCGACCCGAAGATCGAGGCGGTCGAGGGGGCGGGAACGGCGCCGGCCTATCGCGGCATCGCCTATGTCGTGATCGAGGACCTGGACCTCGCGCCGTTCGGCAACCGGGTGCCGCAGTTCAACTTCGAGGTGATGCGTCCCGAACAGCCCGGCCGGGCCGCAGACGATGGCATCTGCCCGCAGCATGCGAGGCGTGGCGCTGATGCCCGGCACCGGCGAATACGCGCTGGCGACCGACGCCGGTCTGCATTACGAGGAGGCGCCCGGGCGAGATCGCGCCGCCAACGTCAATACGCCGCGCGGGCAGGCCGATTTCGTCACCTCGCTCGACGCGCTCGAGGAGGAGCTGCCGAACTGCGAGTTCGGTCTCGCTGGTCGTGTCGTGGTTCGGCGACGACCTGCGCTGCGGTTCGCTGCCGGCTCCAGCCGAAGGTCGAGCAGCGCCGAGCACGACGCCGAGGATGCCCTGGAGCGTCTCGGGCGTGACGCGCGGACGGCCGAGCGGATCGTGCCGCATGGACGGACCGTCCGGTCTATGGCGGCACGCCCACCGATCAGTCGGTGATCGAGGCGATCCGGGCGTGCCGCGAGCGGGCAGCGCGGTGATGTTCTATCCCTTCATCCTGATGGACCAGCTGGCGGGCAACGGCCTGCCCGATCCGTGGAGCGACGATGCCGAGCCAGCCGCCGCTGCCCTGGCGCGGACGGATCACCAGCTCGCTGGCGCCGGGGCGGCCGGGTCAGCCCGGACGGCACCGCCGCGGCCGCGGCCGAGGTCGCGGCGCTTCTTCGGCACCGCCGCGGCCGCGGACTTCGTCGCCGTCGCGAGACCGGCGTCAGCCTACGTCGGCCCGGCCGAATGGTCGCTACCGGCGGTTCATCCTGCACTACGCCCATCTCTGCGCGGCGGCGGGCGGCGTCGACGCCTTCTGCATCGGGTCGGAGATGCGGGCGCTGACGCAGATCCGCGGGCGGCGAGGGCTTCCCGGCGGTCGCGGCTCTGCGCGCGCTGGCGGCCGACGTGCGCGCGATTCTGGGCCCGATGCCAAGATCGGCTATGCCGCCGACTGGACGGAATATTTCGGCTACCACCCGCAGGACGGCTCGGGCGACGTCTTCTTCCACCTCGATCCGCTCTGGGCGGATCGGGCACATCGATTTCGTCGGCATCGACAATTACATGCCGCTCTCCGACTGGCGCGACGGACAGGAGCACGCCGACGCCGCACTGGCGGCTCGATCTACGACCTTGACTACCTGCGGGCGAACATCGCGGGTGGCGAGGGCTACGACTGGTACTATCCAATCGCCGAGGCGCGAGGCGGCGCAGACCCGCACGCCGATCACCGACGGCGCCTACGGCGAGCCCTGGGTGTTCCGCTACAAGGACATCCGAGCTGGTGGTCGAACCCGCACCACGACCGGATCGGGGGCGAGCGCCAGGCCGAGGCCGACGCCCTGGGTGCCGCGCTCGAAGCCCATCTGGTTCACCGAGTTCGGCTGCGCGGCGATCGACAAGGGCACCAACCAGCCGAACAAGTTCCTCGATCCCGAAGTCGTCGGAATCGTCGCTGCCGCAATACTCGAGCGGGCGGCCGCGACGACCTGATCCAGATGCAGTACCTGCGCGCCATGCACGGCTACTGGCGGGCGACCGGCGAACAACCCGGTCTCGCCCGTCTACGGCGGCCCGATGGTCGACATGAGCCGCGCCCATGTCTGGGCCTGGGACGCGCGGCCCTATCCCTTCTTTCCCGCCAATCACGAACTTTGGAGCGACGGCGACAACTATCGCCCGCGGCCACTGGATCACCGGGCCGCGTCTCGTCGCGCGCCCTGGCCGACGTGGTGGCCGAGATCTGCGCGGCGCTCGGGTGTCACCTCGCTGGACGTTGATCGGTCTCTACGGGATCGTGCGCGGCTACGGGGTGGGCGACATCGACGGGGCTCGTGCCGCATTGCAACCGCTGATGATCGCCTACGGCTTCGACGCGGTCGAGCGCGACGGCAAGGTGGTGTTCCGCACCCGTACCGGCCGCACCGATGCCGAGATCGCGCGCGACACGCTGGTGATCACCCCCGAGATCGATGGCGACGCTCGAGGTGATCCGCGTCGCCCGAGGCCGAAACCGCAGGCCGCCTGCGGCTGACCTATGTCGAGGCCGACGGCGATTACGAGGCCCGGGCCGCCGAGGCGGTGTTTCCAGACGAGGCGCAGGCGCGCGTGTCGCAGTCCGAGATGCCGTTGGTCCTGACCAGTGCCGAAGGGCAGCGCATTGTCGAGCGTTGGCTGTCGGAGGCGCGGGTGGCGCGCGACAAGCTCAGGTTGGCGCTGCCGCCATCGCGCCTCGGCGCTCGGGGCGGGCGACACGATCGCTCTGGCGGGCTCGCCCGACACCTGGCGGGTCGACCGGGTCGAGCAGGGCACCCACCTGCTGATCGAGGCGATGCGGATCGAGCCGGACGTCTACGTGGCCGTCGACGCGCCCGACGTGCTGCCGCCCATGCGCGCGTTCGTTCCGCCCCTGCCGGTCTACCCGGTGCTTCTCGATCTGCCGCTGATCACCGGCGACGAGGCGCCGCACGCCCCGCATCTGGCCGTGTCGGCCGATCCGTGGCCGGGGCAGGTGGCGGTATACGCCTCGGCCACCGATAGCGGCTATGCGCTGAACCACATAGTTGGCGGGGCCGCGACCGTGGGCGAACTCTGAGCCCGCTCGCCGCCGCCGAGCCGGGCCGCGCAGACCGCGGGCCGGCCCTGCGGGTGCGCTTGGGCGCCGGTCAGCTAGCCTCGGCCCCGTGGGAGGCGATCCTCGCCGGGGCCAACCTCGCCGCCATCGGCGACGGCAGCCCGGGCAATTGGGAGGTCTTCCAGTTCCAGACGGCCAATCTCGTGGCGCCCGACACGTTCGATCTCTCGCTGCGGCTGCGCGGCCAGCTCGGCACGGACGCCACGATGCCACCGGTCTGGCCCACCGGCAGCGTCTTCGTGCTGATCGACGAGGCGCTGACGCAACTTTCGTTGCCGTCCTCGGCGCGCGGAACCACTCGCCACCTGCGCATCGGCCCCGCCGGGCTTCCACCGGACGATCCCACCTATGTCCACCTCACCGAAACCTTCCAGGGGATCGGGCTGCGGCCCTATGCGCCGGCCCACCTGCGCACGGCGTGGCGCGGCGGCGACCTCGAGATCGGATGGATCCGCCGCACGCGGATCGACGGCGACAGCTGGGACCTTCCCGAGGTGCCGCTGGGCGAGACGGTCGAAAGCTACGTCCTGCGTATAGTCAAGGACGGGACGGTGCTGCGCGAGGAATGCATCGACGGGCCCGGCTGGTTCTATTCCGCCGCCCTGCGGCAGGCCGATGCCGCCGAGCCGCCGTTCCGCATCGAGGTCGCGCAGGTTTCCGAGCGGTTCGGCCCGGGCCTCTACGCGGTGACGACGGTGGACGCCTGACCACCTTCACTCGAGGCGCGGGGTAGGGGGCACCCACCGCGCCTTGAGTTTGCGCGGCACTTCGGCCACAAGCCGCGGCATGAACCTCTATTCGGACATCCGCACCCTGGTCGTCGAGACGCTCGACGTGATGGTCGTCGACGGCGAACTGCCGAACGGCCTCGATTACGGCTCGATCTCGGTCGAGCCGCCGCGCGACCCGGCCCATGGCGACATGGCCACCAACGCGGCGATGGTGCTGGCCAAGCCCGCCGGCATGAACCCGCGCGAGATCGGCCGACGCCTGGCCGAGCGGCTGCGCGGCGACCCGCGGATCGACGTCGACCGACGTGGCGGGGCCGGGGTTCCTGAACCTGCGCCTCGCGCCCGGCGTCTGGGCCGACGTCGTCACCGAGGCGCTCGACGCCGGACGCAGCTTCGGCCATTCCGGCCTCGGCGCGGGGCTCGAGATCAACGTCGAGTTCGTCTCGGCCAACCCGACCGGGCCGCTGCATGTGGGCCATACCCGCGGCGCGGTCTTCGGCGACGCGCTGGCTGCGCTGCTCGCCTTCGCCGGCTACGACGTCACGCGCGAATACTACATCAACGACGGCGGCGCCCAGGTCGACGTGCTCGCGCGGTCGGTCTACCTGCGCTACCTCGAGGCGCACGGCCACGAGGTCGACTTCGAGGACGGCACCTATCCCGGCGACTACCTGATCGACGTGGGCGAGGCGCTGAAGGACAAGGTCGGCGACGCGCTACGTCGACCAGCCCGAGGAGGTCTGGCTGGACGAGGTGCGCACCTTCGCCACCGACGCGATGATGGACCTGATCCGCGAGGATCTGGCCCGCTCGGCGTGACGATGGACGTCTTCTTCAGCGAAAAGTCGCTCTACGGCACCGGCCGGATCGAGGCGGCGCTCGACGACCTCGAGGCCAAGGGCCTGATCTACGAGGGCGTGCTCGAGCCGCCCAAGGGCAAGCGTGCCCGAGGACTGGGAGCCGCGCGAGCAGACGCTGTTCCGCTCGACCGCGCATGGCGACGACGTCGACCGGCCGGTGCAAGAAGTCCGACGGCTCGTGGACCTACTTCGCCCCCGACATCGCCTATCACTACGACAAGATCGACCGCGGCTTCGACGAGCTGATCGACGTCTTCGGCGCCGATCACGGCGGCTACGTCAAGCGGATGAAGGCGGCGGTGGCGCGCTGCTCGCGACGGGTCGCGTGCCGCTCGACATCAAGCTCACGCAGCTCGTCCGGCTCTACCAGAGACGGCGAGCCGTTCAAGATGTCGAAGCGCGCCGGCACCTTCGTCACCCTGCGCGACGTGGTCGAGCAGGTCGGCCCCGACGTGACCCGCTTCGTCATGCTGACGCGCAAGAACGACGCGCCGCTCGACTTCGACTTCGAGCGGGTGACCGAGCAGTCCAAGGACAACCCGGTCTTCTACGTGCAGTACGCCCATGCCCGCGTCCGCTCGCTCTGGCGCAAGTCGGAAGAGGCCGGGCTGATGACCACCGACATCCCGCTGCTCGAGGACGAGGCCGAGTTCGCCGTGGCCCGCAAGATCGCCGAATGGCCGCGCCTGGTCGAGATCGCGGCGCGCAACCACGAGCCGCACCGCGTCGCCTTCTACCTCTACGAGCTCGCGTCCGACTTCCACGCGCTCTGGAACCAGGGCAACGACAGGCCCGAGCTGCGCTTCCTGCATGAGGACGATGCGCCACGGTCGGCCGCAAAATCGCCCTGGCCCGGGCCGTCGGCGTTGTGATTTCCACCGGCCTTGGTATCCTTGGCGTCACCCCGGTCGAAGAGATGCGCTAGCCAAGGCGCCCGCGGCCGGTCATGGGCAGACACGCGGCTGTCGCGGCTCTTGTCCGCGGCGGCGGGCAACGAGGCAGGACATGGCGGAGATCGACTGGAACGAGTCCACTGGCGCCGGGGCAACCGGCGGCATGATGGCAACCCTGGCCAGCTGGAGCGGCGCGACGATGTCGGCCGCGCTGATCGGCGGCCTGATATTCTGGGGATGGCAGCTTGCGGTGCGCGACGTCGCCGGCGTCCCGGTGATCCGGGCGGCGGCGGGGCCGATGCGCGTCGCCCCCGAGACGCCGGGCGGTGAGCGCGCGGCCCACCAGGGCCTGGCGGTCAACCGCATCGCCGAGCACGTCGCCGAGGGGCTGCCGGCGCAGGTGGTGCTGGCGCCATCGGGCGTCGACCTCACCGACGAGGATCTGGCCTTCGTGCCCGCGCCCGACCCGGCGGTGGCCGGCAGCGACGCGCCCGCGTCCGAGCCCGAAATCGTCGCGGACGAGGCGCCGGCCGAGTCCGAGCCGCCGGCGCGCACCCTCGCCGCCACCGACCTTGCCGTGGCCGAGGCCCTGGGGCTCGCCCCCGACGAGGTGGTCCTGGCATCGGCCGATGGCAGCACCGCCGGCTGGCCGCGCCCGGCGCCGCGCCCGATGGCGGTGGCCGCCGCCCTGACCGCACCCGCCCCGACGGTCGCGCGCGAGGTCGACGTGGCGTCGCTCGAGCCGGGCACGCGCCTTGTCCAGCTCGGCGCCTTTGCCTCGGCCGCCGAGGCTCGCGCCGCGTGGGACCGGCTTTCGGCCCGCTTCGACGGCTACCTGGCAGGCAAGGACCGCGTCGTGCAGCCAGCGAATTCCGGCGACCGCAGCTTCTGGCGCCTGCGCGCGGCGGGCTTCGCCGACCTCGCCGACGCCCGGCGCTTCTGCGCCGCGCTGGTGGCCCGGCAGGCCGAGTGCATCCCCGCCGTGGTCCGCTGAACCATGGCGCGGGCCGCGGTCATCTTCGGCTGTCGCGGACCGCGCCTTGACGACGACGAGGCGCGGTTCCTTGCCGAAACCCGGCCCTGGGGCTTCATCCTCTTCGCCCGGAACCTCAAGTCACGCGCGCAAATCTCTGATCTGACGGGCGAACTTCGGGCTCTCCTCGGGCCGGATCTGCCGATCCTCATCGATCAGGAGGGCGGGCGCGTGGCATCGCCTGCGCCCGCCCGACTTCCGCGACTGGCCGCCGCCGCTCGACCATGCACGCGCCGCTGGGCGCCGCGCCCCGCGCGCCCTCTGGCTGCGCTACCGGCTGATCGCGGCCGAGCTGCGCAGCGTCGGCATCGACGCCAACTGCGCCCCCTGTGCCGACGTCGCGCGCCCGTGCGACGCACCCGTTCCTGCGCAACCGCTGCTACGGGTCCGAACCTGACCAGGTGGCGCAGCTTGCCCGGGCCGTCGCCGACGGGCTGCTGGCCGGCGGCGTCCTGCCGGTGGTCAAGCACGCGCCGGGCCACGGCGCCGCCCGTGCCGACAGCCACCAGGCGCTGCCCGTGGTCGACGCGCCCGACCTGGAGGCCGTCGACTTCGCCCCCTTCACCGCCTTGGCCGACCTGCCGATGGCGATGACGGCGCATGTCCTCTACCCGGCGCTCGATCCGCAGTCCCCTGCAACGACCTCTCCCGCCTGCATCGCCGCAATCCGCGAGCGCATCGGGTTTGCCGGCCTGCTGATGACCGACGACATCTCGATGGGCGCCCTCGGCGGCTCGCTGGTCGATCGCTGCCGCGCCGCGCTCGCCGCGGGCTGCGACCTGATCCTGCACTGCAACGGCGAACTGGACGAGATGCGCTGCGTGGCCGAGGTGGCCGGCACGCTCACCGGCGTGACCGAGGTCCGCGCCGCCGCCGCGCTGGCCGCGCGCCGCACGCCCGAACCCTTCGACGAGGCGGCGGCCGAGGCCGAGCTCGCCGCCATCGCGGACACCGCCGATGCCTGAGCCGCACGATCCGGTCTCGATCTCCGACCGTCTCGCGGCCGAGGCGCTGATCGTCGACGTCGACGGGTTCGAAGGGCCGCTCGACCTGCTGCTGACGCTCTCGCGCACCCAGAAGGTCGACCTGCGGCGGATCTCGGTCCTGCAGCTGGCCGAGCAGTACCTGGCCTTCGTCGAGCAGGCCCGCACCCTGCGCATCGAACTCGCCGCCGACTACCTGGTGATGGCCGCCTGGCTCGCCTTCCTCAAGTCGCGCCTGCTGCTGCCGCCCGAGCCCGAGGACGAGGGCCCCTCGGGCGAGGAGCTCGCCGCCCACCTTGCCTTCCAGCTCGAGCGGCTCGAGGCGATGCGCGACGCCGCCGCCCGGCTCATGGCGCGCGACCGGCTGGGCCGCGACTTCTTTCCCCGCGGCCTGCCCGAGGACGTGGTCCGCGTCCGCACGCGTGCGCTACACCGCCACGCTGCTCGACCTGATGCAGGCCTATGCGCGCATCCGCACCAGGGACGAGTTCCGCCCCTTCGTGATGGACCGCGACCGCATCATGTACGATGGAGCAGGCGCTCGACCGGATGCGCAACCTGATCGGCTTCGCCGGCGACTGGATGGACCTCGCGCTCTGGCTGCCCGACGGCTGGACGGCCGAGCCCGACCGCCGCCGCTCGGCCACCGCCTCGCACTTCGCGGCCTCGCTGGAACTGGTCAAGGAGGGCCGGATCGAGATCCGCCAGGACGACACCTTCGCGCCGATCCAGGTGCGCCGCCGCGATGGCTGAGGCGGACGAGCCCGGCCTCTTCGAGGCCCCGAGCGCTGCCCGAGCAGGAGCGGATGGTCGAGGCGATCCTCTTCGCCAGCGCCGAGCCCGTCACGGTGGCCGAACTGAACGCCCGGATGCCGCACGGTGCCGACGCCGCCGCGGCGCTGGCCGCGCTCGGCCAACGCTACGAGGGGCGGGGCGTCGAGCTTGTGCGCCGCGGCGAGGCCTGGGCGTTCCGCACCGCGCCCGACCTCGGCCTCCTGATGCACAAGGAGACGGTCGAGACCCGCAAGCTCTCCCGCGCCGCGATCGAGACGCTGGCCATCGTCGCCTACCACCAGCCCGTCACTCGCGCCGAGATCGAGGAGATCCGCGGCGTCGGCGTCAGCCGCGGCACCATCGACCAGCTGCTCGAGATGGACTGGATCCGCCTCGGCCGCCGCCGCGAGACGCCGGGCCGACCGGTGACCTTCGTCGTGACGCAGACCTTTCTCGACCATTTCGGCCTCGAATCGGCGCGCGACCTGCCGGGCCTGCAGGAACTGCGCGCCGCCGGCCTTCTGGAAAGCCGTCCGCCCCCGGGCGAGCCCGCCGAGACCCCGGACGAAGATCAGTCCAACCTCTTCACGTCGGACGACGACTGATCGGCCCTGCGGCGGGCCTGGCGCGGCCGGCGCCTACTGCACAAGCCGGGCGACTGCGACGCTCGCCGGCATGGGAACGCGGCAGCCGTCCGGTCCGCCGAAGCGCCGCGCGACCTCCGCCGACATCGCGTCCCGGATTGCGCTCGCGACCGCCGGATCCGGCCCTGGATCAGCATCCGGATGCCGACGGTCGCGTTGGCGAACATCTCGAACAGACCCTCGGGCCCGTCGCAGTCGAGCGTGAGCGGAACCGTCTCGTGCAACTCGAGCCGCAAGCCTGCCGCCGCCAGCCGCGCCTCGGCGCTCTCGGGCCGCGCGAACTCCAAAAGGTCGGGCTGCGGGATCGAGGGCGGCCCCACCTTCTCCCTGATCGCCGCCACCGCGATGCCGAACGCAGGGGAACCGTCGGGACCGATCCACGACGTCAGCGCGACCCGTCCCCCGGGTCGCAGCACCCGCGCGATCTCGGACAGCACGGCCTCCCGGTCGGGGACATGCGGCATGCCGAAGTTGCACAGCACCGCATCGAACTCGGCATCTTCGAACGGCATCGCCGCCGCATCGCCTGACCGCAGGTCGGCACCGGGCGCAGCCTCGGCGGCGCGCGTCAGCATCGCTTCGGAAAAGTCGAGCCCCGCCACGCGCCCGCACACCTGGCAGGCGCGCCGCGTCAGCGCGCCTTGTCCGCAACAGAGGTCCAGCAGATGCGTGTCCGGGCCCGGCTCCAGCGCGGCAAGCGCCAATGCTCCGGCGCGCTCCGTCAGCGGCGCGAGATGTTCCACGTAGGCGGCCACGATCCCGGCGTCCTGCCAGCCGGATCGTTCGCGCTCCGCGAACTGCGAAAAGTCGGGCATGGGCGCCTCCCGGGCTGCACGGGGAGGATAGCAAAAAAGCCCTCGCAGGGCAGCTTTCGCGCGGTCACCTCGGCGCGACGCCGCCAGCGCGGTCACATCGATCGCGGCAGAACCCGTGCCGGTCGCCTACGAGGTCGCCTGCGGCGCCCGGAAATGCTTGGACAGCTTCAGCCCCTGGCCCTGGTAGTTCGAGGCGATGCCGGTGCCGTAGAGCCGCTCGGGCCGCGCCGCCATCCGCTCGTAGACCAGCCGGCCCACGACCTGCCCGTGCTCCAGCACGAAGGGCGCCTCGTGGCAGCGCACCTCCAGCACGCCGCGCGCTGCCGGCGCCGCCGGCCGCGCTCCAGCCGAAGCCGGGGTCGAAGAAGCCCGCGTAATGCACGCGGAACTCGCCCACCATCGCCAGGTAGGGCGCCATCTCGGCGGCGTGGTCGGGCGGGATCGTCACCGCCTCGCGGCTGACGAGGATGTAGAACGCGCCGGGGTCGAGGATGATGCGCCCGTCGCGCGTCCGCACCTCGTCCCAGAACTCGGCCGGGTCGTAGTGGCCGATGCGGTCGAGGTCGATCAGCGCGCGTATGCGGGCTTGGCCCGCTAGCCGACGAGGTCGCCCTGCTCGGGGCGCAGGTCGACCGAGAAGCCAGCCCGTCCGAGATCGTGGCGCGCCCGTGACCAGCGGCGTCCGCGCGTGCAGCGCGCGCAGCGCCGCGTCGTCCAGCGCCGCCTGGCCGCGACGGAAACGGATCTGGTTCAGCCGCTGCCCGGGCCGCACCAGCACCGAGAACGAGCGCGGGCAGATCTCGGCGATAGAGCGGCCCGCCATAGCCGGGGGCGATCCGGTCGAACTCGGTCCCGCCGTCGGTGATCATGCGGGTCAGCAGGTCCAGCCGCCCGGTCGAGCTACTTCGCGTTGGCCACCGCCGGCGATGCCCGGCGGCAGCGCCAGGCTCTCCTGCAGCGGCGACGAGGTAGACGCAGCCCTTCTCGAGCACCGCGCCGTCGCCCAGGTCGATCTCGTGCATGGCGAACTCGTCCAGCCGGTCGGCGACCCGGCGGCCCGCGCCGGCCAGGAACGAGGCGCGCACGCGGCAGGCGCGGGCGCCCAGCCGAGGTCGAGCGAGGCGGGCTGCACCTGCGCGTCGTCCAGGCTTTCGGCGCGGATCGCGCCGGCCTCGATCAGCGCACGGATCTCGAGGTCGGGCAGGACCCCCTGCGCGGTCACGCGAGCACCGGATTTCGTGTCGGATTGGTCGGGCTAGCAGGATTCGAACCTGCGACCTTCCGTCCCCCAGACGGACGCGCTAACCAGGCTGCGCCATAGCCCGACACGGCGCCTTCATACCGAGTTCTGCGTGGGGGACAAGGGGGCGAGGCCATCGGCGTCGCGGCGTCAGCGGCGCACGCCG
Organism: uncultured Alphaproteobacteria bacterium; assembly: GCA_963773475.1. Classification (GTDB taxonomy): domain Bacteria; phylum Pseudomonadota; class Alphaproteobacteria; order Rhodobacterales; family Rhodobacteraceae; genus Roseitranquillus. Next base: position 150,249 of record CAVZBD010000008.1, on the reverse strand, counting down.
CGCGCCTCGCCGGCGGCCTTGTTCCGCAAGGCGCGCAGGCGGTCGGCAAGGGGCGTCAGCGTGGCGCGCGCGCCCTCCCGCGCCTGCGGGTCCAGACGGCGCAGCGCCGATGCGGCGGCAAACCCGTCCTTGTGGCGCGGCACGACCTGCGGCAGCGGGTTCGGCAGGATGAGCGGGGCGAGCAGTTCCGCCTCGGGCGAGTCGTCGGGCTCGTCCGGGTCGCCCCCCGGCGCTTGCGTGCGCGAGGCCGGACGCTCCAGGAACGAGAGCCGCAGATCCGCTTCCGGATCATCGCTCACATCCGATGCCGCGCCATGCGAGCGTTGCTCCGCGGCCACCTGCGGGTCCGGAGCGGGGGCCGCAAGCGCGCTCTTCTGCTCGGGGGCGGCCGCGCCCTCCGGCGGCGCCAACTCCTCGGCCGTCTCCCTCTGCGGCTCGGCGTCGTGCTGCAGGTCGAGCGGCAGCTGCGCCTCGTCGGACATCGGCTCAGGCGCGAGCGACGCTGGAAAAGCGGGCCGCCACCGGTCGCCACCTCCTCCGGTTCGGCGTCCTGCGGCCGGTCGGGCGAAGCCGCCGCGCCCGCCTCGTCGGCGTCGCTTGCACCTGCCGCCCCGGCGGGGGCGCCCTTGGGGGCCACGTCTTCTTCGCGCGGCCCGGGCCGCTCCTGCTCCACGTTGGCCCCGGCATCCGGCGGCCCGTCGGCGCCGTCCGCGGCTCCGGATGTGACGGAAGTGTCGGGAGCATCGGCCCCGTTGGCACCGCCCGCCGCGTCCGCCCCGGCGCCGTCGTCGGCGCGCGGCGCGTCCTCGTCGGGCATGGGTTCTGCCGGGGCAGGGGCGTCGTCCCCGGCCGCCCCGTTCGGCCCGGCGCCCGCAACGGCGGCGCGCACCGGTGCCGCCGCCTCCAGCGGGCCGGTGCGGATCGCCGGCTCGGCCGCCGCCTCGGGCGCGGGCCCTTCCGCCTCCTCGCCGTTGGTTATCGCCGGCGACAGGGCCGCGACGTGCCGCACGCCCTTCTCGCGCAGGATCTTCTGCACGCCCGCGGATCGTCATGCCCGTCTCGTGCAGAAGCTGCTTGATGCCGCCCAGCAGCGCCATGTCGGACGGGCCGGTAGTAGCGCCGCCCGCCGGCGCGCTTGACCGGCTTGACCTGGGTGAAGCGGCTTTCCCAGAAGCGCAGGACATGGGCGGGACGCCCAGCCACTCGGCCACCTCGCTGATGGTGCGGAAGGCGTCGGGCGACTTCTTCCATCTGGGGCTCAGGCCTTGTTGCCGGCGGCGACCCGGTCCTTCATCAGGTGCGAGGGCCGGAAGGTCAGCACCCGGCGCGGGTGGATCGGCACTTCCTCGCCGGTCTTGGGGTTGCGGCCGACGCGGGCCGCCTTGTCGCGCACGCTGAAGGTGCCGAAGGACGAGATCTTGACCGTTCGCCCCGCACCAGCGCGTCGGACATGTGCTCCAGCACGCTTTCGACCAGCTGCGCGCGATTCGTTGCGCGACAGGCCCACCTCGCGGAACACGGCCTCGCTCAGGTCCATCCGGGTCAGTGTCTTTCTCGCCATCTGCGATCCTCCGACACAGGCATTGTGCCGACAGACATAGCCTGGCGAAAAGTTCCGAGTCAATGTCAACGGCTTGGGCGAGCGTGGTTGAAGAGCGGCTACCAGCGCAGGACGACCGAGCCCCAGGCCAGCCCGCCGCCGATCGCCTCGATCACGACGAGATCGCCGTCGCTTGATCTGGCCGTTCTGCCGGCCCACCGACAGGGCCAGCGGGATCGAGGCGGCCGAGGTGTTGCCGTGGTCCTGCACGGTGACGACCACCCGCTCCATCGGCACGCCCATCCGCTGCGCGGTGGCCCTGATGATGCGCAGGTTGGCCTGGTGCGGCACGATCCAGTCCACGTCCGCCCCGGTCAGCCCGGCCTTGTCGAGCGCGTGGTGCGCGGTCTCGGCCAGCTTCTCGACGGCGTGGCGGAACACCTCCTTGCCCTGCATCCGCAGGTGGCCGGTCGTCTGGGTCGAGACGCCGCCGTCGACGTAGAGGATGTCGCGGAAGCGCCCGTCGGAGTTGAGGTCGGTCGACAGGATGCCGCGGTCGGCGGCTGCTGCCGGCGCCCTCGGCGCGCCTCGAGCACGACGGCGCCCGCGCCGTCGCCGAACAGCACGCAGGTGGTGCGGTCGGTCCAGTCGAGGATGCGGCTGAAGGTCTCGGCGCCGATCACCAGGACGCGCTCGGCCTGGCCCGACAGGATCAGCGCGTTGGCGTTGGCCAGCGCGTAGACGAAGCCCGCGCAGACCGCCTGCACGTCGAAGGCGAAGCCGTGCGTCATGCCGAGCGCGTGCCTGCACCATGGTGGCGGCGGAGGGGAAGGTGAGGTCGGGCGGTCGAGGTCGCCACGATGATGCGCGTCGATGTCGTCGGCCGCCAGGCCGGCATCGGCCAGCGCGGCGCGCGGCGGCCTTCGGCCGCCAGGTCCGAGGTCGTCTGGCCCTCGGCGGCGAAGTGGCGGCGCTCGATCCCGGTGCGGGAGCGGATCCACTCGTCCGAGGTGTCGAGCGTCGCCTCGAACTCGGCGTTCGGGACGACGCGCTCGGGCAGGTAGTGGCCGACGCCGCGAACCACGGCGCGTGTCAGTCATTGCTGCCTTTTCCCCCTGTCACCGGATCCTCGGGCGCATCCTGCCGCGTCGGCCGCCGATGCAACCCGTGCGGCCAGGCGCTTGCCGAAAGCCGGACTGCGCCAGGGTGAAGGCCAGCTTGATCGCGGCCGAGACGCCGGTCGCGTCGGCCGAGCCGTGGCTCTTCACGACGGTGCCGTTGAGGCCGAGGAACACGCCGCCATTGACCCGCCGCGGGTCGATCCGCCGCTGCAGCCGCCTCAGCGAGGTCAGCGCCAGCAGCGCCGCGACGCGCGACAGCGGCGTGTGCTGGAACGCCTCGCGCAGAAAGTCGCGGATCAGCTTGGCGGTGCCCTCGCCGGTCTTCAGCGCGACGTTGCCGGTGAAGCCGTCGGTGACGATCACGTCGACCTGGTCGAGGGGATGTCGCCGCCCTCGACGAAGCCCGACGAAGTCGAAGCTCTTGCCGTCGGCCGCCTGCTGCGATCAGGTCGTGCGCGGCGCTGCAGCTCGGCGCGGCCCTTGTGCTCCTCGGTGCCGACGTTCAGCAGCCCGACGCGCGGGCCGCGTCGACGCCCAGCCCGTTGCGGGCATAGGAGGCGCCCATCAGCGCGTACTGCAGCAGGTCGTGCTCGTCGGCGCGGATGTCGGCGCCCACGTCGAGCATCACGTTGAAGCCGCCGGGGTTGCGCGACGGCCAGAGGCAGGCGATGGCCGGGCGGTTGACGCCCGGCAGCTTGCGCAGCCGCACCATCGACACGCCATCAGCGCGCCGGTGTTGCCGCAGGACACGCGACCGTCGCCTCGCCGTCGCGCACCGCCTCGATCGCCGACCACATCGAGGTGCCCTGCCCGTTGCGCATCACGTGGCTGGGCTTGTCGTCCATCGTCACCACGCCCTGGGCGTCGCGGACCTCGACACCGGTCGGCGAGCCGCCGCTTCGCGACAAGGCGCGTCGAGCTCCTCGGCCGGGCCGTGGAGGATGAAGCGGATGTCGGGATTCATCTCCGCCGAGCCGGCGATGCCGGCGACCACCGCCGCCGGGCCGCGGTCGCCGCCCATCGCGTCGACCGACACCACGACGCGGGCCCTCGGGCCTCGCTGTCGAGCCGTCCTGGCCATCGGCGCCGCGGAGCCCGCGCGCCGGCTTACGCCGCGTCTTCGTCGAGGTCGATCTCGTCGGCCTGCGCGACGACCTCGCGGTCGGCGTAGTGGCCGCAGGCGCCGCAGACGTGGTGCGGGCGCTTCAGCTCGCCGCAGTTGGGGCATTCGGCCGGGTTCGCTGCGGTCAGCGCGTCATGGGCGCGGCGCATGTTGCGGCGGGACTTCGTGACCTGTTCTGTGGGACAGCCATGTCTTAACCTTTGTCTTGTGAAGGGCAGCGCCCCTGATCCCGGCCGGGCCGCGCGACATGCAATGCCCCCGCGACCGACCGTGGCGCCCCATGGTGCGAACGAGGGCGGGAACATACTGCGATTCGGCTGACGCGCAAGGACTTTGTCGCGCCCCCGCTCACTCCTCGTCGCGGCGCTGGTCCAGCAGCCGCCCGAGGCCCGCCAGGGGCCGCGCATCCTCGTCGGTCATGGGCGCGGTGCCGGGGGCGGCGTGCACGCTCGCCCCGTGCTCGGCATCCTCGGCGCGCGGCCAGGGGGGGATCGCCAGCGCCAGCGCCTCGGCCATCACCGCGCCCAGGTCCAGCACCGCGGGCAGCGCCTCGACGCTGTCGTCCTCGGGCATCTCGACCTCGGCTCCCTCGGGCGCCGCGGGCAGGCTCGGCCAGGTAGCGCCGCGCCACGTCCTCGTCGATGCGCGTCGTCACCGGGGCCAGCGTCACGACGCAGGGCTGCACCACCGTCGCGCCCAGCTCGGCCACCAGGCGCCAGTCGCGGCTGCCCTCGGGCAGCAGCTCGCCCTCCAGGCGCAGCTTGCGGATCCGCTCGACGCCCAGTTTCTCCGCCAGCGCGGCGCGCGTCTCGGCGTCGGGCGCCAGCGCAAAGCTCTGCGGCCGGCGGCCGGCATCGGCCAGGCGCACCAGATGGCTCCAGGGTTCCACGGGCAGGGTCATGCGATGCTCCATTCTTGAACAGGGTGTCGCGCCTTATGTAAGCCGCTTGGCAGGGCAAGGGCACCTATAGGGGCAGTGATGGCGCGAACGGGAATGGTCAAGACGGCTCTCGCCGCCGCCGTCCTGGTGCTCGCCGCCGGCTGCACCGATCTCTACCGCAACCACGGCTACGTCCCGCCCGCCGAGGATCTCGCGCGGATCGAGGTCGGCGACAGCCAGCGAGATGGTCGCCCGCGCCGTCGGCCGGCCGGTCGCCACCGGCGTCGAGGACGACAGCGGCTGGTACTACGTCCGCTCGCGCTGGCGCACCTACGCCTACCGCGCCCCGGTCGAGGTCGACCGCGAGGTGGTGGCGATCTCGTTCACCGATGCGGGCCGGGTGTCAGAACATCGAGCGCTTCGGCCTCGAGGACGGGGCGTGATCGTGCCGATCTCGCGCCGCGTCACCTCGTCGAACACCGAGGGCATCGGCTTCCTGCGCCAGCTTCTGGGCAACATCGGCCGGCTCGACGCCTCGCAGTTCTTCGACAACCAGTAACGCCCGGGCCGCCGCGCCCCAGGGCAGGGACGGGGGCCGCGCACGGCGGCCGCCCGACCGCCCCGCCGATCGCGGTTCGGCCGCGGGGCGTCGCCGGCCTCGCCCTCGGCCGGCCCGAAGTCGAGCGCGACGCCGTTCATGCAGTAGCGCAGGCCCGTCGGCGGCGGGCCGTCGGGAAAGACGTGGCCCAGATGCGCGTCGCAGCGGGCGCAATGCACCTCGGTGCGGCGCATGAAGAGGCTGCGGTCCTCCTGCTCGCCCACCATCGTCGGGCGTCCAGCGGCTGCGTAGAACGACGGCCAGCCGGTGCCGCTGTCGAACTTGTGCGCCTGGTCGAAGAGCGGCGCGCCGCAGCAGACGCAGCGGAAGATGCCGGGCCCTTCGGGAAAGTCGTCATGGGTGAACGCGCGCTCGGTCCGTGCTTGCGGGTGACCCTGTAGGCGAGATCGGAAAGCTCCGCGCGCCATTCCTCGTCGGTCTTGACCACCTTGTCCATGCGTTCCTCCTGCGCTGCCTCCTGCGGCAGGTAGGTGCGCGGGCGCAAACGGCAAAGGGGGCGCGCCCGACCTCGACCCCCCCTTGCAGGGGAGGCACTCGGCCGGTCGCCGCCCGCACCCCTGCGGGGCCCGGGCGCGGCGCTGCTCCCGGGGCGCTCTCCGGATCGAGCGGAACGGGAAGATAACGCCTCTGCGGTATCGCGCCACTCGTGTGTTTCGGAGCTTGGGATTCGCGCATGAACGACCTTTCCTCGCGGTTTCTGACCCCGCCCGCCGACTGGCTGCCGGTCGATATCGCCGCTCTTCCGGTCCTGCTGGCAATCGGCGTGGTGGTGGCGCTGCCGTACCTGCGGCGACGCCTGACGGCGCGACGGCGCCACCGGTCGCGGCCACCGAGAATCCGGGCGCTGTCCCCCCACGGGCAGGAGGCACCCGGGCCCCGCCCCAAGGGTCGGAACATGGCCGACGTCGAGGCCCAGCTCGCGGCGGTCGCGAAGGTCTCGTTCGAGAAACGGCGGCTGCTGAACATGGGCGAGTACGACGTGTTCCGGCTGCTGGAGCGGCTTGTCTCGCAGGCCGGGACGGGCCATCGGGTCATGGCGCAGACCAGCCTGGGCGAGCTGATCCAGCCGCGTCCGGCCTCGGCGGACCGGGCCGCCCGGAAGGACGCCCACGCCTCGATCAACTCCAAGCGCCTCGACTTCGCCATCGTCGATCGGTTCGGGCTTCTGGCGGTGGCCGTCGAATACCAGGGCTCGGGCCATTACCACCACAAGACGTTCATGCGCGACGCGGTGAAGCGCGAGGCGCTGCGGCGGGCCGGCGTGACGCTGATCGAGGTGCCCCGCAAGTGGGACCGCGAGGTCCTCGCCGCGCAGATCGGCAATGTCCTGCACGCTGCCGCCGCCGATCGGGGCCAGGCGCCGGCGCCCGCCTAGCGCCGCAACCCACGCGGCCTCGGCCGGATCGCGCCCCATCCCGGCGAATTGACGGCAGAGGGTGCCTCGGATAGGCGCGGGCCATGTCGCGCCCACCTCTCCTGCAGCTCTCCGGCATCGGCCTCGGCTTCGGAGGCGCGCCGCTCTTTTCCGGGCTCGACCTGGTGGTCCAGCCGGGCGACCGGGTGGCGCTGGTGGGGCGCAACGGGTCGGGCAAGTCGACGCTGATGAAGGTGATGGCGGGCCTCGTCGAGCCCGACGCCGGCACCCGCGCCATCCCGCCCGGCACCACCGTCGGCTACATGGAGCAGGACCCCGACCTCGCCGGCTACGCCACGCTGGGCGACTGGGCCGCCGACGGCCTCGCCCCCGAGGATGCCTGGCGCGTCGACGCCGCCGCCGAGGGGCTGGCGTTCGACCCCGCGCTCGACCCCGCCCGCGCCTCGGGGGGCGAGCGGCGGCGCGCGGCGCTGGTGCGCCTCCTGGCGCAGGCGCCCGACCTGCTGCTGCTCGACGAGCCCACCAACCACCTGGACATCGCGGCTATCCGCTGGCTTGAGGATCGCCTCGCAAGTGCCTCTGCCTTCGTGCTGATCTCGCACGACCGGGCGGTGCTGCGGCACCTGACCCGCGCCACCCTCTGGGTCGACCGCGGCCAGGTGCGCCGCCACGACCGCGGCTTCGAGCATTTCGAGCCCTGGCGCGACAAGCTCTGGGCCGAGGAGGACGAGGCCGCGCCACAAGCTCGACCGCAAGATCCGCGCCGAGGCCCGCTGGGCGGTCGAGGGGATCTCGGCCCGCCGGCGCCGCAACCAGGGGCGCCTGCGCGCGCTGGCCGACCTGCGCGAGACCCGCGCCGCGATGATCCGCCGCCAGGGCACGGCCGACCTTGGCTTCGAGGCCGGCCCGCAATCGGGCAAGCGGGTGATCGACGCCCGCGACATCGCCAAGTCGTGGGGCGACCGCCCGGTGCTGCGCCCGTTCTCGATCCGCATCCACCGCGGCGAACGGGTGGCCCTGGTCGGCCCGAACGGCGCCGGCAAGACCACGCTGCTGAAGCTGCTGACCGGCGAGCTTGCCCCCGACGCGGGCGAGGTCACGCTGGGCACCAACCTCGAGCTTGCGGTCTTCGACCAGAACCGCGCCGCGCTCGACCCGGACGCGACGCTCTGGGAAAGCCTGACCGGCGCCGCCGAGATGCGCGTCTCGGGCCGCGCCGACCAGGTGATGGTGCGCGGCCAGCCCCGCCACGTGGTGGGCTACCTCAAGGACTTCCTGTTCTCCGAGGCGCAGGCCCGCGCGCCCGTCCGCTCGCTCTCGGGCGGGGAGAAGGCGCGCCTGCTGCTGGCGCGGATCATGGCGCGGCCCTCGAACCTGCTGGTGCTGGACGAGCCCACCAACGACCTCGACCTCGAGACGCTCGACCTGCTGCAGGAGCTTCTGGGCGAGTACGACGGCACCGTCCTGCTGGTCAGCCACGACCGCGACTTCATCGACCGCGTGGCCACCACCACCGTCCTTCTGATGGGCGAGGGCCGGGCCACCATCTATGCCGGCGGCTGGTCCGACATCCCCGAGGACCAGCGCCTGCCGCGCCCCTCGGCGCCGCAGAAGCCCGCCGCCGCACCCACGGCGCACTGCGCCCGCGCCCGCAGCCGTCCGACCCCGCGCCCGCCCTGCTCGTTCACCGAGCGCCACCGCCTGGCCGAACTGCCGGCCGAGATCGCCCGGCTCGAGGCCGAGATCGCCAGGCTTGAGCAACTTCTCGCCGACCCCGATCTCTACACCCGCGAGCCGGTCAAGTTCGCCAAGGCGACCGAGGCGCTGGCCCAGCGCCAACAGGCGCTGGCCGCGGCCGAGGACGAGTGGCTCGCCCTCGAGGAACGCGCGGCCGGCTGAAGGCCTCGCCACCTGTTGCGCGAAAGCCGCATATCGTTAATTCGGGACGTTCCGATCTTAATCAATCGGGCGGCGACCACACATCCGCAGGGAGGGCCACGAGCGACACCCCCCGGCCCTCGGAAGCGAAACGAGTAACAGGATAAACGCGACATGCTGCAACGTCTTTTCATCACCACCGCTGCCTGCGGCGTCGCCTCTGCGCTCGCCGCGCCGGCCTTCGCCGGCGGACCCACCCCCGTCATGGAAGAGCCGCCCATCGCCGCCCCCGTGGCGATGCCCGCCGTCGGCACCGACTGGTCCGGCCCCTACGTTGGCGGCCAGCTCGGCTGGGGCTGGGCCCAAGCCGAGGATGGCGACCTCGAGATCGACGGCGATGGCGTCATCGGCGGCCTGACAGCCGGCTACCGCCACGACTTCGGGAGGTTCGTCCTCGGCGCCGAGGCGCAGTACGACTGGGCCGACATCGAGCTCGACGACGCCTCGATCGACGGCGACGACGTGGATCTCGACGCCCTCGGCCTCGACGCGCCTTCGCTCGACAGCGTCGCCCGCATCAAGGCGATTGCCGGCTACGATGCCGGTCGTACCCTCATCTACGGCTCCGCGGGCTGGGCACGCGCGACCCTCTCGCAGGGTGACGACGATGCGAGCGATGACGGCTGGGTCATCGGCGCCGGCGTCGACTACCTCTGGACCGACCGCGTCACGGTGGGCGCCGAGGTCATGCACCATCAGTTCGACGACTTCGACGACAGCGGCGTCGACGTCGACGCGACGACGCTGCAGGCCAAGATGACCTTCCGGTTCTGAACCGCTTCCGGCCGGGGGCCCCGCGGCCCCCGGCCATCCCGTCCCGCGGGCGGCTTTCCCCGCCGGCGCCATCCTGCTAATCCCGGTCGCGCCCGAAGGGACGCGCGCGCATGACCGAGATCCGCCTGACCAACACCGCCACCCGCCGCAAGGAGGTGTTCCGCCCGCTCGACCCGGGCAACGTGCGGATGTATGTCTGCGGCCCCACGGTCTACGACCGCGCGCATCTCGGCAACGCGCGGCCCGCGTCGTCTTCGACGTGCTGTTCCGCCTGCTGCGCCACGTCTACGGGGCCGACCACGTCACCTACGTGCGCAACATCACCGACGTCGACGACAAGATCAACGCCGCGCGCCGAGGCGACCGGCCGGCCCATCGATGTGATCACTGCCGAGACCGGCCGGCTGGTATCGCGAGGACATGGCCGCGCTCGGCGCGCTGCCGCCCACGCATCAGCCGCGGGCGACCGACTACATCGCCCACATGATCGCATGATCGGCGTCTGATCGCGAAGGGCCACGCCTATGCGGCGCGAGGGCCACGTCCTGTTCTCGGTGTCCAGCTACCCCGACTACGGCGCCTCTCGGGCCGCTCGGTCGACGACATGATCGCCGGCGCCCGGGTCGAGGTCGCGCCCTACAAGCGCGACCCGATGGACTTCGTGCTGTGGAAGCCGTCCGCCGACGACCAGCCCGGCTGGGACAGCCCCTGGGGCCGCGGCCGCCCCGGCTGGCACATCGAGTGCTCGGCCATGGCGCGCGATCTGCTGGGCGACAGCTTCGACATCCACGGCGGCGGCAACGACCTGATGTTCCCGCACCACGAGAACGAGATCGCCCAGTCGGTCTGCGCCCACGACCAGGCGCTTCGCCCGCGTCTGGCTGCACAACGAGATGCTGCAGGTCGAGGGGCGGAAGATGTCGAAGTCGCTCGGCAACTTCTTCACCGTGCGCGACCTGCTGGACCAGGGCTTGCCGGGCGAGGTGATCCGCTTCGTGTTCCTCTCCACGCATTACCGCAAGCCGATGGACTGGACCGACGAGAAGGCGCGCGAGGCGCGAGGCGACGCTGCGCAAGTGGCGCCGGCTCGATCGCCGGCGTCCGCCGCCGGCGCGCGCGGATCCCGCCGTGTGTCGAGGCGCTGGCCGACGACCTGAACACCGCCGGGCGCCATGGCCGAGCTGCACAGGCTGGCCGCCGAGCGGCGACGCGGCCGCGCTCGCCGGCTGCCAGCGGCACGCTGCTCGGGCTCCTCGACGCGACGAGCTCGCGCGAGGTGGGCCACGCGGCCCCCGGAAGTCGGGCGAGGCCGAGCGGCGCTGATCGAGGCGCTGCTGGCCGACCGCCTCGCCGCCCGCAAGGCGCGCGACTTCGCCCGCGCCGACGCCCTGCGCGACGGCATCGCCGCAGCGGGCGTCGTGGTCAGCGACACGCCCCGAGGGCGCCACGTGGGAGCTGGCGCCCGAGTTCGACCCGGCCAAGCTCGAGGCGCTCAGATGACGCCGAAGCGTTGCGCCAGCCCGCCCCGGGCCCCGCGCGTTGCGCGGCGCGGACGGGGCAAAATGTCCAAACCCCGTACATTTTTCTGTACAGAATGTACGGAAACGGCGGAGCGAATGTAATGACGCGCGAACGGCTCTACCTCTACGACACCACGCTGCGCGACGGGCAGCAGACCCAGGGCGTGCAGTTCTCGGCCGCCGAGAAGACCCGCATCGCCCAGGCGCTCGACGCGCTCGGCGTCGACTACATCGAGGGCGGCTGGCCCGGCGCGAACCCCACCGACAGCGACTTCTTCGAAGCCGCGCCAGACACTCGCGCGACCCTCACCGCCTTCGGCATGACCAAGCGCGCGGGCCGCTCGGCCGAGAACGACGACGTGCTGGCGGCGGTGCTGAACGCCGCGCACGCCGGCCGTCTGCCTCGTCGGCAAGACGCACGACTTCCACGTCGAGAACGGCGCTTGGCATCACCCTGGACGAGAACCTCGAGAACATCTGCGCCTCCGTCGCCCACGTGGTCGCGCAGGGGCGCGAGGCGCTGTTCGACGCCGAGCATTTCTTCGACGGCTACAAGGCCGACCCCGACTATGCGCTCGACTGCCTGAACGGCGCGCTAAGGCCGGTGCGCGCTGGATCGTGCTCTGCGACACCAACGGCGGCACGCTGCCGGCCGAGATCGGCGCGATCGTCGCCGAGGTCATCGCCGCGGGCATCCCGGGCGACCGCCTCGGCATCCACTGCCACGACGACACCGGCCAGGCGGTGGCCGGCACCCTCGCCGCCGTCGACGCCGGCGTCGCGGCAGGTCCAGGGCACGCTGAACGGGCTGGGCGAGCGCTGCGGCAACGCCAACCTGACCACGCTGATCCCGACGCTGCTGCTGAAGGAGCCCTATGCCGAGCGGTTCCGAGACCGGGGTCACGCCCGAGGCGCTGCAGGGCCTCACGCGGACCAGCCGGATGCTCGACGACATCCTGAACCGGGTGCCGCTGCGCGCCGCGCCCTATGTCGGCGCCTCGGCCTTCGCCCACAAGGCGGGGCTGCACGCCAGCGCCATCGCCAAGGACCCGACCACCTACGAGCACATCGACCCGGCCACCGTCGGCAACGCAGCGCATCGTGCCGATGTCGAACCAGGCCGGGCAGTCGAACCTGCGCGCCCGCCTCGCCGAGCATGGGCATCGCCGTGGAACCGCGGCGACCCGGCGCTGGCGCGGATCCTGGAGACCGTCAAGGAGCGCGAGGATGCGGGCTATGCCTACGACACCGCGCAGGCCAGCTTCGAGCTGGTCGCGCGGACCGAGCTGGGGCGGCTGCCGCGCTTCTTCGAGGTCGAGCGCTACCGCGTGACGGTCGAGCGGCGCCGCGGCCCCGACGGCCGCCCGGTCAGCCTCAGCGAGGCCGTCGTGGTGGTGCGGGTCGGCGGCGAGCGAATGCTGTCGGTCAGCGAAAGCCTCGACCAGGCCGGCGGCGACCGCGGGCCGGTCAACGCGCTGTCCCAGGCGCTGGCCAAGGATCTCGGGCCCTACCAGGCGGTTATCGACGACATGCACCTGGTCGACTTCAAGGTCCGCATCACCCAGGGCGGCACCGAGGCGGTGACCCGCGTGATCATCGACAGCGAGGACGGGCAGGGCCGCCGCTGGTCGACCGTGGGCGTGTCGCCCAACATCGTCGATGCCTCGTTCGAGGCGCTGCTCGACGCGGTGCGCTGGAAGCTGGTGCGCGACGTGGGCGAGGCGCCGGCGGTGGCCGCGCAGTGATGCCTTGTCGCTGAACGCCTGCGCCGCACTGGTCGAGCGTGCCGACCCCGACCGCTTCGCCGCCGCCATGGCCGCGCCCGCCGCCGGCGCGTAACGTGCTGTTCCCGCTCTACGCCTTCAACGTCGAGGTCGCGCGCGCGCCCTGGGTGGCAGCCGAGCCGCTGATCGGCGAGATGCGCCTGCAATGGTGGCGCGACGCGCTGGACGAGATCGCGAGCGCGCCGGCAGGTCCGCCGCCACGAGGTGGCGGTGCCGCTGGCCCGCGTGCTCGACGCCGAGGGGGCGGCGACGCTCGACCGTCTGATCGAGGCGCGGCGGGCCGACCTGGACGCGCGCCCTTCGCCGTCGGCGGCGCAGCTCGAGCCTATCTCGACGCGACCGGCGCGGGGCTGATGTGGACGGCGGCGCGCCTTCTGGGGCGCCGCCCGACGCGGCCGAGACGGTGCGGGACCTTGGCCGGGCGGCGGCGGCCGCGAACTGGCTTCTTGCGGTGCCGGGGCTGGAGGCGCTGGGGCACGCGCCCTTCGCGGCTGACGACTCGGCCCTGCGGCTGGCCGAGGCGGGCAGTTCGGCGTTGCAGAAGGGGCGGCAGGGGCTGGGAGAGCTGCCGCGCGACGCCCGGCCCGCGGTGGTCGCGGGCTGGCAGGCGGCGGGCATTCTGCGGCGCGCACGGCGCGATCCGTCGGCGGTGGCGGAGGGGCGGCTGGCGCCCTCCGAGTTCGCGCGGCGCGCGGGCGCTGATCCGCGCCGCCGCGACGGGACGGATCTAGACCATCTGACGCGGGCGCAGCGCCAGCCAGATCAGCGCGCCGCCGGCCAGCACCAGGAGCGGCACCATCGCCAGGTTGACCGCGGCCCAGCCCTCCTGCGGGGTGCCGCCCGAGCAGTTCATCAGCCCGCCCGAGGCCAGCGACGCCACCGTGACGCAGCCGAAGACGATCATGTCGTTCATGCCCTGCACCCGCCCCCGCTCCTCCGGGCGGTGGGCGCCGGCGAGCATCGTGGTCGCGCCGATGAAGCCGAAGTTCCAGCCGAGCCCCAGCAGGATCAGCGCGCCGAAGAAGTTCGTCAGCGTCCACCCCGGCAAGGCGCCACCACGCCCGCGCCCGCCGAGGATCGCCAGGCCGAGGGCCACGATCCGCTCGACCCCGAAGCGGGCGATCAGGTGGCCGGTGAAGAACGAGGGCACGAACATCGCGAGCGACATGGGCCGAGACCATGTCGGCGGCGAGCGACTTGTCGATAGCCGCAGCCGACCACCGCCAGCGGCGTCGAGGTCATCATCAGGTTCATCAGCGCGTAGCTGACCATGGCGCAGATGATCGCCACCGCGATGCGCGGCGTGCTCAGCAGCTCCAGCCGCGAGCGGCCGCGCGGCGCGTCGGCGGCCGGGGCCGGGGGGCGCGGGATGTCGAGCCCCAGGAAGAGGAGCGAGCCCACGAGGTTCACGCCGATCACCGCGAGGTAGGTGCCGAGGAACGGCACCACCATCGCGTCGGCGGTCAGCTTGACCAGCTGCGGCCCGATGATCGCCGAGACGAGCCCGCCGGCCATCACGTAGCTGATCGCCTTGGGCCGGAAGCTGTCCGAGGCGGTATCGGCGGCGGCGAAGCGGTAGAAGCCCTGCGCGGACATGTAGATGCCGGTCAGGAGCGAGCCGGCCAGGAAGATCGGAAAGCTCGCCGTCATCAGGCCCCACGCGCCGATCGCCGCGCCCAGCGCGCCGCCCGTGGCGCCCGCGAAGAACCCCGCGCGGCGCCCGAAGTGCTGCATCAGCGCCGAGAGCGGCTGCGCCGAGAGCATCGAGCCCAGCACGATCAGCGAGATCGGCAGCGTCGCAAGACAGGGGTTTGGCGCCAGCGATTGCCCGGCCAGGCCGCCGATGGTGAAGATCATCGGCATCTGCGCGCCGAGCATCGCCTGCGCGGCGACGAGGACGGCGACGTTTCGGCGGGCGCGGCGGTCGGTGGCGGGGGCACTCATGCGGCACGTGCTATACGTGGCGCCAGAAAGGGGCAAGCGGGCGTCGCGGGGCAGGTGCTTGCGCCTGCGGCCGGGGGAACGGATAGTCCGCCGGTCATGACGATCGAGCGGTATCGGGGAACGGGCGAAGGCACGCAAGGCGGGCGCGGCGCGCTTCGGGTCCTGCTGCTGGGCGGTGCGGGCGAGGCGCGGCCGATCGCCCAGGCGCTGGCCGGTATGCCGGGCGTCGAGGCGACGCTGTCGCTGGCGCGGCGCGAGCGGGTGGCTTCGGAGACGCGGCTGCCGGTGCGGATCGGCGGCTTCGGCGGCGACGCGGCCTTTGCCGCGTGGCTGCGCGAGCGGCGGATCGCGGCGGTCATCGACGCGTCGCACCCGTTCGCCGCCAGCGTGAGCCGTAGGACGGCCACCGTCTGCCGCACGCTGGGGGTGCATCATCTGCAGGTTCTGCGCCCGCCCTGGCAGCCGGGGCCGGAGGATCGCTGGATCGACGTGGACAGCCTGGCCGAGGCGGCCGAGCGGATCCCGGACGGCGCGCGGATCTTCGTGGCGACCGGGCGCGCGCGGCTGGACGACGCGGCGGCGCTGGGGCGGCACGAGGTCATCGTGCGGCGCCTCGCCCCCACCTCCGAGCCGTTCCCCTATCCGCGCGGGGCGTTTCGCGTCGACCGTCCCCCATTCACCGCGGCGGGCGAGGCGGCGCTGTTCCGGCAACTGGGGGTCGACTGGCTGGTGGTGCACAACGCCGGCGGCGCGGGCGGCTGGCCCAAGCTCGAGGCGGCACGCATGCTGGGTCTGCCGGTGGCGATGATCCGCCGGCCGCCGCAGCCCGACGCGCCGCGCGTCGAGACGCCGGCCGAGGCGGTCGACTGGGTGCGGGCGCTGGCATGAGCGGGCGGATCATCGAGACCCATGCCTGCGTGGCCGAGGGGGCCGACTGGCTGGCCCGGCCGAGCCGCGCTTTGCCGCGGCGCTCGAGCTGACCGGCCCGCTGCCGCTGCGCCGGCGCGCCGACGGGTTCGAGCCGCTGCTTTCGGCCATCGTCAGCCAGCAGGTCTCGGTCGCGGCGGCCGACGCGATCTGGGGCCGGCTGAAGGCCGCGGGACTGACCGGGCCGCGCAAGATCCTGGCCGCCAGCGACGACGCGCTGCGCGCCTGCGGCCTCTCGCGCCAGAAGATCCGCTATGCCAAGGCGCTGGCGGCGGCGCGGCTGCCCTTTGCCGACCTGCGCGGCCGGCCCGACGAGGAGGTGGTGGCGGCGCTGGTCGACGTGCCCGGGATCGGCCGCTGGACGGCCGAGATCTACGCGATGTTCTCGCTCGGCCGGGCCGACGTCTTCGCGCCGGCGCGACCTGGCGCTGCAGGAATCGGCGCGGCTGCTCTTCGAGCTGCCGGCGCGGCCGACCGAGCGGGAGCTGCGCGGCATGGCCGAGGCCTGGTCGCCCTGGCGGGCCGTTGCGGCCCGGCTTCTCTGGGCCTACTACCGCGCGGCGAAGCAGCGGGAGGGGGTCCGGTGACGCAAGAGCTGCAGAGTGCCCGGCGCGGGGCGCCGGAGGGGCAGGCAACGCTCGGTGGTCGTCTTCCTGCACGGCTATGGCGCGGACGGGGCCGACCTGCTGGGGCTGGCCGAGCCGCTGGCGCCGCACCTGCCCGACACCGTCTTCTATCGCGCCCGACGCGCCCGAGCGCTGCGCCGGCAACCCGTTGGGCCGCCAGTGGTTTCCGATCCCCTGGCTCGACGGCTCGACCGAGGCGGCGGCGGGCGCCAGCATGGCGCGGTCGGTCACGAGCCTGAACGCCTTTCTCGACCGGGTGCTGGCCGAGGAGGGGCTGGAGGCCGACCGCATGGCGCTGGTCGGCTTCTCGCAGGGCACGATGATGGCGCTCTCGGTGGCGCCGCGGCGGGCCGAGCCGCTGGCCGGCCTCGTCGGCTTCTCGGGCCGGCTTCTCCATGCCGAGCGGCTGGCGCAGGAGGCCGTCTCGCGCCTTCCCGTGCTGCTGATCCACGGCGACGCCGACGAGGTGGTGCCGCCCGAGAGCCTGCCGCACGCAGGCGATGCGCTGAAGGAGGCGGGCTTCGAGGTCTATGCCCATGTCATGCGCGGCACCGGCCACGGCATCGCGCCCGACGGGCTGGGCGCCGCCGCGCGCTTCCTGATCGACCACCTGCCACAGAGCTGACCGCGCGTCCTCGACCGGCGCGTCATCCACCTGTGGTGGCGCAGCCGCGACAACACCGCATCTCGTGGGGGTTGCGGGACGGCGCCCGCACATATATAGTCGTTGACGCAGGGGCGGCGGCTCCGCCTCCCCAGGGCCGGCGACGGGCGACGTTGGCGAGGGGAGTGACGGGTGATGGACGGCGATTTCAGGACGAGTTTCGTGCGCGAGCCCAGAGCCTCAGGCACCATCCGGCGCTGGTGCTGAACGCCGATTACCGCCCGCTGTCCTACTACCCGCTGTCGCTCTGGCCCTGGCAGGAGGCGGTCAAGGCGGCCTGGCTCGACCGGGTGCAGATCGTCGCCGAATACGACGAGTTCGTGCGCAGCCCCATCGACCGAGATCCGAATACCCTCGGTCGTCGTGCTCAAGGACTACGTCAAACCCCAGAAGCGCGTGGCCTTCACGCGCTTCAATCTGTTTCTGAGGGACGAATTCTGCTGCCAGTATTGCGGCGGCAAGGGCGATCTGACCTTCGACCACGTGGTGCCGCGCGCGCGCGGCGGCATCACCAGCTGGGAGAACGTGGTCGCCGCCTGCGCGCGCTGCAACCTGCGCAAGGGCTCGAAGAGCCTGCGAGCAGGCGGGGATGAGCCTGCGCCACCCGCCGCGCCAGCCCGGGCGGAGGAGCTGCGCAACCGGGGCCGCAAGTTCCCGCCGAACCACCTGCACGAGACCTGGCTCGACTTCCTCTACTGGGACGCCGAGCTTGAGGCCTGAGCGCCCCGCGGCGGGACAGCCGCAGCACCGGCGCGACGCCTCCGCCTCCGCCGAACGCCCCGGTTGGTCACCGAGCCCGCGCGCGCTAAGGTGCCCGCGAACCGCCGCGCCGCGGCAGATCAGGGGCATCCATGGTTTCGCGCGTCATTCCGGTCGATCCGTTCGACCTCGTCATCTTCGGCGGCACCGGCGATCTCGCGCGGCGCAAGATCCTGCCGGGCCTCTACCGCCGCTTCCCTGCGGGGCAGATGCCGGACGAGGCGCGGGTCATCGGCGCCGCCCGGTCGGAGCTGTCGGACGAGCGACTATCGCGCGATGGTGCGGCGAGGCGATCGGCGAAGTTCGTGCCGGCAGGATCGCCTGAACGAGCGACGTGCTCGAAGTCGTTCCTCGAGCGGCTGAGCTACGTCTCGATCGACGCCACGGGCGACGGCGGCTGGGACGCGCTGGCCGCCTGGTCAGGCGCGACGTGGTCGGCGCCTTCTACTTCTCGGTCGCCCCGTCGCTGTTCGGCGCGCTGGCCGAGCGGCTGCACGAGCACGGCATCGCCGAGCCGAGAGCCGGATCGTGGTGGAGAAGCCCTTCGGCCGCGACCTGCGTCGGCGCGCGCGCCCTGAACCGACACGCTGGCCGAGCATTTCGACGAGACGCCAGATCTACCGGATCGACCATTACCTGGGCAAGGAGACGGTGCAGAACCTGATGGCGGTGCGCTTCGGCAACGTCCTGTTCGAGCCGCTGTGGAACAGCCAGTACGTCGACCACATCCAGATCACCGTGGCCGAGACCGTGGGCGTCGGCGGCCGCGGCGGCTACTACGACAAGTCGGGCGCCATGCGCGACATGGTGCAGAACCACCTGATGCAGCTTCTCTGCCTGATCGCGATGGAGCCGCCCTCGCGCTTCGAGCCCGACGCGGTGCGCGACGAGAAGCTGAAGGTGATCCGCGCGCTGGAGCCGGTGCGAGCCCGCCGACATCGTGCGCGGCCAGTACGAGGCCGGCGACCGGCCGCTCGCTACCGCGAGGACGTCGAGGACGCCGCGCAGCCGCACCGAAAGCTTCGTCGCGCTGAAGGTGCACGTGTCGAACTGGCGCTGGGCGGGCACGCCGTTCTACCTGCGCACCGGCAAGCGGCTGCGCGCCCGGCAGTCCGAGATCGCGGTGGTGTTCAAGGACGCGCCGCATTCGATCTTCGGCGAGGGCAGCCGGCAAGCATCGCAACGTGCTGACGATCCGGCTGCAGCCGAACGAGGGCATGACCTGCGGCGTCACGATCAAGGAGCCGGGGCCGGGGGGCATGCGCCTGATCGACGTGCCGCTCGACATGACCTTCGCCGACGCGCTGGGCCCCGAGGCCGAGGACGTCCCCGACGCCTACGAGCGGCTGATCATGGACGTGATCCGCGGCAACCAGACGCTGTTCATGCGCGGCGACGAGGTCGAGGCCGCCTGGGCCTGGACCGACCCGATCATCGCGGGCTGGGAGGCGCGCGGCGACCTGCCGAAGCCCTACGAGCCGGGCACCTCGGGCCCCGAGGACGCGCTGATGCTGATGCACCGCGACGGCCGCAGCTGGCGGGAGATCCGGCCATGAACCTGATCGAATATCCCGACCGCGAGATGATGATGATCGACCTCGCCAACCAGCTCGCGGGCGAGCTCGAACCAGACGCTGATGCGCGAGGAGCGGGCGAGCCTCGCCGTGCCCGGCGGCACCACGCCGGGGCCGGTCTTCGACGCGCTCTGCGGCGGCGAGCTCGACTGGGCGCGGGTCCATGGTGCTGCTGACCGACGAACGCTGGGTGCCCGAGACGTCCGGCGCTCGAACACCCGGCTGCTGCGCGAGCGTCTGCTGGTCGAACGCGCGGCGGCGGCGCGGCTGCGTGCCGCTCTATGCCGAGGCGCGACCGGCCCGAGGACCGGCTCGACGAGCTGGCCGAGGCGCTGCAGCCGGCGCTGCCGATCTCGGTCCTGCTTCTGGGGATGGGGGCGGACATGCACACCGCCTCGCTCTTTCCCGGCGCCGACCGGCTCGACGAGGCGCTGGACGCCGACGCGCCCGCCGCTGATGCCGATGCGCGCGCCCGGCGCGCCCGAGCCGCGCGTCACGCTGACCGCGCCGGTGCTGACGGGGCGCGATGTCGACGCACATCCTGATCACCGGGCCGGAGAAGCGCGCGGCGCTGGAGCGCGCGCGCCACGCGCGAGCCACACGAAGCGCCGGTCGCGGCGCTGTCTGACCGAGGCGACGGTTCACTGGGCGGAGTAGACATGGACTGGACAGTCATTGAAAGCAGCGGGCTGCATCGGTCGGCGGAACGTTCCATCGACGCGCTGTTCGACGACGGACGGCCGGCAGGCGGACTTCTCGGTCGAGCCGGCGACCTGCTGTTCGACTATTCCAAGACCAACATCGACGCCGCAGGACGCGCGACCTGCTGTCTGGGCCTGGCCGAGCGAGGCGCGCGTGCCGGACCGGCGCGACGCGATGTTCCGCGGCGAGCGGATCAACGAGACCGAGGGCCGCGCGGTCCTGCACACCGCGCTGCGCAACCTCGACGGCGGCGCCGGTCACGGTCGACGGGCAGGACGTGATGCCCGGCGTGCGCGAGACGCTGGCGCGGATGGAGCGCTTCGCCGACGACGTGCGCGACGGCGGCATTCGCGGGGCAGGGCGGGCGGATCACCGACGTGGTCAACATCGGCATCGGCGGCTCCGACCTCGGCCCGGCGATGGCGGTGCAGGCGCTCGCGCCCTATCACGACGGGCCGCGCTGCCACTTCGTCTCGAACGTCGACGGCGCGCATATCACGACACGCTGCGGCCGCTCGACCCGGCGACGACGCTGGTGATCGTGGCCTCCAAGACCTTCACCACCGATCGAGACGATGACCAACGCCGACACCGCGCGGCCTGGATGGCCGAGCGCGTGGACGAGCCCGGCGCGCAGTTCGCGGCGCTGTCCTCCGCGCTCGACAGGACCGGCGCGTTCGGCATCGACGCCGCGCGCGTCTTCGGCTTCGAGGACTGGGTCGGCGGGCGCTATTCGATGTGGGGGCCGATCGGGCTGTCGCTGATGATCGCCATCGGGCCGGAGGCGTTCCGCGCCTTCCTGCGCGGCGGGCAGGCGATGGACCGCCATTTCCGCGCGGCCGACCGCTTGCGAGAACATGCCGGTGATGCTGGCGCTGGTCGGGCATCTGGCACAACCAGGTCTGCGGCTACGCCACCCGCGCGGTGCTGCCCTACGAGCAGCGGCTGGCGCGGCTGCCGGCCTATCTCCAGCAGCTCGAGATGGAATCGAACGGCAAGCGCGTGTCGATGGACGGCGCGGACCTGACGGTCAATTCCGGCCCCGTCGTCTGGGGCGAGCCGGGCACCAACGGGCAGCACGCCTTCTACCAGCTGATCCACCAGGGCACGCGGGTCGTCCCCTGCGAGTTCATGGTCGGCGCCGAGGGGCACGAGGCGGACCTGGCCCACCAGCACCGCCTGCTGGTCGCCAATTGCCTGGCGCAGTCCGAGGCGCTGATGCGCGGCCGGACCTGGACGAGGCGCGCGAGATGATGGCCGAGGCAGGGACTCGACGGCGCCGAGCTGGAGCGGCAGGCGCGCCACCGCGTGTTCCCGGGCAACCGGCCCTCGACCACGCTGGTCTACCCGCAGCTCACGCCCGTACGTGCTGGGCCAGATCGTGGCGCTCTACGAGCACCGGGTCTTCGTCGAGGGCGTGATGCTGGGCATCAACTCCTTCGACCAGTGGGGCGTGGAGCTTGGGAAAGAACTGGCCAAGGACCTCACGCCTGCGGTTGCCGGCGATGCCGAGCCCGCCGACGCAGATCCGTCGACGCGGGCTTTGGTGGGATGGGTCCGGCGGCACGCGGGATAGGCCGCCTCGCGGGTCGCGCACCGGCGCGACGAGATTAAAGTTCGATCAACCTGTGGTGCCTATGGGTGCAGTTGCGGTGGCTCGTGCCGGCCGCGCTGACAACGGCATTTGCAGGAGATCGGATACCATGAAGCACTTCGCCCTCGGCGCCCTGGCCTGCGCCATCTCTCTTCCCGCGCTGGCCAACGAGTACGAGCCGATCATGCGCGACTTCTACGATACCGAGGTCGCCGGCTGGGCCGCCGATCCGGTGATCATCGAAGCGATTCGCGCCCAGAACGCGCAGACGGCGGCGCTGGCGGCGACGGACATCGAGGCGCTGGACCAGAAGTGGGCCTCCGAGGTCGGTGCCGCGGCACGTCCCACGATCGACGCGGTCCTCGACAACGCGGCGTCGGACTTCCTGCGCGAGCGGGTGGCCCAGGCGCAGGGCGCCATCAGCGAAGTCTTCGTGATGGACGCGAAGGGCCTCAACGTGGCCGCCAGCGACGTCACCTCGGACTACTGGCAGGGCGACGAGGCCAAGTTCCAGCAGAGCTTCGGCGCCGGTCCCGCCGGGATGCACATCGGCGACGTGGAGTTCGACGAGTCGTCGCAGACCTACCAGAGCCAGCTCTCGGTCACGATCGTCGACCCCGAGACGCAGGCGCCGCTGGGTGCGCTGACTGTCGGCATCAACCCCGAAGCCCTGTTCTGAGCCGCGCCACGGTGACGGCCGCGGCCTGACCGCGACCGTCCCGCACGGATCGTGCAGCGGAAATTCCGTCGCCGCACTGGACTCCACGGAGAAACACACATGTCCCTGTCGAAGCCCCTGGCTGTACTGAACATCGGCTCTCGCTCGGTCTTCGTCCGCTGCGCGTTCCTTCTTTTCGCCTCGACCAGCCTCGTCGCCACGACGCAAGGCGTCCTGTCGCTGATGACCGCCGAGGAGGTTGCGGACACCAGCGTCCGCAACCAGGCCTCGCACGTCACCGAGCTGGTCGCCTCGCAGGCCGGCGGCGGCATCAAGTTCCAGAAGGCGGACACCGTCACCGGGCTTCTGTCGGACTTCCTCGCGAGCGCCGAGGGTGTGGCGACAGCGGGCCTGGCCGTCGACGTCACCGGCACCGCCCTTGGGGAGGCCGGCGATGCCGCGACGCGTCGTGACCTGGCCTCGCTCGCGAACGAGGCGGTCCGCACCGGCGCTGTCGCACGTTCGGCCGACGGGTTCGCGGTGGCCTCGCCGGTGCGCTTCGGCAAGGACAACGCAGTGGTCGGCGCGCTGGCGGTGCAGTGGACGCCGGCGCCGCTCAAGGACGAGATCCGCTCGGACCTGATCCGCGCGACGAGCATCGCCGCGGCGCTGTTCGCGCTGTCGCTGGGCCTGTCGACCTGGGTCACCCGGCAGACGGTCAGCCGCCCGCTGGTCGCGGTGAGCGAGGCCATGAAGCGCGTCGCGAGCAAGGACTACAGCTCGCAGATTCCCGCGACCGGCCGTCATGACGAGATCGGCGGCATCGCCGCGACCCTCGAGGAGTTCCGCGGTTCGCTGGCCGAGGCCGAGAAGGTCGGGCGCGACGCGGCCTTCAAGGGCGCCGGCTTCGAGGGGTCGTCAACGGCGCTGATGATGGTCGACACCGACGGCACCATCACGACGGTGAACCGGGCCGCGCATCGATCTGATGCGCGAGATCAAGGACGACGTCCGCGAGGTTCTGCCGGACTTCGACGCCGAGGCGCTGGTCGGCGCCAACATGGGCATCTTCGACAAGGGCCCACGGCATCAGCGCAAGCTGCTCGAGAGCGTCGACAAGCCCCAAGTCGCGCATCTGCGGTTCGGGGCCCGCCATGTGAGACTGACGATGGCACCGGTCCACGATCGGGCCGGCGAGCGCATCGGCGCGATCCTGGAATGGGCCGACCGCACCGAGGAGCAGCGCCGGACCGCGATCCTCGAGGCGATCGACGCCACCCAGGCGCGGGCCGAGTTCTCGCCGGACGGCGAGCTTCTGACGGTGAACCCGTTCTTCGCCGAACTGCTGGGCATGAGCCCGGCCGGAATGGTGGGCCGCCCGATCCGCGAATTCGTGCGCCTGGACGAGGAGAAGAGCGCCGCCTTCTGGGCGCAGCTCGGGAAGGGCGAGGCGGTGTTCGGCCGCTTCGACCTGACGGCCGGCGACAGCGCGCTGGTGCTCGAGGGCGGGGTCAGCCCCGTGCGCGACGCCAGCGGCAGAACCTCGCATTTCGTCCTGCTTGCCAAGGACATCACCGAAGCGCAGGCGCAGATCGCGGCGGCCGAAGAGCGGCGGCGGCGCATGGAGGCGGCGCAGACCGAGGTCGTCTCGGCGCTGCAGCGCGGCCTCGACCGGCTGGCCGAGGGCGACCTGATGGTGAGCCTCGCCGATGCCTTCGACGCCGACTACGAGCGGCTGCGCGCCAACTTCAACAGCGCCGTCGAGCGGCTGCGCGACGCAATGACGGCGGTGGTCGAGAATGCCGAGCTGATCCGCGGCGAGGCCGGCGAGATCACCGGCGCGGCCGACGACCTGTCGAGCCGCACCGAGAACGAGGCGGCCACGCTCGAGCAGACGGCCGCCGCGATCGACGAGCTGACCGCGTCGGTCAAAGTCGGCCGCCGAGGGTGCCGCGCGCGCGGCCGAGGTGGTCGACAGCGCCCGCCGGGGCGCCGAGACCTCGGGCCAGGTCGTGCGCGAGGCGGTGAACGCCATGGGCGAGATCGAGAGCTCGTCGGGCAGATCGGCAAGATCATCGGCGTCATTGACGACATCGCGTTCCAGACCAACCTTCTGGCGCTGAACGCCGGTGTCGAGGCGGCGCGCGCGGGCGACGCGGGGCGTGGCTTCGCGGTCGTGGCCTCCGAGGTGCGGGCGCTGGCGCAGCGATCGTCGGACGCGGCACGCGAGATCAATGCGCTGATCTCGTCGTCGGGTGCGCAGGTCAAGCGCGGCGTCGAGCTGGTCGGCGAGGCCGGCCGGGCGCTCGAGGCGATCGTCTCGTCGGTGGGCGACATCTCCGAGCACGTCTCGGAGATCGCGACCTCGTCGTCGGAGCAGTCGCGCGGGCTGGCCGAGATCAACGCGGCGATGAACCAGCTCGACCAGGTGACGCAGCAGAACGTGGCCATGTTCGAGGAGACGACCGCGGCGAGCCACGCCCTCAACCGTGAGGCGGCGGCGCTCGGCGAAACCGTGGGACGCTTCAACATCGGCGTGCGCGCAAGGCAGGCCGAGAAACCGGCCGCGCCGATGCCCGCGCCCAGAGCCGCGCCGCGGCCCGCTCCGGCGGCGAAGCCGGTGGCGAACGCGGTCTCCGCGCCGAAACCCGCGCCGGCCCCCCGCGCCGTGGCGGCGGCGGCAGCCGCGGCTCCCTCGGTTCCGGCTGCCGACGGCTGGGAAGAATTCTGATAACGCGCCCCGGGCCATCGCGCCCGGGGCGCCCTCACTCGCAGGATAGGCAGTCATGAGCGGCAAGAAGATCGGCGTTCTGATCGTTGATGATTCTCGGACCATCCGCAGCATCGTCCGGGCGATCCTCAGCCGCGACCCGCAGATCGAGGTCGTGGGCGAGGCCCAGGACCCCTACGAGGCGCGCGAGGAGATCAAGCGCCTCAACCCCGACGTGCTGACGCTCGACGTCGAGATGCCGCGGATGGACGGGCTGGAGTTTCTAGGCCACCTGATGCGCCTGCGCCCGATGCCGGTGGTGATGGTCTCGTCGCTGACCCAGAAGGGCAGCGCCGCCGCGGTGCGGGCGCTGTCGCTGGGGGCGGTCGAGTGTGTCGACCGCACCGAGGTGCAGAAGGATGTGAACGGCGGCACCTTCCTGTGCGACGCGGTCCGGCTCGCCGCCTCCGCCAGGGTGCGCGGCGGAAGCAAGAGCGGGCCCGCGCCCGCGCCGACGCAGGGCTTCCGCTGGAACGGCAAGTACCTTCTGATCGGCAGCTCGACCGGCGGCGTCGACGCGCTCGAGCAGGTCCTGACACGGTTTCCCGCCAACTGTCCGCCGACGCTGATCTGCCAGCACATGCCACCGTCGTTCCTGGCCAGCTTCGCGCAGCGGATGAACGGCCTCGTGGCACCGGAATGCGCGCTGGCCCAGGAGGGCGAGCGGCTGGCGCCCGGACGTATCCTGCTCGCGCCGGGCGGCACCACGCACCTGGCCGTCGCGGGCACCGCCACGCCCTTCGTGCGGCTGACGCCCGACGACGGCACGCACCTTCATGTCCCGTCGGTCGACGTGCTGTTCAATTCGGCCCGCAACCGCGCTGCGGACGTGGTCTGCGCGCTGCTGACCGGCATGGGGCGCGACGGCGCCGCCGGCATGCTGACGCTGCGCCAGGGCGGCGCCACCACCTTCGCCCAGAGCGGCCAGACCTGCGTCGTCGACGGCATGCCGCGTGTCGCCCGCGAGCTTGGGGCGGTTGGGCCGGTCCGTCGACCTCAACAAGATGGCCGACGTCCTGCTGGACGCATGCGCCGAGTCCGCACGGGTGAAGGCATGAACCGCCTCGGAACCGGCGACGCGCGATCGGATCACCCACGTCGCCCAGGGCGAGTTCGCCATCGGCGACGCGCCGGACGTCGTCGTCGGCGACGATCCTCGGCTCGTGCGTGGCGGTTTGCCTGTGGGACCCGGTGGCGAAGGTGGGGGGCATGAACCACATCCTTCTGCCCGACCGCAGCGACCTGGCACCGAAGCTGAACGGGTTCGGCGCGCTGGCGATGGAGCAGCTCATCAACGCGCTGCTGAAGCGCGGCGCGCAACGGTCGAGGCTGCGCGCCAAGACCTTCGGCGGCGCGCGCATGATCGCCAACTTCACCGATATCGGCGAGCGGAACAGCGTCTTCGTCGCCGACTATCTGCGCCGCGAGGGGATCCCGTGCGACGCCACCAGCGTCGGCGGCAACCAGGCGCGGATGGTGCGGTTCTGGCCCTATACCGGCGTCGCCCGGCAACGGCTGGTCGAGCGCGTCGACGAGGAGATCCCGGTGCAGAAGCCCAAGGGCAACGACGTCGAACTCTTCTGAGCCGCCGACGCGCCCTGCCGCCGGACCAGCAGCGGGGCGGCCGCGTCGGAACTCGGGCGCCGTCGCTTCCGGCGGCGCTTGACTTGCCGCGGCGGATGCGGGACCACGACGGGGCCTCGGTCCGAAGAGCGCATCTTCGGTGAAAAGGGAACGCGGTGAGGGGGCTTCTTCCCCAAGTCCGCGACTGCCCCCGCAACTGTGAGCGGCGAGCGTGGCTGAACATGCCACTGGGGCACCTCATGCGCCCTGGGAAGGCCAGCCCACGCGATGACCCGCAAGTCAGGAGACCTGCCGGAGTGATCACCCTGTCCGGGTGCGGGGCGCGCCGCGGGCAACGGTCTTCCGTAGTGGTGACGACGATCGCCGTCTGCGGGAGGGTCCCTTCCGACGACATCCGGACATCGGCCCGAGAGGGCCGCCGGGGAAGGACATGACGATGGACTCTGCCGGACGCGACTGCTCGCCAGCGGGCCGCCGCGCCGGCGTTCGGCGCCGAGGGCGGCGCGCCGCGACATGGACGCGTTCCTTGCTCGACGAGATCGTGATCTCGCCCAAGCCACGCCGGCCTGGAGCGCGAGCGCGCGGGCGCCTCCGTCATCGTTCGACGGAGGACGACCTGCGCGCCGCGGGCAACGTGCAGCTCAGCGACTTACCTCGCCCGGCTGCCCGGGATCTCGCTCATCCAGAACGGGCCCGCCGGCACCTTCGCCGACCTGCGCATCCGCGGCGCGGGCAGCCGCTACATCTCGGTCCACGTGGACGGCATCCTCGTGACCGACCCCTCGACCCGTCGGGCCAGTTCTAGGACTTCGGCGGCCTCACCACCTCGGGCTCCGGCGGGTCGAGATCCTGAAGGGCGCGCAGTCGGCGCTCTACGGCGGGACCGCCGTGGGGGGCGTTGTCAACATCGTCACCGCGCGGGGCGGCGCGGGCCGCGAGGCCAGCGTCGAGGTCGAGGCCGGCAGCTTCGATACCCGCCGGGCCGCGCTGCGCCTGGCGACCCGCGCCGGCCGCGCCGACCTCGCCTTCAGCCTTTCGCACATCGAGACCGACGGCATCTCGGCCGCCGACGAGAACGACGGCAACGACGAGGCCGACGCGTTCGAGCACACGCAGCTCACCTTCTCGGCCGCATGGCAGCTCAGCGACGCGCTGAGGGTGGGGATGTCGGGCTTTCGCACCGAGGGCGAGGCCGAGTTCGACGGCACCTTCCCGGTGCTGGCCGACGGCAGCCTCGACGACGTCTCGGAAATCGGCTCGACCGGCGCGCGCGTCTTCGCCGAGCTGTCGACGGGCGGGATCGACCACACCTTCGCCGTCAACCGCTACCGGATCGATCGCACATTGAAGAGCGACGGTTTCACCTCGGACTTCGCCGGAGACCGGACCGTCTTTGCCTACACAGGGGCCGCGCGACTGGGCGAGGCCACCACGCTGGCATTCGGCTTCGAGCATACCGACGAATCCTACGAATCGACCTTCGACGCGGGCACGCAGACCACCTGGGGCGTCTTCGCCGAACTCATCGGCCAGATCGGCCCGGGCGCCGAGCTGGCGCTGGCGCTGCGGCGCGACGCGCATTCCGATTTCGACGACGTGGTGTCGGGGCGCGCGGCCCTGGCCTTCGACCTCGACGATGCCACGCGCCTGCGCCTTGCCGCCGCCACCGGCTTCCGAGCGCCCTCGCTCTACGAGCGCTTCGCGGCCTTCGGTGTCGGCAATCCGGACCTTGAGCCCGAGACCAGCCGCAGCCTCGAATTCGGCCTCGAACGCCAGTGGAGCAGGGGCCGCGTGGAGGCGACGCTCTTCTTCCTCGAGATCGACGAGCTGATCCAGTACGTCGACCCGGGCTATGTGCAGGTGGACGGCGCCACGCGCTCGCGTGGCGTCGAACTCGTGGGCGAGGCCGACCTGTCGGACCGTCTCTCGCTCTTCGGCAACCTCACCTATACCGAGGCGCGCGACGCGCGCGACCGGCGGCTCGACCGGACGCCGCGCGTCGACATCCTGATGGGCCTCGACGCGGCGCTGACCGACAGGCTCGAGGCGCGGGCGACCCTGCGGCACGTGGCCGACACGGTCGATCTGGGCCACCCGCTCGACGATTACACCGTGGCCGACCTGCGGCTCGCCTACGCGTTCTCGGACCAGGCCGAGGCGTATCTGCGCGTCGAGAACCTCTTCGACGAGGAGTACCAGACCGCGCGCGGCTATGGCACCCCGGACCGGGCGATCTTTGCCGGTGTCCGTGCTTCGTTCTGACATGTGGCGGGCCGCTGTTGCGCTGATCCTCGCGGCGTCGGTGGCTGCGGCCGAGGCTCCGCGACGGGTGGTGTCCACAAATCTCTGCACCGATCAGCTGGCCCTGATGCTGGCCGCGCCGGGGCAGCTTGTCTCGGTCTCGGCGCTCGCGCAGGATCCCGGCGTTTCGGTGATGGCCGGGGCGGCCGCGGCGCTGCCGGCGAACCACGGCCGCGCCGAGGAGGTCTTCGCACTACGGCCCGACCTGGTGCTGGCTGGCCAGTACACGGCGGCCGCGGGCACGGCGTTGCTGTCCCGCCTCGGCATCGCGGTCGAGGTGTTCCCGCCCGCGCGGTCCTTCGACGACATCCGCACCGCGATCCGTCGGATGGGCGTGGCGCTGGGGCGCGAGGATCGGGCCGAGGCGGTTCTGGCGCGCTTCGAGGCAGACCTCGCCGCCGTCGCCGATGCGCAGGCGGGCGATCGGCCGGAGGCCGCGCTCTACGAGGCGCAGGGTTACACCGCCGGCGACGACAGCCTCGCGGGCGAGATGCTGGCGGCCGCCGGCTTCGTCAACGTGGCCCGCTCGGAGGCGAGCCTCTTTTTGCCGCTCGAGGAACTGGTGGCGCGCGACCCCGATCTGCTGGTGACAGGCCGCCCGCACGCGGGCGCTTCCCGCGCCGAGGAGCTCTTGGCGCACCCGGCCCTGCGCGAGACGGCGGCGGTGCGGACCCAGGTCGCGCCGCACTGGATGTGCGGCATCCCCCAGGTCACGGCCGAAGTGGCCCGGCTGGCCCGCCTGCGCGACCGTATTGGTGGTGCGCGTTGAGGGGCGGCCTGCTTCCTGCGCTGGCGCTGCTGGTGGCCGTGCTCTTCATGGTGTCGCTGGTCGTGGGGCCGGTCGAGCTGCCGCCCGCCGCCGCCCTGCGCGCACTGGTTTGGGGCGGCGAGGGACCTGCGCCGATCATCATGCGCGAGATCCGTCTGCCGCGCGCGTTGCTGGCCGCCGGCATCGGGCTGGGACTGGGCGCCGCGGGCGCGGCGATCCAGGGCTATCTGCGCAACCCGCTGGCCGAGCCGGGGCTGCTGGGCATCTCGGGCTCGGCCGCGCTGGGGGCGGTGGTGTCGATGCAGACGGGCCTTGCGGCGCAGTTCGCGCTGGCACTGCCGCTGTCGGCCTTCGCAGGGTCGATCGGGGCGGTCCTGCTGATCCTGGCGCTGGCCGGCCCGCGCGGCTCGTCGCTGACGCTGATCCTCGCGGGAATCGCGATCAGCGCGCTGGCGGCGGCGCTGACCTCGCTGGCGCTGAACCTGTCGCCGAACCCGTTCGCCGCAGCCGAGACCATGTTCTGGATGATGGGCTCGGTCGCCGATCGCTCGATGGTCCACGTCGCGCTGGCGCTGCCGTTCGTGCTGGCCGGGGTGGCGCTGCTGCTGACGCTGGGGCCGGGCCTCGACGCGCTGACGCTGGGCGAGGACGCGGCCGAGACGCTGGGGATCGATCTGCGCCGCCTACGCCTGACGCTGGTGATCGGCACCTCGGCCGCGGTGGGGGCGGGCGTGGCGGTGGCCGGAACAGTGGGGTTCGTGGGCCTCGTCGTGCCGCACCTTCTGCGCCCGCTGGTCGCCGCGCAGCCATCGCGCCTGCTGCCCGCCTCGGCCCTGGGCGGCGCGGCGGTGGTGCTGGCCGCCGACGTGACCGTGCGCCTGCTTCTGCCCGAGCGCGACCTCAAGCTGGGCGTGGTGACGGCGCTGGTCGGGGCGCCGGTCTTCCTGCACCTCATCTACCGCACCCGAAAGGAGCTGCCGTGACGCTGCTCGAGCTTCGGGGACTGACGGTCAGGCGCGGGCCCCGCTGCGTGGTCCGCGACGTGTCGCTGCGCCTTGGGGCGGGCGAGATGGTCGGCCTTCTTGGGCCCAACGGCGCCGGCAAGACGACGCTGATGCGGGCGGCGCTGGGGCTCATCCCCCATAGCGGGCAAGCCTCGTGCGCGGCGCTGGCCACCGCCGAGCGGGCGCGGCTGGTGGCTTGGATGCCGCAGGAGCGGCGCATTGCCTGGCCAGTCACGGCCGAGAGGCTGGTGGCTCTGGGGCGGCTGCCCCACGCCGGGACGCGGTACCTCCGCGCCGCCCGGGACGCCGATGCGGTGGAGAGCGCCCTGCGTCGCACCGATGCGGCGCGTCTCCGCCACCGCGTGGCGACCGAGCTGTCAGGCGGCGAGCAGACGCGGCTGCTGATCGCGCGGCTGATCGCGCAGGAAACGCCGCTGATCCTGGCCGACGAGCCCATCGCGGGCCTCGACCCGCGGGCGCAGATCGAGACGATGCGGCTTCTGGCGGGGTTGGCGGCCGAGGGGCGGGGCGTTCTCGTCTCGCTGCACGACCTGGCGCTGGCGCAGCGGCACTGCACGCGCCTTGTCCTGATGGACCGGGGCAGGGTGGTCGCCGACGGCACGCCCGATGCCGTGCTGACGGACGCCAACCTGGCTGCGGTCTTCGGCATCACCGCATTCCGGGCGTCGACGCCGGAGGGCCCGGTCTTCCAGGCGCTCGACACGCTCTGAGCCCCGCCGCGGGGGCGGGGCTCGGCAGGCAGACGTCGCGATGGGCGATGCGCCCTCAGGCGGCCTTCACGTTGACGCCCGACGTCGCGATGTCGGTCATCCGGCGGTCGCCGTCGTAGCCGCTGTCGAGGCACTTCTCGAGGATCGTGGCGTCCTCGCTCGCGCCGATGCGCTTGGCGAAGGCCAGAAGCGTGCCGTAGCCGGCGATCGCATAGTGCGCCAGCCGCTGGTATTGCGAGACGATGACGGCATCGCGCACGTCGTCGTCGCCATAGCTTTCGTCGAACACGTCCGACTGCGCCTCGGCCACCAGGCCTTCGGTGCCCTTGCAGTGCTCGCCGTTCGGGTCGCAATCGTGGCGCCGGCAGAGCTCTTCGAGGTCCTTCATCCCGCTCTCGATGCCCGCCACGCCGGCCTCGAGCGCCGACTTGAGCTCCTGGTTCTTGGCCGCCTCGGCCATGCGGCGGGTCATGCCGTGCGACTGCTTGCAGGCGCTGTAGAGGTCCTGGAGCTGCTCGATATAGACGTCCTTCAGGCTGTTCAGGGCCATCTTTGGTCTCCTTCCGATGCGCGTTCGGCTTCACAACGAGGGGGCCGTGGCGTTGTTCCGCGCCTCACCGGGGTATGATCAGGTCGACGCGCAGCCCGCCCAGATCCTCGCTGCGGTCGAGGCGGAGCGCGCCGCCGTGCCGCCGCGCGATGTCGTGCGCGATCGCCAGCCCCAGCCCGACCCCCGTCCCCCGGTCCTGGTTGCGCGCCCGGTCGAGCCGGCTGAACGGCTTCAGCGCCTCCTCGCGATCCTCGGGCGCGATGCCCGGGCCGTCATCCTCGACGCTGAAGCGGACCGAGCGCTCGCCGACGCCGAGCGACACGCGGGCGTGGTCGCCGTACCGCATCGCGTTGCCGATGAGGTTCTCCAGGGCACGTTCCACGGCGAGCGGGTGCAGCCTCAGCCTGCCGCCGTCATCGCAGGACCCGAGCTCGACCGGGTGCCCCCGGCTCTGCGCCCTGTCGACGATCCGCCGCAGCAGCTCGGCCGGCACGACCGTCTCGACCGCATCCATCGCCTCTCCGCGGGCGAAGGCGAGGAAGGCGTCCAGCAGCCGTTCCATGTCATTCACGTCACGCTGCATCTCGACGGTCTCGGGCGTCTCCTCGGCCATCGAAAGCGCAAGCTTGAGGCGCGTGATCGGCGTGCGCAGATCATGGCTCACCCCGGACAGCATCATCGTCCGCTGCTCGATCTGACGCTCGATC
This sequence comes from uncultured Alphaproteobacteria bacterium, assembly GCA_963773475.1. Taxonomy (GTDB): domain Bacteria; phylum Pseudomonadota; class Alphaproteobacteria; order Rhodobacterales; family Rhodobacteraceae; genus Roseitranquillus. Next base: position 117,711 of record CAVZBD010000008.1, on the reverse strand, counting down.
CGGTTGCGCATGTTGAGGAACGCGCTGCCCGCCGCACGGACCTCGGTCGCGCCGGCGGGCTTGTAGGGTTCGACGCGGCCGCGACCGAACGCCTCGGCGGCCCGCGCCAGGCGCGCGATCGGCCGCACCTGGTTGCGCAGGAAGAGGAACGCGATGATCGTCATCAGCACGCTCGTGAACGTCATCAGCACCAGCAGCTGATGCGGGTTCGACGCCGACACGCGCCCACGGTTGAACGTCACCGCGACGGGGCCGTGCGGCGTGTCGAGGTAGGTCGTCACCCGACGCACGCTCGTCGCCAGGTCGACGGCCTCGACCGCGTCCAGCCCCTCGCGCAGCGTCCGGATCACCACCAGTCCCGAAAGGTCGTACCAGCGCCGCGCGTCGCCGGGAGGAACGGCGGCGTTCCAGTCGACCTGAAGGTCGAGCGGGGCGAGGAGCGGCGCAACCCGCGCCACCGCGTCCGACGGCCCCTCGGCCGTCTCGACCAGCTCGACCAGATAGCGCACCTCGAGCAGCACGTTCCGCGTCATCTGCCGCGTCACGTCCTCATAGAGCCGCTGGATGAAGACCACCGAGACGACGAACTGGATCGTCAGCACGGGCAGCAGCAGGATCAGCGCCGCACGACCGTAGAGCGAGCGCGGCATCCATCGTTTGAGCCAGCCGAAAGCCATCGCTAAAGCTATAGCGGTCGCCGTGAGAGAGGGAAGCGTCGGTGGTGGAACAGCTCGAGCCCGGCATCGTCCGCCTGCTGGCGCCGAATCCGTCGCCGATGACGGCCGAGGGGACGAATACCTACATCGTCGGCAACGACCGGCTTGCGGTCATCGATCCCGGCCCGGATGACGCGGACCACCGCGCCGCGATCGTCGCCGCCGTTGCCGGACGTCCGGTCGCGGCGGTCCTGGTGACGCACCCGCATCTCGACCATTCGCAAGGCGCGCGTGCTCTGGCCGATGCCGTGGGCGCACCGGTCCTGGCCTATGGCCCGCCAGGCGCCGGACGGTCACCGATCATGCAGCGCCTGGCGAAGTCCGGCCTGGTCGCGGGGGGCGAGGGCGTCGACACGGAATTTCGCCCCGACGCGACGCTCGGCGACGGCGAGTCCGTGGCGCTCGACACGGGCCCGCTGGTAGCGCTCGCGACGCCCGGCCACTATGCCGGCCACCTCTCCTTTGCCCTGGGCAAGGCGGTCTTCACCGGGGATCTGGTGATGGGCTGGGCCACCTCGCTCGATCTCGCCGCCCGACGGCGACCTGGCAGCCTACATGGCCTCGTGCGAGCGTCTGCTGGAACGAGGCGATCGCGTCTTCCATCCCGGTCACGGCCCGCCTGTCGAAGACCCCGCCGGAAGGCTTCGCTGGCTGATGGCCCACCGCCGCGAGCGCGAGGCGCAGATCCTCGACCAGCTCGCCCGGAAATCCGCCGGCGTTTCCGACCTGACGGCGCGCATCTATCATGACGTCCCTTCGGCCCTCCAGTTCGCAGCGCGCCGCAATGTCTTGGCGCACCTCATTGACCTCACGGAGAAATCCTTGGTGCGCGCGATACCTGACATCGCCGTCGACGCCCGGTTCGAGCTGCGCTGACCGGATCGGGCGAAAGGGCTGGACGGCCGCCGACTGCCTTGCTATAGGGCGCCCCACGTTCCGGCGTAGCTCAGTGGTAGAGCAGTTGACTGTTAATCAATTGGTCGTAGGTTCGAATCCTACCGCCGGAGCCAATTCTCGCAGAGGCAAGTGAAGTCGGCGCCGCCGACGGGCGTCGGCGGACGTTCAAGGCGCGGCTGAACGACCGGCCGGAACCGGGCCGCCCCGATCTCACGCTTGCTTGCTGCGAGATGAGCGGATCGCGGCCCGGGTCCCGCCTGCGGTGCGCTACTGCGGCTTCATGATCGCGATCGGGTCCACGAGAAAGCTCTCGGACAGCGGCAGCGAAGCGGCGCCCAACGCGCGCGCGTCGGGGCCGACCGTGCCGGTCGCGACCCGCGGCGGCTCGATCCCTGTCAGGTTGATTTCCGCAACCTCTTCGCGGACCCGCTCGGCGAGCGCGTCGCGCACGGCTGCCGGCATCCAGCCGTCGATGAGGGCGGCCTCGATGTCCACGATCGAAGCGCAGGCCACGATGGCATGGGCGAGGCCATGAGCGGCCACCTCGATCCACTCCGCGATCACGTCGTGGGGCAGGGACCAGTCGCCGGGCGCGTCCCAGAGGCGCTGGGCTGACAGCCCTCGCGCGACGACGGACCGTTCGAGACAGACGAGAGAGGCGACCTCGATCAGCTGCCGCGAGCGTCCATCGGGCGTCGGCACCGGCATGCTGCCCACGGCGCCGGCATTCCCGCTGCGTCCGGTGTAGAGGCGACCGTCAAGCACCAGTCCGCCCCCCACGAAGTACCCGATGTAGAAGTAGACGAAATCCTCGGCCGCGCCGGCGTCGCCGAACACGAGCTCCGCGCCGCAGGCCGAGGTCGCGTCGTTCTGGAGGAAGACCGGGCAGCCCGAGCTCTTCCTGAATCTCGGCGGCGATGTGGCGCGACTGCCACGACGCCATGGCCTCCTGGGGAACCCCGATCGACCGGGCCCAGTCCCAGAGAAAGAAGGGCATCGCGATGCCAAGACCCGAGACACGCGCGCGAAGCGGGTCGGAGAGGCCCTCGAGGATCGACCCGACCCCCTCGACGGCGAAGCGCACGGTCGCGTCGGGATCGGGATAGGCGTGCGTGCTGCGCCGGTGCGCAAGAACCTGGCCGGTAAAGTCGATCAGCACCAGGTCGAGGCTGCGCCGGCCGATCTTCAGGCCGAGGAAGTAGGCGCCCTGCGGGTTCAGCGCCATCGGGATCGACGGCTGCCCCACCTTGCCGCGCTGGGGCTCCCCCCGCGTGAGCAGGCCGTCATCCTCGAGCCGTCGCATGATCACCGAGACCGTCTGCGCCGATAGCCCCGTCATCCGCGCGACCGGAGCTTTCGCAAGCGGACCGTGGCGGCGCAGAAGCGAGAGCACCAGTCGCTCGTTGTGCGCCCTCAGGCCCCTCTGGTTCGATCCGCGGACGGAGGTCCAGGGCCCCGCCGCGTCGCGTCCCGTCGCGTCTGCTTGCGCCATGCCGATCCTCCTCGTCAGGCAATGAATTCCGCGAAAAGGGGGCAGGGGTCAATATTAAATCACTATGATGTATTTATTGACAGGTCGCTGCGATTCGCTCTTTCCTTGGTGCCGAAGGGTGCGGGCGTGCATCCGCCCCTCGCCATCGGCCTGCATTTCCGGGCCCTCGAGAATGTACGGGAGGAGAAAACCTTGACCGATCTGACCCTCAGGACCGCGTTTCTGGGCGCCACTGCTCTTGCTCTTACCGCTGGCGTCGCCGCGGCCGAGACCCACGTGAAGGGCGACGTGAACGCCTGCCTGATCACCAAGACCGACACCAACCCCTTCTTCGTGAAGATGAAGGAAGGCGCCGCGGCCCAGGCCGAGGAGCTTGGCATCGAGCTCGACACCTTCGCGGGCAAGCTCGACGGAGACGTGGAAACCCAGGTGGCCGCGGTCGAAACCTGCATCGCCGGCGGCGCCAAGGGCATCCTGATCACCCCGTCCGACAGCCGCGCCCTGGTGCCGGTGATCCAGCAGGCCCGCGACAACGGGCATGCTCGTGATCGCGCTCGACACCCCGTTCGAGCCGGCCGACGCCGCCGATGCGACCTTCGCCACCGACAACTTCAAGGCCGGCGTGCTGATCGGCGAGTGGGCCGCGGCGACGATGGGCGACACGTCCGAAGCCAAGATCGCCCTCCTCGACCTCAACGCCTCGGAGGTCTCGGTCGACTACCTGCGCGACCAGGGCTTCCTGCACCGGCTTCGGCATCGACGTGAAGGACCCCAAGGACATCGGCGACGAGGACGATCCGCGCATCGTCGGCAACGACGTCACCGACGGCAACGAGCAGGGCGGCCGCACAGGCGATGGAGAACCTGCTGCAGAACGATCCCGGCGTCAACGTCGTCTACACCATCAACGAGCCCGCCGCCGCCGGCGCCTACGAGGCGCTGAAATCGGTCGGCCTCGAGGATCAGGCGCTCATCGTCTCGGTCGACGGCGGCTGCCCGGGCGTGCAGAACATCGCAGGACGGCGTCATCGGCGCCACCTCGATGCAGTTCCCGCTGCAAGATGGCGTCGCTGGGCATCGAGGCGATCGCGGCCTTCGCCGAAGACCGGCGAGAAGCCCCAGAACACCGAAGGCCTCGACTTCTACAATACCGGCGTGACCCTGGTCACCGACAAGCCGGTCGAGGGGTCGCCTCGATCACCTCCGAGGAAGGCCTCAAGCAGTGCTGGGGCTGATCCCCCTCGGACCTCGCGGGGCGGTCACTGCCGCCCGCGCACCTCCCGACACGAATTTTCCGCGCCATCATCGGCCGGTCCCGCCTAGGATCGGCACGGGGAGGATCATGGCCATGACCGACACCACCCACCCGACCCGAGGGCCAGGACTACGAACGGGACCTCGAACGAGCGACGCTCGGTTGCCGAGTTCAAGTATTCACAACACGCCGCTGGACCGGCATCCAGCACGCGCTGCACGGCAACCCGACGCTGGTGCCGGTGATCGTGCTGATCGTCGCCATCGTCATCTTCGGCCTGATCGCCGGGGGCCGCTTCTTCTCGGCCTTCAACCTCAGCCTGATCATGCAGCAGGTCTCGATCATCGGCATGCTGGCGGCGGCGCAGTCGCTGATCATCATCACCGCCGGGCATCGACCTTTCCGTCGCCGCGATCATGGTGCTGATGTCCGTCGTGGCATGGGCAACCTCGCCGTCTACATGGGCGTGCCCGGCGCCGCTCGCGCATCCTCGTCGGCTTCGCGGGCGGCACCGGCTGCGGGGCTGATGAACGGCTTCCTGGTCACCAAGGTGAAGCTGCCGCCCTTCATCACCACGCTCGGCACCTGGTCGATCTTCTACGCGCTAACCTCTGGCTTTCCGGGCGCCCAGTCGATCCGCAGCCAGGACATCGACGCCGAGGCGCCGCTGCTCAAGTTCTTCGGCATCGCCATCGAGTTCGGCGGCGCGCGGCGTCACCTTCGGCTCGCTCCTGATGGTCGTGGTCTTCCTGGTGCTCTGGTACATGCTGAACAAGACCGCCTGGGGCCGCCACGTCTATGCCATCGGCGACGACAAGGAGGCGGCCGAGCTTGGCGGGCATCCGCACCGACCGCGATCGCTGCTCTCGCGTCTATGCGCTCGCCGGCTTCGTCTGCGCCATCGCCGCCTGGGCCTCGATCGGCCGCGTCGGCTCGATCAGCCCGCAGGCCTTCTACGAGGGCAACCTGCAGTCCATCACCGCCGTGGTGATCGGGGGCATCTCGCTCTTCGGCGGGCGCGGCTCGATCATGGGCGCGCTGTTCGGCGCGCTGATCGTCGGCGTCTTCCAGTCCGGGCTGCGCCTGGCGGGCGTCGACGTGCTCTGGCAGGTCTTCGCCATCGGCTGGCTCATCATTCTCGCGGTCGCCATCGACCAGTGGATCAGAAAGGTTTCGGCATGACGCGACCAGCCCATCCTCAAGGCGCGCGGCCTGATCAAGCGCTATGGCCGCGTCACCGCCCTCGACCGCGCCGACTTCGACCTCTATCCCGGCGAGATCCTCGCCGTCATCGGCGACAACGGCGCCGGCAAGTCCAGCCTCGATCAAGGCGATCTCCGGCGCCGTGCAGGTCCGACGACGGCGACGATCCAGCTCGAGGGCAAGCCCGTCAGCTTCAACTCGCCGCTGGAGGCGCGCGATGCCGGGATCGAGACGGTCTACCAGACGCTCGCCCTGTCGCCGGCGCTGTCCATCACCGACAACATGTTCGTCGGGCGCGAGATCCGCAAGCCGGGCTTCATGGGCTCGGTCTTCAAGATGCTGGACAAGAAGGCGATGGAGCAGTTCGCCCGCGACAAGCTGTCCGAGCTCGGCCTGATGACGATCCAGAACATCAACCAGCCGGTCGAGACGCTTTCCGGCGGCCAGCGCCAGGGCGTCGCCGTGGCCCGCGCGGCGGCCTTCGGCTCGAAGGTCATCATCCTCGACGAGCCGACCGCGGCGCTCGGCGTCAAGGAAAGCCGGCAGGGTGCTGGAGCTGATCCAGGATGTGCGGTCGCGCGGCATCCCGATCGTCCTGATCTCGCACAACATGCCGCATGTCTTCGAGGTGGCCGACCGGATCCACGTCCACCGGCTGGGCCGGCGGCTCTGCGTCATCGACCCCAAGCAGAACTCGATGTCGGACGCGGTCGCCTACATGACCGGCGCGAAGGCCCCGCCGGAGGAATTGGCTGCCGCCTGAGATTTCGCCCGGCAACGAACGACAGATGATCCGGTCGGCGCCGTCGCCGACCGGATCATTTTGTCCATGCCCCGAGGGTGCCGCACGGGCTCACCGGATCGCTGGGTCGGGTCGGCTGAACAGCGAACCGCCGCACCAACGGCGTCGCCCCTGTCTCAACAGACAACCTGCTCCGGGACCGGATCCAGTTCTGCAAGATGATGTGTTCGACCCAGCTCGGCACCATCGGCCGAAAGTGGCGGAGAGACAGGGATTCGAACCCTGGGTGGGGTCTCCCCCACAACGGTTTTCGAAACCGCCCCGTTCGACCACTCCGGCACCTCTCCGCGAAGGGTCGCGGCTCGATAGAAGACCGGCCGGGGCCGTGCAACCCTCAATCTGCAGCGCCAGATCGGGCCATGGCGGGCTTGACAGGTCCGGTCGCCTCGTCGATAAGCCGGGCTTCCGCCGGCAGAGCAGGCCGGGCGGATCGCTGCAACTCGCCCCCAAAGGGCGCGCTGTCCGAGGCGGCCCGATGCGGCCGGAACGCCTCCCGCAAGGGGGCCGCAGGACGCGGGAGAGACAGGGAAGAAGCAATGTTTGCGGTCCTCAAGACCGGCGGCAAGCAATACCGGGTCCAGGCGGGCGACGTGCTGCGCGTCGAGAAGCTCGCGGCCGAGGCCGGCGAAAAGGTCCAGTTCAACGACATCCTGATGGTCGGCGGCGACACCGACCGTCGGCGCGCCCCTCGTGGCCGGCGCCGCCGTGCAGGCCGAGGTGATCGACCAGATCAAGGGCGAGAAGGTCATCCACTTCGTCAAGCGCCGGCGCAAGCATTCGTCGAAGCGCACGCAAGGGCCACCGCCAGCAGCTGACGCTGGTGCGGATCACCGAGATCCTCGCCGACGGGCGCCGGCAAGTCCGGGCGTGAAGGCCGCGCATGGCGCGGCCGCCGCTCCGCGCGCCGAACCTCGGCTGCGGCGGCGAAGCCGCGCCGCAAGGCCGAGAAGCCGCCGCCAAGGCCGAGAAGCTGGCCAGGCGCAAGCCGCGAACCAGCCGAGGCGCGCCGACGGCGAGCCGACGACCTGAAGAAGATCATCGGGCGTCGGCCCGGCGCTGGAGAAGAAGCTGCACGAGGCCGGCATCACCACTTCGCGCAGATCGCGGCCTGGACCGACGCCGACGTCGCCGAGATGGACGAGAAGCTGTCCTTCAAGGGCCGGATCGAGCGCGAAGGCTGGGTCGAGCAGGCCAAGGACCTCGCCGCGAAGTAAGGAGACGGACAGATGGCACACAAGAAAGCAGGCGGTTCCTCCCGCAACGGCCGCGACTGCGCCGGCCGCCGCCTTGGCGTCAAGCAGTTCGGTGGCGAGGCCGTGATCCCGGGCAACATCATCGTGCGCCAGCGCGGCACCAAGTGGTGGCCGGGCGACGGGCGTCGGCATGGGCAAGGATCACACGATCTTCGCCACCGTCCGAGGGCGCCGTGACGTTCCACAAGGGCCTCAAGGGCCGCACCTTCATTTCGGTGCTGCCCGCTGGCGGAGGCCGCCGAGTAAGCCGGAACGGTCCGAGTCAGGATCGTAGCACAGATCGGGGGATCGGCGAGGCAGGCCGGTCCCCGAACCTTTCCGTTTCGGTGTCGAAGCGCGCCCGTCGATACCATGTCGGCGGGAGCGCGCGCGAGTCTTGCGAGATGGCATCGGACGTCAGATCGGATGTCGGGGAGGATGCATATCGAACAGATCCGACTCGAGCCAGCCGGTCATCGAGGCCGAGCGCTTCGTCCTGCGCCCGCTGCGGCGGTCCGACGCCGGGCTGATCGCGCATGTACGCCGCCGACGAGCGGGTGGCGCGAGGCGACGCGGTCGATCCCGCACCCGCTGCCGCCCGGCGCGACCGAGGCCTTCATGCGCGCGCGCCTGCGCCGCGGACCGGGCCGAGGATGTCTGGGTCATGGACGGCTCGGCGCACGGGCTGTCCGAGGTCATGGGCCTCATCGGGCTCGAGCGGATGGACCGCGGCCAGTCCGAGATCGGCTACTGGGTCGCGCCCGCCTTCTGGAACACCGGCCTCGCCTCCGAGGCCGTGCGCGCGCTGCTCGCGGCCAACCCGCAGGAGTGCGCGACGCTCTTCGCCGAGGTCTTCCAGGACAACCCGGCCTCGGCCCGGGTGCTGACGAACTGCGGCTTCGACTATATCGGCGACGCCGAGGCGTTCTCGGTCGCGCGCAATGCCAAGGTGCCGACCTGGACCTACAGCTGCGCCGCATGCGAATGGTCCGCCGCGGGACTTGAGGCGGCGCGCCTTTCGCTTTATCGCGAGCGAGCATTTCGCTGGCAGGCGGTCCCATGAAGTTCCTCGATCTCGCCAAGGTCTAGATCCGCTCCGGCGGCGGCGGCGCGGGCGGCGTGAGCTTCCGGCGCGAGAAGTTCATCGAGTTCGGCGGGCCCGACGGCGGCGACGGCGGCCGCGGCGGCGACGTCTGGGCCGAGGCGGTCGAGGGGCTGAACACGCTCATCGACTTCCGCTACCAGCAGCACTTCTTCGCCAGGAACGGCCAGCCCGGCATGGGCCGCCAGCGCACCGGCAAGGACGGCGACGACATCGTGCTGCGCGTGCCCGTGGGCACCGAGATCCTCGACGAGGACGAGGAGACGGTGATCGCCGACCTGACCGAGGTGGGCCAGCGCGTGCTGCTGGCCAAGGGCGGCAACGGCGGCTTCGGCAACCTGCACTTCAAGACCTCGACCAACCAGGCGCCGCGCCGCGCCAACCCCGGGCAGGAGGGGGTCGAGCGCACGATCTGGCTGCGGCTGAAGCTGATCGCCGATGTCGGGCCTCGTGGGCCTGCCGAACGCCGGCAAGTCCACCTTCCTCGCCGCGACCTCGAACGCGCGGCCGAAGATCGCGGACTATCCCTTCACCACGCTGCACCCCAACCTCGGCGTCGTCGGCGTCGACGGCGCGGAATTCGTCATCGCCGACATCCCCGGCCTGATCGAGGGCGCGCACGAGGGCAGGGGCCTCGGCGACCAGTTCCTCGGCCATGTCGAGCGCTGCGCGGTGCTGCTGCACCTCGTCGACGGCACCGTCCGAGGACGTGGCGGCCGACTGACGAGACGATCGATGGCGAGCTGCGAGCCTACGGCGGCGGCCTGGCCGACAAGCCGCGCATCACCGCGCTGAACAAGATCGACGCGCTCGACGAGGACGAGCGCGCCGAGCGCCGCGCGGCGCTGGAGGCCGTCGGCGGCGCCGGTCATGCTGATCTCCGGCGTCAGCCGGCGAGGGCGTGACCGAGGTGCTGCGCGCGCTGCGCGCCGAGATCGACGAGGCCGGCCGGCGACAGGCGAGGCCGAGACGAGGAGAGCCGGCGCCATGGCGGCCGCTGACGCGCGGCCGCGCCGGCTCGTCGTCAAGATCGGCTCGGCGCTTCTGGTCGACCGCGGCGGCGCGCTGCCGCGCCGACTGGCTGCGCGGGCCTCGCCGAGGACGTGGCGCGGCTGCGGGCGCGCGGCACGCGACGTGGTCCTCGTCTCCTCGGGCTCCATCGCGCTCGGCCGCGGCGTCCTCGGCCTGCCCGCGGGGCCCCTGGCGCTGGAGCAGAGCCAGGCCGCGGCGGCGGTCGGCCAGATCCGCCTCGCCCGCGCCTACGAGGAGGCGCTCGCCCCCCACGGCATCGTCACCGGCCAGGTGCTGGTGACGCTCGAGGACACCGCCGACCGCCGCCGCTACCTCAACTCCCGCGCGACGCTGGAGACGCTGCTCGGCGCTCGGCGTGGTGCCCGATCGTGAACGAGAACGACACCGTCGCCACCGACGAGATCCGCTTCGGCGACAACGACCGCCTGGCCGCGCAGATCGCGGTGACGGTGGGGGCCGACCAGCTGGTCCTGCTGTCCGACGTCGACGGGTTCTATTCCGCCAACCCGCAAGGAGGACCCGCACGGCGCGCCGCTTCGACCGCGTGGCGCGGATCACGCCCGAGATCGAGGCGATGGCGGGCGATCCGGTCTCGGGCCTGTCGAAGGGCGGCATGAAGACCAAGCTCATGGCCGGCCAAGACCGCCACCGGCGCGCGGCTGCGCCATGGCGATCACGCTCGGCGATCGCCGACCGGCCGCTCGGGCGCTGGCCGACGGCGCGCCCGCCACCTGGTTCCTGCCGCGAGACCGACCCGCAGGTCGCGCGCAAGCGCTGGATCGCGCGCGATGAAGCCGCAAGGGCGAGGTCACGGTCGACGCCGGCGCCGTCGCGGGCGCTCGGCACAGGGCAAGTCGCTCCTGCCCGCCGGCGTGACCGCCGGTCGAGCGGCAGCTTCGGGCGCGGCGATCCGGTGGCGATCCTCGGTCCCGACGGGCGACCGGCTCGGGCATCGGCCTCACGCGCTACACCGCGCGACGAGGCGGCGGCGATCCGCGGCCGCCAGCTCGGGTGACATCGAGGCGGTCCTCGGCTATCCCGGGCCGCGCCGCGCTGATCCACCGCGACGACATGGTGCTCTGACCCATGGCTTCATCTCGACCCAGATACGCATTCCCCGACATGCCGAACCGTGCGAGGCTAGGACGCATGAAGGACGCCGACGACATCCGCGCCCTGATGGCCGAGCATCGGCGCGCGCGCGAAGGCCGCGGCGGCCGAGCTCGCCTTCGCCGCGCCGGAGGCCGCGGGCCGCCGCTCGTCGCGGCCGCCGAGGCCGTCGACGCCCGCAGGCGGACATCGTCGCGGCCAACGCCGAAGGACATGGACTTCGGCCGCGAGAAGGGCCTGTCGCCCGCGATGCTCGACCGGCTGATGCTCGACGACGCCCGCATCGACGGCATCGTGGCGGGGCTGCGCGCCGTCGCCGCGCAGGACGACCCGGTGGGGCAGGTGATCGCCGAATGGGACATGCCCTCGGGCCTGCACATCCGCCGCGTGCGCACCCCGCTCGGCGTCGATCGGCGTGATCTACGAAAGCCGCCCCAACGTCACCGCCGATGCCGGCGCGCTCTGCCTCAAGTCCGGGCAACGCGGTGATCCTGCGCGGCGGCTCCGAAGAGCTTCCACTCCTCGGCCGCGCATCCACGCCTGCCTCGTCGAGGGGCTGCGCGCGGCGGGCCTGCCCGAGGACGCGATCCAGCTCGTGCCCGACCCGCGACCGCGCGGCGGTGGCCGAGATGCTGCGGCATGACGCGGCGTCATCGACGTGATCGTGCCCCGCGGCGGCAAGGGCCTCGTCGGGCTCGTGCAGCGCGAGGCGCGCGTGCCGGTCTTCGCCCATCTCGAGGGCATCGTGCACATCTATCTCGACGCCGCCGCCGACCCGGAGAAGGCGCTGCGCGTGGTGCTGAACGCCAAGACCCGCCGCACCGGCATCTGCGGCGCGGCCGAATGCCTGCTGATCCACCGCGACGTCGCGGACACCATCGGGCCGGGACGTGATCGCGCGCGCTGATCGACGCCGGGGGTCGAGGTGCGCGCCGACGCGGCGCTGCCGACCATCCCCGGCACCGTGCCGCGCCACGGAGGACGACTGGGGCCGCGAATTCCTCGACATGATCATCGCCGCGCGAAGGTCGTGGACGACGTCGACGACGCGATCGCCCACATCCGCCGCTACGGCTCGCAGCCACACCGACTGCATCATCACCGAGGACGACGCCGCGGCCGAGCGGTTCTTCCGCCGGCTCGACAGCGCGATCCTGATGCGCAACGCCTCGACCCAGTTCGCCGACGGCGGCGAGTTCGGCATGGGCGCCGAGATCGGCATCGCCACCGGCAAGCTGCACGCCCGCGGCCCGGTCGGCGCCGAGCAGCTCACCAGCTTCAAGTACCTGGTCGAGGGCGAGGGCACGGTCCGTCCCTAGAACCGTGACGTGATCAGGCTCGTGCCCGGTCTCGACCTCGATCTGCGCCGTGCATCTGGTGCGCGGTCCGCGGGGCCAGCGCGAAGTGCACGTTGGCCGAGCGTCAGCTCGGCGTCGCGCGCGGGGTCGGCCACGTGCGCCCACAGGTCGCGGATCGACGCTCAGCCGCTCGGCGGCGCCGGTCAGCTGCCAGTTCTCGCCGTCCTGCGTGACCGTGATCCGGCCGCCCCAGGGCATCGCGTCTCGAGGCACTGCATCAGCAGGAACGCCAGCTTGACGTCCTGCCGCTCGCATCGCCCGTCACGCGCCAGTCGATCCTGCAGCCGCGATGTCTTGCCAGTAGCCGCCCAGGATCGACTGCGATCTCCGGCCGCGCCCAGACGCTGCCCGGGCGAGGCGGCGCCGAAGGCCACGCGGAAGAAGCGGATCCGGGCGTTGGCGTTCTCGACGCTCTCCGAGATCAGCGCCATCTCGGGCGTGTCGCCGCTGCCCGACATCGCCAGAAGCTCGACCCCGTTGCCGATCGCGCCGAGTGGGCTGATAAGGTCGTGGCAGATGCGCGAACCGACGAGCGCGTTGAGGTCCATCGCGCTCATCGCTCGCCGCCCGAGGCGACGGAGGACCCGATGCCCGACATGTCGGCACTTCTCGAGCCGGGCATGCTGGTGCGCCATCCCGAATGCCCCGACTGGGGCCTCGGGCAGGTCCAGTCCAACATCGGCGGACAAGGTCACGGTGAACTTCGAGCACGCCGGCAAGGTCGTGCATCGACGCCAAACGGGTTGATCTCATGCCTGTTTACGACCTCTGATTGCGCTCTCGGCCGGACGGTAACACAACCCCTGTTTGTGTCAAACCGCGCCCGGTTGCGCGGTCCGGCCGCTGTGGCTAGAGCGGTGCCCATGACGCGCCCCGAGCCGCAATGATGCGTCGACGACCTTCACGGTCCGTCTCGCTCGCCGCGACGAGGACGATCGGCTGGCGGCCCAGCGACTGCGCTACGAGGTCTTCGTGGAGGAGCTGGGCGGCGACGGCGCGCTTGTCGACCATGCGCGCCGGCTGGAGCGCGACCGCTTCGACCCGTTCTTCGACCACCTCGTCCTGTCGACGACGGCGCGGCCCGACCGCGGCCGACCGCGTCGTCGGCGTCTACCGGGTGATGCGCGACGACCAGGCGCGAGCGGGGCAGGGCGCTTCTATTCCGAGGACGAGTACGACCTGGCCCCGCTCCGGGCGGGCGGCCGCCGCCTGCTCGAGCTCGGGCGGTCGTGCCTGCACCGCGACTATCGCGGCGGCGCGGCGATGTTCCACCTCTGGAACGGGCTGGCCGACTACGTCCGGACAGCACGGGATCGAGGTCCTGTTCGGCGTCGCCAGCTTCCACGGCACCGATCCGCAGGCGCTGGCCGAGCCGCTGTCGCTGCTGCATCACCGCCACCTGGCGCCCCCCGACCTGCGGGTGCGCTCGCGCGTGCCTGCCAGCCGATGGACCTGCTGCCCGAGGACCGGATCGACCGGCGCCGGGCGATGGTCGCGGTGCCGGCCCTCATCAAGGCGTATCTCCGGCTCGGCGGCTTCGTGGGCGAGGGGGCGTTCATCGACCGCGCGTTCAACACCACCGACGTCTGCCTGATCATGGACACCGCGGCAGCTGAACGCCCGGACGGCGGCGATCTACGCGCGCCAGCGACCGTGACGCCGGCCTGGACATCCGACGAGATGCCCGCGCCGGTCCGCATCGGCCCCGTCGGCTGGGCGCGGGTCGCCCTGCGCGGCATCGCCGCTGGCGCTGGTGACGTTCGGCTGCCTGGGGTTGCTGCTGGCGCTGCGCCTGGTCGAGCGCCCGCTCTGCGGCACCCGCCGCCCCGTCACGCCCTAGATCACCCAGTTCGTCTGCCGCGTCGGCGCTGCGTGATCCTCGGCCTGCGCCGCGTGCGCCCGGCGGAACGACCGGCGCAGCGGGGCGCGGTGGTGGCCAACCACGCCTCGTGGCTCGACATCTTCGCGCTGAACGCCGGGCAGCGGGTCTACTTCGTCTCCAAGTCCGAGGTCGCGCACCTGGCCCGGCATCGGCTGGCTCGCCCGCGCCACCGGCACCGTCTTCATCGACCGCGACCCGCCGCGCGGCGCGGCAGCAGCGCGACCTTCGCGGCAACGGCTTCAGGGCGGAGCACACGCTGCTCTTCTTCCCCGAAGGCACCTCGACCGACGGGCGGCGGGTGCTGCCGTTCCGCTCGACGCTCTTCGCCGCGTTCTTCGGCGACGGCGGACCGGCGGCCCTCGCGGTGCAGCCCGTCACCGTCGCCTACCACGCGCCGCCCGCGGCCGACCCGCGCTTCTACGGCTGGTGGGGCGACATGGACTTCGCGCCCCACTTCCTCAAGGTGCTCGCCGCGCCGCGCCAGGGGCTTGTGGAGGTCACCTACCACGCCCCGCTGCACACCGGCGCCCATGCCGACCGCAAGATCCTGGCCCGCGCGGCCGAAACCGCCATCCGGGCCGAGCTCACCCTGCGCCTCAGCCGCGACGGCTAAGCCATGGCCCGCGCGTAATCTTTCAGGACCGCGGCCGGATCGTCCTCACTCCACACTTCCGGCCCCAGCGCGACGAAGTCCACCACCTGCGCCAGGTCGCGCACCTGCTCCGGGTCGACCCCGCCCTCGGCCACCACCGGCAGCTCGATCATCTCGCTCCACCAGGCGAAGAGGTCGCGGTCGGCGATCGTGCCGTCGCCCAGCGCCGAGGCCCGCACCGGCCCGAAGCCGACGTAGTCGGCGCCCGCCTCGCCGGCCGACATCCCCTCGTGGCGCGACGCCCCGCAAAAGGCCCCCACGATCGCCTCGGCGCCCAGCTCCTTGCGCCACTTGCGCACCGAACGCGCGCCGTCGCGCAGATGCACCCCGTCGAGGCCCAGCCGCCCCACCAGCGCCCCGTGCGTGTCGATCACCAGCGGCACGTCGCGGTCGTGCGCCACGCCGCGCAGCGCGTCGGCGGCGCGGGCGATCTCGTCCTCGATCTCCGAGGCCAGCGACAGCCGGAGGCAGGCCACCGGCGCGGCATCCAGCACCCGGCCCAGAAGGTCGGGAAAGCCCTCGGCCAGGACCGGCGGCGTGATCAGGTAGAGTTGCGGCCGGACGTCGTCGCTCATCGTGCCCCCGTTGCGGTCAGCCAGGTCGGCGCCTCATACGCCGCCGCGCAGGCCTTGGCCACACCTTGCGCCCGCGCGCCGCCCCTCGTAACAGGCCGCGATGCAGCAGCCGGCCTTCGTCCTGGTGCGCCCGCAGATGGGCGAGAACGTCGGCGCCGCCGCCCGGGCGATGGGCAATTTCGGGCTCGACGCGATGCGCGTCGTGGCCCCGCGCGACGGCTGGCCCAACCCCCGCGCGGTGGCGATGGCAAGCGGCGCGGGCCGCCTGCTGGACGCGGCGCGGATCTTCGACGCCACCCCCGACGCGGTCGCCGACTGCCACCTGGTGCTGGCCACCACCGCCCGCCCGCGCGACCTGGTCAAGCCCGTCCTCACCCCCGAGCAGGCGATGGCGCTAGGCGCGCGAGCGGATCGGGCAGGGCGAGCGTGTCGGCGTCCTCTTCGGCCCCGAGCGGGCGGGGCTCGAGAATGACGACGTCGTGCATGCCAACGCCATCGTCACGGTGCCGGTCGAACCCGGCCTTCCCGTCGCTCAACCTGGCGCAATGCGTGCTGCTGATGGCCTACGAGTGGCGCCGCCAGGGCCCGCCGCCCGAGGCCGCCCCCGAGGCCGAGGCCGCCACCCACCAGGAGGTCGAGAAGCTCGCCGACCATTACGACGCCGAGCTCGACGCGGCGGGCTTCTTCTTCCCGCCCCAGAAGGCGCCGCGCATGCGCCGCAACCTGCGCAACCTCTGGAGCCGGCTGCCGCTGACCCGGGCCGACGTGCAGGTGCTTCCACGGCGTGCTGCGGCAATGGTGCGCCGGCCGGACGCGATGGCTGACTTGAAGGCCCCATGCCCGCGCGCGTAGGGTCCGCGCGCCATTGGCCGACGAGAGGGTCCCGCATGAGCCGCGAAACGCAGCCATCTTCGAAGAGGTCGAGGCCGACGGCCCGCGCCGCCCCGAGCCGCAGGGCGGCCTGATCGACGCGGCGCCGGCGCGGCGCGCGGCGCGCGATCCGGCTCTGGCTGATGGTCCTCTTCGCGCTGGTGGTGGCGATGATCGCGGTCGGCGGCCTGACCCGGCTGACCGACTGCGGCCTCTCGATCACCGAATGGCGCCCCGTCACCGGCGCGCTGCCGCCGATGAACGCCGCCGACTGGCAGGCCGAGTTCGACCGCTACCGCCAGATCCCCGAGTACCAGCTCCAGAACCGCGGCATGACGCTGGCCGAGTTCCAGTCGATCTACTGGTGGGAATGGGGCCACCGGCAGCTCGGCCGCGTCGATCGGCCTCGTCTGGGCGGTGGGCTTCCTCGGCTTCCTCGCTCGCGCCGCAGGATCCCGCCGGGCTGGACCGGGCGGCTGCTGCTGCTCGGCGCGCTCGGCGGGCTGCAGGGCGCCATCGGCTGGTGGATGGTCTCCTCGGGCCTCGGCGGGCACGATGCTCGACGTGGCCTCCTACCGGCTGGCCACCCATCTGGGGCTCGCCTTCGTCATCCTCGGCCTCATCGCCTGGTACGTCTTCCGCCTCGGCCGGACCGAGGCCGCAGCTGATGCAGGCCCGCCGCGCGCGCGAGCCGCGGCTCTTCTCGATCTCCACCGGGCCTCATGCACTTCGCCTTCCTGCAGATCCTGCTGGGCGCGCTGGTGGCCGGGCATCGACGCGGGCCGCAACTATCCCGACTGGCCGCTGATGGCCGGCGGCTTCCTGCCGCCCGACGCCGTTCGAGCTCGACGCCCGCTCTGGCGCAACTTCTTCGAGAACGACGGCCTGGTGCAGTTCATGCACCGGATCGTCGGGCTACCTGCTCTTCGCCTTCGGGATCGTCGTCTGGCGCGCGCGCGCGGCGGTCGGCCCAACGCCGCCACGCGCTGCGCCTTCAACGCGATGCTCGGCGATGCTGTGCGCTGCAGGTCGTGCTGGGGATCGTCACGGTGATGTACTCGGCGCCCTGGCCACATCGCCATCGTGCACCAGCTCGGCGCGGTCGCGCTCTGGGTGCTGATCCTGCGGGCGCGCTTCCTGCGCGCAGTATCCCGCGCCCCAATCCGTGAGAGGCTGACCGCCGATGACCGCCTACGACGACCTGATGGCCTTCCAGCGCGAGACCGAGGCGCTGGCGCAGGTCGCCGGCCGGCTGGCTGGGACCAGGAGACGGTGATGCCGCGCGGCGCCGCCGACCAGCGCGGCGAGGAGATGGCGGCGATGGAGAGCGTGCTGCACGCCCGCCGCACCGACCCGCGCGTGGGCGAGTGGCTGGCCGCGGCCGAGGCCGCGGACGAGGTCGCCGCGCGCCGCAGCTCCGCCACATCCGCCGCGAGCTACGACGCGCACCGCGCAAGGTGCCGGCCCGGCTCGCGGCCGAGATCGCCCGCGTCACCTCGCGTCGCCCAGGGCATCTGGGCCGACGCCCGCGCGGCCGAGGACTTCGCCGCCTTCGCTGCCGACGCTGACGCGAGGTCGTGGCGCTCAAGCGCGAGGAGGCCGCGGCGCTGGCCGCGGCGGCGACCTCTACGACGCGCTGCTCGACGATTACGAGCCCGGCGCGACCGGCGCGAGGTCTGACCGAGATGTTCGGCGCGCTGCGCCCGCGCCTCGTGGCCCTGCGCGAGCGCATCCTCGGCGCGGACGCGCGCCAGCCCGCGGCTCGACCGGCGAGTTCGACGAGGCGGCGCAGCTGCGCCTGTCGCGCGAGCTGGCGCGCGCCTTCGGCTACGACCTCGCCCACGGGCGGATCGACAAGGCGGTGCACCCGTTCTCGTCGGGCTCGGGGCTCGACGTGCGGATCACCACGCGCACCGAACCCGCGCGACCCGTTCAACTGCTTCTATTCGACGATCCACGAGGTCGGCCACGCCGCCTACGAGCAGGGCATCGACCGGGCCTTCCTGCTGACGCCGCTCGGCCGCGGCGTGTCGATGGGCGTGCACGAGAGCCAGAGCCGGATCTACGAGAACCAGCTCGGCCGCAGCCGCGCCTTCACCGGCCTTCCTCTACAGCCGGATGCGCGACGACCTTCGGCGACTTCGGCATCGCGGATGCCGAGGCCTTCTACGCCGGCGGTGAACCGCGTGCGCCCGGGCTACATCCGGACCGAGGCCGACGAGGTGCACTACAACCTGCACGTCCTGATGCGCTTCGACCTCGAGCGCGCGCTGATCGCGGGGCGGCTCGAGCGTCGCGGACCTGCCCGAGGCCTGGAACGCCCGCTTCGAGGCGCGACTTCGGCGTCGCGGTCGACAAGCCGTCGAACGGCGTCCTGCAGGACGTGCACTGGTCGGTCGGGCCTCTTCGGCTACTTCCCGACCTACACGCTCGGCAACGTCTACGCCGGCTGCCTGCACGAGGCGCTGCGGGCCGCCGTGCCCGACCTCGACGCGCAGCTGGCGCGAGGGCGACACCGCGCGCCGCCACCGGCTGGCTGCGCGAGAACGTGCAGCGGCACGGCGGCCGCTACCTCCCGCGCGAGGTCATCGCGCGGGCCTGCGGCGAGGCGCCGACCGAGCGGCCGCTGCTCGACTACCTCGAGGCCAAGTTCGGCGCGCTCTACCCCTGATCTGCCCTTGATCCGCGGGCCCAGGCGGGGCGGCGCTTTTCCAGGAAGGCGTCGATGCCCTCGGCGGTGTCGTCGTCCAGCATGTTGCGCACCATGACCTCGCCCGTGAGACGCATAGGCGTCGTCCAGCCCGCTCGAGCTGCTCGTAGAAGACGCTCCTTGCCGATCCTGACCGCGGCTGCCGAGCTTGGCCGCGACCGTCTCGGCCAGCGCGCGGCCTCGTCGTGCCAGCGCCTCGGCGCGGCACGACCCGGTTCACCAGGCCCACTCGGCCGCGCGCCCGGCGCGTCGATGAACTCGCCCGTGGTCAGCATCTCGAAGGCCTGCTTGCGCGGCACGTTGCGGCGTCAGCGCGACCATCGGGGTCGAGCAGAACAGCCCGATGTTCACGCCGTTCACGCCGAACCGCGTCCCTCGGCCGCCACCGCCATGTCGCATGACGCGACAAGCTGGCAGCCCGCCGCGGTGGCGATGCCGTGGACCTGGGCGATCACCGGCTGGGGCAGGGCGCGCACGCCCGCATCAGCCCCGCGCAGCGCTCGAAGAGGTCGTCGAAATCGGCCGCGCCCCCGTCCTCGGCCTGCCGCGCCGCCTGCATCTCGCTCAGGTCGTGGCCGGCGCAGAACGCCTTGCCCGCCCCCGCAGGACCACCGCGCGCACCGACCTCGTCGCCGGCCAGCTCGGCGAGCGTGCCGGTCAGCGCGGCCAGCATCGCGTCGGACAGCGCGTTCAGCCGCTCGGGCGCGTTCATCTTCAGATACGCGATGCCGCCTTCGTCGTCGGCGCTCGAGGATCGTCATCTTGCCCTCCGTCTGTTTGCGGCGACCTTAGCGCCGCACCGAGGGGGATGCCAAAGCGATGACGCCGACTGCTGGACGCGCACGACCTGCGCGGCGTTTCTCGACCGCGAGTTTCCGCAGGTCGCCGGCGATTTCGAGATCGAGGAGGTCGCGCCCGATGCGCGCCCGCGTCCGCCTGCGCGTGGGCGAGCACAACCTGCGCCCCGGCGGCACCGTGTCGGGCCCGTCGATGTTCGCGCTGGCCGACGTGGCCGTCTACCTGGCGATCCTGGCGATGATCGGGCCGCAGGCGCTGGCCGTCACCACCAGCTGCTCGATCGACTTCATGCGCAAGCCCGCGGCCGAGGCCGACCTGCTGGGCGAGGCGCGGCTGCTCAAGCTGGGCCGGGTGCTGGCGGTGGGCGACGTGCTGATCCGCTCGGAGGGCGCGCGCCGAGCCGGTCGCCCGCGCCTCGCTCACCTACTCGATCCCGCCGCGGCGTCAGGGCATCAGCGCCTGAACGTAGCCGGGCAGGGCGAAGGCCGCCACGTGCACGTCCGGATTGTAGTACCGGGTGCGCAGCCCCGCCGCCGCGTAGCGCTCGGCCAGCACCTCGCGCGGGGTGCGCCGCGCCTCGCCGTCGGTGCCCCAGCCGAAGGCCATCGGACCGCCCGCATAGGTCGGCACCGTCGCCAGATAGCAGGTGCGGTCGGAAAACAGCGCGTCGAACGCCCGCATCGTCGCCGTCAGCTCGGCCCGCTGCAGGAACGGCACGCCGTTCTGCGTCACCAGGATGCCGCCCGGCGTCAGCCGCCGCTTGGCGCGGCCGTAGAAGGTGTTGGTGAACAGCACCTCGCCCGGGCCTGCCGGGTCGGTCGAATCGATGATGATGACGTCATAGGCGGGCCCCGACTGCGCCATGAACTCGGCCCCGTCGGCGATCACCACCTCCAGGCGGCGGTCGTCGAAGGCGCCGTCCGAGATCGACGGCAGGAACTTGCGCGAGAAATCCACCACGCCCGCGTCGATCTCGACCATCGTGACGCTCTCGATGCCGCGGTGGCGCAGCACCTCGCGCGCCATGCCGCCGTCGCCGCCGCCGACGATCAGCACCCGCCGCGCCGCCCCGTGCGCCAGGATCGGCACGTGGGTCAGCATCTCGTGATAGACGAAGTTGTCGTTCTCGGTGACCTGCACCACGCCGTCCAGCGTCAGCACCCGCCCGAAGGTGGGGTTCGTGAACACGCCGCAGCCGCTGGTGGTCGGTGCGGCTGTCGTAGAGCACCTCGCCCTCGCGCAGGGCCTGGCGATGGTCGGGGTGCAGCGTCTCGACGCTCCAGCCGGGCATCTCGTCCATCGGTCGTCTCCCTCGTCGTGCGCGCGGGCCGCCGGCTGCGGCCGGCCGCCCGCCTCCGGCGTACCCTCAGACGGGGTCGGGGACGAGGCCCTCGCCGCGGAAAAGCTCTTTCACCCGCACGTTCTCGGTCAGGAACGCGCGCTTCAGCACGTCGACCGCGCGCCAGGGCTCGGCATCGCCGCACATGAAGACGTCGAACGCGCCATAGCCGATCTCGGGCCAGGTGTGCACCGAGATGTGGCTCTCGGCCAGCACCGCCACGCCCGACACGCCCTGGGGGCTGAACTTGTGGGTGTGGATGTGCAGCAGCGTCGCGCCGCACTCGTCACGCAGTCGCGGAACGCCTGCTGGATCCGCGCCTCGTCGTCGAGCCCGGTGCCGTCCACGCACCTCGATGATCAGGTGCGTGCCCGCGAAGACCCGGCCGTCACGGCGGATGAAATGGTCCTCGCGGTCCGAATCGAGGACCTCGGCCGTCCGGTCCGACGGTACGCAGCTGACCGCGGCGGTGAACGCAAGGTGTCTTCCGCGTGGGCGCCTGTCTCCAGACCAGTCCCCAGTTGGAAGAGGTTGGCGCCGTCCATGGGCTTTCCCCTTCTTACCAGCAGATTGATCCGGAGGTTCCTTAGCGCCCCCCCGGCCAGCGGGGTTGGGATCGGTTCCTCGTGCGGGGGGCAGATAGGGGGGATGGCCGAGTTGCGCAAGCCTCTCGTGCCGGCGGCGAAATTTTTTCTGACGATGGGGTCCGCGAGGACCGCAAGAATCTGGGGTATTGAATACCCCACGCCTAGCGACATGAATTCTTTTTCCTATTCCGGCCGAATTGCCGGTTGACTGGTTCGGCGAAACCCTTAGAAGCACGCCATCCCGTCGCGCCCGCCAGGGCCGCAGACCCTATCTCTCAAGGACGGACCAGATGAAAACCTTCACCGCGACCCCGGCGGACATCGAGAAGAAGTGGGTCCTGATCGACGCCGAGGGCGTCGTTCTGGGCCGCCTCGCCTCGATCGTCGCCATGCGCCTGCGCGGCAAGCACAAGGCCGACCTTCACCCCGCACATGGACATGGGCGACAACGTCATCGTCATCAACGCCGACAAGGTGCAGCTGACCGGCAACAAGCGCACCGACAAGACCTACTACTGGCACACCGGCTATCCGGGCGGCATCAAGAGCCGCACCGCCGGCCAGATCCTCGAAGGCGCGCACCCCGAGCGCGTGGTCGAGAAGGCCGTCCAGCGGATGCTGCCCGCGGCACCGGCTGGTCGCGCAAGCAGATGACCAACCTGCGCGTCTATGCCGGCGCCGAGCATCCGCACGAGGCGCAGCAGCCCGAGGTCGCTCGACGTCAAGTCCATGAACCCGAAGAACACGCGGAGCGCGACGCACATGGCCGAAGAGATCAAGATCCCTCGACGATCTGACGCAGGCCGTCGCCGGCGGCGACGCCGCCGGTCAGCCCGAGGCCGACGCCCCGCGCGAGCCCGTGCGCGACGAGCTCGGCCGCTCCTACGCCACCGGCAAGCGCAAGGACGCGGTCGCCCGCGTCTGGATCAAGCCGGGCTCGGGCAAGGTCACCGTCAACGGCAAGGAGATGGACGCCTACTTCGCGCGTCCGGTGCTGCAGATGATCCTGCGCCAGCCGTTCCAGGTCGCCGGCGTCGAGGGCCAGTTCGACGTGATGGCGACCGTCAAGGGCGGCGGGCTTTCGGGCCAGGCCGGTGCGGTGAAGCACGGCATCTCGAAGGCGCTGCAGCTCTACGATCCGAGCCTGCGCGCCGCGCTCAAGGCCGCCGGGCTTCCTGACCCGCGACAGCCGCGTGGTCGAGCGCAAGAAGTACGGCCGCGCGCAAGGCCCGCCGCAGCTTCCAGTTCTCCAAGCGCTGATCGCCTTCGGCACGTTGCCGCGCACGGGCCGCCTTCGGCGGCCCGTTTCGTCCGAGGCCACGGCGACGCCCCGCTCCCGGAACGGCGCGCTTGTGATTTCCGGCGAATTCCGCTTTTTCTGCCTTGACCCGGGAGGGAGCTGCGATCATCGGAAAACCACTGCGATCGAGGAGAGCGCGCGGCACGGGCCTGCTTCTGGTCAGCCCGCCGGCTGCTCTACGCGCTCCTGCTTCTGGCGGCGCCGCTGCTCGCCATCGTCGTGTTCAGCTTCTGGACGCAGGACTTCCTGACCATCGACCGCACGCCGACGCTGAACAACTACCGCCAGTCGCTGACCGACCCGCTCTACGCCAGCTCATGATGCGCTCCGTCGCCATCGCCGGCGTCGGTCACCGCGGCCACCGTCCTGCTCGCGTTCCCGATCGCCTATTTCGTCTCGTTCCACGTCGCGCCCGCGCGCAAATCGCTCTGGATCTTCCTCATCACGCATCCCGTTCTGGACCAGCTACCTGATCCGGGTCTTCCTGTGGAAGGTGATCCTCGGCTTCAACGGCGTGCTCAACACCTCGCTCATGGGGCTCGGGCTCATCGACGAGCCGCTGACCTTCATCCTCTACAACGCCAACGCGGTGGTCATCACGCTGGCCCACGCCTACGCGCCCTTCGCGATCCTGCCGATCTTCGTCGCGCTCGAGAAGATCGACCGCTCGCTGCTCGAGGCGTCGCGGGACCTGGGCGAGAACCGCTGTCACGACCTTCTTCCGCGTGACGCTGCCGCTCGCCGATGCCGGGCGTCGTGGCGGCGGTGCTGATCGTGTTCATCCCCACGGTCGGCGACTACGTGACGCCGCAGCTGGTGGGCGGGCCCGTCGGGCTGATGATCGCCAACATGATCCAGACCCAGTTCCTCGGCCAGAACAACGCGCCGATGGGCGCGGCGATGGCGGTGGTCGCCATGGCCGTCGTGGGGCGATCTCGCTCGTCTTCCTGGCGCTGTCCGCCGCCGCTGGCTGGGACGGCCGATGAGGGGCGGCGGCCTGCGGCTCTACGCCGTGCTCTACCTGCTCTTCCTCTACGCGCCCATCATCCTCCTGCCGCTCTTCGCGTTCAACGACTTCCACGATCATCGCCTTCCCGCTCGACGGCTTCACGACCCACTGGTTCGCCGAACTCGCCACCGTCGCCGCCCTGCACGACGCGCGTGGAGACCAGCCTTCATCGCCGTCACCTCGGCGTGCCTCTGCGACGATGCTCGGCATCTTCGCCGCCCGCGCCTCGACCCGCTACAGCTTTCCCGGCAAGGCCGGCATCATGGGCCTCATCATGCTGCCGCTGGTCCTGCCCGAGATCATCGTCGCGGTGTCGCTGCTGACGGTGATCCTGCAGGCTCGGGCTGCAGCTCTCGTCGCTGGACCGTGATCGCCGCGCACACGCTGATCTGCATGCCGTTCTCGATCGCGATCCTGATCGGCCGCGTTCCAGAACCTCGACCCGTCGCTCGAGGAGGCGGCGTTCGACCTGGGCGAGACGCGGCTTTCCACCTTCCGCCTCGTCACGCTGCCGCTGGTGATGCCCGGGATCGATCTCGTCGCTGCTGATCTCCTTCACGATCTCGCTCGACGAGTTCATCATCGCCTTCTTCCTCACCGGCGCCGACCCGACGCTGCCCGTCTACCTCTGGGGGCTGATGCGGTTCCCGGCCAGCTGCCGGTGGTGATGGCGCTCGGCACGATCCTCGTGGTCGCTCTCGATCACGCTGATCACATTGGCCGAGGTCTTCCGGCGGCGGCAGGCCGCCCGCGCCGGCGCCACCCCGCACGGAGGGTTCCTGTGACCGCACCCATGGTCGAGCTGAGCGGCGTTCACAAGCATTACGGCGACTACCACGCGCTGCGCGGCATCGACCTCGGCATCGCCGAGGGGGAGTTCTTCTCGCTGCTCGGGCCGTCGGGCTGCGGCAAGACCACGCTTTTGCGCACCATCGCGGGGTTCGAGGAGCCGTCGGAGGGCCGCGTGGTCATCGCCGGGCGCGACATGGGCGGGGTTCCGGCGAACCGCCGGCCCACCAACATGGTGTTCCAGTCCTACGCGATCTTCCCGCACCTCTCGGTCGCCGCAAACGTGGGCTTCGGGCTGCGCCGCGCCCGCATGTCGCCCGCCGAGCAGCGCGCGGGCGGTCGACGAGGCGCTCGACCTCGTCGGCCTCTCGGGCTTCGGCAACCGGCGCGCCCACGCGCTCTCGGGCGGTCAGCGGCAGCGCGTGGCGCTGGCGCGCGCGCTGATCCTGAGGCCCAAGGTGCTGCTGCTCGACGAGCCGCTCTCGGCGCTCGACAAGAAGCTGCGCGAGCAGATGCAGTCCGAGCTGCGCAGCCTCCAGCGGCAGGTCGGCATCACCTTCGTCCTCGTCACCCACGACCAGGAGGAGGCGCTGATCATGTCCGACCGCATCGCGGTGATGTTCGACGGCGAGATCGCGCAGGTGGCCGACCCGCAGACCCTCTATCGCCGCCCAAGCAGCCGCCGCGTGGCCGAGTTCATCGGCATCATGAACTTCCTGCCCGCCCGCATCCGCGCCGACGGCGACCGCCTCGACGCCCGGATCGAGGGGCTCGGCCAGGCCGAGCTCGACGCCGCCCAGTGCGCCGGGCCCCCTCGGCACCGGCGAGGCGCGCGTGGGCCTCCGCCCCGAATCGCTGACCATCCTCTACGAGGGCGAGCCCGACCGCGGCCGCGTCGCCGAGGGCACCGTCGACCGGTGAGGACTATTACGGCGACATGACCTATTACGGCATCCGCCTCGACGGCGCCGAGACGCCGGTCACCATCTCGATGCGCAACCTGCCGGGCCGCTCGATCCTGCCCGAGGGCGCGCGCGCCCGCGTCTCGTGGAGCCCCGAGGCCCTCGTCGTCTTTCCCTGAGCGTTGCGCCGGGCGGGCCGGACCGGGGTGCGTTGCGCGCCCCGGCGCCGTACATTCTGTCCAAACCCGGTACATTTTTCTGTACGGAATGTACCGAAATCCCGCGCGGGGCGTACGGAATCGCTCAGTCGTCGGGCGGCACCAGCCCCAGCCCGCGCAGGTAGATCCCGATCCCCGCCTCCAGCAGCTCCTCCGGCGGAAACGGCGACCGCCGCCCCGGTCCGCCGCGCGCGAAGAGCTCGACCACCCCGTGGCTCATCGCCCAGATATGCGCCGACACCATCTGCGGCGGCGGCCGTTTCTTCGGCGGGATGCGCTGCGACAGCCCTTCGGCCGCGCGCTCCAGCACCGCCGAGGCGCGCCCGGCCGCAAGTGCTATGTCCTTGTTCGCGTTGACGGAAATCCCGCTTTCGAACATCGCGACATAGTGGCCGGGATACTTGCGGGCAAAGGCCAGGTACGCCCGCCCCGTCGCCTCGAACGCCGCCAGCGCCGACGGCAGACCGGTCTCGTAGGCGTACTCCATCAGGTCGGCGAAGATCTCGTAGCCCTGCCGGGCCGCCTCGGCGATCAGGTCCTCGCGCCCCTCGAAATGCCGGTAGACCGCGGCCGGCGTCACCCCGGCCTGCTTGGCCGCCTCGCTCAGCGTGAAGCCCGTCGGACCCTTCTCCTCGATCAGCCTCAGCGCGCTCTCGACCAGCGCCTGGCGCAGATTTCCGTGGTGATACCCGCGCTTAGCCGTTCCGGACGCGCCTGCGTCGCCCGACGGATCGACCTGGTTGTCCGGGGCCCTCGGCGCCATCTGCGGTCCTGTCATGTCGGCGTCCCGACAACCTAGAAGGGCAGGCGGCTCAGCGCAATCCGGCCCGCCGCGCCACCCGGTCGACGGCCGCCGCGACCTGTTCGGGCGCGGCGTGGTGCGGCATGTGCCCGATGCCCTCAAGCTCGGTCAGGCGCGCCTGCGGGATCAGCTTCGCAAGCGGGCGGGCGTGAACGCTGAGCGGAACCACCTCGTCGGCCGTCCCGTGCACGATCTCGACAGGCACGTCGATCTCGCCGTAGCGGGCCGACATCGCTTCCACGTGCGGCCTGAGCGTCGTCAGTTGCCGCGCGTTGGCGCGCAGCGAGGCGCGGCGCAACGTCAGACCCACCCCCAGCGCCTCGGCATATCCGGGCGGAACCGGTTGCGGCGCGAAGATCCGCTTCAAGGCGACGTCCGCCTGGCGCGGCCCGGCGAGGGCGGCGATCAGGGGCACCGCCACCGCTCCCCCCAGAAGCGACGCGGACACCTCGTAGAGGCGCCCGACCCCGCCGGCCCAGGGCATCGTCGCCCCTGACAGAACCACGACCCCCGCGGCCGCGCCGCTGAGCGCCCAGGCCAGCGCCACCGCGCCGCCATAGCTGTGGCCCAGAACCAGCGGCCGCGCCACGCCCAGCCGGTCCAGCGCCGCCTGCATCACCTGCGCCTGGTCCGCGGGGCTTTCCACCAGCCCCCGTCGGAATGCCCGAAGCCGGGGCGGTCGACGGAAATGACGCGGAACCGGTCGCGCAGATGCGCGGTGAACGACAGCGTGAAGTCGCGCGCATTGCCCCCCGCGCCGTGGATCAGGACGATGTCTGGGCCGTCCCCTTCGACGACAACGTGGATGCGCCGACCATCGGGCAGCCGCACGATCTGGCCCTCGGGCGGGTAGGCGCGCAGCGCCTGCTGCTCGCGTCGTCGGACGCGCGCCGTCACGGCAGCGCCCAGGCCGGCCGCGAGACCGGCGCCGATCAGCAGGCTAGTGGCCAATCCGGGCGATCTCGTAGGGCGTGCTCTGGTAGATCTCGTTGATCCAGTTCCCGTAGAGAAGGTGCGCG
The DNA here is from genome assembly GCA_963773475.1 of uncultured Alphaproteobacteria bacterium. Classification (GTDB taxonomy): domain Bacteria; phylum Pseudomonadota; class Alphaproteobacteria; order Rhodobacterales; family Rhodobacteraceae; genus Roseitranquillus. Next base: position 90,060 of record CAVZBD010000008.1, on the reverse strand, counting down.
TGGCTGCGCCAGCGGTTCGGCGGCGGCCGCGCCGGATCATCGTCGGGAAAGTAGCAGTGCGGGATGCCGACCGACACGCCCTCGGCCACGTCGCGGGCATGTTCCTCGGCCAGCGTCGTGCTGTCGTACTCGAAGTGGTTGAAGATGTAGAGCGCCCGGTGCCCCTTGTCCTCGACGAGGCAGGGCCCGACCTCGTCCGAGCCCAGGAGCGTCGTCAGGCCGGGCGCCGTGTCGATCTCGTCCTGGCGCATCTCGGTCCAGCGGCTGACGGGCACCACGCAATCGTCTGAGAATCCGCGCAGATAGGGCGAGGCGGGCGCCAGGTTGCGGTGCCGGTAGAGCCCGAATGCCTTCTGCGGCAGCAGGTGCTTCTGCACGCCGTGGAAGTGGTTGATCATCGCCATCCCGCCCCAGCAGACGCCGAAGGTCGCGTGCACGTGGGTCTGCGTCCAGTCGAAGACCTCGCAGAGCTCGTCCCAGTAGGTCACCTGGTCGAAGGGCAGGTGCTCGACCGGGGCGCCGGTGATGATCAGGCCGTCGAACTTCTCGTCGCGCACCTCGGCGAAGGGGCGGTAGAAGGTCTCCATGTGCTCGGCGGCGGTGTTCTTGGCCTGGTGCGAGGTCATCCGCATCAGCGACAGCTCGATCTGCAGCGGCGTCGCCCCGATCAGCCGGGCGAACTGCGTCTCGGTCTGGATCTTCTTCGGCATCAGGTTGAGCAGCGCGATCCTCAGCGGCCGGATGTCCTGCCGCGCCGCCAGCCGCTCGGACATGACCATCACGCCCTCGCGCGTCAGCACGTCGAAGGCGGGAAGGTCGGCGGGGATCTTGATCGGCATCGGTGGGTCCTGCGAGGGCGGGCGCTTGCGATACGCCCGCTAGCCGCGCGCCTCAAGCGCTGGGCGATGAGGTCGACGAAGTCGCCTTCGCTGCGGATGGTTGCGACGTCGCTCGGCCGAGACGGTGACGCCCCAGTTGCGCGCCAGCGCGGCGTAGCGCGGCTGGCGGTGGGCCAGCGCGCGCGCATAGGCCCAGCGGACGAAGGCGTCGGGGTCGACCTTGTCGGGCGCGCGGCCGGTTTCCTGCAGGTAGTCGTGCCACGTGCGCTCGAGGAATTCGGGCTGGTAGGACATCGGCTTGGGCGCGCGGTCGAAGCGGCGGATCAGCTCCTCGGTGTGCGCGTCGCTCCCTCGATCCAGATCAGCAGGAGGTGCTGCGCCAGTTCCGACAGCACCGGATCATCGGGGTCGTCGGGATCGACCACCTCGCAGATCGAGCCGCTCGAGTGTCGCAGACGAAGTGATCGTAGCCGTAGATGTCGCGGGCCCGGTCGATGAAGCGGATCGTGTCGTGCATCGCGGCCATCTCGGCCTCGCGATGCTGCTCCTGCCGGCGCATGTATTCCTCGAAGGGCTGGCCGCCCTTCGCCGGGTCGCCGGGCTTGCCGAGATAGGTCGAGAGCGGCGCGAGGTTCGAGAAGGTGATGTTCGAGGCGATGTAGATCGAGTCCGACATCAACAGGTCGCGCAGGAACGGCTCGCGCATCGCGACGCGCTTGAAGTTGTCGACGATGTGCTCGCCCATGTAGCGGGTGCCGATGCGGTAATCGACCGAGTAGTGGAACCACCCGCCCGACTGCCGCAGCAGGGCCGAGACATGGGTCTTGCCGAGGCCCGACATCCCGAACAGCAGCACCCGCCGGGACGAGGCCTCACGCCACTGTCTCGCGTCACGATAGATCATCGGTTCCCCTGCGCTGCGCCGCCGCAACTAGGCGCGCGGAACGGCGGGGGTCAAGCCGCCGGGGCGCCGGACCTGGGGGTCAGAACGAGTAGCCGATCTTGAGGCCCGCCGCGACCGCCGTGTTGTCCTCGAACGAGGAGTTCTGCGGCGTCACCGCGTCGCCCAGCCAGATGTAGTTGAGCCCGGCCGTGACGTCGACATTGCCCCGCGTGTAGGTGACCGCTCCGCCGAGGCTGGTGAAGCCGTCGGTGGGGCCAAGGTTGCCCGCCACGCTGTCGGTCGAGGGCTCGTACGAGGCGATGCCCGCGACCGACCAGGTGTCGTTGAGGCGCCGGCCGAGGCCGAGGGTGTAGGTCCAGCGGTCGTCCTCGAACTCGACCAGCGGGTCGAGGCCGAGGCCCAGGGGCGAGCCCGTGTAGAAGGCGGGCGAGATCTCGAATTCCGTCCAGTCGACCCAGCGCACCGAGCCGAAGAGCAGCGTGTCGGGCGCGATGCCGCTCTGGAAGTCGAGCCTGACCGATTGCGGCGTCGTGATCTCGGTTATGCTTTCCACCGTGCCGCCGGGGATGCCGCCCAGGAAGGCGATGACGTCGCTGGTCTCGGTCGTGTCAAGCTCGTGATCGATCGCGGAACTGTAGGTCAGCGCCACGCGGAGCGCGATGTCGGGCCTCTCGTAGGCGACGCCGGCCAGATAGCCCACCGCCTCGTCCTGGTCGCCGTCGACGACATAATCGAAGGTCGGCGGGATGTACGGCAGGAATGCCGACGCGGTCATCGACTGGAAGCGCAGGCCGCCATAGACCGAGATGTTCGTCGGAAAGCGGTATTTCAGCACCGCCGTCAGGGTGTCCACGTCGAGCTGGGCGCGCGCGCCGGCCGCGTAATAGCCGGTGCCGCCCGGATAGGCGACGTCGGCACCGTAGGGCTGGTCGTAGAAGACCCCGAGAGCCAGCTCGTCGGTGATCTGCCCCTTGACGGCGAAACCGACCGTCCCGAAGCCGACGGTCATGTCCCCCGACTCGGCCCCGTCGAGCACGAAGATCGGATGCGGGCCCACCGTCTCGACCCCGCTCACGTCGGGGCTGGCGCCACCGAAGCTCAGCTCGGCGTAGTTCCCCTCCTCGAAGAGCGCCCCGAGCGGCAGAATCGACCGTTCTACGCCGCCCGCATACGCCGCCTGCGACAGGACCGCCAAGGCGGACGTAGCAAGGAGTGTGCGCTTCATGATCGTAACCCCTGATCCGGTGAGCCTCGGGCGCTGCGTAGGCCTCGGCCGGCTCGAACGTCAACGAAATCCAGAGGGTCGCGGATGGAATTTAGGTGCAATGTTATCCGCGCGACACAGCCCGCGCGTTCGCGCGCCGCTCAACGTACACGTTGAAGTAGTTGGCGCCGAAGATCAGCAGCGCGCCGACAAGAACCGCCATCTCGAGCGGCTCGTCGTAGAGCAGCATCCCCACGATGGCGATCACCGGCAGGCGCGCGAAGTCGAGCGGAATCACCACCGTGGCAGGGGCCAGCGACAGCGCCGTCGTCAGGCAGAAGTGCGCCATGAGGCCCGCGCAGCCGATCACCACGAGCCACGGCCAGCTTGCCGGCGAGGGCAGGGCGATCGCCCCGTCGATGCCCGCGCAGATCAGTCCGAAGACCGACTGCATCACGGTGAGCCAGAAGAGGATCGTGGTCACGCTCTCGGTCCGCGTCAGCCGCTTGGTCAGCACGGCCGAGCCGGCGAAACCCACCGCGGCGCCCGCCGCGGCCAGCACCCCGGGCGAAATCGTCTCGAGCCCCGGCCGCGCCACGATGAGGATGCCCAGAAACCCCGCCCCGGCCGCCGCCAGCCGGTTCCAGCGTCAGCCGCTCGGCCACGATCAGCGGCGCCAGCAGCGCCACCCAGAGCGGCTGGCTGAACTCCAGCGCAAAGACCTGCGCCAGCGGGATCATCGTGATCGCGTAGAACCACAGGTTCTGGCCGGTGAAGTGGCTGATGTTCCGCGCCAGATGCAGCGGCAGCCGCCGCGTGCCCACCTGGCGCAGCGTGCCGCGCACGCGGCCCACCGACAGCACGATCAGCACGCCCAGCAGCGAGCGGTAGAGCATGATCTCGAACGTATCGAGCTCGAAGCTCACCTCGCGCCCCGCGACCGCCATCGACGAGAAGCTGGCGATGGCGCCGATCATCCACAGTGCCGCCAGCCCGGGGCGCGAGCCGCTCTGCGGGCCTCGCACCGGCGCCGCGCCGGCCGCCAGCGCCGGATCGGCCGCCCCCCTCACTCCCATTCGATGGTGCCGGGGGGCTTGGAGGTGACGTCATAGGTCACGCGGTTGATGCCGTTCACCTCGCCCACGATCCGGTTCGCCGTCTCGGAGAGGAACGCGTGGGTGAAGGGATAGTAGTCGGCGGTCATCCCGTCGACGCTGGTCACCGCGCGCATCGCGCAGGCGTAGTCATAGCTGCGGCTGTCGCCCATCACGCCCACCGTCCGCACCGGCAGCAGCGCCACGAAAGCCTGCCAGATGTCGTCATAGAGCCCGTGCTTGCGGATCTGGTCGAGAAACACCGCATCGGCGCGCCGCAGGATCGCCAGCTTCTCGCGCGTGACCTCGCCGGGGCAGCGGATGGCCAGGCCGGGCCCCGGGAACGGGTGGCGCCCGATGAACGAGGCCGGCAGCCCAAGCTCGCGGCCGAGGTTGCGCACCTCGTCCTTGAAGAGCTCGCGCAGCGGTTCGACCAGCTTCAGCCCCATCTTCTCGGGCAGGCCGCCGACGTTGTGGTGCGACTTGATGGTGGCCGATGGGCCGCCGGCGAAGCTGACGCTTTCGATGACGTCGGGATAGAGGGTTCCCTGCGCCAGAAACTCAGCGCCTCCAGCCTCTTGCGCGTGTTTCTGGAACACGTCGATGAACAGGCCGCCGATGGTCTTGCGCTTTTCCTCGGGGTCGGTGACGCCCTCGAGCGCGCTCAGGAACAGATCGCTCTCGTCGGCGTGGACCAGGGGGATGTTGTAGTGGTCGCGGAACATCGTGACCACTTCCTGCGCCTCGCGCTCGCGCAGCAGGCCGTGGTCGACGAAGACGCAGGTCAGCTGGTCGCCGATCGCCTCGTGGATCAGCACCGCCGCGACCGAGCTGTCGACGCCGCCCGAAAGCCCGCAGATCACCCTGCCGTCGCCCACCTGGGCGCGGATCGCGGCGATCGCCTCGTCGCGGAAGGCCGCCATGGTCCAGTCGCCGCGGAAACCCGCCAGCCGCGTGAAGTTGCGCAACAGCAGGCTGCCGTTCGGGGTGTGATGCACCTCGGGGTGGAACTGCACGCCGTAGAAGCGCCGCGCCTCGTCGGCGACGATGGCATAGGGCGCGCCGGGCGAGGTACCGATCACCTCGAACCCCGGGGCGAGGCGGGTCACGCGGTCGCCGTGGCTCATCCACACCTCTTCGCGCCCCGCGGCGAAGAGGCCGGTGAAGATCGTGTCGTCGCGGTGGCCGCCCTCGGCGGTGACGAAGGCGCGGCCGAACTCGCGCTCGTGCCCGCCCTCGACCTGGCCGCCCAGCTGGGTCAGCATCACCTGCTGGCCGTAGCAGATGCCCAGCACCGGCACGCCCAGCTCGAACACCTCCTGCGCGGCGCGCGGCGATCCGGGAGTGGTCACGCTGGCCGGACCACCCGACAGGATCACCGCCCGCGGCGCGAAACGCTTAAGGAACGCCGCGTCGACCGACGCGAACGGATGGATCTCGCAATAGACGTTCGCCTCGCGCAGCCGCCGCGCGATCAGCTGCGTGACCTGGCTTCCGAAGTCGACGATGAGAAGGCGGTCGTGCTGCACATGTTCCATGGGGGAGCGATTAGAAGCCGGCCGACCTCTGCGCAAGATCGGCCGATGTCGCTTTCAGGCTTGAGACGGCGAAATCGAGCCCGAAGCCGTGTTCGCCTCGCCTAAGGTGGGCCAAGCCAACGGGACCGGACGCATGAATCACGAGCAGACACGCAGACGCACCGGAGGCGCCGCCCGCCGCGCCGAACGCACCACCCTCAAGATCGAGGCGGCACAGGTCATCGAACGCGCGATCCCCAACCTCGAGCTGCTCTCGTCCGAGGCCGTCGAGATGATCGAGGAGGGCGCCGAGACGCTGCTGTCGGAGGTCGGCGTCAACTTCGTCGAAAACCCCGCCGCACTGGAGCGCTGGCGCGAGGCCGGCGCCGATGTCGAGGGCGAGCGGGTGCGCCTGCCGCGCGGCCTCGCCCGCAGCCTCTGCGCCACGGCGCCGGCAACCTTCGTGCAACAGGCCCGCAACCCCGAGCGCAACGTCACGATCGGGGGCCGGAACCTGGTTCTGGCGCCGGTCTACGGGCCGCCCTTCTTCCGCGACCGCGACGGCGGGCGGCGCTACGCCACGATCGACGACTTCCGGCTGCTGGTGAAGCTCGCCTACATGTCGAAGTCGCTCCACCATTCGGGCGGGACGGTGTGCGAGCCGACCGACCTGCCGGTCAGCCAGCGGCATCTCGACATGCTGCATGCCCACATGACGCTCAGCGACAAGCCGTTCATGGGCGCGGTGACCGAACCCTCGCGCGCCGAGGATTCGGTCGAGATGGCGCGCATCCTCTTCGGCGAGGAGCGGATGGGGCAGGGGCCGGTGCTGACCTCGCTCATCAACATCAACTCGCCGCTCACCTTCGACGCGACCATGATGGGCGCGCTCGAGACCTATGCCGCGGCGGGGCAGGCCTGCATCGTCTCGCCGTTCATCGTGGGCGGGGCGATGTCGCCGGTCACCATCGCCGGGACACTGGCGCAGCTTCTGGCCGAGGTGATGGCGGGCGTCGCCTACGCCCAGCTGGTCCGGCCCGGGGCGCCGGTGATCTTCGGCGCCTTCGTCACCTCGATCGACATGGGCAGCGGCGCGCCCACCTTCGGCACGCCCGAGGCATCGATGATCACATACGCGGCCGGACAGCTGGCCCGGCGGCTCGGGCTGCCGTTCCGGTCCGGCGGCGCGTTCACCGGCTCGAAACGGCTCGATGCCCAGGCGGCCTACGAATTGGCAAACTCGCTGAACGCCGCCCTTCTGAGCGGTGTTAACTTCATGCTGCATTCGTGCGGCTGGCTCGAGGGTGGTCTGGTTGCATCACCCGAAAAGTTTGTGGCCGATGCCGACCAGCTTGGCATCCTCCACCGCCTGGCCGGCGGGATCGCCGTGAACGACGACGAGATGGCGCTCGAGGCGTTCCGCGAAGTGGGGCCGGGGGGACACTTCCTCGGCTGCTTCCACACCCAGTCCCACTACCGCAGCGCGTTCTGGCGCTCCGAGGTGCTCGACTTCCGACCGTTCGAGGCGTGGTCCGAGGCCGGCGAGCCCGACACCGAGCAGCTGGCCGCCGCACGGGTCGAGCGCCTGTTGCGAGCCTACGAGGCGCCGGCGCTCGACCCCTCCGTGCGCGAGGCGCTCGACGCCTTCGTCACGAAGAGAAAGTCAGAGGTCACATAGGCTTGCGAAGGCCCTAGCCGGTCTGGACAAGGCGCGGCAGAAGCCGGGCCTCGGCGATCAGCGCGACCAGAAGCTCCACGTGCCGCGCGGGGCTGTATCCCGCGTCGCCACGCCGCCGCGTCTCTTCCAGCCGCGCCTCCTCGACCATGAGCGTCGAGACCGCTGCCCTGGGGGCCGGAATGCTCTCGGTCCGCACCAGGCGACGCAGATCGCGCTCGCGGTTGTAGTCGCGCAGCCCGAAGCGCGCCGCGCGGATGAGAAGCCGCGGCCGGCGCAGCGACGATAGTGGCCCCAGAAGGTCCTTCATTGTCTTCCCCCGTTCGGTGATTTGCAGACGGGACGACCTTTCTACAACCAGAACGGGTGTTGCGCTGTGGATGAATTTTGCGTTCGGTGGTTTGCGTCAATGTTCACATTCAGGAAACAGTCTATTTCCGAAGCACATGTCGCTCTCTCACGTGGCCTTGGCGCAAGCAACCTGGGGTTGCGCCTTTGCACTGGCGTGGGACCGACGGACGGAATGAGGAGGGCCACGTGACCACGACAGTACCCGCAGACCACATGCCGACGCTGCCGCGCTGGGTGCCAACGGCGGCGCGCCACTACCTCGCCCATACCGAGGAGGGTCTGTCCATTCGCGAACTGGCGCGCGGGGCGGGGGTTCACGCCTCGACGATCCTCCGACAGGTGCGCCGCTTCGAGACGCGACGCGACGACCCGCTTGTGGACGAGGCCCTTCGCCGGCTTGGCACGTCCCGCCTCGCCAGTACCCCCGAAGACACGACCAGGGATGCGCCGAACATGACTGCTGCCTTCCAACCGCCCGCGATGCCGAGCGAGGAGACCGTGCACCGCGAAGCCCGGCGCGTCCTGCGCCGCCTGATCGAGCCGGGCGCCTGCCTCGCCATCGCCAAGGAGATGGAGAAGGCGGTCGTCGTCCGCGAGGGAAGCGACGGGCGCACCGTCCGTACCGCCGTCGTCGACCGCGAGATCGCCGAGGCGATGGCCCTCAAGGAATGGATCGGCTGCAAGGGGCAGGGCCGCGTCACCCGCTACCACATCACCCCCGTCGGCCGCTCGGCGCTCAAGCGGCTGCTGGCCGACGAGGATGGCGCGGTCGAGGACGGGTACGCCGAGCCGAGTTCCCCTCGGTCGAACGGCGAGGGGTCGCGCAGGCGGCCCCGCTACAACCTCGCCGAAAGCCCCCTCACGGCGCTGGCGCGACGGCGCGACAAGGATGGCGAGCCGTTCCTGTCCGCCGACCTGGTCGCCGCCGGCGAACGCCTGCGCGAGGATTTCGAGCTGGCACAGCTCGGCCCCCGGGTGGCGCAGAACTGGGAGCACTTCCTGACCGCCGAGCGCGGCGGCTTCCGCCCCGGCGAGGGCGGCGGCGGCTCGCAGGCCGCGCGCGACCGCGTCGCCGCGGCGCTGGCCGAGCTGGGGCCGGGCCTGGGCGACGTCGCGCTGCGCTGCTGCTGCTTTCTCGAGGGGCTCGAGGCGACCGAGCAGCGCATGGGCTGGGCGGCCCGCTCCGGCAAGATCGTGCTGCGCATCGCGCTTCAGCGCCTCAAGCGCCACTATGACGAACGCCAGGACGGCTGGTCCCCGATGATCGGCTGAGCCACCCGCGACAGCCAGGTGCAAGGGCGTCCGAAAGGGCGCCCTTCGTCGTTCGAGCACCCTCTGATACCATCCGGTGCGGGCTTACCCCGCGCGGAGGGATGCGATGACCATCGAGGGAGGCTGCCTTTGCGGCGCCGTTCGCTATTCGACGGACGCCGAACCGGCCATGCAGGTGATCTGCCATTGCAGGACCTGTCAGAAGAACACCGGCTCGGCGTACTCGCTGAACGTGGCGGTGCCGCTGGAAAGCCTGAACGTCTCGGGCGACACGCTCAGGACCTACGAAGACCATTCGGGCGCCAGCGGAAAACCGTTCAACCGGAACTTCTGCGGTTCCTGCGGCTCGCACGTCTACAGCGAGGGGGAGGCCTACGGCGCCCTCGCCTTCATCAAGGCGGGCACGCTCGACGACCCAAGCTGGCTCGACCCGCCGCTCCACATCTGGTGCGCCGAAAAGCTGCCCTACGTCATCATCCCGGACCACGCGACCCAAGCCCCCGGCAACCCGGGCTGAGGGGCGCGACCGTCACGCGCCCCCGACCGTCCGGGGGCGCTGCAGGTCACGGCCGAGAAGACCGACGGATGCGCCCCGTCAACGGGGCGCATCCGGTTTGCCAGTGCCTTCGCGCGCGGCTCAGGCGGCCGCGTTCAGCCGCTGCGCGTGCAGGTCGAAGCGATCGTTGTCCATCACCTTCGACCAGGCCGCCACGAAGTCGCGCACGAACTTCTCCCTGGCGTCTTCCTGCCCGTAGACCTCGGCCAGCGCCCGCAGCTGCGAGTGCGAGCCGAAGATCAGGTCGACGCGCGTGCCGGTCCAGCGCAGATCGCCGCTCACACGGTCGCGGCCCTCGAACGACTGCTCCTGGTCGTCGGCCGCTTTCCAGATCGTGCCCATGTCCAGCAGGTTGACGAAGAAGTCGTTCGTCAGCGCCCCGGGCCGGTCGGTCAGCACGCCGTGGTCCGAGCCGTCGGCGTTGGTGCCGATCACCCGCATGCCGCCCACCAGCGCCGTCATCTCCGGCGCCGACAGGCAGAGCTGGTGCGCCTTGTCCACCATCAGCTCTTCGGCGGTGATGCTGAAGCGCCGCTTGAGGTAGTTGCGGAACGCATCGGCCACCGGCTCGAGCACCTCGAACGACTCGGCGTCGGTCTGCTCTTCGCTGGCGTCCGTCCGGCCCGGCGTGAACGGCACCTCGACCTCGTGGCCGCCCTTGCGCGCCGCTTCCTCGACGCCGGCCGCGCCGCCCAGCACGATCAGGTCGGCCAGCGACACCTTCTTGCCGCCGCTCGCCGCCGCGTTGAACGACGCCCGGATGCCCTCCAGCACCTCAAGCACGCGGCGCAACTGCTCGGGCTTGTTGACGTCCCAGTCCTTCTGGGGCGCCAGCCGGATGCGCGCGCCGTTGGCGCCGCCCCGCTTGTCCGAGCCGCGGAACGTCGCGGCCGAAGCCCAGGCCGTCTCGACCAGCTCCTGAACGCTCAGCCCCGACTCGAGCAGCTTCGCCTTCAGCTCGCGGATGTCGCCCGCGTCGATCAGCGGATGGTCCACCGCCGGGATCGGGTCCTGCCAGATCAGGTCCTCGTCCGGCACGTCGGGGCCCACATAACGCGCCTTGGGGCCCATGTCGCGATGGGTCAGCTTGAACCACGCGCGGCGGAAGGCCTCGGCGAACTCCTCGGGGTTGTCGCGGAACCGGCGCGAGATCTTCTCGTATTCCGGGTCCATCCGCATCGCCATGTCGGCGGTCGACATCATCGTCGGCACCCGCTTGTCGGGGTTGCCGGCCGAGGGCGCCAGGTCATCCTCCTTCACGTCCTTGGGCTTCCACTGCCACGCGCCGGCCGGGCTCTTGGTCAGCTCCCACTCGTAATCGAAGAGCATGTGGAAATAGCCCATGTCCCACGTCGTGGGATGGGGCGTCCACGACCCCTCCAGGCCACTGCCGATCTGGTGATCGCCGATCCCGGTCTCGTGCGTGCTGATCCAGCCAAGTCCCTGCTCGGCCAGGCCCGCCGATTCAGGCTCGGCGCCCACCAGCGCCGGGTCGCCCGCGCCGTGGCACTTGCCGAAGGTGTGCCCGCCCGCGGTCAGGGCCACGGTTTCCTCGTCGTTCATCGCCATCCGCGCGAAGGTCTCGCGGATGTCCTTGGCCGACGCGAGCGGATCAGGCTCGCCATCCGGCCCCTCGGGGTTCACGTAGATCAGGCCCATCTGCACCGCGGCCAGCGGGTCCTCCAGCACACGGCCCTCGGCGTAGCGGCTCTTCTCCTTGTCCGAGGTTGCCAGCCACTCCTCCTCGGCGCCCCAGTAGACGTCCTCCTCGGGCTCCCACACGTCGGCCCGGCCGCCGGCGAAACCGAAGGGCTTCAGCCCCATCGACTCGATCGCGCAGTTCCCGGCCAGGATCAGCAGGTCGGCCCAGGAAATCCTGTTGCCGTACTTCTGCTTGATCGGCCACAGCAGGCGCCGCGCCTTGTCGAGGTTCACGTTGTCCGGCCACGAGTTCAGCGGCGCGAACCGCTGCTGCCCGGCACCCGCGCCGCCCCGGCCGTCGCCCGTCCGGTACGTCCCCGCGCTGTGCCATGCCATCCGGATGAACAGCGGCCCGTAATGCCCGTAATCGGCCGGCCACCAGTCCTGGCTGTCGGTCATCAGCGCGAAGAGGTCCTTCTTCAGCGCCTCCAGGTCCAGCGACCTGAACGCCTCGGCATAGTCGAAATCCGGCCCCAGCGGGTCGGCCATCGGCGGATTCTGGTGCAGGATCTTGATGTTCAGCTGGTTCGGCCACCAGTCGCGGTTCGATCGCGCCCTGCGGTGCTTCACCGGGCAACCCAGGTCTTCGTCGCTGCGTGCGTCCATCTTCCTCTCCGTTCGTCTCGTGGGCTGAGCTCTCTTTGGAACGGTTCTAACAATCCGCCGCCCCGTGTCAAAGCCTGCGGCCCGTTGAACGCCCCGCCCCCCGCGCGCTACATACCCCCGCAGAGAGGAGCGCCCATGCCCCGCGACATCACCGACCCCGGCCAGCGCCACCCCGAGAAGGCCCGCCGCCCCGAGACGCCCCGCCTGGCGAAACCCGACTGGATCCGCGTCAAGGCGCCCACCAGCCCCGGCTACCGCGCCACCCGCGACACCATCCGCGAGCACGGCCTCGTCACCGTGTGTGAGGAGGCGGGCTGCCCCAACGTGGGCGAGTGCTGGTCCCAGGGCCACGCCACCATGATGATCATGGGCGAGATCTGCACCCGCGGCTGCACCTTCTGCAACGTCGCCACCGGCCGCCCCGACACCCTCGACACGTTCGAACCCGGCCGCGTCGCCGACGCCGTGAAAAAGCTCGGCCTCTCCCACGTCGTCATCACCTCGGTCGACCGCGACGACCTCGCCGACGGCGGCGCCGAGCACTTCGCGATGACCATCCGCGCCATCCGCCGCCAGGCCCCCGGCACCACGATCGAGGTCCTGACGCCCGACTTCCTCCGCTGTGGGCCCTCGGCGCTCGAAACCGTCGTCGCCGCGCGCCCCGACGTCTTCAACCACAACCTCGAGACCGTGCCCGGCCTCTACGCCCAGGTCCGCCCCGGCGCCCGCTACTTCCACTCCCTGCGCCTGCTCCAGCGCGTGAAGGAGCTTGACCCCACGCTCTTCACCAAGTCCGGCCTGATGGTCGGCCTGGGCGAGGACCGTCCGGCGGTCCTCCAGGTGATGGACGACATGCGCTCGGCCGACGTCGACTTCCTGACCATCGGCCAGTACCTGCAGCCCACGCCCCGCCACCACGCCGTCGCCCGCTTCGTCGAGCCCACCGAGTTCGCCGCCTACGAGCGCGCCGCCTACGGCAAGGGCTTCCTCATGGTCAGCGCCACGCCGCTGACGCGCTCAGCAGCTACCACGCGGGCGATGACTTCGCCCGGCTGCGGGCGGCGCGGGAGAGGGCGCTAGGGTAGCGATTAAGCGTCTCTGCCTCTCTGAGCTTAGGCGGTCGCGACTGGATGAGCCCTTCACTGTAACGAAGCCTATCAAGCGCTTATCGCTCGGCCCTTGCTGGTTGAGGAGACCAAAACAGACCATATTCGCCGCTAGTGGTCTTTAGAGTATTCCACCTTTATCAGAGCAAAGCGCTTCTAGCTGCGATCGAGCGTCTGGAAGCAAATGGTGGTTCGGTCGAAAATTACCTTCGCCGTGAGTAGTCACTTTATACCATTCATTTAGCCCGCTTAGCAACTATCGCATTCATAATCCGGATCCTCAGTTGAGTCGAGCCAGATCGGGGGAAATGGCGGCGAAAGGAGAGCGTCTTCGAAAAGTAGTGGTAAGAGAATGCCAACAGGCGAGTATACGAGACGGCCTTGCCTCTTCTGTTTCACTTCTTGAGGCGGCCGGACATTTCTAGGCTGCGTAGATTGTTAGTGAAGGCGACCAGGTCTTCCAGAACCGGCTGCTCGTAGCCTCATCAACTTGGGTCCTTCAGCTCTTCATTCTCTCTTTCGAAGGCGCATAAAAATCCTGAAGGCGCTCAACGGACGAGCGACCGCGTCGCCACCACGCACCCCAACCCGTCCCGAGAGATTGCGCTTTATCGCAACTGTTATAAGCGACAAGACAGAACACAATGACCGGGGAAGGATCGGAAGGGTTCTGCCAGAGTTTTTAACGAAGCTTTTAAGTCGACTCTCACCCTCTCGCGGAATTTCGTAGGCGCTCCATCCTCTGCGGAGTCGTCAATGTCAGTCTTGTTAGCGGGAATAGGGCGGAAACGTCATCCAGGCAGCGAAATGCAAGAGAACCGGCAGTCCAATCAAACTCTGCGTACTTCAGAACTCCTTCTCTGTGTAACCTAATACCGTTCTCGTCAACACTGCCATATCGGCCGCCAATAATGAGCACGTAGATAGTCACAGAGAATCGATCGACGCTCTTTATGAATTCAAACGTCTCGCTGTTCGATGCCCGGAAGATCCCTCCATGCCTACCAGGAAAGCAGTCGGCCTCAAATGAGAACGCGAGTAATCGCTTGCCGCTCATCTTGGAGGTCAACAAAGGTTGAGCTATACAAATTTAGACATTGATAGCGTTTTTCCATGGTTTTCCGATCTTGTAGTCAATTCGGCTTCGCCTGATTTGATCGGGGAGAAGAACGACCGGTGCAGAGTCTTCATTCGTCGTGAAAGAGTAGCGAGTAGAGCCGGGTGCGACCCACCGCCTATACCGACGACGCCACCCCCAACCCCTCCGCCACCCGGCCGAGCCGTCGGTCCCGCGTCCAGAGCGTCGTCCCCGGCACCAGCAGGCACGACGCGATCAGGCCCGCGTCCACGAACCCGATCCCGCTGCCCGCCGAGCCCGCCGCGCCTCGATCATCGCCCGCACCTCGTCCGCGCGGGCGACCGGCAGCGCCGGCAGCCCGTCGAGCAGCCCCAGCACCGTTTCCCGCGCCGCAAGCCGCCCCAGCGCCAGCTCCGCGATCACCCACGGGTGCGTCACCACCTCGGCCGCCTCGAGCCGCCGCGCCAGCTCCGCGTCGCCGCTCCGCAGGTGGTCCACCCACACCGAGGTATCGGCCAGGATCATTCCGGCCCCGGATCGCTTCGTCTCCGCTCCGGCACTTCCAGCCCCGGCTCGCTGCCGCCCAAGCGCGCCAGCCGCCGCGCGCTCTCGCGCTCGATCAGCGCCGTCAGCGCCTCGCGCAGCAGCACCCCGCGCTCCGTCACGCCGGTCAGGCCCGCGGCCTTTTCGACCAGCGCATCGTCCAGGTTGACCGTCGTCCGCATGGCATCCTCCGCATCGCCATCCGCATCATGTGATGACGATGCCCGTGCCGGCAAGGGGGGCGGGGCGTGGCGGCAAAGGGCAATTCTGTCCAAACCCCGTACATTTTTCTGTACGGTTTGTACGCTTCTCGCCGGAAACACGTACGTTTTCGCGGCTGGAGGGGTGTACGTCACTCGGCCGGGGGCAGGGCCTTGATGTAGGCCGCGATGGCCTGCCGGTCGTCCGCGGGCAGCTTGGCGAGGTTCTTGATCACCTTCGCCATCTCGCCCCCCGCCGTGTCGAACTCGGGCGTAAAACCCGTTTCAAAGAAATAGGTTAGGTCCTCCTTCGACCATTTCAGGTGCGCCGGTGTCAGGTTCGGGATGCGCCCGTCGCCGACCGGGTTCGGCGCCCCGGCCATCCACCGCGAGAACTCCGCGCCCCCCAACATGTTGCGTGGCGTGTGGCACTCGCCACAATGGCCCAGCGCCTCGACCAGGTACCGCCCGCGCTCGACCTCCGACCCCGGCTCGGCCTCCAACACCCAGTTATCGTTCAGGAAAAGGCGCTTCCACATGCCGAGGTTCCGGCGCATCGAGAACGGGAACGGCACCTCGTGCGCCGCGCTCTCCGCCTGCGACGGGGGCAGGGTCCGCAGGTAGGCCGCCAGCGACACCAGGTCCTCCAGCTCGGCCCGCTGGTAGGTCGGGTAGGGAAGTACCGGAAAATAATGGGTTCCTTCCGGCGACACCCCCCGCCGCAGCGCGTTCACGATGTCCAGGTCCGACCACTCGCCGATGCCGTGCTCGGGATCGGACGAGATGTTGGGCGCCACGAACGTTCCGAAGGGTGACTTAAACCTTTGACCTCCCGACAGAATCGGCTGTTCCGCCCCGTCCTCGGCATCGGGCGCCACGTGGCACGAGGCGCAGCCGGCGGCATGAAAGACATGCTCGCCCCGCGCCAGGTCCGGCTCGATCCCCGCCAGCGCCTCCGCCGCCAGCGGAACGGGTCGCGTCAACCCCCAGTAGAGGGCGAAGCCGCCGATCGCGGCTGCGCTCAGGCCTGCCAACAGGCGCCGCACCGGGCGGTCAGTCTTCGGGCTTGCGGTAGTCTTCGTGGCACCCGCCGCACGCCTTGCCCAACTGGGCAAAGGCCGGCGCGAACGCCTCGCGTCCCTGGCCCGCGGCATCGGCGGCCGCGCTCGCGGCCTCGACCAGGGCCTCGCGCTTCTTGTTCACGTCGTCCAGGTTGTCCCAGATGGCGGGCAGGGCGCGGCTTTCGTCCATCGAGAAGCTGTCCGACCCCTCGACCCAGTAGCTCGACATGTCTACCGAGGCGAGGCTTGCGATGTTCCGCGCGTTTCGCGTCGCGATGTCGGCGTCGTACTCCATCTCGCCCTTGGCCATCGCGCCCAGCGGCCCGAGGTTGTGCGCGAAGAGCGCCATGTGCGCCTGGCGGAGGGCGTGCGCCCGCTCCTGCGGGGTGGAGCGTCCTGCGCCTGGGCCAGCCCCGCCACCGCGACGCCGGCCACCGCCAGGGCGAATATTGCCTTGTACTTCATCTGTTTGTCTCCCCGTTCACTGTAGGCGGACGCAGCGTAACATGCGGCCGCGCGGGGATCATCCTAACAAACGCGTGTGCTCAGGACAGGAAACGGACCTTGCCGATGAAGGGCAGGTTGCGGTTGCGCTGCGCGTAGTCGATCCCGTAGCCCACGACGAACTCGTCGGGGATTTCGAATCCCGGTCCAGGTCGGCGTGATGTCGACCTCGCGCCGCGAGGGCTTGTCGAGCAGCGCGATGGTCTCGAGCCGCCGCGGCTGCGCGAGCGCAGCAGGTCCACGACGTGCGTGCAGCGTGAAGCCGGTGTCGACGATGTCCTCGACCACCAGCACGTCGCGCCCGCGCGATCTCGCCGCGCAGGTCCTTGAGGATGCGCACCTCGCGGCTGCTCTCCATCGCGTCGCCGTAGGAGGAGGCCTCGAGGAAATCGACCTCGACCGGCAGGTCCAGCTCGCGCACCAGGTCGGCGATGAAGACGAAGGAGCCGCGCAGCAGGCCCACGACGACCAGCTTGTCGGTGCCGGCGAAGGCGGCCTGGATCTCGCGCGACAGCGCCTCGATCCGGGCGGCGATGGCCTTGGCCGAGATCATCTCGTCGATCACGTAGTCGGGCGCACGCATGTCGCGCCTCCTGGCAGTTTCGGCGGCGCCTTGCCGATGTGCGAGGCCGGGCAAGCGGGACAGTCTGCGAGCCTCGCGGGAGCGGGCTAGGTCACGATCATGCCGAGCCATTCCGAGACCGCGTCAGCTGCCCTATACCGCCGACCAGATGTACGACCTGGTCGCCGACGTGGCTCGCTACCCCGAGTTCCTGCCCTGGTGCGCCGCGGCGCGCATCCGTCGCGCCGACGACGAGGGCGACCACGAGGTGATGGTTGCGGACCTGGTGATCTCGTTCAAGGTCTTCCGCGAGCGCTTCGGCAGCCGCGTGACGCTCTGGCCCGAGCAGAAGCGGATCGACACGGAATACATCGACGGCCCGTTCAGCTACCTGGAATCGCACTGGAACTTCCGCGACGTGGCCGACGGGCGGCTGCGAGGTGGACTTCTAGGTCGACTTCGAGTTCCGCAACCGGGTCCTGCAGGGCGTGATCGGCGTGGTCTTCAACGACGCGATGCAGCGCATCGTCCGCGCCTTCGAGCGGCGGGCGGCCCAGCTCTACGGCGACAACGCCGCCAGGAGCAGGTCCAGCGCGTGATCGGTGGCGCGCGCCCGCACGCGCGCCGCGCCCGAGCGCGCCGAATTCCATCGTCTCGCTTCGCAGGGTGCCGGGCCGGCGAGGGCGAAGCAGACCCGGCCCTCGGGCTTGTGCTCGGACCCGCCGGGGCCGGCGATGCCGGTGACCGCGACGGCGACAGTCGGCGGCGGAGCGGGCAAGCGCGCCCTCGGCCATCTCGCGCGCGACCTCCTCCGAGACCGCGCCGTGCGAGCGGCGAGCGTCGTCCGCGACGCCCAGCATCTCGACCTTGGCGGCGTTGGAATAGGTGACGAAGCCCCGGTCGAAGACTGCCGAGACGACCCGGGCACCTCGGTGATCGCCGCGGCGACCATTCCGCCGGTGCAGCTTTCGGCGGTGGCGATGGTCCGGCCCTCGGCGCGTGGCCCGGGCGAGGAGCGCTTCCGCGACGCTCATGCCCAGCAGACGCCGTGCGCCAGCCCGCCGCGAGCGCCACGACGACGGCCGCCATGAGCCCGGCGATCACGTCGTCCAGCATCACGCCCAGGCGTCGCCGCGCGGTCGGCCCAGCCGACGGGCCCGGGCTTCCAGATGTCGAAGAGGCGGAACATCACGAAGCCGCCGACCCAGCCCGGCCAGGGGAACATCCAGGGGTCGGCGCCCGCGTGCCAGAGGCCGGCCGAGAGCGGCCAGAGCGCGATCCACTGCCCCACGACCTCGTCGATGACGATCTCGGCCGGGGTCCTTGTCCGGCCGCTCCGCGCGTCGCCGCCTCGGTCGCCCACGATGCCGACCGCGAAGACGGCCAGCGTCGCAGCGCGAACCGCGGGAAAGCCGCCGAGCGCGTGCAGCAGCCAGGCCGAGCGGCACCGCCGCGGCCGAGCCCCAGGTGCCGGGGCCGGGCGCAGGTAGCCGACGCCGAAGAAGGTGGCGACGAGGCGGCTCATGCGGCTGCACCAGCGTGACGGTGGCGATCGCGGCGATCCCTTCCTCGCGGCCGGTGAAGCCCAGCCGCTCGCGACGTCGTGGCCTTGACGCTGATCCGCTCCGGCGCGATCCGCCATGATCGCGCCAGCCGTTCGACTGCATCGCGTCGGCATGCGGGCCGATCTTCGGCGCGCTCGCAGATCAGCGTGCAGTCGACGTTGGCGACGCGGTAGCCGCGCGGCCGCCGCGCAGCCCGGCCGCATGGCTCAGGAAGATGCTCGCTGGCCGCGCCCTTCCACTGCGGGTCGGAGGGCGGGAAATGCCGCCCGATGTCGCCCTCGGCCAGCGCGCCGTAGATCGCGTCGGTGATCGCGTGCATCCCCACGTCGGCGTCCGAATGGCCCGACCAGCCCGCGTCGTGCGGCACCTCGACGCCGCAGAGCATGACGTGGTCGCCGGGGCCGAAGGCGTGCACGTCGAAGCCGTTGCCGGATGCGGACGTCCATGCGCCCCTCCAGCAGTCGTCTCGGCCCGGGCGAAGTCCTCGGGCACGGTGATCTTCAGGTTGCGTTCCTCGCCCGGAACGATCGCGACGTCCAGCCCCGCGGCGCGCGCGACCTCCACGTCGTCGGCGGCGCCGCCGCGGATGGGCGCGGTGCGCGGCGAGGATCGGCGTCGAAGCGGAACCCCTGCGGCGTCTGCGCCCGCCAGAGGCCGGCGCGGTCGCACCGTCCCGCGACGCGCCCGTCCGTCGCCGCGCCAGAGCGCGTCGGTCACCGGCAGGGCCGGGGCTGCGCCGTCGGCGCGTCGTCCAGCGCGCGCGACGACCCGCGCGATCAGCGCCTGGCGTCACGCAGGGGCGGGCGACGTCGTGGATCAGCACCCGGTCGAGCCCGTCAGCGGTCAGCGCCTCGAGCCCCGCGCGCACGCTCGCGCCCGCGTCGCGCCGCCGACAGCAACGATCACGTCCGGATGGGCCTCGTAGCCCGGCGCCATCGCGGCATCGTCGGGGTGGAGGACGAGGGCGATGCGCTGAACCACCGGCGACGTGCGAAAGGCCTCGAGCGTCCAGGCCACCACGGCGCGACCCGCCAGCGCTGCGCCACTGCTTCGGACGTCGCCACCCGCGCGCAGGCCGCGCCCGGCGGCGACGATCACGGCGGCTGTCGTCATCCCGACTCCCCCTTGCCCCGCCGTTCTATGACGTGCCTGCAGCAGTGACAATGCATCGCGGCCTGCGGCCCGAATGCCCAAATTTTGGGCAACCGGCGGCTTTGCGGGAACGACGCGCGCGGCGGGGCTGGCTTGCCATGGTCGTTCTGGCGGATAGGCTCGAGGCAAATGCACAAGGATTGGGCATCTGGCCATGCAACTGGCAGCCATCGACTGCATCGGCCACCGGTTCTGCTCGCCCCGATGGCCGGGATCACCGACCTGCCGTTCCGCCGGCTGGTGGCCGCGCTTCGGCGCGGCCTGGTCGGTCAGCGAGATGGTGGCGAGCCAGGAGATGGTGCAGGCCAAGCCCGGCGTGCGCGAACGGGCCGAGCTGGGGCTCGGACGTGGCCAACACCGCCGTCCAGCTCGCCGGGCGCGAGGCGCACTGGATGGCCGAGGCCGCGCGCATGGTCGAGGCCAACGGGCGCGCGGGTCATCGACATCAACATGGGCTGCCCGGCCAAGAAGGTCGACGAACGGCTGGTCGGGCTCGGCGCTGATGCGCGACCTCGACCACGCGCTGCGGCTGATCGAGGCGGTGGTGGGCGCGGTGCGCGTGCCGGTGACGCTGAAGACGCGGCTCGGCTGGGACGACGACGCGCTGAACGCGCCCGACCTCGCGCGGCGGGCCGAGGCGGCGGGCATGCGCGATGATCACGATCCACGGCCGCACCCGCTGCCAGTTCTACAAGGGCGCGCCGACTGGGCCGCGATCCGCCGCGGTCAGGCAGGCCGTCTCGATCCCGGTCATCGCCAACGGCGACATCGCTCGGCGCCGGCACCGCGCGCGCGGCGCTGCGCGCCGTCCGGCGCGGACGGCGTGATGATCGGCCGGGGCGCGCAGGGCCGGCCCTGGCTGCTGGCGCAGATCGCCGCGCGCCTCTCCGGCCCGCCGCCGCCGCGCGTGCCGCGAGGGCGCGGCGTTCGCCGACATGGTGGCGGCGCATTACGAGGACGATGCTGGCCTTCTACGGCCGCGAGCTGGGCGCCGCGTGGTCCGCAAGCACCTGGGCTGGTACATGGACGAGGCCGGCGACGCCGGCGCCGCTGCGCCGCGCGGTGCTGACCGCCGCGACCCGGCGCGCGGTGCTCGCGTCTCCTGCCGCGACGCGCTTGCCGGCCACGACGCGCGGCGCGGCATGAACGACCTTCGGCGAGCACGCTCTGGGCGTCGCTGCCGGTCCCGGCCTTCCTGCTCGACCGAGCGGCGACATGCATCGCCGAGGTCAACCCCGCGGCCGAACAGTTCCTCAACACCTCGGCCCGCTCGCTGCGGCGGCGCGCCGGTCTTCGACAGGCTGCCAGTCGACGCGCCGCTCGAGGAGGCTTCGGCGCGGGTCCGCGCCGACCAGGCGCGCCGCTCTTCATCAACAACGTCGACGTCGGCGCGGGCGACCAGCGCGCCGTCGCAGTGCAACATCCAGATCGCGCCGATGATCGGGACGCCGGGGCTTCGTGCTGCTGCTGATGGAGCCGCGCGCGATCGCCGACCGGCTGGACCGCGCGCAGTCGGTCAAGTCGGCCGCCAAGTCCGCCATCGGCATGGCCGAGATGCTGGCGCACGAGATCAAGAACCCGCTCGCCGGCATCACCGGCGCGGCGCAGCTCCTGTCGATGAACCTGACGGGCGAGCGACCGCGACCTCACCGACCTCATCGTCGGCCGAGACGCGGCGGATCGTGAAGCTGCTCGAGCAGGTCGAGCAGTTCGGCAACCTCAGCCCGCCCGACGCGCAAGGCGGTCAACGTCCACGACCTGCTCGACCGGGCGCGCAAGTCCGCGATGGTGGGCTTCGCCGCCCACATGCGATTCGTCGAGGATTACGACCCCTCGCTGCCGCCCAGCCTGGTGCGACGGCGACCAGATGCTCCAGGTGTTCCATGAACCTGCTCAAGAACGCCGCCGAGGCGGCGGGCAAGAGGGGCGGCACGATCCGACTTGCGCACCTTCTACGACCTGTCGCTGCGGCGTGCGGCGCAAGGACGGCAGCCAGGCGCACCCTGCCGCTGCAGGTCGAGATCATCGACGACGGCCCCGGCATCCCGCCCGAGATCGCCAGCGAGATCTTCGAGCCCTTCGTCTCGGGCCGCGAGAACGGCACCGGGCTGGGCCTCGCGCTGGTCTCCAAGATCATCTCCGAGCACGACGGCTGGATCTCCGTCGAACTCGGTGCCGGGACGCACGGTGTTCCGCATCTCGCTGCCCGTCGCGCCAGCACCGGACGAAGCCGCTGGGGAGAGCCTCTGATGGACGGAACGGTTCTGGTCGCCGACGACGACCGCACGATCCGCACGGTTCTGACCCAGGCGCTGACGCGGGCCGGCTGCAAGGTGCACGCCACCTCCTCGCTGGTGACGCTGATGCGCTGGGTCGAGGAGGGCAAGGGCGACCTGGTCATCTCCGACGTGGTCATGCCCGACGGCAACGGGCTCGACGCGCTGCCGAAGATCGGCGAGCAGCGGCCGGGCCTGCCGGTCATCGTGATCTCGGCGCAGAACACGATCATGACGGCGATCCAGGCGGCCGAGAAGGACGCCTTCGACTACCTGCCCAAGCCCTTCGACCTGCCCGACCTGATGAAGCGCGCGGCGCGGGCGCTCGAGACGCGGCGGCGGACGCCGCGCGCCGTCCGCAGGCCGCCCCGCGAACCCGGCGAGGACCTGCCGCTGGTGGGGCGGACGCCGGCGATGCAGGCGCTCTACCGCCTCGTGGCGCGGGTGATGAATACCGAGCTGCCGGTGCTGATCACCGGCGAATCCGGCACCGGCAAGTCGCTCATCGCGCGCGCGATCCACGACTTCTCCGACCGGCGCAGCCTGCCCTTCGTGGTCGTCGGGCCGCAGGACCTGGACCTGGATGGACGGGCCCGTCGGCGATCCTGGCCCGCGCGCGCAACGGCACGATCCTGTTCGACGAGGTGGGCGACCTGGACGACGAGGCGCAGGCCCGCGTCGGTGCGGATGCTCGACAGCCTGACCGACGGCGGGCCGCGCGTGCATGGCGACGAGCCAGGCCGACCTGGTCGCAGCGGATGGAGGCGGGCCGGTTCCGCCAGGACCTCTTCTACCGGCTGGGCGGGGTCACCGTCACCGTGCCGCCGCTGCGCGAGCGGGTCGAGGACATCCCGCTGCTGGCGCGAGCACTTCCTCGCCCGCGCCGATGCGCGACGGGTCCGCCCGCGGCGCCTGGCGAGACGAGGCGCTGGATCTCGTCCGCGCCTACTCCTGGCCCGGCAACGTGCGCCAGCTCGAGAACACGATCCGCCGCCTGGTCCTGACCGGGGGCGAGGAAGAGATCGGCCGCGCCGAGGTCGAGCTGGTGCTGGGCAACCAGCCGGCGATCGAGCCGCTGCGGGGCGGCGGCGACGGCGAGAAGCTGTCGGCGTCGGTCGGCAAGCACCTCAAGCGCTACTTCGACCTGCACGGCGGCGTGCTGCCGCCGCCGGGCCTCTACCAGCGCATCCTGAGGGAGGTCGAGATGCCGTTGATCGAGATCGCGCTCGACGCGACGGGCGGAAACCAGGCGCGATGTGCCGACCTGCTCGGCATCAACCGGAACACGCTGCGCAAGAAGATCACCGACCTAGATATCCGCGTGACACGACGCCGCAAGTTGATGTAAAACCGCAACAGAAGAGTGGCGGAACGGCGGCAGCCGGTGAGGCCACCGCGGGCAGTGTACGGCGGTTGATCACGTGAAGGGCGCCACGGCAAGCGGCGACTTGGCAGCGTCTGGTGCGGCTTCGGCGGCAGCGGCGCGTGCAGAACGCGGCGACCCTCGGCCTGGTGGTCCTCGGGCCGCTGCTTGCGTTGGCCACCTTCCTCGTGCTGGGGCCGCTCGACCAGGGCCCGTCCACGCCTGTCGCTGCGGCTCGTGCTGCTGGCCGACCTCGTCTACGTGCTGGTCCTGGCGACGCTGGTGCTGCGGCAGATCGCGCGCGATGGTCGCGGCGCGGCGGGCGCGTTCCGCGGGGTCGCGGCTGCACCTGCGGCTCACCGGCGTCTTCGCGCTGATCGCGCTGATCCCGACCGTGTCGGTGGCGATCTTTGCGGGCTGACCATCAATGTCGGGCTCGAAGGGTGGTTCTCCGACCGGGTGCGCGGTCCGTCGGCGCCTCGCTCGCCGCGGCCGAGGCCTACGAGGAGGACGAGCGCCGGGACCTTCGCCAGGACGCGCACGCGCTTGCCGCCTTCCTCGAGGCGGCGCGACGGCGGACGCCGTTCCTGTCGGATGGCGACGTGCGCCAGCTCCTGACCCAGGGACAGAGCCGCATCCAGCGAGGCTTGCGCGAGGCCTACGTCATCGACGGCGCAGGCGAGATCCGCGCCCGCGGCGAACGGTCGTACCTCTTCGACTTCGAGCAGCCCCGCCGCCGCCGCCATCGAGCGCGCGCAGGGCGACGACACCGGTCATCATCGAGGATTGGGACCGCAACGAGTTCCGCGCGCTGATCGCGCTCGACGGGCTTCGTCGACCGCTATCTCTATGTCAGCCGCGATGTCGATGGCGAGCATCCTGGCGCTTCTCGACGACACCCAGGAGACGGTGCGCCTCTACAACCAGCTCGAGAACGAGCGGGGGCGGATCCTGTTCGAGTTCGGGCTGCTCTATCTCGGCTTCGCGGTGATCCTGATCCTCGCCGCGATCTGGCTGCGGCCTCTGGTTCGCCGAGCGGCTGTCGCGGCCGGTGGGCCGGCTGGCGGGCGCGGCCCAGCGGGTGGGCGCGGGCGACCTCGACGTGCAGGTGACCGAGGAGGAGGGCGACGACGAGATCGCCATGCTGGGCCGCATCTTCAACCAGATGACGCGGCAGCTGAAGGCGCAGCGCGACGACGCTTCTGGCCCGGAACCGCCAGATCGAGCAGCGCCGGCGCCTGTTCGACTCGGTGCTTTCCTCGGTCACGGCCGGCGTGGTCGGCCTCGACGCGCAGGGCCGCGTCACCTTCGTCAACCGCGTCGGCCGAGCGGCTCCTGCGCCTCGACGAGCGCGATGGGGCAGAGGACCGGGTTCGCCGAGGCCGTACCCGAGTTCGCCGACCTTCTGTCAAGCTGCAGGGCCGGCCGCACCGAGGCGCGTCCAGGAGGAGATCCGCGTCACCCGCGCCGGCCAGATCGAGAAGCCTGCTGGTCCGCATGGCCACGCGCCGCAACGAGTCGGGCCGGCTCGAGGGCTACGTGGTGGCCTTCGACGACGTGACCGACCTCGTCACGGCCCAGCGGATGGCCGCCTGGGGCGACGTGGCGCGGCGGATCGCGCACGAGATCAAGAACCCGCTGACGCCGATCCAGCTTTCGGCCGAGCGGATCAAGCGCAAGTTCCGCGCCGCCGTCGGCGACGAGGCCGATCGCCTCGACCAGATGACCGACGTCATCGTACGCCAGACCGGCGACCTGAGGCGCATCGTCGACGAGTTCTCGCAAGTTCGCCCGGATGCCCGAGCCCGACCGGCGACGCCACGACCTGACGCGGCTGGTCGCGCGACGCGGTGGCGCTGCAGGAGCGGGGCGCTCGAGAACGTCGAGGTCAGGGCCGACCTGCCCGGCGACCGGCGTCGAGGCCGAGGTCGACGCGACGATGATCGGGCAGGCGCTGACGAACCTGATCAAGAACGCGGGCGAGGCGATCGAGGCGCTGCGCAAGCGCGGGGCGCCGCCGGGTCACGCCGGGCGGATCGTGGTGACGATGACCACGCGGGCACGAGGGCGTGCGGATCTCGGTCGCCGACAACGGCGTCGGTCTGCCCGAGGACCGCTCGCGCCTCTTCGAGCCCTACGTGACGACGCGCGACAACGGGACCGGCCTCGGCCTGCCCATCGTCAAGAAGATCATCGAGGAGCATGGCGGCACGCTGACGCTCGACCGATGCCGACCCGCTCGACGGTTCGGGCCAGATCGGGGCCCGCGCCGACATCCTGCTGCCGGCCGAACTGCTGGTGGCAGCCGAGAACCGAGAAAGGCTGGCCGTATGAGGGAGCAGACATGAGCGACATCCTGATCGTCGACGACGAGCGCGACATTCGCGAGCTGATCGCGGACATCCTCGAGGACGAAGGGTTCGTCACCCAGACCGCGGCCAATGCCGACGAGTGCATGGGCGCTCTCAGGAACGACCCGCCCGCCCTGATCGTCCTCGACATCTGGCTCAAGGACAGCCGGATGGACGGGATCGACATCCTGGGCCACGTCAAGCGCACCACCCCGCAGATCCCGGTGGTCATCATCTCGGGGCACGGCAACATCGAGATCGCCGTGGCCGCGATCAAGCAGGGCGCCTACGATTTCATCGAAAAGCCGTTCAACATCGACCAGTTGACGGTCGTCATTCGCAGGGCGATGGAAACGTCGAAGCTGCGTCGCGAGAACACCGTCCTGCGTCGCGGCGAGAACGGGCAGGTCGAGATGATCGGGCAGAGCCCGGCCTTCCGCGCGCTCAAGTCGCAGCTCGACAAGGTCACGCGGTCGAACGGCCGCATCATGCTGAGCGGCCCGCCGGGCGCCGGCAAGGAGGTGGCCGCGCGCTACATCCACGTCCATTCGCCGCGGGCCGACAAGCCGTTCGTCACCGTCGCCTCGGCCTCGGTCGCGCCGGAGCGAATGGAGGAGGTGCTCTTCGGGCGCGAGACGCCCGAGCGCGGGGTCGAGCCGGGCCTGCTCGAGCAGGCGCGACGGCGGCGTCCTGTTCTTCGACGAGATCGCCGACATGCCGGAGGGAACGCAGTCGAAGATCCTGCGGGTGCTGACCGAGCAGACGTTCCAGCGCGTCGGCGGCGGCGAGCCGGTGAATGTCGACCTTCGCGTCATCTCCAGCACCAACCGCAACCTGGCGACCGAGGTGCAGGCCGGGCGCTTCCGCAGCGAGCTCTTCCACCGCCTCAACGTCGTGCCGATCTCGGTGCCGTCGCTGGCCGAACGGCGCGAGGATATCCCCGCGCTCGCCGCGCATTTTCTCGACCACTTCAACCGCACCCAGGGCCTGCCGCTGCGCCGCCTCAGCGACGAGGCGGTGACGATGCTGCAGACGATGATCTGGCCCGGCAACGTGCGGCAATTGCGCAACGTGATCGAGCGGGTGCTGATCCTGGGCCCCGACCGCGACGAGATCGCGGCGGCCGAGGTGCCGGCGACCGAGCCGCGCCCCGACGGCGCCGACGACCGGGTGGTGCTGTCGGGCGGCCTTGCCACGCTGCCCCTGCGCGAGGCCCGCGAGGTGTTCGAGCGCGAGTACCTGCTGACCCAGATCAACCGCTTCGGCGGCAACATCAGCCGCACCGCCAGCTTCGTCGGGATGGAGCGTTCGGCACTGCACCGAAAGCTCAAGTCGCTGAACGTGGTGACGTCGAACCGCGCCGGCGCCCGCGTGGCTCATGTCAGCAACGAGGACGCCTGATTGACGGCACCTGCCGCGTCTGCCAACCCTGAGAGCCGTTTCCGCGACGAAGGCGACACATGAAGGTCATCATCTGCGGCGCCGGGCAGGTCGGCTGGCAGATCGCGCGGCACCTGTCGAGCGAGCGCAACGACGTCACCGTGGTCGACAACAACCCCGACCTTGTGCGGCGGGCGACGGACACGCTCGACGTGCAGGGTATCGCGGGGTTCGCCTCGTATCCCGACGTGCTCGACCGTGCCGGCGCGCGCGATGCCGACATGGTCATCGCCGCCACCTATTCGGACGAGGTCAACATGGTGACCTGCCAGGTGGCGCACTCGGTCTTCGCGGTCCCGCGCAAGATCGCGCGGCTCAGGGCGCAGAGCTACCTGACGGCGATCTACTCGGACCTCTATCGGCGCGATCACATGCCGATCGACGTGGTGATCAGCCCCGAGCGCGAGGTGGCCGAGGCGGCGTTGCGGCGGCTGAATGCGCCGCAGGCCTTCGATACCGAGCAGTTCCTCGACGGGCGCGTGACGCTGCTGGGGATCACGCTCGAGGGCGACTGCCCGGTGCTCGACACCCCGCTGAGGCAGCTCACCGACCTGTTCTCGACGCTCAGGACGATCGTCGTAGGGGTGCGGCGGGGCGACCGGCTGTTCTCGCCCGAGCCCGGCGACCAGCTTTTCGAGGGCGACCAGATCTATGTGATCAGCCACACCGAGGATGTGAACAGGACTCTCGAGATCTTCGGAAAGGAGATCGTGCGGCAGGACCGGGTGGTGATCATCGGCGGCGGCAATGTGGGCCTGTCCGTGGCGCGAACCCTCGAGAACCGGGTTCACCGGGTGCGCGCCAAGATCATCGAGCGCAACCGCGGCCGCGCCGAGCGTGCGGCGGACGCGCTGGAACGGACGATCGTGCTGCACGGCGACGGCCTTGACGCCGAACTTCTGAGCGAGGCCGGGGTTGAGCGGGCGAACGCCGTCCTCGCCGTGACCGATGACGACAAGACCAACCTCCTGGCCTCGGTCAGGGCCAAGGCGGCGGGCTGCCCGATGGCGATCTGCCTGGTCAACGATCCGACGCTGATCCCGCTGATGAAACCGCTCGAGATCGATGCTTACATCAACCCGCGCTCGACGACCGTCAGCTCGATCCTGCGCCATATCCGTCACGGCCGGATCCGCGGCGTCTATTCGGTAGGCGACGCCGAGGCCGAGGTGATCGAGGCGCAGGTACTCTCGACCTCGCCCATCTCGGGCCAGCTGATCCGCGACATCGACTTTCCCGAAGGTGTCCTTGTGGGGGCGGTCTCGAAGCAGGGGCGGGTGGTCAAGCCGACGGGCGGAACCCGCATCGAGGAGGGCGACGTCATCGTCCTCTTCGCGCTTGCGGCCGACGTGCCCGAGGTGGAACGCCTGTTCCAGGTCTCGATCGACTTCTTCTGATGCGATCGCGCCTCATGTCGCTGCCGTTCCCGGTCGTCCTGATCGGGCTCGGCGGCGCGGCGATGCTGGTGCCGGCGCTGCACGCCTCGGTGGTGGGCGACTGGAAGACCGCGCGCGCGTTCTTCTACGCCGGGCTGCTTTTCGGCATCCTGTTCCTGCTGGTGGGTGTCGCGGTTTCCGACCATGTCATCCGGCACCAGGCGCGGGCCTACCTTCTGACGCTGGTCGGGGCGCTGACCGTGCTGCCGCTGCAGCTGGCGGTTCCGGTCTACGAGGCGGTGCCGGGCCTGGGCTATTTCGACGCCTGGTTCGAGATGGTGTCGAGTTTCACCACTACCGGCGCGACGGTTCTGGCGGGGCCGGGCGCCGCGCCGGCGAGCGTGCATCTGTGGCGGGCCGAGGTCGGCTGGCTGGGCGGGTTCTTCACCTGGGTGACGGCCATCGGGATCCTGGCCCCGATGAGCCTCGGCGGCTTCGAGATCGATTCGCCCGATCCGGCCGGCCGCGGCGCCGCCGGCGCCTCCCAGATCTCGCGCGTGGCCGAGCCGGGCGAACGGTTGCGGCGGTTCGCGGTCCAGCTTCTCCCGATCTATGCCTCGCTCACGCTCATGCTCTGGATCCTGCTGATCCTGGCGGGCGATGCGCCTCTTGTCGCGCTTTGCCATGCGATGTCGACACTGGCGACGTCCGGCATCTCGCCGGTCGGTGGCATGGTCGGGTCCGGGTCCGGGATCGCGGGCGAGGGGCTGATCCTGGTCTTCCTCGTCTTCGGACTGTCGCGGCAGACCTTCGCCTTCGACGACCGCGTCCGCGGCTCGCGCACGCTCCGCGACGACCCCGAGCTGGGGCTGGGGATCCTTCTGGTGCTGGCTGTGCCGTTCCTGCTGTTCGTGCGCCACTGGCTGGGGGCTTACGAGACCGAGGCCGCCGGTGAGACGGCGAACGCTCTGCGCGCCTTCTGGGGCGGTGTTTTCACCGTGATGTCGTTCCTGACCACGACCGGGTTCGAGAGCACCTCGTGGTCGAGCGCGCGCGTGTGGTCGGCGCTGGACACTCCCGGCCTGATCCTGATGGGCCTCGCCCTGGTCGGCGGCGGCGTGGCGACGACGGCGGGCGGCGTCAAGCTGCTGCGTGTCTACGTGCTCTACAAGCAGGGGATTCGCGAGATGGAGCGCCTCGTGCACCCGTCGTCGATCGGCGGTGCCGGCGCCGAGGCCCGCCGTATCCGCCGGCGCGGCGCCTATGTCGCGTGGATCTTCTTCATGCTCTTCGCCCTCTCGATCGCGTTCGTGCTGGCCGCGCTGGCGCTGACGGGGCTCGAGTTCCAGCAGACCATCGTGCTGACCATCGCGGCGCTGTCGACGACGGGGCCGCTCGCATGGACGGCGGGGGAGATTCCGGTGAGTTACGCCGCCCTCAGCGATTGGGCAAAGACGATCCTCGCCGCCGCGATGGTGCTCGGCCGGCTCGAGATGCTTGCCTTCATCGCGCTTCTAAACCCCGATTTCTGGCGCGGATAGTCGCTGCAAGCGCTGCGTGTTGCGGCTTCGGGCTGGAAACCTCTTCCGGACCGCCATAGTGTCAAGGCGTTGACGGTCGGCACGTTTCGCACCCGGGCGAGACCAAGAAGAAGTGGGTTGGGACTAATGGCTTCGGACAAACAGAACCTGCAGGACGCGTTTCTAAACCACGTCCGGAAGACGAAGGTCCCGGTCACGATCTTTCTCATAAACGGGGTCAAGCTGCAGGGCGTGATCACCTGGTTCGACAACTTCTGCGTGCTGCTGCGGCGCGACGGCCAGTCGCAGCTGGTCTACAAGCACGCCATCTCGACGGTGATGCCGTCGCAGCCAATCAACCTCTACGAGGGCGACGACTAAGTCGTGGAGCATGGGGCCCGCCCGACGCGCGCCTGGGTCCTGCATCCCGACCTGCAGTCCGATCGCGCGCGGCGACCTGCGGCCGAGGCGCTTGACGAGGCCGTGGCGCTGGCCCACGCCCTCCCTGCGCTCGAGGTGGTGGGCGCCGAGGTTGTGCCTTTGCCGCGCCCGCGGCCGGGCCTTCTTTTCGGCTCGGGCAAGATCGCCGAACTGGGTGAGAAGCTCGAGCGTGACGAGGTCGAGCTGGTGCTGGTCGACGGGCCGGTCACCCCGGTCCAGCAGCGCAACCTGGAGCGGGAGTGGAAGGTCAAGCTCCTCGACCGCACCAGCCTGATCCTCGAGATCTTTTCCGACCGCGCCCGCACGCGCGAGGGCGTGCTGCAGGTCGAGATGGCCGCGCTCAGCTATCAGCGCACGCGCCTGGTCAGGGCGTGGACCCACCTCGAGAGGCAGCGCGGCGCCCTCGGCTTCGTCGGCGGCCCCGGCGAGACCCAGATCGAGGCCGACCGCCGCGCCATCGACGAGGCTCTGGTCCGCCTGCGCCGCCAGCTATCCAAGGTGGTCAGGACGCGCGAGCTGCACCGGGCGGCGCGCGCGAAGGTGCCGTATCCCATCGTCGCGCTGGTCGGCTACACCAACGCCGGCAAATCGACGCTGTTCAACCGCCTGACCGGCGCCGAGGTGACGGCCAAGGACATGCTGTTCGCCACGCTCGACCCGACGATGCGCGGTGTCGAACTTCCGACCGGCCGGACCGTGATCCTGTCCGACACCGTGGGCTTCATCTCGGATCTGCCGACGCAGCTCGTCGCGGCTTTTCGCGCCACGCTCGAGGAGGTGACGGCGGCGGACCTGATCCTGCACGTGCGCGACATCTCGCACCGCGAGACCGAGAAGCAGGCCGAGGATGTGGCCGCGATTCTCGCCGATCTCGACGTTGCCGCCACGACGCCGCTGATCGAGGTCTGGAACAAGGTGGACCGCCTCGACCCCGAGGTGCGCGACGCCCTCGGCCGCCATGCCGAGCGGCGCGAGAACGTGGTGCTGCTCTCGGCGCTGACGGGCGAGGGGCTCGAGACATTGTTGCAGCAGGTCACTGCAGCGCTCGACGAGGATCGGCACACCGCTACGCTCGAGCTGCCGTTCAGCGACGGGCGGGGTCGCGCCTGGCTGCATGAAAAGGGCGTGGTCACCGACGAACGCCAGACCGACAAGGGCTTTCGGCTGACGGTGAACTGGACCGACCGGCAGGCCCGCGAATGGCGTCAGCGCGCCTGAGGCGCCGCCGCAAGACCGCGCTTCAACCTATTGTTGACCCTGAGGTATCAGGCGCGTCGTTCCCACCGACGCGGCGCGCGCCAACTCGGGGTCGAGCGACATGGGGATGTATTCTCCCACCCGCCACAGCTCGCCCAGGTCGTCGTAATGGCGCGAGAGCGGATGCCCCGACTGCCCGGTCGAGATGATGAAGACCGATGAATCGGGATCGGCGAAGTCGTAGACGCCGCGATAGCCGGGCCCATGGACGTTCAGGAACGGCGCCTCGGGGTCGCCCGAGGTGAGGCCGCGCAGCAGCGTGTTGTCACCCCCCGATGTCGACTGCCGGATGTTCACGAACCACCGCAGGATCGGAATGTCGCCCAGAACCGGGTGGTCGTGCGTCGCCTCGTGCACGTCGCCCCAGCGCAGCGAGTCGAGCGAGCCGCCCTGCGTCTCCTCGATCCAGAGCAGGGCTTCGTCGAGGGCCGCGCGGGCGATCTCGGGGCAGGTTTCGATTGCGCTCGACTGGACCACATCGCACCAGTCCGCCGCGCCGTCGACATCGCGGAACACCCGCTCGAGAAAGATCGGCTCGGGGTGGCGGAAGGCGTCGGCGAGCGGCCCCAGTTCGTCGCGAATCAGCCGGTCCTGCAGCGCGCGCAGCCATGCGGCATAGATGAGCGGCTCGGGCAGGTGCTCGCTCATCTCGCCGTTCCACTCGGCCAGCAAGTCGAGCGCGCGCTTGCGCCGCCGCTCGACCGTGCCCTCGGGCGCCGCGTCCGAGGTGTACCAGAGCTCGGCCGCGATCAGCGGCAGAAGCGAGCGGGCGGTGAATGACACGGTGTCGAGCTGCGCCTCGATGAAGCTCTCGCGGGTATGCACCTCGCGGTTCTGCATCAGTCGGCGCCAGCGCTGGATGCGCTGTGTGTCGCCCCAGACGTGACTGACGTGGAGCGGGAACGGACGCTCGACCGTCTTGTTGTTGGTATTGCCGAGAATTCCGCCTTCTGGATCGACGAATTCGGGGTTCGCGGCGTACGACATCGCCCCGTGCCACCGGTTCTCGGGCAGCCAGCCCTGCGAGGGCATCCGCCCCTCGGTCTGGTGGCGCGCGGCGCGGCGCGGCATCGCGCCGACGGTCTTGAGCGCGATCGTCTCGTGGTCGACCAGCGTCAGGTTCTGCGACGGCGCCACATATTCGCGCGAGGCGTCCAGCGCCTCGGTCACGTCGGCCGACTTCATCAGCCGGAGCCCCGCCTGCAGCGTGGTGTCCTTCGGCGACAGCGCCGTCCACGCGATCGAGGCGACGTGACCGGGCGGCGTGATGAGCGCCAGCTGATAGTCGTTCCCCGACAGGATCGGCCCGTTCTCGGACCAGCGCAGCTTGAGCGTCACCGGCGCCTCGCCCTTGACCCGGATGATCGAGCTGCGCGTGGTCAGCGGCTTCCAGCCGTCGGGGGTGAGCGCCTCCTCGGGGTTATCGGGGTTCAACCGTTCGATATAGACGTCGAGGTCGTCCATGTAGGACGAGGTCAGCCCCCACCCGAGGCTGGCGCTGCGGCCGACGAGCACGACGGGAACGCCGGGAATCGTGCCGCCGATCACGCCGCCCGACGGCAGCTCGAGCCGCGCCAGATACCAGATCGACGGGGCGCTGAAGCCCAGATGCGGGTCGTTCGCCATCAGCGTGCTGCCCGCGGCCGACCGCGTCGGACCCGCCGCCCAGGCATTGGACGCACCGGCTAGCGCCCGCGGCTGCACCGGCGACAGCGGATCGACCGGCGGCGGCGCGACGGCCGCATATCGGGGCAGGTCGGGGAACAGCGAGGTGAAGTCGGGCAGCGTCACGATGCCGCGTGCCGCGTCGTCCGGCATCAGGTCGCGCAGCCGCTCTTCGGGCAACGCCATCGACAGCCGCGCACGCAGCACCTCGGCCTCCAGGTGCGGCGTCAACTGCAGCGCCATCAGCTTGATGATCGCCACCGAATCTGCCGGCTGCCAGGGCGCGATCTCGTTCGAGAACAGGAAGAACTCGGGCGCACCGCGGCCGCGCGCGCCCTCGTTCACCTCGGCGATCCAGGCGTTCACGCCCGCCGCGTAGGCCTCGAGCATCGTGCGCGCGTCCTCTTCGAGCGTGTCGACCGAGCGCACCGCGGCGGTGTAGATGTCGAGACGGCGCAGCAGCGTGTCGGTGGCCAGCGTACGGCGGCCGAAAAGCTCCGACAGCCGCCCCTGGGCCGTTCGCCGCAGCATCGTCATCTGCCACAGCCGGTCCTGCGCGTGTGCGAATCCCAGCCCGAAGAACACGTCCGCGTCGCTGTCGCCGAAGATGTGGGGCACGTCGGCATTGTCGCGCACGATCTCGACCGGGGCCTCCAGCCCCGCGATGCGAAACGTCGCGTCGTAGTCGGGAAGCGAGCGCGCCGCGAACCAGTAGCCGATCGCCACAGTCAGCGCGACCAGCGCCACGAGCCCGGTAAAAAGGCGCATCAGCCAGCGGAATAGACGTGCCATTACAGCCTGCGTTGACCCACAAGAGCGGTCCGTTAGACAGGGCAATAGACCGAAATCGGGGAAAGGGACAGGCATGGCGAAGGTGGCATTTTTGGGGCTTGGCGTGATGGGCTTTCCCATGGCGGGGCACCTGGCGGCGGCCGGCCACGAGGTGACGGTGTTCAACAGGACCGCATCGAAGGCCGAGGCATGGACCGAGCGCCATCGCGGCCGGCGCGCCGACACGCCGGCCGAAGCCGCGCGCGGTGCCGAATTCGTGATGGCCTGCGTCGGCGACGACAATGACCTGCGCGCGGTCTGCACCGGCGAGGCGGGCGCGTTCGAGGGCATGGAGACCGGATCGGTATTTGTGGACCACACCACCGTCTCGGCCGCCGTGACGCGCGAGATGGCCGCCGCGGCCGACGCGCGGGGCATCGGATTCGTCGACGCGCCGGTCTCGGGCGGGCAGGCGGGGGCCGAGAACGGGCAGCTCTCGATCATGTGCGGCGGAACGGCCGAGCATTACGAGCGGGTCGAGCCCGTGATCTCGACCTACGCCAAGATCTGCCGGCGCCTGGGCGACAGCGGCGCGGGCCAGATGACCAAGATGGTCAACCAGATCTGCATCGCGGGGCTGGTGCAGGCGCTGTCCGAGGGGCTGGCCTTCGCGCAGAAGGCCGGACTCGACGGGCGGGCCATCGTCGAGGTGATCAGCCAGGGCGCCGCGGGCTCGTGGCAGATGCAGAATCGACACGAAACCATGCTCGACGACGAGTTCGAGCATGGCTTCGCCGTCGACTGGATGCGCAAGGACCTGCGGATCTGCCTGCAGACAGCCGACGAGATCGGCGCGCCACTGCCGGTCACGGCGCTGGTCGACCAGTTCTACAAGGACGTCCAGGCGATGGGCGGCAACCGCTGGGACACGTCGTCGCTGATCAGGCGCCTGACGCGCTGAGCCCGCAGTGAGCGCCGCTCACTTGAGAGCGAGCGGCGTTCACATCAGGGGATGATGCGGGTGTACTTGGTGCCCTCGATCGTGGCGCCGGCGAGCAGGCCCGCCTGGCCGAAGACCACCGCGATCACCGGCGAGAGGCTGGTGGTCGTCTCGGCGGCGACGTTGCCGCCGCGGTCGTTCACCGCGTATTCCACCTCGGCGCCCGCAGCCCAGCCGGGCGATGTGCGGAACTTGCGCAGCGCCTCCTCGGTCATGAAGAACAGGACGTGGGCGAATTGCTGCGCCCCCAGCTGCGGGCCCAGCGTCGCCTGCGCTGCCGAATAGTAGTCGACCGTGACGCCGCCCACCCGCAGGGCGCCGCGCCCGTACGAGCCGCCAACGGTCAGCAGGCCGGCCTCGGTCACCAGCGGCATCACCAGGATGCCCACCGAGTTCTGCCCCAGCGTCCGCGTGCCGGGATAGGTGTCGTAGAGATAGGTGAGGGTGCGGTCGACGCGCGCGTCGATCGCCTCGCCGCCCCGGCTGCCCAAGCTGTTGTTGCACGCCGCCAGTCCGGCCAGCGCTGCCGCGCCGGCCACAAGTCCGCGCCGAGATATGCCTGCCATGGGAAAATCCCGCTCCTGCCTGTCTGCCTCGTGGACGACGGCGCTTCTGAAGGCGGCCGGTCGACCTCTTCGCTTATACGTCAGCGGGCGCGACAAGTCATCCTCCGCGCCTGGCGCGCCGCTTCTAGAACGGGATCTCGTCGTCGAGGTCGTTGTCGTAGCCGCCGCGGCCGCCACCACCGCCGCCTCCACTGCCGCCCGAGGGGCCGCCGCCATAATCTCCGCCGCCGCCGCCGCTGCCGCCCGCCAAAGCCGCCGCCGCCGCCTTCACCGCGACCATCCAGCAGCGTCAGCTCACCCTTGTAGGGCCGCAGCACGACCTCGGTCGAGTAGCGGTCCTGACCGGACTGGTCCTGCCATTTCCGCGTCTCGAGCTGGCCCTCGAGATAGACCTTCGAGCCCTTGCGCAGGTACTGCTCGGCGATGCGGGCCAGCGGCTCGGAGAAGATCGCGACCGAGTGCCACTCGGTCCGCTCGCGCCGCTCGCCGGTATTGCGGTCCTTCCAGGTTCTCGGAGGTGGCGATGCGAAGGTTGCAGACCTTGCCGCCGTTCTGGAACGTCCGCACCTCGGGGTCGCGGCCGAGATTGCCGATGAGGATCACCTTGTTGACTGAACCCGCCATGCGCGGCCTCCCGATGTCAGACGCGTTTCGGCCCTCCTAGGCCATGCAGCCGGCGATGGAAAGCTCCGGACGGACTCGACCGCGCGGGCCGGCGCGACGGCTATGCTTTTCCCCGCAAGAGACAGGGGGGACAGTCTCATGCGCCACTGTGCGCTTGCGGCGATGTTGGCAATTGTGGCCTGCGCCGCCTCGGCCGACCCGGTGACGGTGTCGTCCAAGAACCGCACCAAACTCTTCGCCAGCCAGACCGCGCTTCTCGATTCGCGCGCGGCGGTCCAGTATTCCGGCTCGGTCCGCCTGCAGCCGTCGCCCGTCGTGATCCCGGGGCAGGGCGGGACCGCCCGCTATTCCGGTCGCTACGCGCGGCCCGTTCCTGGCCATGGCGCGCGAGGCCGCGCAGCGTCATGCGGTGCCCGAGGACCTGTTCCTGCGGCTGGTCGCAGCACGGAGAGCGGGTGGAACCCGCGGGCGCGCTCGCACAAGGGGGCCATCGGGCTGGCGCAGCTCATGCCGGGTACGGCGCAACGGCTGGCGGTCGATCCGCACGACCCGCGGCAGAACCTGGAAGGCGGCGCGCGCTACCTCCGCCGCCAGTACGAGCGCTTCCGGCAACTGGCGCCTCGCCCTCGCCGCCTACAATGCCGGCCCCGAAGCGGTGACACGCTACGACGGCATTCCACCCTACCGCGAGACGCAAGCCTACGTGCGGCGT
This sequence comes from uncultured Alphaproteobacteria bacterium, assembly GCA_963773475.1. Taxonomy (GTDB): domain Bacteria; phylum Pseudomonadota; class Alphaproteobacteria; order Rhodobacterales; family Rhodobacteraceae; genus Roseitranquillus. Next base: position 53,208 of record CAVZBD010000008.1, on the reverse strand, counting down.
ATCTGGGGCGGCTAGGTCGCCCGCTGCGCCTGCACCTTCAGGCGGTGGGCCAGCGTCTCGATGTCGTCGCCCGCCACCTTCGGGATGATCCGGTAGGCGGCGTTGACGAAGCAGAAGATCGCGAAGCCCAGAAGGCCGATGCAGATCGCGACGACCAGCGCCTGCCCATAGGCCTGCTGCGACAGCCAGCTCGAAGGCCTTGCCGACGCCGCCCGCCTCCTGCGGATTGGCGCGGATCGCGGCATAGAGCAGCAGCAGTCCGACGATGCCGACCACCACGCCCTGGGCCATCACGCCCGCCTTCAGCATCCAGTTCCAGCGCAGGGTGAATTCGTTGGCCCGCAGGCGCTCGCGATACTTCTCGCTCCAGCCCTTGTGGAGGTAATAGATGCCGGCGCCGATCACGATCAGCCCGGCAATGCCGACGATCCAGCGACCGCCCGGCCACTGCATCACGGTGCCCACCGCCCGCGGGATGCTCGAGCCCTGGTCCTGCTGGCCGCCGCCGGCGAAGAGCAGGCTGAAGGCCAGCACGCCCGACCGCACCGTGGACGAGGCCGGTCACGATCATGCCGATCCGGGCCACGATCCCCTTGCCGTCGCTGCCATAGTTCTCAAGGTCATAGGCCGCGTCGATAAAGCGCCAGACCGCGTAGGCGATCAGCCCCGCGAAGATGAGAAACAGGATGACGCCGCCCCAGGCGGTGGATTCGAGCTGCGCCAGCGCCGACGAGGTGCTCTTGCGCCTGGCCGCCACGCCAGACGGCGTAGAGCGAGAACCCGGCCACCGCCAGGTAGACCAGACCGCGACCGGCATACCCGGCGCGCATGACTGGGATCGACCAGGACAGATCGTGCTGCGACATCGGCGAAGCCTCCTTGTCTTCGGGAGCAACCCTCGGGAACCGCTATCGTTCCGTCATTCGGCGGCGATCTGGATGACCGGCTCCATCTGCGCCAGCTCCTCGTCGGAGAGCCAGCAGAGCGAGCGGTGGCCGTCGCCGAGGTCGCGGCAGCGGCGGCACCTCGGTCTCGCACTTGTTGCCGGGCACGCTGGTCCTTCCAGCGGCAGCGGGTCTGGAACGGGCAGCCCGGCGGCGGGTTCATCGCCGAGGGCATGTCGCCCTCCAGCACGATGTGCTTCTTCTTCGACCCGGGTGTCGGCGATCGGCACGGCCGACAGCAGCGCCTCGGTATAGGGGTGATAGGGCGGGGCGAAGACCTGGTCGGTCGTGCCGATCTCGACGATGTGGCCGAGGTACATGACCACGCACCCGGTCGGCGAGGTAGCGCACGATCGACAGGTCGTGGCTGATGAAGAGCAGCGTCGTCTTCTGCTCGCGCTGGATCTCCATCAGCAGGTCGGTCACCGCCGCCTGCACGCTGACGTCGAGCGCGCGAGACGGGCTCGTCCGCCACCACGATCCGGGCGCCGCCGGCGAAGGCGCGGGCGATGCCGACGCGCTGCTTCTGCCCGCCCGACAGCTGGCGCGGCATCCGGTCGGCGAAGGCGCGCGGCAGCTTCACGAGGTCGAGCAGCGTCAGCATCCGCTCGCGCCGCTCGGCGTCGCGTGTTGCCGACGCCGAAGATCTCGAGCGCGCGGATGATCTGGCGGCCGACGCGTCATCGAGGGGTTCAGCGTGTCGAAGGGGTTCTGGAACACCATCTGCACGTCGGCGACGGTCTGGGTGTCGCGCTTCTCGATCGGGATGTCCTGGATCGTCGCGGTTGTCGAGGATGATCTTGCCGTCGGTCGCCGTCTCCAGCCCCATCAGCACCTTGGCGAAGGTGGACTTGCCGCAGCCCGACTTCGCCCACGATGGCGAGCGTCTCGCTCTCGCGGGCCTCGAAGCTGAGCGTCTCGTTGGCCTTGACCACCTTCGTCTCGCCGCCGCCGAACAGCGCGTTGGCCGCGACCTCGTAGTATTTCTTGCAGGTCCTCCATCCGCAGGACGACGTCGCCGGGCTCGGTCCTGTCCGTGCTCGGCCGTCGCCTGCGGCGGCGCCGTCCCAGTCGATCTCGTCGAAGCGCAGGCAGCGGGTCTCGTGGCGGTCGTCGCCCTCGACGGGGAACATCGGGATGTCCTGCGCGTCGCAGCGGCCCGCCTCGAAATAGTCGCAGCGCGGGCCGAAGTTGCAGCCCGGGCGGCCGTTCGTGGGGCAGGGGGAAGTTGCCGGGGATCGCCTTCAGCGGCCGGGCGTTCTTGTCCGCGCCGGGCAGCGGGATCGAGCGGAACAGCGCCTGCGTGTAGGGGTGGCGCATCTGGTCGAAGACGTCCTCGATCGACGCCGCGTCTCCACCGCCTCGCCGGAATACATCACGCAGAGCCGGTCGCAGGTCTCCAGCACCAGCCCGAGGTTGTGGCTGATGAACAGCATCGAGGTGCCGTATTTCTTGCCCAGGTCCTTCACCAGATCGACCACCGCCGCCTCGACCGTGACGTCGAGCGCGGTGGTCGGCTCGTCGAGGATCAGCAGCGACGGCTTCGACATCAGCGCCATGGCGATGACGATGCGCTGCTGCTGGCCGCCCGAGAGCTGGTGCGGATAGGCGCTTCAGGATCCGCTCGGGGTCGGGCAGCTTGACGTCGCGCGACGACCTCGAGCGCGCGGGTCGCGGGCCTCCTTCTCGCCGATGCCCTCGTGGATCATCGGCACTTCCATCAGCTGCTGGCCGATCCGCATCGCGGGGTTCAGCGAGGCCATCGGCTCCTGGTAGATCATCGCGATCTCGTTGCCGCGGATGTCGCGCAGCTCGGCGTCGGACATCTCGCCGAGGTCGCGGCCCTTGAACCGGATCGAGCCGCCGACGATGCGGCCGTTGACGCCGAGGTCCTGCATCACGCCGAGCGCCACGGTGGACTTGCCGCAGCCGGATTCGCCGACGAGGCCCAGCGCCTCGCCCGGCATGGACCGTGGCAGGAGAAGTCCATCACCGCCGGGATCTCGCGCAGGCGGGTGAAGAAGCGAGATCGAGAGGTTGTCGATCTCGAGGATCGGGCCGTCGTAGGTCCGGCGTCTTGGTCATCGGGCTCTCCCGTGCGGCGGTGGCGGAGCGGCGCGGCTCCCGTCACTTGCCGGAATACTCCGGGATCCGGGGCAGAGACGCGGGACGTAGCGGCATCGCGTCAGTCCCTCAGGCTTTCTTCGCGCAGGCCGTCGGCCAGCAGGTTGAGGCCGAGCACGAGGCTCAGCAGCGCGAGCGGCGGGCACGAGCGCGGGGTGCGGGTAGATCGACAGCAGCTTGCGGCCCGTCGTTGATGGTCGAGCCCCAGTCCGGGCTTTCGGGCGGCAGGCCGAGGCCGAAGAAGCCGAGCGTGCCGAGCAGGATCGTGGTGTAGCCGATGCGCAGGCAGAAATCGACGATCAGCGGCCCGCGGGCGTTGGGCAGGATCTCCCACAGCATGATGTACCACGGGCCCTCGCCGCGGGTCTGGGCGGCGGCGACGTAGTCGCGGGTCTTGATGTCCATCGCGAGGCCGCGGACGATGCGGAACACGGTGGGCGAGTTCACGAAGACCACCGAGACGAAGACGACGAGGATGCCGCCGGGGATGTCGAAGAGGTCGAGCGCCCAGACGTCGAGACGTGCCGGCGTTGAACGGCGACGGCCGAGAGTAGAGCCAGAGCCCGAGCACGAGCGTCACGCCGACGATAGAGCGTTGCGCTTGCGCCGGCTGGGTGTAGAAGCGCGAGTTCGAGCAGGACACCGAGGAAGACGATCGGGAAGACGAACAGCACCACCGCCATGTAGTGCGGGATGCCGGTCTGCCACGATCTCGGGCGTGACCAGCAGGTAGAACAGCAGGATCACCGGGAAGGCGAGGACCAGGTTGGCGAGGAACGACAGGAACGTGTCGAGCCGGCCGCCGAAATAGCCCGCCGGCAGGCCCAGCGTGATGCCGACCATGAAGGCGAAGAGCGTGGCGAGCGGGCGCGATCTGCATCACCATGCCGGCGCCCGTCGACCATGCGGCGAGAAGACGTCGCGCGCCAGGTTGTCGCCGCCCAGCAGGTAGTAGGGATAGCGCCGTCGTCGCCGCTCGGGCAGCGGCGTGCCGGGCAGCTCGTTCTTCAGCCCCGAGATCTGCGTCGAGCGGGTCGTGGGTGGCGATCATGTCGAAGGCGCGAAGATGCGCGGTGAAGACCCAGAACATCACCAGTGCGAAGCCGACCATGCCGATCGGGCTGTCGAAGAGCTTGCCGTAGAGGCCCAGCCGGCGCTTGAAGCGGATCGACAGCGGCGAAGATCGACGACCAGCGCGATCCAGACCGGCAGGAAGCTGCTGCGCCATCCCGCCGACGATGCCGCGCCGGGCCGTAGGGCAGGACGACGCCGCGCCACGAGGTAGACCAGCGACCACGCGACCAGCGCACGAGCGCCAGCGCGACCGCCGTGTCGGCGAGCGCCGACGCAGGCCGCCGCGCGCGACCGGCGGTGCCGTCGGGCGGCGACGGCGCCGCGGCGCGGGCGCGGACGAAGGCCGACAGGACGATCTGCGCCAGCGACCAGCGACCACGCAGAACCAGCGCCGGCGACGTCAGCAGGACCGGGTTGAGGACGGCGCCGAGCGGGCCGGTCCAGGTGAGGGGGTCCATGCGCGCTCTCCTCAGGACGATCCGGATGCGGGGGTTCAGGTAGACGTAGCCGATGTCCGAGATCAGCTGCGTCACCAGCACCACGAACACCGACACGACCGAGCACGCCGAGCAGCAGCTCGATGTCGTTGTTGCCGGCGGCCTGCACCAGCGTCCAGCCGAAGCCCTTGTAGTTGAACAGCGTCTCGACGATCACGACGCCGTTCAGCAGCCAGGGGAACTGCAGCATGATCACCGTGAAGGGCGCGATCAGCGCGTTCCGCAGCGCGTGCTTCAGCACGATGTTGCGGAAGCTCACGCCCTTCAGCCGCGCGGTGCGGATGTATTGCGCGGTCATCACCTCGGTCATCGAGGCGCGGGTCATCCGGGCGATGTAGCCCATGCCGTAGAGCGCGATGGTCAGCACCGGCAGGATGAAGTTGTCGAAGGTGGCGTCCTCCATCGGCCGAGGTCGCGGTGCCCTTGAACCAGTTGCAGGCCCGACGGCGGACGGAGGCGAAGACCGCGATCAAGATCACGCCCGAGACGTATTCCGGCGTCGCGGTCGTGGTGATCGAGACGGTCGAGAGCGACCGGTCGAGTGCGCGAGCCCTCGCGCATGCCGGCCAGCACGCCGATGATCAGCGCCGACGGGCACCATCAGCACCATCACCCAGAACATCAGCTTGCCGGTCAGCGCCGAGCCGCGTGGCGACGATCTCGGCACGTCGTCGCGGAACACGGTGGAGATAGCCCCAGTCGCCCTGCAGGACGCCGCAGAAGCGTCGGCGCCTCGGCCGGCGTGCGGCCGCGGCTCGACGCAGCGGCCGCGTGACGTTGCCGTCGGCGTCGCGCTCGATGACGCAGCCGGGCAGCACGCCCAGCCATTCGCCGTATTGCACGGGCAGCGGCTGCGGCGTAGCCGTGGCTGGTCGAGCCAGCTGTCGACCTGCGTCGTCGGTCATCCGGACGTTGCCCTGGGTCTTGGCGAGCTTCTCGAGGTTCGGGCGGAGGTTGGTCAGGAAGAAGACGACGAAGGTCAGGCAGAGCGCCGTCAGCAGCATCGTCACGCCGACGCGGCGCAGGATGAATCTCAGCATGCAGATCGTCCCCGTCTGTCGGCCGCGGCCGCCGTCCGTGGCCGCCGGTCGACCGGCGGAGCGCGCGGGCCGCGCGCCCGGCGGCGTCGCGACGTCGGATCAGGCTGGCGATCGCCCACTTGTAGTGGTGGATCTCGAAGGTCGGGTGCATCTCGGCGCCGATGACCGTCGGCTGGTAGTGGCGGTAGAGCGAGCGCCAGTAGGGCTGGATGATCACGCCCTCGTCCTGCATGATCTTCTCGAGCTTCGCCATCACCTCGCGCCGCTTGTCGGCGTCGGCGATCGACATGCGCCTCGGCCAGCAGCGCGTCGAACTCGGCGTTGGAGAAGGCCGGTCTCGTTCCAGGCCTCGCCCGACTCGTAGGCGAGCGCCAGGACCTGCACGCCGAGCGGGCGCTGGTTCCAGTCGGTCGCCGAGAACGGGTACTTCAGTCCAGTCGTTCCAGAAGGTCGAGCCGGGCAGGATCGTCCGCTTGACCTTGATGCCCGCGTCGCGGCAGCTGGGCGGCGACGGCGTCGCAGGTGTTGCGCCTGCCAGTCGTCGTCGATCGAGATCAGCTCGTACTCGAAGTCGGCCATGCCGGCCTCCTCGAGCAGCGCCTTGCGCCGCCGCCGGGATCGACCGGCGCGGGCGGCATGTCGGCATATTCGGGGTGGATCGGGCAGACGTGGTGGTTCTCGGCCACGTGCCGCGGCCGTCGTAGCCCAGCTCGAGCACGATCGCGTTGTCGACGGCCACTGCAGCGCCTTGCGGACGCGCGAGTCGTCGTAGGGCTCATGCCGTCGACCTCGGCCACTGGTTGGAGCGGATCGCAGATGGTGGCGGCGGTGACCGACCTCGGACTTGTTCCAGCCGAGCGCGTCGAAGATCTCGATGAACTCGCCGACGGTCTGGTAGAGTCATGTCGATCTCGTCGGCCTCGGCCGCGGCGAGCCAGGCGGCGGGGTCGGTGCCGTAGTCGATGAACTCGATCCGGTCGAGGTAGGGGCCGCCGTAGACGTCGGTGCCCCACCAGGTGTGGTCGGTGTTCTTCACCAGCATCGCGCTTGACGCCGACCTCGTATCGCTCGGGCAGGTAGGGGCCGGTGCCGATCGGGTTCGTCGGACGGGTCGCCGCCGTCGTAGGACGGGTGCACGATCGCGGCCGGATAGTCGGCCATGCCGGCGATGATGGCGATGTCGGGCGTCGAGCAGGTTCAGCACGACGGTCATGGTCGTCGACCACCTCGATCGCGCCCTCGCGCGGCCTGCTTGGTCTCGGGGTCGATCAGCGTGGCCATGCGGCGCGGCCATCGAGTTGCCCTCGACCGTGCCGTCGCACCAGCGGGTGATGTTGCAGACCACGTCCTCGGCGGTGAAGGCGTCGCCGTTGTTCCAGGTCACGCCCGGGCGGACGTGCAGCGTGTATTCGGTGGCGTCGTCGTTGGCTTCCCAGCTTTCCAGCAGCATGCCGCGGAAGGTGCCGTCGGTCGTACTCGACGAGGTATTCCAGCCAGCCGCGGGTGAAGTTGGCGATCTGCGACCAGTCGAAGGTGCGCGGGTCCTTCAGCGCGCGGACCTCCATCTGGATGCGCAGCGTGCCGCCCTCGGCTGGTCGTGCCTGCGGCGCGCGGCGGCGGGCGCGGCAGGCCGATCAGCGCCGTAGGCGGCGGTGGCCGAGACGCCGAGCGCGGTGGCGCGGGTCAGGAACTCGCGCCGGCTGAGCTTGCCGCGCGCGATGCTCGTCGGCATACATCGTGCGGCCGGATGGATGGCCCCGTGCGGGGTGCTGTCGGTCATTCGATCGCTCCTGTGAAACATCCTCCTCGCGCAGGGCGCGGCCCTCTGAAGGGGCCTTCGCCACCGCTTCCCGTCCATTCGGCACCTTCGCCGACCCGTACGTCAACAGGGACGCCCTGAAATCGAGGTCGGAAAGCGACATCTTCCCGGCAGGAAAACGACATCGCCCCCGGTCCCGCAACCGCAAACGGGCGTGCCGTCACGACAGCGAGATCGCCTGCCAGCCGCGCATCCGCGCGCGGAACCAGGTGCGCTGGCGCTTGGCGTATTGGCGGGTGGCGACGACGATGCGCGCCTCGCGCCTCGTCGAGCGTCATCTCGCCGCGCAGATGCGCGACAAGCTCGGCCGCGCCGATGGCCCGGGCCGAGGGGCGGGCGGGGGCGCGGCCGAGGTTGGCGCGCGCCTCGTCCAGCGCGCCCTGGGCCAGCATCGCGTCGAAGCGCCGCTCGATCCGCGGGGTCAGCCAGTCGCGGCGGCGCCTCGAGCGACCAGCGGCTGCGGCCCGGTCGAGCGGCAGGAGCGGCGGCGGCGGTGTCGTCCTGCCAGCGCGGCGAGGCCGCGGCCGGTGGCGCGCAGCACCTCCCAGGCGCGCTGCACGCGCGCCGGGTTGGCGGTGTCGATCCGGGCCGGCGTCGTCGGCGTCGAGCTCGGCCAGCAGCGCGCGCGAGGCCCTCGCGTCGGCGCGGCCGCGCGTCGGCCTCGGCCCGGACCTCGGGCGGGGTCGGCGGGATCTCGGCCAGCCCTTCGGTCAGCGCGGTGAAATAGAGCCCGGTGCCGCCGACGATGATCGGCCGCGGCGCCCGTGACAGCAGCGGCGCGAGGTCGCGCAGCCAGTGGCCGACGGAATAGGCGCGCGTCGCCCGGCACGTGGCCGTAGAGCGCGATGCGGCGCGCGCGGCCTCGTCCGCGGGCGAGGGGCGGGCGGTCAGCACCCGCCAGTCGGCATAGACCTGCAGCGCGTCGGCATTGACGATCACGCCGCCCGTCGCGCTCGGCGATCTCCAGCGCCAGCGCCGACTTGCCGCGGCGGTCGGGCCCGGCGATCAGCACCGGGCGCGTCGCGGTCGAGGTCTGGCAGGCAGGCTTCATCGGCGCGCTCCGGCCGGTCTGCCGGTCGGCGATCTGGCATTGAACCCGCGGCGCTTTTCCGACATTTTGCGCGCCGAGCACAACAGACCAGCCGGAGGATGCGCATGACGATGGCGCCGAGCCGATCCAGCCGAAGCCGCGCCTACAGCCGGGTCCTGCTGAAGATCTCGGGCGAGGCGCTGATGGGCGACCAGGGCTTCGGCCTGCACCCGCCGACGGTCGCAGCGCATCGCGCGCGAGGTGAAGTCGGTCCACGACCTGGGCGTCGAGATCTGCATGGTGATCGGCGGCGGCAACATCTTCCGCGGGCTGCAGGGCTCGGCGCAGGGGATGGAGCGGACGACCGCCGACTACATGGGGATGCTGGCCACGGTGATGAACGCGCTGGCGATGCAGTCGGCGCTGGAGGCGCTGGGCATCCACACCCGCGTGATCTGCGCGATCCCGATGGACCAGGTCTGCGAGCCCTACATCCGCCGCCGCGCCGTGCGCCACCTGGAGAAGAAGCGGGTCTGCATCTTCGCCGCCGGCACCGGCAACCCCTATTTCACCACCGACACCGCCGCGACGCTGCGCGCCAACGAGATGGCCTGCGAGGCGATCTTCAAGGGCACCAAGGTCGACGGCGTCTACGACAAGGACCCCAAGAAGCACGCCGACGCGAAGCGCTACGACACGGTCAGCTACGACGAGGTGCTGGCGAAGCACCTCAAGGTGATGGACGCCTCGCGCCATCGCGCTGGCGCGCGACAACCACCTGCCGATCATCGTCTTCTCGCTGGACGAGCCGGGCGGGTTCCGCGGCATCCTCGCCGGGCGAGGGCACCTATACCACGGTGCACGGCTGAGCGCTACAGAGCGACGCCGCGCTGGTAGCTATACGCATCGAGCGCGCGAACAGCGCGGCCGACGAGGATCACAGGAGCGAAGAGCATGGCCGACGAAGACGACTTCGAGACTCGACACCGACGATCTGGAACGCCGCATGGACGGCGCGATGGCCGCGCTGCGGCACGAATTCGCCTCGCTGCGCACCGGGCCGCGCCTCGGCCTCGATGCTGGAGCCGGTGCATGGTCGACGCCTACGGCGCAGCAGACGCCGATCAACCAGGTCGGCACCGTCAACGTGCCCGAGCCGCGGATGGTCACGATCAACGTCTGGGACAAGGGCATGGTCAGCAAGGTCGAGAAGGCGATCCGCGAAAGCGGGCTCGGCATCAACCCGCAGATCAACGGCACGATCATCATGCTGCCGATCCCCGAGCTGAACGAGGAGCGCCGGCGCGAGCTGACCAAGGTCGCCGCGCAATATGCCGAGCACGCCCGCGTCGCGATCCGCAACGTGCGCCGCGACGGCATGGACCAGATCAAGAAGGCCAAGGCCGCCGGCATGTCGCGAGGACGACCAGAAGATCTGGGACGACGAGGTCCAGGACCTGACCGACGCGCACATCGCGCAGGTCGACGAGGCGCTGGAGACCAAGCAGGCAGAGATCATGCAGGTCTGACCGCGCGGCTCGGCCTCCGAGCGAGGAGGCGCCGTCGATGGCCGCCAGCACGACCCGAGACGCGGCCCGCGCCACGTCGCCATCATCATGGACGGCAACGGCCGCTGGGCGCAGCGCGCGCGGCCGGCCGCGGCTGTTCGGCCACCACGCCGGCGCGCGAGCGGGTGCGCGAGATCGTGCGAGGCCTGCCCGGACCTCGGCGTCAAGTACCTGACGATCTTCGCCTTCTCGACCGAGAACTGGAAGCGCACCCAGGCCGAGGTCGTCGGGCCTGATGACGCTGTTCCGCCGCTACATCGAGCGCGAGGCGCAGGCGCTGCTCGGCGAGGGCGTGCGCGTGCGCTTCATCGGCGACCGGATCCGGCTCGACGCCAAGCTGGTGCAGCTGATGGACGAGCTCGAGCTGCTGACCGCGCGCAACGACCGGCTGCACCTGACCATCGCGCTCAACTACGGCGGCCGCGACGAGGTGGCGCGCGCCACCAAGCGGCTGGCGCGCGAGGTGGCGGCCGGGCGGCTCGACCCCGAGCGACGTGGACGCGGAGACGCTGGCGCGCTTCCTCGACACCTGCGTCCTGCCCGACCCCGACCTGGTGATCCGCACCAGCGGCGAGGCGCGGATCTCGAACTTCCTGCTCTGGCAGTCGGCCTATGCCGAATACGAGTTCGTCGACACGCTCTGGCCCGATTTCACGCCGCGACGAGTTCGCCCGCGTCGTCGCCGGCTACGCCGCGGCGCGAGCGGCGGTTCGGCGCCGTCGCCTGCATGACGCGACGGCGGCACCGGCGCCGCTGGGACGACCTGAGCACCGCGGCATGGCCTCGGGCGGCGGTGATCGCGCGTGCTCGGGCTGCTGGCGGTCTGGGCGGGCGGCTGGGTGTTCCTGGCGCTGGTCGCCTTCGTGTCGCGGCATGATGGTCTGGGAGCTGGCGCGGATGCTGACGGCCGGGCAGCCGGACTGGCGCTGCCGCTGGGCCTGCTGGGCGCGGGCGTGATCGCGGCTGGCGCTGATCGCTGCCGCCCGGGCTTCGCGCTGCCGTTCCTGCTGGCGCCGGCGATGGTCGGCGATCGGGCAGCTCGAGCGCGAACCGGACGACTGTTCTCGGTCTTCGCGCTGGTGATCCTGGTCGCCGGCTGGGGCCTGCTGGTGCTGCGGGACGATTACGGCTTCGCCTGGATGCTCTGGCTGGTCGCTGGTGGTCGATCGTCACCGACGTCGGCGGCTACTTCGCCGGGCCGCTTCATCGGCGGGCCGAAGTTCTGGCCGCGGGTCAGCCCCAAGAAGACCTGGGCCGGCACCGTCGCGGGCTGGATCGGCGCGGCGCTGTCGTGGGGCTGGTCTTGACGCTGTCACCGGGCGTCGGCCTGGCAGCTCATCGGGATCAGCGTGCGCGGTCTCGATGGCCTCGCAGATCGGCGACATCGCCGAAAGCGCGGTCAAGCGGCGGATGGGGGTCAAGGACAGCTCGGACGCTGATGCCCGGGCATGGCGGCCTCTTCGACCGCTTCGACGGGATGCTGGGCGCGGCGCGTCTTCCTGCTGCTGGTCGGCGCGCTGGTCGACTTTCCGCCGCGGTCAGGCCTGTGAGGCGCCGGGTCACGATCTTCGGCGCGACCGGCTCGATCGGCTGCAACACGGTCGACCTGATCGCCGCGCGGCCCGAGGCGCTACGAGGTCGTGGCGCTGACCGGCGGGCGCAACGTCGCGCTGCTGGCCGAGCAGGCGCGCGCGCTGCGCGCCGAGGTCGCGGTGACCGGCGCACGAGGACTGCCGCGCCGAGCTGGCGCGACGCGCTGGCGGGCACCGGCATCGAGGCGGCGGCCGGCGAGGCGGCGCTGATCGAGGCGGCGGACGCGGCCCGCCGACTGGATCATGTCGGCCATCGTCGGCGCCGCGGGGCTGGCGCCGGGGCTGCGGGCGCTGGGCCACGGCGCCACGCTGGCGCTCGCCAACAAGGAATCGCTGGTCGCCGCCGGGCCGCTGCTGATGGCGACGGCGCGCCGAGCACGGGGCGCGACGATCCTGCCGGTGGACAGCGAACATTCGGCGGTGTTCCAGGCGCTTGTGGGCGAGGATATGGCCGCGGTCGAGCGGGTCATCATCACCGCCTCGGGCGGCGCCTTCCGCGACTGGCCGGCCGAGCGGCTGGCCGAGGCCACGCCGGAGCAGGCCGCGACGCATCCGAACTGGGACATGGGGCAGCGGATCACCGATCGACAGCGCGCGCCTGTTCAACAAGGCGCTGGAGCTGATCGAGACGCAGGAATTCTTCGGCATCGACGCCGAGCGGATCGAGGTGCTGATCCATCCCGAAAGCCTGGTCCACGCGCTGGTCGGCTTTCGCGACGGCGCGCTGATGGCGCATCTCGGCCCGCCCGACATGCGCCACGCCATCGGCTATGCGCTGAACTGGCCGCGAGCGGCGAGGCGCTGCCGGTCGAGCGGCTCGACCTGGCCGCGATCGGCAGCCTGACCTTCCGCGCGCCCGACGAGCGCGCGCTAGCCCGCGCTGCGCCTGGCGCGCGAGGTGATGGCGGCGGGCGGCCTGGCCGGCGCCGCCTTCAACGCCGCCAAGGAGGCGGCGCTCGACGCCTTCCTCGCCGGCGGATCGGGTTCCCCGACATGGCCGCGGTCGTGGAGGAGGTGCTGGCCGCGCTGTCCGCCGAGGACGCCCTGCAAGTGCCGAGGTCACACTTGATAACGTCGCGGACGCCGACCATCTGGCGCGGAAGCGGGCCGCGACGCGCTCGTGGACGCGACGGAAAGCCTGAGGACGCGATGGACCTCGACGGGACTGATCCCGCACCTTCGGCGGGCCGCTCTGGACGCTGGCCGCCTTCGTCGTGGCGCTGTCGGTCATCGTCGCGGTGCACGAATACGGCCATTACATCGTCGGGCGCTGGTCGGGCATCCGATGCCGAGGTGTTCTCGCTCGGCTTCGGGCCGGTGCTGTTCTCGCGCGTGGACCGGCGCGGGCACGCGCTGGCAGGTCGCGGCGCTGCCGCTCGGCGGCTACGTCAAGTTCCTCGGCGACGCGACGCGGCCTCGGCCGGACACGACGCCGAGGCGCTGCAGGCGATGACCGAGGACACGCGGCGGCGCACGATGCACGGCGCGCCGCTCTGGGCGCGGGCGGCGACGGTGGCGGCGGGGCCGGTCTTCAACTTCGTCCTGTCGATCCTGGTCTTCGCGGCGATCCTGATGCTGCGGGGCGTCGCCGCCGAGCCGCTGACGGTCGACGAGCTGCGCCCGTGCCGGGCGAGGTCAGGCGCTGCAGCCGGGCGACCTGATCCTGGCGATCGAGGGGCGCGACGACGCCGCCGCTGGAGGATTTCGGCGCCGTACATCGACGAGCTGCCGGTGCTGCCGACGCTGCGACTACCGGGTGGGCCGCGACGGCGAGACGCTGGACGTGCCGGGGCCCTATCCCTATCCGCCGCTGGTCGCCGCGGTGACGCCCGCACTCGGCGGCGGCCGACGTGGACCTGCAGCCCGGCGACGTGATCGTCGCCGTCGACGGGCAGCCGATCTCCGCCTTCGAGCGAGCTGCGCGACGCGGTCGCCGGCCTCGGACGGCAAGCCGCTGCGGCTGCAGGTCTGGCGCGACGGCGCGGTGCACGACGTGGTCGCTGGCGCCGCAGCGCGTCGACCTGCCGACCGACGACGGCGGGTTCGAGACGCGCTGGCTGATCGGCGATCACGGGCGGGCTGTTCTTCACGCCCGAGACGCGGCGCCCGGGCCTGTGCGCGGCGCGTGGGCTACGGCGTGGGCGAGACCTGGTTCATCGTCCGCTCGAGCCTGTCGGGCCTCTAGCACATGGCGGCGGGCGCGATCTCGCCCTGCAACCTGTCGCGGGCCGATCGGCATCGCCGCAGACCAGCGGCGCAGGCGGCGGCGCAGGGCGGCCTGAGCTTCATCTGGTTCATCGCGGTGCTGTCGACGGCGGTGGGGCTGCTGAACCTGTTCCCGATCCCGGTGCTGGACGGCGGGCACCTGGTGTTTCACGCCTACGAGGCGGTGACGGGCCGGCCGCCGAGCGACCGGGCGCTGCGCGTGGCTGATGGCGGTCGGCCTGGCGCTGATGGTCACGCTGATGGCGTTCGCGCTGACCAACGACCTGTTCTGCCCCTGAGACCGCCCCCGGCGACGCGTCACGGCAACGGATCGCCGCGCCGAACGCCGTGCCCGCGCGCAGGCGCTTTTGTCCGGACCGGAGGCTGTGCTACCGGTCGACCAAGGAACAACAAGGCGGGACGGTCATGGGCAGGAGAGGGGAGAGCCGCCAGCGCGCGGCCGGTCTGGCGGGGCGGGGTCTGAGGCGCCTTCTGCTGGCGGGGACGGCGACGGCGCTGATCGCGACGCAGGCCACGCCCAGTCCTACAGTTTCTCGCACGTCGCGATCGAGGGCAAGCAGCGGATCGAGCCGGCGACCGATCCTCAGCTATGCCGACATCGCGCGCGGGGAAAGCCTGACGGCGGGCGAGCTGAACGACGCCTACCAGCGGCTCGTGAACTCGGGCCTGTTCGAGACGGTCGAGCTGGTCCCGCAGGGCAACACGCTGGTGATCCGGGTCGAGGAACGGCCGACGATCAACCGCATCACTATCGAGGGCAACCGGCGGCTGGACGACGAGGAGCTGTCGACGGTGGTGCAGTCGCAGCCGCGGCGCGTCTACTCGCCGAACGCTGGCCGAGGCGGACGCCGCGCGCATCGCCGACGCCTACCGCCAGAGCGGGCGCCTGGCGGCCACGGTCGAGCCGCGGATCATCCGCCGCGACGAGAACCGCGTCGACCTGGTCTTCGAGGTCACCGAGGGCGGCATCGTCGAGATCGAGCGGATCTCGTTCGTCGGCAACCGCGCCTATTCCGACCGCCGGCTGCGGCGCGTGCTGGCGACCAAGCAGGCGGGCCTGCTGCGTCGGCTGATCCAGCGCGACACGTTCGTCGCCGAGCGCATCGAGTTCGACCGGCAGTTGCTGCGCGACTTCTACCTTTCGCGCGGCTACGTCGACTTCCGGATCCTGGACGTCAACACCGAGCTCGCGCGCGAGCGGGACGCCACCTTCATCACCTTCAACGTGCAGGAGGGGCAGTCGTTCGACTTCGGCCGGATCACGGCCGACACCGACGTGCCGGGCGTGGACGCCGCGCGAGTTCCTCGCCGTGTCGCGGATCCGGCCGGGCGCCGACCTACACGCCCGACCGCGGTCGAGAACACCATCACCCGGATGGAGCGGCTGGCGACGCGCAAGGGCCTGAACTTCGTCCGGGTCGAGCCGCGGGTCAGCCGCAACGACCGCGACCTGACGCTCGACATCGACTTCCTGCATCACCCGCGGGCCGCGCGTCTTCGTCGAGCGGATCGACATCGAGGGCAACCAGACCACGCTCGACCGGGTGATCCGGCGCCAGTTCCGCACGGTCGAGGGCGACCCGTTCAACCCGCGCGAGATCCGGGCGGCGGCCGAGCGGATCCGCGCGCTGGGCTACTTCTCGAACGTCGACGTCAACGCGCGCGGAGGGCTCGCGCCCGAGCCAGGTCATCGTCGACGTCAACGTCGAGGAGCAGCCCACCGGCTCGCTGTCGTTCGGCGCCAGCTACGGCGCCGACGCCGGCCTCGGCTTCGCGCTCGGCTTCTCCGAGCGCAACTTCCTGGGCCGCGGCCAGACCCTGCGCTTCGACCTCAACACCGGCGCGGACAACGCCACCTCGCGGTCACCTTCATCGAGCCGTCGCTTCTGGCGCGCGACCTGGCGTTCCGCTTCGACGCGTTCTACGCCACGCTCGGACCGGGACAACGCCTATTACGACACCGACCGTCATCTCGGTCAGCCCCGCGCTGACCTTCCCGGTCAGCGAGAACGGCCGCCTGGCGGTGCGCTACAGCATCGGCAGCGAGGACGATCTCGAACGTCGACGAAGACAGCTCGCCGATCCTGAAGGGCGAGGAGGGCACCCTCACCACCAGCGCGGTCGGCTATACCTACAGCTACGACACCCGGCGCACCGGCCTCGACCCGACGCGCGGGATGCTGTTCCGCTTCGGCCAGGACTTCGCGGGCCTCGGCGGCGACAACAAGTACATCAAGACCACCGCCGCGCTGACCGCGCAGCGCCTGGTGCTGCAACGAGGAGGTGACGCTGCGCGCCACGCTCGAGGGCGGCGCGATCACCATGCTCGAGGGCGACAGCCGCGTGACCGACCGCTTCTTCCTGTCGTCGCGGCAGCTGCGCGGCTTCGAGCCCAACGGCGTCGGCCCGCGCGACCTGAACGTCGACAACGACGACGCGCTGGGCGGCAACCTCTATGCCGTCGCCCGCTTCGAGGCCGAGTTCCCGCTGGGCCTGCCCGAGGAATACGGCATCCGCGGCGGCGTCTTCGTCGATGTGGGCTCGGTCTGGAGCCTCGACAACGTCGACGGCGGGGCGGACGGCGACGACGGGCTGGACTGGTCGACGACGACTTCGCCCTGCGCGCCGTCGGCCGGCGTGTCGCTGTTCTGGACCACGCCGCTCGGGCCGCTGCGCTTCAACTTCTCGACGCCGCTGGTCAAGGAGGACTACGACGAGGAGCAGATCTTCGACTTCACGATCTCGACGCAGTTCTGATGCGCGGGCGGGCGCGCCATCCTGGCACTGTCGCTGGCCGCTTGCGGGCGGCGGCGGCGCGCGCAGGAGGCCGCCGTCGCCGGTGCTGGTGATCGATCAGGACCGGCTGTTTGCCGAGAGCCGCTTCGGCGAGGCGCTGATGGCCGAGATCGAGGCGCGCTCGGCCGAGCTGGCGGCCGAGAACCGCGAGATCGAGGCCGAGCTGATCGCCGAGGAGCGCGCCCTGACCGAGCGACGCCCGACGCTCGAGCCGCCGAGTTCCGCGACCTGGCCGACGCCTTCGACGAGAAGGTCCAGCGCCTGCGCGCCCAGCAGGACGAGAAGGCGCGGGCGCTTCGCAGCTGCGCGACGAGGCGCGGCAGAGCTTCTTGCAGAAGGTGGTGCCGGTCCTGTCGGACCTGGTGCGCGAGCGGGGGGCGGTGGTGGTGCTGGACCGGCGCGACGTGTTCCTGTCGGCCGACGCCATCGACATCACCGACGAGGCGATCGCGCGGCTCAACACCGCCGAGCCGCAGATTGAGCCGCCCCCGGCCGCGGCGACGGAGGACGAGGCGGCGCCCGAGGCGGCCGGCGACGCGCCCCCGGCCGACGCGGCGGCGCCCCCGGCCGACGCGGCGACGCCCGCCGCCCGACTAGGCGCGCTTGCCCCGCCGGGAGCGGGTTGATAGGTCAGCCCGAGAGACGCGGCAGCGGAGACGTTCGATGAGCGAGACGGGCAAGACGGCCGACATCGACCTGATCCAGCGGATCATCCCGCACCGCTATCCGTTCCTGCTGGTCGACCGGGTCGAGGAGATCGAGGGGACCGAGCGCGCCGTCGGCATCAAGAACGTCACCGCCAACGAGCCGCATTTCCAGGGCCATTTCCCGGACGTGCCGATCATGCCGGGCGTGCTGATGGTCGAGGCGATGGCGCAGACGGCCGCGGTGATGGTGGGCGTGGCGCAGGACCTCGCCGACACGAACATGCTGGTCTACTTCATGGGCGATCGACGGGGTGAAGTTCCGCCGCAAGGTCGTCCCCGGCGACGTGCTGCGCATGGAGATCACCACGAAGCGCGGCGGCGGCAAGGTCTGGAAGTTCGCCGGCCGCGCCGACGGTCGAGGGCGAGCTGGCCGGCGAGGCCGAGTTCACCGCCATGATGGACCTGCCGAAGGCCTGAGCGCATGACGGGCGACCCGGCGCGCGCGATCCACCCCTCGGCGGTGGTCGAGGCCGGGCGCCGAGCTCGGGCGACGGGGTGCGCATCGGGCCGTTCTGCCTGATCGGCCCGCAGGTGCGGCTGGGCGCGAACGTCATGGTCAAGAGCCACGCCGTGGTCACCGGCCGCACCGAGGTCGGGCCGGAAACGGTGGTCTTCCCCTTCGCCTGCATCGGCGAGGTGCCGCAGGACCTGAAATACCGCGGCGAGGAGACGCGGCTGGTCGTCGGCGCGCGCAGCCGGATCCGCGAGGGCGTGACGATGAACATCGGCACCGAGGGCGGCGGCGGCATCACCCGCGTCGGCGACGACTGCCTGTTCATGGCCGGCGCCCATGTGGGCCACGACGCGCAGGTGGGCGACCGGGTGATCGTGGCGAACCAGGCGGCGCTGGCCGGGCACTGCGTGATCGAGGACGACGTGATCATCGGCGGGCTGTCGGGCGTGCACCAGTGGGTGCGGATCGGGCGCGGCGCGATCATCGGCGCGGTGACGATGGTGACCAACGACGTCATCCCCTACGGCCTGGTGCAGGCGCCGCGCGGGGTGCTCGACGGGCTGAACCTGGTCGGGCTCAAGCGCAGGGGCGTGGCGCGCGCCGACATCACGGCGCTGAGGGCGGCCTACCAGATGCTGGCGCAGGGCGAGGGCACCTTCCTGGACCGCGCCCGCCGCCTTGGCAGACGAGACCGAGAGCGACTACGTGCGCGAGATCGTCGACTTCATCCTCGAGCGGCAGCGACCGCTCGTTCCTGACGCCGAGCTGAGACGCATGCGTCGCGCGATCATCGGCGGTAGCGGGCGGCTGCCCGAGATCCTGGCGGCGCCGGTCGCGGCGAGGGCGCGGTGCTGCGCCGGCCCGAGGGGGTCCCGTTCGGCGACGGCGGCGCCGCGGTGCGCGGTTCGCGGTCGAGCGGCTGGGCGCGCTGATGGAGGAGCTGCGGCGCGAGGGCGTGACGCGAGATCGTCTTCGCCGGCGCGATGCGGCGGCCGCGGCTCGATCCCGCGCGGCTCGACGGCTACACGCGCCGGCGGTCGCCCGCGGCTGATGCCGGCGCTTCAGGCGGGCGACGACGCGACGCTGCGCTCCGTGCTGTCGCTCTTCGAGGAGGCGGGGTTCGCGCGTGCCGCCGCGCACGAGATCGCGCCCGAGCTGCTGCCCGCCGCCGGCGTTCCTGACGGCGGCCAGCGCCGGTGCGCGCGACCGGCGAGGACGCGGCGCGGGCCGAGCAGATCGTGGACGCCCTGGGCGCCGTGGACGTGGGGCAGGGCTGCGTCGTGGCGCAGGGGCAGGCCTGGCGGTCGAGGCGCTGCCGGGGACCGACTGGATGCTCGACCGGCTCGCGGAGGGCGGGCCCTGGCGCCCGGACCCGGCGCGCGGCCGGGGCGTGTTCTGCAAGGCGCCGAAGCCGGGGCAGGACCGGCGCGTCGACCTGCCGGCGATCGGGCCCGAGACCGTCCGGCGCGCGGCGGCGGCGGGCCTTGCGCGGCGTTGCCGTCGAGGCGGGGGGCGTCATGGTGCTCGACGCGGCCGACGCGGTCGCGGCGGCGGATGCGGCGGGCCTGTTCCTCTGGTCGCGAGCGGGGCGCCGGTGAGGGTCTTCCTCATCGCCGGCGAGCCCTCGGGCGACGCGCTCGGCGCGGCGCTGATGGCGGGGCTGCGCACGCTGGACCCCGACCTGAGGTCAAGCGGCGTCGGCGGGCCGCTGATGGCGGCGCGAGGGTCTGCGAGCCTTTTCCCGATGGACGAGCTTTCGGTGATGGGCCTCGCCGAGATCCTGCCGCGCTATCGCAGCCTGATGCGGCGCATCGACGAGACTGCGGCGGCGGTGGTGGCGGCGCGGCCGGACGTCCTCGTCACCATCGACAGCCCCGACTTCTCGGCTGCGCGTGGCGCGGCGGGTGCGGCGACGGGCGCAGGTCCATACCGTGCACTACGTGGCGCCCACGGTCTGGGCCTGGCGGCCGGGGCGGGCGCGGAAGCTGGCGCCGCTGGTCGACCAGGTGCTGGCGCTGTTTCCGTTCGAGCCGCCCTATTTCGAGGCGGAGGGCATGCGCTGCGACTTCGTCGGCCACCCCGTCGCGGCCGAGCCGCAGGCCACCGCCGCCGAGGCCGCGGCCTTCCGCGAGGCGCACGGGGCTGACGCGGGCCGCTGATCCTGGTGCTGCCGGGCTCGCGCCGGGGCGAGGTCGCGCGGCTGGCGCCGGTCTTCGGCGACGTGCTGCGGCGCGTGCTGGCGCGGCATCCGGCGGCGCGCCCGGCCATCGCGGCGCTGCCGGCGCGGCGCGACGACATGGCGCGGGCGGCGCAGGACTGGCCGGTGCCGCCGATCGTGCTCGACGCGGCCGATCCCCAGGGGAAGCGGGCGCTCTTTGCGGCGGCCGACGTGGCGCTGGCCAAGTCGGGGACGGTCTCGCTGGAGCTGGCGGCGGCGGGCACGCCGATGGTGGTCGCCTACGACATGAACTGGCTGACCCGGCAGATCCTGGGGCGGATGCTGCGAATCGACACGGTGACGCTGGTCAACCTTGTCAGCGAGACGCGCGCCGTGCCGGAGTTCCTGGGCGCCCGGTGCCGGGCCGAACTGATCGCGCCGGCGCTGCTGCGCCTGCTCGAGGCGCCCGACGCGCAACGCGACGCGCTGGAGCTGACGATGGAGCGGCTGGGGCGCGGCGGCCCGCCACCCGGGTTGCGGGCCGCCGAGGCGATTCTGGAGGGGCTGGCCGAGGCGCGGGCGCGCAGCTAGCCGCGCCAGATCCAGCCGCCGCCCAGGACGCGGGTGCCGCCGGTTTCGTAGAAGACGCAGGCCTGGCCGGGCGAGACGCCTTCCTCGGGCGCGATCAGCTCGACCTCGGCCTCGGCCGGGCCACGGGGGCGCAGAATCGCCTCGCGCGGGGGACGGGTCGAGCGCACCTTGACCGACACCTGCCATTCGTCGCGCGAGGCAAGCGGCGCGTCGCCCAGCCAGTTGACCTCGCGCACCGGGACGGTGCGGGTGGCCAGCATCTCCTTCGGGCCGACGACGACGCGGCGATTCTCGACGTCGAGGCGGACCACGTAGAGCGGATCGGCAAGGCCGCCGATGCCAAGGCCGCGACGCTGGCCGATCGTGTAGTGGATCACGCCGCGATGCTGGCCGAGGACGCGGCCGTCGGTATGCGACGATCTCGCCCGGATCCGCAGCGCCGGGGCGCAACTTCTCGATCACGCTGGCATAATTGCCGTTCGGCACGAAGCAGATGTCCTGGCTGTCGGGCTTGTCGGCCACCGCCAGCCCGTGGCGCGCGGCAAGCGCCCGCGTCTCGGCCTTGGATGCGAGATGGCCGAGCGGGAAGCGCAGGTAGGAGAGCTGCTCGGCGGTCGTCGAGAACAGGAAGTAGGACTGGTCGCGCGCGGGGTCGGCCGCCTGGTGCAGCTCGGGGCCCGCGGGGCCCATCTTGCGCTGGATGTAATGGCCGGTCGCCATGCAGTCGGCCTCGAGGTCGCGCGCGGTCTCGAGCAGGTCGCGGAACTTGACCCGCTCGTTGCAGCGGATGCAGGGAACGGGCGTCGCACCGGCAAGGTAGCTGTCGGCGAATTCGTCGATGACCGCGTCGCGAAACGACGTTCTCGTAGTCGAGCACGTAATGCGGAAAGCCCATCCGTCTCGGCCACGCGGCGGGCGTCGTGGATGTCGCGCCCGGCGCAACAGGCGCCCTTTTTCGCCAGCGCCGCGCCGTGGTCGTAAAGCTGCAGCGTCACGCCCACCACGTCATAGCCCTGAGAGGCCAGTTCGGCCGCGACGACCGAGCTGTCGACGCCGCCCGACATGGCCACCACCACGCGCGTTTCATGCGGCGCCTTGGCGAAGCCGAGCGAGTTCAGATCGTGCGTGTTGTCGAGTGCCATCGGAGCTCCCGGCCTGCAAGAGGCGCGAAATATAGGAAAATCCCGCCTATTCACAACCAGTTCGTTTTACCGGCCAGTAAGCCGGCACCGGCCATCTCTTCTCGCGTGGGAAATGTGAGGGGTGACCGATGTATCTCAGAAAAGTGGACGGCCCGCGCGCCGTCACGTTGCCGGACGGCTCTATCATGACGCGAGCCGACCTGCCAGACCCGAAGACCCGCCGCTGGGTTGCCAGTCGCAAGGCCGCGGTCGTGCGCGCGGTGGCTGCGGGCCTCATCTCTCGTGTGGAAGCGCTTGAGACCTATGGGCTTTCCGACGAGGAGCTGGACAGCTGGCGCGGCGCCGTTGAACGGCATGGTGAGGTTGCGCTCCGGGCGACGGCGTTGCAAAGGTATCGGCAACTATAAGTTGCAGCGCGCTGAGGTTGGAATCGAGTAACGCGCGGTTAACTAGTTCCGGGCATGGTTAACGCCAGCGAAGGGATGACTGCGGAGAGACTACCTATGCGCGTACTGCTCGTCGAGGACGACCCGACCACGTCGAAAAGCATCGAGCTGATGCTGACCCACGCCAACCTCAACGTCTATGCGACGGACCTGGGGGAGGAAGGGATCGACCTGGCGAAGCTCTACGACTACGACCTGATCCTGCTCGATCTGAACCTGCCGGACATAAACGGTCACGAGGTGCTGCGTCAGCTGCGCCTCGCCAAGGTCGAGACGCCGATCCTGATCCTGTCCGGCAACGACGACACCGAGAACAAGATCAAGGGGTTCGGCTTCGGCGCCGACGATTACCTGACCAAGCCCTTCCACCGCGAAGAGCTGGTGGCGCGCATCCACGCGATCATCCGCCGCTCGAAGGGCCATGCGCAGTCGATCATCCGCACCGGCAAGATCGCCGTGAACCTCGACGCCAAGACGGTCGAGTCGGAGGGCCAGCCCGTGCACCTGACCGGCAAGGAGTACCAGATGCTGGAGCTCCTCAGCCTGCGCAAGGGCACGACGCTGACCAAGGAGATGTTCCTGAACCATCTCTACGGCGGCATGGACGAGCCGGAGCTGAAGATCATCGACGTCTTCATCTGCAAGCTGCGCAAGAAGCTGGCGCAGGCGACAGGCGGCGACAACTACATCGAGACGGTCTGGGGCCGCGGCTACGTCCTGCGCGACCCGGAAGCCGAAGCCAGCAGCGCCCCGCGCAAGGTCGCCGTCGGCCAGTGACGCTGGCCGCGGCGTTCGCGCCGAGGCCTACCCCCCGGCTGGACGCCGCCCCCCGCCCCTCGTAAGAGGGCGAAACGGAGGGGCGGCATGTCCGGAACGGCATCTGTCGACAAGCTGAGCGAGGCCGAAGCCAGGGACGAACTGGCCGATCTCGCGCGCCGCCTGCACGCGGCCGACCGCGCGTATCACGGGCAGGACGCGCCGGTCATCACCGACGCCGAGTACGACGCGCTCAAGCGCCGCAATGCCGCGATCGAGGCCCGTTTTCCGCAGCTGAAGCGCGCCGACAGCCCGTCCGAGACGGTGGGCGCACGCGCCGCGGAGGGATTCGCGAAGGTGACGCATTCGCTGAGGATGCTGTCGCTCGACAATGCCTTTTCCGACGACGAGATCCGTGACTTCGACCGCGGCGTGAAGCGCTACCTCGGTCTCGATGCCGAGACGCCGCTTGCCTACGCCGCCGAGCCCAAGATCGACGGCCTGTCGATCTCGCTCCGCTATGTGAACGGCGATCTCACGGTGGCGGCCACGCGTGGCGACGGTGCCGTGGGCGAGGACGTGACCGCGAACGTGGCCACCGTGGACGAGGTGCCGCGCAGTCTGACGCGGGCCCCGGACCTGCTGGAGGTTCGCGGCGAGATCTACATGAGCCACGCCGACTTCGCCGCGCTGAACGACCGGCAGGCTGCCGCGGGCGAGCGCCAGTTCGCCAACCCGCGCAACGCGGCCGCAGGCAGCCTTCGCCAGCTCGATCCGGGCGTGACGCGGGGGCGGCCGCTGCGATTCTTCGCCTATGGCTGGGGCGAGGTGACGGCGCCCCTGGGACCGACGCAGACCGACGTCCTGCGGCGACTGCAGGACTGGGGCTTCCCCGTCAGCGCACTGGCGCAGCGCTGCGAGGGGCTCGAGGAGGTGCTGGAGCACTACCGGCGCATCGAGATGGAGCGGGCGACGCTGGGCTACGACATCGACGGCGTTGTCTACAAGGTCGACGATCTCGACCTGCAGCGGCGGCTCGGGATGCGCTCGACCACGCCACGCTGGGCCATCGCCCACAAGTTTCCGGCCGAGCGGGCATGGACCCGGCTGGAGGGCATCGACATCCAGGTCGGACGCACCGGCGCGCTGAGCCCGGTCGCGCGCCTGGCCCCCGTCACGGTGGGCGGGGTCGTGGTGCGCAACGCGACGCTGCACAACGAGGACTATATCGCGGGCCGCTCTGCGAGCGGCGATCACATCCGCGGCGGCAAGGACATCAGGGTCGGCGACTGGGTCCAGATCTACCGCGCGGGCGACGTGATCCCCAAGGTGGCGGACGTGGACCTCGACCGCCGGCCACCCGAGGCGAAACCCTGGAAGTTTCCGCACAGATGCCCCGAATGCGGCTCGGACGCGGTGCGCGAGCCGGGGGACGCGGTACGCCGCTGCACCGGCGGATTGATCTGTCCGGCACAGGCCGTCGAGCGGCTGCGCCATTTCGTGAGCCGCCCGGCCTTCGACATCGAGGGGCTGGGAAGCAAGCAGGTGGAGCAGTTCTACCTTCTGGGCTGGCTCCGCGAGCCGGCCGACATCTTCACCCTGGGCGAACGCGACGCCGCCGGCGCAAAGCTGATCGTCGATGCCGATGCACTGGTCGCGGCGGCCCCGGCCGAGCGGCCCGAGGCGCGGCGGCGCCTGGCCGATGCGCTCGACCTCGAGACGTTCGATCCCGACGTGGTGCGTGAGCAGCTGCAGGAGCGGGGGCGGCTGCCGCTGGCCGAACAGCTCGGCTGGGGGGAGAGGTCGGCCGGGAACCTCTTTGGCGCCATTGACGCGAGCCGCCGCATCCCCTTGAACAGGCTGATCTTCGCCCTCGGCATCCGCCATGTGGGCGAGGTTGCGGCAAAACTGCTGGCCACCCATTACGGCACGTGGGCGGCGTTCGAGGCCGCCGTGACCGATGCGCGCGCCAAAGAGGGCGAGGCGTGGGAGGATCTGATCGCCATCGACGGGGTCGGGGCCGTCCTTGCGACGTCGCTTGTCACCGCCTTCGCGCAGGAGGCCGAGAAGGCGTCGATCGACCGACTCGTCGCGCTGCTCGCGGTCGAGCCGGCGGCGGCGGCCCGCCACGTGGAAAGCCCGATTGCGGGTCGCACCATCGTCTTCACCGGCACGCTCGAGGCGATGAGCCGGGCCGAGGCCAAGGCCCGCGCCGAGGCTCTGGGCGCGCGGGTCTCGGGCTCGGTCTCGGCCCGGACCGATCTGGTGGTGGCCGGTCCCGGGGCAGGCTCGAAGGGGCGCAAGGCCCAGGAACTCGGCATCGAGACCATCGACGAGGAGAAATGGCTGGCGCTGATCGGCGGCCTATGAGCGGCCGCCCGGAGACGCTGTTCCCGCTGTTCTCGCGCCTGACCAGCCTGCACGGCATCGGGCCAAGATCGCAGATCACATGACACGTGGCGGTATCGAGGCGCCGCGGGATCTGCTGCTCACATTGCCGACGGGCGTTGTGGACCGGCGCCGGCGTGCATCGGTCCTCGAGGTCGAGCCGCCCGCGACGCTCAGCGTCGAGGCGGTGGTCGAGGCGCACCACGCCCCCTCGCGGAAGGGCGGCCCTTACCGCGTCAGCATGCGCGACGCGCGGACCGTCTTTCAGGTGGTCTTCTTCCGGATGCCCCCGGCCTGGATACGCGAGCACCTGCCGCGGGGCGAGCGGCGCCTGCTGTCGGGCCGGGTCGAGATCTATGACGGCATCCTGCAGATGGTGCATCCCGACCACGTGCTGCCGCCGTCGGAGGCGGGTGACGTGCCGGACTTCGAGCCGACCTATCCGCTCGCCGGCGGCGTGACGCAGCGGCACATGCGCCTGGCGCTGACGGATGTGCTGGCGGGGCTTCCGGCGCTGGAGGAATGGATCGACCCGCAGCTTGCCGCGCGCGAGGGCTGGGCGGACTGGCAGACGGCGTTGCGCCGGGCCCACGCGCCGCAGGGGCCGGCCGACCTGGCGCCGGAGGCGCCGGCGCGGCGGCGGCTGGCCTATGACGAGCTCTTCGCTCACCAGCTTACGCTGGCCCTGGCACGGGCGCGCAGCCGGCGCCAGAAGGGCGTCGCCTCGCGCGGTGACGGGCATTTGCGGCAGCGCGTGCTGGCAAGCCTGCCCTACGAACCCACGGCGGCGCAACGCCGCGCGATCGACGAGATCGTCGCGGACATGGCGTCGGACCAGCGCATGACGCGCCTTCTGCAAGGCGACGTGGGCGCGGGCAAGACACTGGTCGCGGCGATGGCGCTGGTCGCCGCTGTCGAGGCGGGCGGGCAGGGGGCGATGATGGCGCCGACCGAAATCCTGGCGCGCCAGCACTTCGCCGGGCTGCAGCCGCTGGCCGACGCGGCGGGCCTGCGCCTTGCGGCCCTCACCGGGCGGGACCGGGCGGCGCAGCGCAGCCGGACACTTGCGGCCCTGGCGGCGGGCGAGATCGACGTGGTGGTCGGAACCCACGCGCTCATCCAGAAGGACGTCTGCTTCGCCGACCTGCGGCTGGCCGTGGTGGACGAACAGCACCGATTCGGCGTCGATGAGCGCATGCGGCTCGGCGGCAAGGGGCGCGCGGCCGACGTGCTGGTGATGACGGCCACGCCGATCCCCCGCTCGCTGGCGCTGAGCCAGTACGGGGACATGGACGTCTCGATCCTCGACGAAAAGCCGCCGGGACGCCAGAAAGTGAACACTGCACTCATTTCCGAGGCGCGGCTCGACCAGGTGGTTCAGCGTCTGCGCGAGGCGCTGCGGCGCGGCGACCGGGCCTACTGGGTCTGTCCGCTGGTCGAGGACAGCGCCGCCTCGGACCTGGTGGCGGCAGAGGCGCGCGCGGCACATCTGCGCGCGGCGTTGGGCGAGGATGCGGTCGATCTGGTCCACGGGCAGATGCCGCTCGAGCAGCGCGACGCGGCGATGGCCCGCTTTGCCGCCGGCGAGCGCGGCGTGCTGGTCGCCACGACGGTCATCGAGGTGGGGGTCGACGTGCCGGAGGCCACGATCATGGTCGTCGAGCGCGCCGAGGCGTTCGGCCTGGCGCAACTGCACCAGCTCCGCGGCCGTGTCGGGCGAGGCGCCTCGCAATCGTCGTGCCTGCTGATCTACAAGCCGCCGCTTTCGGCGACCGAGAGGCGGCGGCTCGAGATCCTGCGCGAGACCGACGACGGATTCCGCATCGCCGCCGAGGACCTGGCGATCCGCGGCGCGGGCGACCTGCTGGGAACCGCGCAGTCAGGGTTGCCGAGGTTCCGCATCGCCTCGATCGAACGGCAGGCCGGGCTGATGGCGATGGCGCAGTCGGACGCCCGCGCCCTCGTCGCCCGCGACCCGGCGCTGGCGGGGCCGCGGGGCAGGGCGGCGCGCACGCTGCTCTACCTGCTCAGCCAGGACGAGGCGATCCGGCTGCTGTCGGTCGGGTAGAATGTTCTCATAAAGTTCTTGCATTCGGCGCGTGGGTGGTGAACAAAAGGTAAACACGCAGAGGGAGGAGACGGATGGACATTCTGCGACACATTTCGCCCCGGGCGCTCGCCGAAGACATGCTCGGCAGCGCAGCACTCGTGATCCTTCTGGTTGCGGGGCTCCATCTGCCCGTGCTGATCTGAACTGCCCTGCGGTTCGCGCTGGCGATCTTTCAGTGCCCTGTCCCCAAGGGGGCACGTGTTCCGGCCCTATTCGCCGACCCCATGGATCCGCCGCGCTCCGGCGAACCGCACCTTCCGCCGCCGCCCCGCTGGGGTTGGCGGCGGTTTTTTTGGGGGGGCAGGATCGTTGCGGCGCTGGGGCGACATTCCGGACGCGGGCAGGTACCTGATGCCCCTGCAGCCTCTGGAACGTGAGCCGTGATCTCCGCGCCCGAGCTTCACAAGCTGACTGTTCTGTCGTCCTCAGCGGAGGATTCCGCCGATGCGGCAGGTGTTTTGTCAGGGCCGTCGCAGCAAAGGCGCGTCAGGCGCAGGCGCGGCGCTCGGCGTCGGCCACGGCCTCGACCGTCGCGTCCAGCGCCAGCATGATCGAGGCGTGCCGGTTCTTGTAGTCGCGCGCGGGCCGAAGAACGACCAGCTCGTCGAAGGGCGGCGCGGGGGCCGGTCCTCCTCCTTGAGCATGGCGAGGAGGGCATCGCGCGCCGCCTCGATCTCGGGGCGCGTCCTGCCGACCACGTTGGCGCCGACCACCGACGCCGCCGCCTGGCCCAGGGCGCAGGCCTTCACGTCCTGACCGTACTCGGCGACACGGCCGTCGCGCACCTTGACGTCGACCGTCACCGTCGAGCCGCAGAGCGGCGACCGCTTGCGCACCGTCGCGTCCGGAGCCTCGAGGCGTGCCGTGTTCGGAATGCTCGCCGCCAGTTCGAGGATGCGGTCCGAGTAGAGCTTGATGAGGTCGCGGTCCGACATGGCTTTCCCTTCTTGCCCGTCCGCCATACCTAGGCGCACCGAGAGCGCAAGGAAAGGAAAGCGCATGGCGTTCGACCCATCAAGCCTCAGGTTACGATGCAGCCGGTCTCATTCCCGCGATCGCCCAGGACGAGCGGACGGGCGAGGTGCTGATGATGGCCTGGATGAACGCCGCCACGGTTGCGAAGACGATCGAGACAGGCCGCGTAACTTATTGGAGCCGCTCGCGAAAAGCCGAGTGGGTCAAGGGCGAGACGAGCGGCCACGTGCAGGAGCTGGCCGAGATGCGGCTCGATTGCGACCGCGACTGTCTGCTGGTGATCGTGCGCCAGACGGGGCCCGCCTGTCACACCGGGCGCAGAAGCTGCTTCTTCACTGCGATCCGCGGGGGCGAGGAGGTCGAGCTGATGGCGCCCGAGGCGGAGTAAGTCCCGACATGCGGCGCAGGTCGGCCGGGCCGGCGGCGGCGGCGCGATAGGCGCGGATCGCCCGGGCGTCGTGGCGCTTGGCCAGACGGCGGCCGTCGACGTCACGGACCAGCGCGTGGTGGTGATAGCGTGGCGCGGGCAGGCCCAGAAGGTGCTGCAGAACCCGTGGATCACCGTCGCCTCGAAGAGGTCGAGCCCGCGCACCACGTCGGTCACCTGCTGGTGCGCATCGTCGACCACCACCGCCAGATGGTAGGAGGTGCCAAGGTCGCGCCGGGCCAGCACCACGTCGCCCACCCCTTCGACGAGCTCGGACGCCGCCATCCTGCCGCGCCCGCGGGCCGAGTCCTCGAACGTGACCTCGGGCAGATCGCGCACCGCCCGCGCCATGTCGAGCCGCAGCGCCCCTTGGGGCAGCGGGCCCTTGCGCGGCGCCGTGCGGCAGGTGCCGGGATAGACGAGACCGTCGGGCCCCTCCATCGGTTCGACGCCCTCCTGCGGCGCCGACAGGGCCTCGGCGATGTCGCGCCGGGTGCAGCTGCAGGGATAGAGCAGCCCCCGCGCCAGAGCCCTCCAGCGCGGCGCGGTAGGCGCCAAGCCGCTCGGACTGGCGCAGCACCGGCTCGGGCCAGACGAGCCCCAGCCAGTGCAGGTCCTCGACGATCAGGGCCTCCCATTCCGGCCGGGCGCGGCTCGGTCGATATCCTCGATCCGCAGCAGGAAGCGTGCCGCCGTCCGCCTGCGCCAGGTCCCACGCCGTCAGCGCCGAGAAGGCGTGGCCCAGATGCAGCGGGCCCGTGGGCGAGGGCGCGAAGCGGGTGACGATGCTCATGCGCGGCTCAGGACGTAGACGGTCGAGCGCAGCCCGATGCCGGGCAGGTGCTCACCCTCCTCGCTCGCGACAAGCTCGAGGCCGCCGCTGTGAGGCGCGCGTTCGAGGCGCGCGGTATAAGCCGGCTCTTCCAGCGTGTGGTCGTTGAACGACAGGACCAGCAGCACCGCCGGGTGACAGCCTCGACCAGCAGGTCGATCGTCTCGGGCGGCGCGGCGCCGCGTCGAGACGACCCCCACGGCGGCGATGGCAGCTAGTCGCCCTGCGCGGGCACCTCTCCGGCCGTGACGACGGCGCAGGTCGCGGTAGACGCCGGTCCGGCGCGCCTGCTCCAGCATGCCCGGCGGACAGGTCGAGCCGTCGATTGTGGTGAAGCCGGCCGGCCGACAGCGCCCGCCCCGACAGGCCGGTGCCGCAGCCGAAGTCGAGAATCGGTGCCGTCGCGGTCCTGAGTGGCGGGCGAGCAGGGCTGGCCGCGCGGGCGGCGTGGCGTAGCCGCTGGCCGGCAACCTCGTCGTCGTAGCTCTGCGCCCAGGGTCATAGAGATCGCGCAGCGCCTCGAGTGCCGTCCGTGCGATACACCTCGTCAAGGAAGCGCTTGCGGCGTTCATGCCGCACTCGCGAAGGGTGCGCGGCGCGTCTACCTGCGTCGAGCCAGCCGTGCCAGTCGGCCTTGGCGCGGTCCGTATAGGCCTTGTACCGCTCGCGTCGGCCGCGCCGGCCGCCGCGCACGTCGTCGATCGGCGGGAACAGCCCGAAATTGACGTTCATCGGCTGGAAGGTCTTCGCGTCGGCGCCGCCGGTGATGTGGCGTGACCAGCGCGCCCGATCGCGGTGGTCGGCGGCGGCGGCGGGCAGCGCCGGCCCGGCCGTCTCGGCCGCGGCCAGCCGCCCCGCCAGCAGCCCCATCGCGGCGCTTTCGACATAGCCCTCGACCCCGGTGATCTGCCCGGCGAAGCGGATATTCGGCCGCGAGCGCAGCCGCATCTGCGCGTCCAGCAGCGTCGGCGAGTTGAGGAAGGTGTTGCGGTGGATGCCGCCCAGCCGGGCGAAGCGCGCCTCCTCCAGCCCCGGGATCATCCGGAACACCTCGGTTTGGGCGCCGTACTTCATCTTGGTCTGGAAGCCGACGATGTTGAAGAGCGTGCCCAGCGCGTTGTCGCGGCGCAGCTGCACCACGGCGTAGGGCTTGACGTCGGGCTGGTGCGGGTTGGTCAGGCCCACGGGCTTCATCGGGCCGTGGCGCAGCGTCTCGCGGCCGCGCTCGGCCATCACCTCGATCGGCAGGCAGCCGTCGAAATAGCCGGCGCGTCTCGCCCTCGTGGAACTCGGTCTTGTCGGCGGCGAGCAGCGCGTCGATGAAGGCCTCGTACTGGCCTCGGTCCATCGGGCAGTTGAGGTAGGCGGTGCGCTCCTCCTCGGTCTCGCCCTTGTCGTAGCGCGACTGGCACCAGGCCTTCGTCCATGTCGATCGCTGTCGGCATAGACGATGGGCGCGATGGCGTCGAAGAAGGCCAGCGCGTCCTGCGCCGGTCTCGGCGCGGATCGCCTCGGCCAGCGCGCCGGAGGTCAGCGGGCCGGTCGCGATGATCCAGTGGCCGCCCTCGGGCAGGCGCGTCGATCTCGCCCGGCTCCGACGGTGACCAGCGGATGGGCGCGCAGCCTGCGCGGTCACGGCCTCGGCGAAGGGTCGCGGTCCACGGCCAGCGCGCCGCCCGCGGGCAGGGCTGGGCGTCGGCCATCGCCATGATCAGCCCGTCCGCCGGGCGCATCTCCCAGTGCAGCAGGCCCACGGCGTTCTGCTCGTCGTCGTCCGAGCGGAACGAGTTCGAGCAGACCATCTCGGCCAGGTTGCCGGTGCGGTGGGCGAAGGTGCCGACCTGGGGGCGCATCTCGTGGATGATCACGGGCACGCCGGCCTCGGCCGCCTGCCAGGCGGCCTCGGAGCCGGCCATGCCGCCGCCGACGATATGGAGTGTCTCGGTCATGGGCGGGGATGTAATGCGCCGGGGCGGGCGAGGGCAAGGGGTGCGCGTCGGTGCGTTTGCGCCGCCCTCGGGCGACGCGGCGCGGCGGGGCATGGCCCCGCCTTCCCGGGGGGCGTCTGCCCCCCGCCTCGGCTGCGCCGAGCCCCCGAGGATATTTTCGAATCCGAAGAGGGGGCTGGATCGGCTTTCGTCCGGGGTGTCGGGCGCGGTGTCGTCGGCCTCGTCCTCGCCCTGGTCGGCGATCCAGGCGACCGAGACGACCTCTTCGCCGGCGCCGGTGTTGAACACCCTCACGCCGCCGGCGCCGCGCGAGCGGAACGAGATGCCGTCCACCGGCACGCGGATCGACTGGCCGCTGGAGGTGGCGAGCATGATCTGGTCGTCCATCTCCACCGGGAAGGACGGCGACCAGCGGGCCGCCGCGCATCGCCTTGTCCATCGCCATCACGCCCTGGCCGCCGCGGCCGCGCACCGGATAGTCGTGGCTGGACGACTGATCTTGCCCGAGCCCTTGGCGGTGATCGTCAGGATCAGGTCCTCGGCCGCCGACATCTCGGCATAGCGCTCCGGGCGACAGTCGGCGCCTCGCCGGCGCTCGTCCTCGTCGTCGGCCTCGGCCTCGTCGGTCGAGCGCCGGCCATCGGCGCGGCGCATCTTGAGATAGGCGGCGCGTTCTTCCGGCGTCGCCTCGAAATGGCGGATCACCGCCATCGAGACGACGCGGTCGCCCTCGGCCAGCCGGATGCCGCGGACGCCGGTGGAATCGCGGCCCTTGAAGACCCGCACGTCGGTCGTCGGGAAGCGGATCGCGCGGCCGAGCGCGGTGACCAGCATCACGTCGTCGTCCTCGGACGCGATGCGGGCGTTGACCAGGCTGCACGCCCTCGGGCAGCTTCATCGCGATCTTGCCGTTGCGCATGACGTTGGTGAAATCGCGACAGCGCGTTGCGGCGCACGTCGCCGGCCGAGGTGGCGAAGACGATCTGCAGGTCGTCCCACTCGCTCCTCGGCGCGGTCCACCGGCATGATCGCGGCGATCGAGACGCCCGGCGGGATCGGCAGGATGTTGACGATCGCCTTGCCCTTCGCGGTGCGCCCGCCCAGCGGCAGGCGCCAGGTCTTCAGCTTGTAGACCATCCCGTCGGTGGTGAAGAACAGAAGCTGCGTGTGGGTGTTGGCGACGAACAGCGTGGTGACCACGTCGTCGTCCTTGGTCGCCATGCCCGACAGGCCCTTGCCGCCGCGCCGCTGCGCGCGGAACTCGGCCAGCGGCGTGCGCTTGATGTAGCCGCCCGGGGTGACGGTGACGACCATGTCCTCGCGCTCGATCAGGTCCTCGTCCTCCATGTCGCCGGCCCAGTCGACGATCTCGGTGCGGCGGGGGACGGCGAACTGGTCCTTCACCTCGCGCAGCTCGTCCGAGATGATCGCCCATGATCCGCTCGCGCGAGCGCAGGATGTCGAGGTAGTCGCGGATCTTGCCGGCCAGCTCCTCCAGCTCGTCGGTGACTTCCTTGACGCCCATCTGCGGTCAGGCGCTGCAGGCGCAGGTCGAGGATGGCGCGGGCCTGCGTCTCCGACAGGTTGTAGGTGCCGTCCTCGTTCATCGTGTGGCGTCGGGATCGTCGATCAGCCGGATGTAGTCGGCGATGTCGTGCGCGGGCCAGCGCCGCGTCCATCAGCTTCTCGCGCGCCTCGGCCGCGTCGGCGGAGGCGCGGATGGTGGCCACCACCTCGTCCACGTTCGACACCGCCACGGCCAGGCCGCAGAGGATGTGGCTGCGCTCGCGCGCCTTGCGCAGCTCGAAGGCGGTGCGGCGCGCGACGACCTCCTCGCGGAAGTCGATGAAATGGCGTCAGGAAATCGCGCAGCGTCAGCTGCTCGGGCCGGCCGCCGTTCAGCGCCAGCATGTTGCAGCCGAAGCGAGGTCTGCATCGGCGTGAAGCGGAACAGCTGGTTCAGCACCACCTCGGGCGTCGCGTCGCGCTTCAGCTCGATCACCACGCGCACGCCGACGCGGTCGGATTCGTCCTGCACGTGGGCGATGCCCTCGATCTTCTTCTCGCGCACCAGGTCGGCGATCTGCTCGACCATCGCGGCCTTGTTCACCTGGTAGGGGATCTCGTCGAGGACGATGGCGTAGCGGTCCTTGCGGATCTCCTCGACGCGGGTCTTGGCGCGGATGATGACGCTGCCGCGCCCCTCCAGATAGGCCTTGCGCGCGCCGGAGCGGCCCGAGGATCACGCCGCCGGTCGGGAAGTCCGGGGCCGGGGACGATACTCCATCAGCTGCTTCGGAGCGACAGGTCGGGATCCTCGATCAGCGCCAGCGTGGCGTCGATGACCTCGCCCAGGTTGTGCGGCGGGATGTTGGTCGCCATGCCGACGGCGATGCCGCCCGCGCCGTTGACCAGCATGTTCGGGAAGCGCGCCGGCAGGACCGTCGGCTCGCGGTCCTTGCCGTCGTAGTTGTCCTGGAAATCGACGGTGTCCTTGTCGATGTCGGCCAGCAGCGAGTGCGCCGGGCTGGTCCATCCGCACCTCGGTGTAGCGCATGGCCGCCGGCGTTGTCGCCGTCCATCGAGCCGAAGTTGCCCTGGCCGTCCAGCAGCGGCAGCGACATCGAGAAGTCCTGCGCCATCCGCACCAGCGCGTCGTAGATCGCGCTGTCGCCGTGCGGGTGGTACTTGCCCATCACGTCGCCGACCGGGCCGGCCGACTTGCGGTAGGGCTTGTCGTGGGTGTTGCCGGTCTCGTGCATCGCGAAGAGGATGCGGCGGTGCACCGGCTTCAGCCCGTCGCGCAGGTCGGGGATCGCGCGGCTGACGATCACCGACATCGCGTAGTCGAGGAACGACGACTTCATCTCGTCCGCGATCGAGACGGTCGGGGCCGAGGGCCGAGGCGGCGTCGGCGCCGGGTTCGTCGTCGTTCCGGGGTGTCCGGGGTATCGCTCACGTGAACTGGCCTTTCGGGCGTCTGAGGGGCGCAAGATCTTGTTGGTGCCGTTCTAGCAGCTTGCCTGATATGGGGCGCAACGCCGCGCCGCGCCCCACCTTGCCGCAGCCGTGTGCTGCGAGTGACAACAGCTTGTTTTCGTTGATCGAGCGCCGGAAAGCGTGGCATCAATTTACTTCACGCAGGAACAACGAGAGGTTCGCGATGCGCCTCCGAGACCGAACTGATGCTGAGGGGCTATGGGCTGACCACGGCGGAATTCTTCTACCGGATGCCCGACTACACCCACGTCCTGAACACCTTCGTCTGGCAGGACTACGACCTCGCGCCGGACCACCCGCGGCTGTTCAGGTTCATCGAGTTCTGGCAGGATCAGATCGAGGGACCGCTGCATTCGGTCCGCTTCGTGCACCGCAAGCTGATCGCGGCGTGGCGAGTGGCGCAACGTCAAGGGCGAGTTCACGCTGCACTAGACGTGTCCGGCCGCCCTCGCGTCACGCGGCGGCGCCTTTTCGCCGCAGGATCAGCACGAGCGCGGCCAGCCAGAGCATTGCCAGGCCGGCCGAAAGCAGCGCGTTCCACCCGGCCATCGAGAGGCCCAGCATCTGCCACGCGATCTCGTCGCAGCGCACCAGCGGCGCCGTCAGGATCTGCTCCATCAGCTGGTCGGTGGTCGAGGCTCCCGATGATGGCGCCCGACGTGCAGGTGTCCGGCCCCTGCCACCAGCCCCGCTCGACCCCGGCGTGGTAGAGGCCGACCGCCCGCGTGGCGCGCGCCGCGACCAGCGCGCCGAGGAGCGGCAGGAGCGGCCCGGAGCCGGTGAGCAGCCACGAGCGCCGACCGCGACCGCCGCCATGCCATGGGGCCAGCGCTGCCAGATGCAGAGCTTGCAGGGCGGGTAGCCCAGGCACTGGAAGCCCCAAGCGCGCCAGCAGCAGCGCCGCGGAGCCGAGCCGGCCGCGAGGACCAGGTGCGTCGGGTCAGCGCGGCTCACAGGAAGCGCACCGCGTAGAAGCCGCCGAGCAGGATCGCGACGAAGAGCGTGAAGATCAAGCCCAAGCCGCGCGCTCGATCACGTCACGCATCGGTGCGCCGAACTTCCACAGCAGGGCGGCGACGCACGAAGAAGCGCAGGCCGCGGGCGACGACGCTCGCCACCATGAACACCGCAGATGTTCAGCCCTGTGGGGCCCGACAGGATCGTGATCACCTTGTAGGGGAAGGGCGTGACGCCCGCGATCAGCACCGCCCAGGCGCCCCAGTCGTTGTAGCGCGTGCTGAAGTCGCTCGAAGTAGGCGTCCTTGCCGTAGAACTCCAGCACCGGCCGGCCGACGCTCTCGAAGAGGCCGCGTCCGATCCTGTAGCCGGAAGGCCCGCCGACACCGAGGCGGCGGTCGCCACGGCCGGCGATGCGCCAGGCACGCGCGGCCGGGCGATGATCATCGGAATCATCAGCACGTCGGGCGGGATCGGGAAGATCGAGGATTTCGATGAAGGCCACGACGGCCAGCGCCCACATGGCGTGCGGCGTATCCGACGCAGAGCGAGATCGTCCAGTCGTAGAGCCTGTCGCAGCATGCGCCCGTCGCCTCGGTCCTTCCGGGAACCCTATGCGCCGGAAGGACTTCGCTATCAGTCAAGGCGTCTTGTTCGTTGGAGGGGTCGGCATGCGGTGGCAGGGACGGCGCGGAAGCCGGAACATCGAGGACCGGCGCGGCATGGGCGCGGCGCGCCGGCGATCGGCGGCATCGGGCTCGTCGTGGTCGTGCTCATCGGCCTGTTCCTCGGGGTCGACCTGACGCCGCTGCTGAACCAGGGCGCGCCCATCGGCGGCGGCGGCGGCGAGCTCACGCGCGGCCGACGAGGAGGCGGCGCAGTTCGTGAGCGTCACGCTCGCCGACACCGAGGACGTCTGGGCCGACATCTTCGCCGCGCAGCTCGGCCGACCCTACGATCCGCGCGACCCTCGTGCTCTTCAAGGGCGTGACCCAAAGTCGCCCTGCGGCGGCGCCAGCGGCGCGACGGGGCCGTTCTACTGCCCGGTCGACCGCAAGGTCTATCTCGACACCGACTTCTTCACGACGCTCGAGCGCCAGCTCGGCGCGCGGGGCGACTTCGCGGCCGCCTACGTGGTGGCCCACGAGATCGCCCACCATGTCCAGGACGAGCTCGGCATCCTCGGCAAGGCCAACGAGATCCGCCGGCAGGTTGAGCGCAGGCCGAGTCCAACGCGATCTCGGTCCGGATCGAGCTGCAGGCGGACTGCTTCTCGGGCATCTGGGCGCGGACGGCGGAGGAGCGGTTCGGCGACGATCGAACCCGGCGACATCGAGGAGGCGATGAACGCGGCCGCGCGCAGATCGGCGACGACACGCTGCAGCGCAACGCGGGGCGGCGTGCCCCGGCCCGAGAGCTTCACCCACGGGACGAGCGAGCAGCGCCAGCGCTGGTTGCACGCGGCTACCGCAGCGGCGACGATCCCCGCCTGCGACACGTTCGGCGCCGCAGCCTCTAGGATCGGCGCCATCTTCGCACTTTCCTGCCGTCGCCTTGCGGCTTAGGCAGGACGCGGGCCCGAGTGGCGGAATGGTAGACGCAGGGGATTCAAAATCCGCCGGCTTCAAGGCGTGCGGGTTCGAGTCCCGCCTCGGGCACCACCTTATCCCGGTACGCCGGATGGCGCATGAACGCCGATCACACCGATGTGGACGGCGCTCACCGGTCGTCCTCGACACGGCTTGCGCGCCACGCCGCCCAGTCCTCCGGCGTATCGAGGTCGGTCAGCGCCCGTCGGCCGGGCAGCGGAACCAGCAGAACCTCAGCGGCGTGGCGGCGCAGCATCTCGCGAGCGCCGCGGTCGCCCTCAAGCTGCGCCAGATGCGGAAACGCCCACGCGGGGAAGAGGACCGGATTGCCGGGCCTGCCATCCTCCGAGGCGGCGCGCAGGATCATCCGGGGCCGCGCCCGGTGCCGCGCCAGCAGCGTCGTCAGGTCCTCGGCCCTGATCTCGGGCATGTCGGCGAGCAGGATCACCGCCGCCCGGGTGCCGGGCGGCAGCGCCGCGATCCCGGCCGCGATCGAATCGGCCATGGGCGGCTTCGCGCCGGCAGCGTTCACCTGGCGCACCGGCAGCGCGCCCAGCGCCGCCTGGCGCGCTCCGCCGTCTTCGGGAAGAACCACGACCACCTCGGGCGAGGCGGCAAGGGCGCGCTCGGCCATCAGCCGCACCAGCGGGACGCCCGCCACCTCCTCGAGCAGCTTGTCGCGACCGCGCATTCGGGTCGAGCGACCGGCGGCGAGGAGGACGACGGGAACCGGCCCGTCCGTCTCCGGGTCGCGACGTGACAGGGCTACCGCTCCGGGATCAGGCCGCGTGGGCTGAAGCGCAGGACGAACAGCAGGATAACCCCCATCGTCAGCAGCCGCATGTGCGCGGCGCTGTCCATCAGCTGCGTCTTGAGCGCCGAGCCTTCGGGCAGGCCCGCCGTGAGCGTCTGGATCAGCCAGAGGCCGATCGGCTCCACCTGCACCCACAGGAACCAGATCAGGAACCCGCCCAGCACCGCGCC
This sequence comes from uncultured Alphaproteobacteria bacterium, assembly GCA_963773475.1. GTDB lineage: Bacteria > Pseudomonadota > Alphaproteobacteria > Rhodobacterales > Rhodobacteraceae > Roseitranquillus. The sequence goes on along the minus strand of CAVZBD010000008.1, from coordinate 15,033 downwards.
CCAGTTGTTGCCCGAACCGCCGACGATCACCATCACCCAGACGAGGAAGGTAAAGCGCAACGGCTGGTACGACGCCCGGCGTCAGCTGCCCGTCCAGCGTCGTCATCATCGCGCCCGCAATACCGCAGACCGCCGAGCCGAGGATGAAGATCTGCAGGTGCCGGGCGGTGACGTCCTTGCCCATTGCCTCGGCGGCGACCTCGTTGTCGCGAATCGCCCGCATCATCCGCCCCCAGGGCGAGTTCAGCGCCGACTGCGCCAGCCAGAGCAGCACCAGGAGAACCACGAGGAAGAGCGCGGCATACCCCAGCTTGACCGCGAGCGACGAGGCCACCACCGGGTCGAGCCCGAGCGACGCGGCGCGATCAACGAAGGCCGGGGTCGTTCTGCAGGTCGATCTCGTACGGAACGGGGCGCGGCAGGCCGACCACGTTCTTCACCCCGCGCGCCAGCCAGTCCTCGTTCTTCAGCACCGCGATGATGATCTCGGCGATCCCCAGCGTGGCGATGGCCAGATAGTCGGCGCGCAGCCCCGAGCGCCGTCTTGCCGATGATCCACGCCGCGCCGGCGGCCAGAAGCCCGCCCACCGGCCAGGCGACGATGATCGGCAGGCCGAGCCCGCCCAGGTAGCCGGTCGCGGCCGGGTTCACCGCCTCGATCGCCTCGACGGCCGGGTCGAAGAGCCAGCGGAAGAGGAAGAAGCCCGCCAGCAGGATCGCGAGCAGGATCGCGATTGCGCAGCCGCCCCCGGGGCAGTCGGCGCCACGCCATGATCGCGCCGGCGATCGCGACGGCGCCAAGCGCCAGCGCCGCCAGAACGCGCAGGCCGCCCGCCGCCCACGCGCTCGGGCACCGGCGGCATCGACACGACCACCGCGCCGAGCCCGCCGAGCGCCACGAAACCCATGACGCCGACGTTGAAGAGCCCGGCATAGCCCCACTGCATGTTCACGCCAAGCGCCATGATGGCCGAGATCAGCCCCATGTTGAGGATGCCGAGCGCCACGTTCCAGCTCTGCATCACGCCGGTCAGCACGATCAGGCCCAGCATCGCGACGAAGAAGAGGGCGGTTCGGACGGTGTCGCTCATACAGTCTTGCCCCGGAAAAGGCCGGTCGGGCGGAACAGGAGAACGATCACCAGGATCGCGAACGACACGGCGAACTTGTAGTCGGTCGACAGAAGCTGCACGAGCCCGCCGGCTCCCAGGCCTCGGGCAGCACATAGCCCAGCACCTTCTTCAAGGCGTAGGTCACCGTCACCTCGGAGAAGGCGATCACGAACCCGCCCACGATCGCGCCCAGCGGCGAGCCCAGCCCGCCAACGATGGCGGCGGCGAAGATCGGCAGCAGAAGCTGGAAATAGGTGAAGGGCTTGAACGACTTGTCGAGCCCGTAGAGCACGCCGGCCATGGTGGCGAGCGCCGCCACGATGATCCAGGTGATCGCCACCACGCGCTCGGGGTCGATGCCGGACAGAAGCGCCAGATCCTCGTTGTCGGAATAGGCGCGCATCGACTTGCCGGTGCGGGTGCGGTTGAGGAACCAGAACAGCAACGCCACCACCACCAGGGCGGTGACGACGGTGATGACCTGCGTGCTCTTGATCGCCAGCCCCTCGTCGAGGCCGGTCAGGTCACGGAACTCCCGGGCGTTGATCACGAACCGCGCGCCGTCGGCGAAGCTCTGGTCGTCGACGCCGATGATGAAGCGGACGATGCCGTTCATCACGAACATCACGCCCATCGAGACGATGACGAGGATCACCGGCGCGGCCCGCTGCCGGCGGTAGAAGCGGTAGACGAGCGCGGTCGGTCGCGAGAACCAGCAGCGCGGTGACGGCGATGCCGACGGGCAGGGCAAGCAGGGCGGTCGGCAGCGGCCCCAGCCCGACGCCCGCATCCTGCAGCCACCAGGTGGCGAGGATGGTCACCATCGCGCCGAAGGCCATCGTGTCGCCGTGGGCGAAGTTCGAGAACCGCAGGATGCCGTAGATCAGCGTCACCCCGAGCGCGCCCAGCGCCAGCTGCGCGCCGTAGGCGGTCGCCGGCACGATGACGAAGTTGGTGAGCGCGACGAGGGCGTTCAGAAGATCCATCCTTGCCCCCGCAGGTGGTGGCGCCGCCCGCCGCGCCGCCTGTGTCCCGAAGGTCGCCCCGGAACGAGGGCTTTGTATAGCGCCGAATCAATGGGTCAAGCCGCCAGCGCGGCTTCCGCAGGGTCGGGCCGGCGGCAATTGCCTCCACCCGGCGCTCGGCGGCCGTTCCTTGGCGTCAGGAGGTCAGCCAGGTGTCGATGAAGCCTTCGGGGTCACGGCAGGTGCCCGCGCGCGTCTCGCGCCGCTCGGAGGTCTCGTCCACCCGGAGGAGGTTCAGCGCGGCGCGCCCGTCGTCGCGCAGGCCGATCGTGTAGAAGGTGCTGTCGGCGGTCTCGGCACGGATCAGCACGTCGCGATCCGCCGTGCGGTCAATGGGCTGGGCCAGGCCGCGAAACTCGCCCATCCGGTCGAGATGGCAGGCGAACGCGAAAGAGGTGGCCGTTGTCGCGCAGGCTCGGCAGCGCCTCGACCTGGAGGCTGATCGCCTCCTGCGCCGGGTCGCTGCCGGGAAAGGTGCAGGCCAGAAGTCGCTGCTCGGGCGCCGACAGGTCAAGAATGGCAGATACCATCAGCGCGATCATCGACATGGGCCTAGCCCCCCAAGAATGTGCGTCTCACCTCCGGGTCCGCCAGCAGCGCCTTGCCGGTGTCGGTGTAGGCGTTGGTGCCCTGAACCAGGACGAAGCCCTTATCCGCGATCTCCAGCGCCTGCCGCGCGTTCTGTTCCACCATCAGGATCGAGATGCCGGTGCGCGCCACCTCGATGATCCGGTCGAAGAGCTCGTCCATCACGATGGGCGAGACCCCGGCGGTCGGCTCGTCCAGCATCAGCACCTTGGGCTTGGTCATCAGCGCGCGGCCCACGGCGACCTGCTGGCGCTGCCCGCCCGAAAGCTCGCCCGCCGCCTGTCGACGCTTGTCGCGCAGGATCGGGAACAGGTCGTAGACCTGCTCCATCGTGCTCGCGGATGTCGTCGCGACGCAGGAAGGCGCCCATCTCGAGGTTCTCCTCGACGCGTCAGCGAGGTGAAGATGTTGTCGGTCTGCGGCACGAAGCCCATCCCCTGCTCACCCGGTCCTGGGGGCTGAGCGCGGTGATGTCCTCGTCCGTCCAATGCGCACCGAGCCTTCGCGCAGCTTCAGCATTCCGAAGACCGCCTTCATCGCGGTCGACTTGCCGGCGCCGTTGGGGCCGACGATGACGGCGATCTCGCCCGCGTTCACGGCAATGGTGCAGCCGTGCAGGATGTCGGCGCCGACCGTAGCCGCCGGTCATGTTCTCGCCGATGAGGAACGGGTCGGGCGCGGATGCGGCCGCGGTCGCGCCGCTCATGCCGAGGCCGCCTTGTTCTTCAGCCCGGTGCCCAGATAGGCCTCGATCACCGCCTCGTTCTCCATGATCTGGTCCGCCGATCCCTGGGCCAGGACCCGGCCCTCGGCCATGACGATGACCGGGTCGCAGAGCCGCGCGATGAAATCCATGTCGTGCTCGATCAGACAGAACGTGTAGCCGCGCTCGCGGTTGAGGCGCAGGATGGCGTCACCGATGGTCCGGAGGAGCGTGCGGTTCACCCCTGCGCCGACCTCGTCGAGGAACACGATCTTGGCGTCGACCATCATGGTCCGGCCCAGTTCCAGCAGCTTCTTCTGGCCGCCAGAGAGGTTGCCCGCCTTTTCATCCGCGAGATGCGTGATGGTCAGGAAGTCCAGCACCTCGTCTGCCTTTTCGGCCAGGCGGCGTTCTTCCTCGCGGATCCGGCGGCGTCCGAACCAGGTGTTCCACAGCCTCTCGCCGGACTGGCGCGGCGGAACCATCATCAGGTTCTCGCGCACGGTCATCGAGGCGAACTCGTGCGCGATCTGGAACGTGCGCAGCAGCCCCTTGGGGAACAGCTCGTGCGGCGGCAGGCCGGTGATGTCCTCGCCATCCATGGTGACGCGGCCCGACGTCGGCGGCAGAACCCCCGCGATCACGTTGAAAAGCGTCGATTTGCCGGCGCCATTCGGGCCGATCAGACCAGTGATGGAACCTTCGCGGATCTCCAGCGTTGCACCATCGACAGCGCGGAAACCGCCGAAATGCTTGTGAACGTCATCAATGACGATCATGTCCCCAAACCCCGCAAGCAGGTCGGCCCGTCCGAACGTCCCCGCCAGGGACGGGCCTCCCGGTCGGTAGCGTGTTGTTGAAACGGCCCGGCGCAGTACCGCCGGGCCGTTTCTCGTTCGATCAGCGGAACTTGACGGTCTCGTAGTTCCCGTCGGTAATCTCGTATTCCCGGTAGGTGCCGGCGGCTTCGCCGGGGCCGATCAGTTCGACGTTGGTCGCCCCGACATAGTCGACATCGCCGCCGTCCTTCAGGATCTGCAGCGCCTTGCCCAGTTCGCCCGGCAGGATCTTCTCGCCCGGCGCGTTGGCCACGTCGAGGACATGCGCCGCCGCGGCCTCGCTCGTCGCCTCACCGCCGGCCTGCATCGCAAGCGCAAGCAGGGCGGCCGCGTCGTAGCTTTCGCGGGTGAACGAGCTCTCGCCGTTGATGCCGGCCTCTTCGGTCATGCCGATGAAGGCGTCCGAGCCCTCGCCCTCGGACCACGGCACCGCGCCGAACGAGCCGCCGAGATAGTCGCCCATGTCGCTCACCAGCGCGTCGGAATACATCCCGTCGCCCATGATGAAGGTGTCGAAGGCGCCGGTGTCGGTGGCGGCCTGGATGATCCCGCGGCCGCCCTGGTCGGACATAGCCGAAGACCGCCAGAACGTCGCCGCCCGCCGAATCGAGCGCCGCGACCTCGGCCGAGTAGTCGGCCTTGCCGTCCTCGTGCGGGACCGAGATCGTCACGGTTCCGCCGGTGGCCTCGAAGTTCTGCTTGAAGCTGTCCGCAAGCCCCTTGCCGTAGTCGTTGTTGGTATAGGTGACGGCGACCTCGTCGATGCCGCGGTCCTGCAGGATCGAGGCCAGAACCTCACCCTGGCGGGCGTCCGACGGCGAGGTGCGGAAGAACAGGTCGTTGTCTTCGACCGTGGACAGGGCGGGCGAGGTGGCCGAGGGCGAGATCATCGGGATGCCGTTCGGCACCGCCACGTTCGCCAGCACAGCCGAGGTCACGCCCGAGCAGTCGGCGCCGACGATCGCGACCACGCCTTCGGCCGAGACCAGGCGCTCGGCGGCGGCCGTTGCGGCGGCCGAGTCGATGCAGGTCGAGTCGGCGCGCACCGCCTCGAGCTTGCGGCCGTCAAGGAAGTTGCCGCTCTCGTTGATCTCGTTCAGCGCCATTTCGGCCGAGTCGGCCATCTGCGGCGTCAGCGATTCGATCGGCCCGGTGAAGCCGAAAATGATTCCGATCTTTACCGGCTCCTCCTGCGCGAGGGCGGCGCCTGCGCCAAGCGCGGTCAGCGCCGTGGCAGTCAGCAACTTCTTCATGAGATGCTCCCTGTAGTGACTTCGTTTTCTGGCGCGAGCCTAGTGGCGCGGACGGCAGAAAGAAACACGGATCGAAAGCCCGGAGCCAATGCCGCAACGGCAATTCAGCGAATGAGCCGCCCTAGACCGAGAGCCGCGTCGCATGCACCCCGCGCTCGCGATAAGGCGTCGTGTTGTAATGGGCGCGATAGCACTTGGAGAAGTGCGACGGCGAGGTAAAGCCACAGGCAAGCGCGATGTTGATCACGCTCATGTCCGTCTGCAACAGCAGGTTGCGCGCCTTCTGCAGCCGAAGTTCCATGTAGTAGCGCTTGGGACTGCGGTTGAGGTAGCGGCGAAAGAGCCGCTCGAGCTGGCGGGTCGACAGGCCCACGTCGTGCGCCAGGATCGCGGGGCTGATCGGATCCTCGATGTTCGCCTCCATCATCTGGATGACCTGGGCCAGCTTCGGGTGCCGGACGCCGATCCGCGACGGCACCGAGAGGCGCTGCGTGTCCTGGTCGGTCCGGATCGAGGAATAGATCAGCTGGTCGGCCACCATGTTGGCCAGCTCCTCGCCGAGATCGTCGGCGATGATCTTGAGCATCAGGTCGATCGAGGACGTTCCGCCCGCCGTCGTGAAGCGCCCGGCCTCGTAGGTGAACACCGACTTCGTCAGGAGCACGTCGGGGAATTCCTCGGCGAAGCTGTCCTGGTTCTCCCAGTGGATCGTGGCCCGCCGTCCGTCGAGCAGGCCGGCCGAGGCCAGCGTCCAGGCCGCGGTGCAGAGCCCGCCGATCGCCGAAGGGCCCCGCCGCGCCTCGCGGCGCAGCCAGGCCACGACCGAGCGCGTCGTGGCCTCGGCGACGTTGACGCCGCCGCAGACGGTGATCACGTCGTCGCGCACGATGTCGCAAAGGTCGCCGTCCAGCGCGAAACGGGTGCCGGCCGAGCAGCGCACCTCGCCGCCGCCCTCGCCGATCAGGCGCCAGGCATACGCCTCGTATCCGGCCATGCGGTTGGCGATGCGCAGCGCCTCGAGCGCGCAGGCGAAGCTGAGCATCGTGAAGTTGTCGAGCAGGACGAACAGGAAGCGGCGTCGGGGCCCATCGGAGCCCTGGTCCCCCAGACGATTGGCCGCTCCGTTCATGCAGACCGCCATTCACGCGATGGCCCGTAGCCAAGCAGGTTTGCCGGACGGGTTCAAGAACTTGGCCGCAGGTTCCGGAAGGCGGGAACAACCGGGTTCCAACCGGGGCCCCGAGCGCCTATACGTCGCGCCCGGGACGACAGCCGCGGGGAGACCGACGATGACCGAGTGGCACAAGAGCGACTGGCGCCTGAAGCCGCGCGTGCAGATGCCCGACTATCCCGACGCCGACGCGCTGGGTGCCGTCGAGGCGCAGCTCGCCAAGTATCCGCCGCTCGTCTTCGCGGGCGAGGCGCGCAAGCTCAAGGCGGCGCTGGGGGCGGCATCGCGGGGCGAGGCGTTCCTGCTGCAGGGCGGCGACTGCGCCGAGAGCTTCGGCGAGTTCACCGCCGACAACATCCGCGACACCTTCAAGGTGCTGCTGCAGATGGCGATGGTGCTGACCTATGCCGCCAAGGTGCCGGTGGTGAAGGTCGGCCGGATGGCGGGCCAGTTCGCCAAGCCGCGCTCGGCGCCCACCGAAACGGTGGATGGGGTCGAGTTGCCCTCGTACCGTGGCGACATCATCAACGACATCGCCTTCACCCCGGAGGCGAGAACGCCGGACCCGGCGCGGATGCTGCAGGCCTACACGCAGGCGGCCGCGTCGCTGAACCTGCTGCGGGCCTTCGCGACCGGCGGCTATGCCGACGTCCACAAGGTTCACGCCTGGACGCTTGGCTTCACCGACCGGGACGAGGCCGAGAAATACCGCGAGATGGCCAACCGGATCAGCGACACGCTGGACTTCATGCGGGCGGCCGGGATCGACCAGGAGACGGCGCACACGCTGCAGAGCGTGGACTTCTACACCAGCCACGAGGCGCTGCTGCTCGAGTACGAAGAGGCTCTGACGCGGGTGGAACTCGACCTCGGGCAAGTGGGTCGCGGGCTCGGGGCACATGATCTGGATCGGCGACCGCACGCGGCAGCCGGACGGAGCGCATGTGGAATACGCCCGCGGCGTCCAGAACCCGATCGGCCTCAAGTGCGGGCCGTCGCTTGAGACCGATGACCTCAAGCGGCTGATGGCCACGCTCAACCCCGCCAACGAGGCCGGGCGGCTGACGCTGATCGCGCGGTTCGGCGCCGGCAAGGTGGGCGAGCATCTGCCGCGGCTGATCCGGGCGGTCGAGGACGAAGGCGCCAGGGTGCTGTGGTCGTGCGACCCGATGCACGGCAACACCGTCAAGTCGGCCTCGGGCTACAAGACGCGGCCCTTCGAGAGCGTGCTGCGTGAGGTCCGGGAGTTCTTTGCCGTCCACCGCGCAGAGGGCACGATCCCGGGGGGCGTGCATTTCGAGATGACGGGCAAGGACGTCACCGAGTGCACCGGCGGCGTCCGCGCCATCACGGACGAGGGCCTGCCAGACCGCTATCACACCGCCTGCGACCCGAGGCTCAACGCCAGCCAGGCGCTCGAGTTGGCGTTCCTCGTCGCCGAGGAGCTGACGGACCTGCACCGCGACCGGTTGAGCGCCGCAGCAGTCTGACCGCCGCGCATTCTTGCGAAACAGCAACCGAGCCGCCGCCGCGTACCCATGGCGGCGGCTCATGGCGGCGGCACTCGACGAGCCGGATCGCCGCAAGCGGCACCTCGACAGTCACGGCACCCGAGACGTCCCGCCCGCATTGCCCGATCACACCCACGCGACGACGCCGGCTTGCCCGCTGGCCGTGCCGGACAAGCAAGGCGAGATCGCAAGAACCGGCACCACCGCATCCCGCTGACGAACCCGGCGCGCGCGTACGGCGGCACCCCCCGGGGCAGCCCCTTCCGAACACGCCCGATATCCTCATCAGCGTCACAGGAACGCGAGGCGGAGGTGCTGACGTAGCTGGACGCCCTCGACCGCAGGCGGCCCGCGCCCCTGTCGCGGCGGATTGCCCTCGGCGGCGAGAGGGGCCATGCGGCTCGGCCGCCCGGTGGCGAACGATGTGAACTCGGGGAGACAGCTCTCGGCGTCCCGCGGCCGAATTCGCCTCGGGCGCGAGTCCCGGGACCTTTTACGCATCTCGGAACCGGCGAGGCTCCAACTCAGTGAGGAGATGCGCGTCCCTTTCACATCTTGTGGCTTCTCGAGTGGGGGAGGTGGTCCGCGGACGGCAAGCCTGGTCACGACGCGCACGCGGCGGAAGATCGTCTGGTCGCTGCTGCCGAAATCGCGACACGCGCTAGCGCGCTTCTCTGCCCATCGCGCCCTCGCCTCGTCGCCGGCCCCAATCTCCCTCGCACGCTCGAGATGCGCGGCGGCCTGGTCCGGATCTCCGTCGGGCGTCGCGGCCACGAGCCGGCCCAGCACGTACTCCCCCAGAAGGCCAGGTCGGGGTCGGGCGGACAGTGGCCGAAGGCGGGAAGGCCCCGCTCGCTGGCGCGGGCAGCAGTTTGCCCAGCCTTGCAGAGACAGCTCGCCCGGGCCGATCGACCCACGCGATGCGCGCCCGATGCCGCATCCTGACAGATCTGGGCACGGCGCCGACCCCTCCCGGGGCTGACATCGCTCACGCCGGCGGCCGGAGCCACCGGGGCGCGAGGGGTGACAGACAACGTCCGGTGCGGCGGCAGCCGGACGGATCAGCCTCGTCGGCGCCTACGTCACCAGGGTCAGGTGAGGTGCATGGGGCCGGCGCCGCGAACGGGGCGCATCGGTCTCGCTGCCTTCAGGCGTCGCTTGCGGTGTCGCGACGTTCGGCACGTCGCTGTAGCCGATCAGCGTGCGCCGGGAATGTTCGGCCACATCGAAGCGGCGGGGGGCGCGGCCCATCTCTCCTTCGGAGACGAGGCATCCCAGAATGCGGCTGACATCCCCGAGGTCGCTGCGCAGCGGCATCAGCAGAAGCTGCGCCTCGAGCGCCGGCCGTCCGATGGATGCCGCCGAGCGCAGCGTCATGCGGGCGATGGCAGGCTCGTCGAACACCGCCTCGAGGGCGTCGCCCACGATGGGGCGGAACTTGGGCAGGATCATCGCCGTCAACGGCATGCCCCGCACCTCCATCCCCATGAGGTCGTTGAGGTGCATCCCCGCCAGTCGGAAACGGGCCAGCCCCTTGGCCACCCGCTCGAGAACGAAGGTGTACTCGAGCGACTGGGCGATGCCGCGCGGATCCACGTCGGCGCGCGCAGGCATCAGGCGGCCCTTGCGCAGCGAGTTCCAATACTCCTCGACCTGCGAGAGGGCCGAATGGATCGGCCGGTTCCGATACTCTTGCAGCGACACGACAATCGTCACGATCTTGCCTCCGGACGGCCGGCGCGGGCGCCTTAACCGTTCATTAACAGGTTGCGTCTCGGTCCTTACTGTTTTCTTAACATGCCACGAAAATCGGGCGGGGCTACGCCGAAAGTGAACAAGAGGTTAATGCCATGACGCGGTCGATGACGGGGTACGCGTCGCGGACGGGGCAGGGGCTCGGCTTCGGATGGAACTGGGACCTGCGCGGCGTCAACGGGCGCGGGTTCGAGCTTCGCCTGCGCGTTCCCGACTGGATCGAGGGGCTGGAACCGGCGGTGCGGGCCACCGTGCAGAAGGATGTCACGCGGGGAAACCTCTCACTGACGCTCAAGCTAACGCGCGAGGAGGCCGGTGGTTTCGCGCTCGATCAACGGGCGCTCGCCGCAGCCGTGGAGTTGATCCGCAAGGTCGAGGACGAGGCGGCGGCCGGCGATCTGACGCTGGGGCCGATGACCGCGGCCGACCTTCTGCAGATGCGCGGCGTGCTGCAGGCCGCCGAGGCCGACGCCGAGCAGACGGCTGCGTTGCGCGGGCGCCTGCTCGAGGATCTGGCGGTCCTGCTCGAGGAATTCGACGCGGCCCGCCGGCGCGAGGGCGAGGCGCTGGAGGCCTTGCTTGGCGCGCAGCTTGCGGAGCTCGAAAGGTTGCTGTCGGAGGCACGGCAGGTGGCGGCGGAAAGGCTCGACGCGATCCCGGAGCGCATCGGGGCGGCGCTCGAACGGCTGCGGGGCGCCGCGGGCGACGTCGACGAGGCGCGCGTTCTGCAGGAGGTGGCGCTGATTGCCACCCGCGCCGACGTCACCGAAGAAATGGACCGCCTGCAGGCGCACCTTGCCACCGCCCGCGCCCATCTGGCCGAAGAGGGGCCCAAGGGACGCAAGCTCGACTTCCTGGTGCAGGAACTGAACCGCGAGGCAAACACGCTCTGCTCCAAGAGCCAGGCGGTGCCGCTCACGCAGGTCGGCCTCGCCCTCAAGGCCGTCATCGACCAGATGCGCGAGCAGGTGCAGAACCTTGAGTGACATGCAGCGGCGCGGGCTTCTCATCATCCTTTCCTCGCCCTCGGGGGCGGGCAAGTCGACGCTGGCGCGACGGCTGCGGACATGGGACCCCACGATCAGCTTTTCCGTCTCGGCGACGACGCGCCCCCCGCGCGAGGGCGAGACCGACGGCGACGACTACCATTTCGTCGGCGTCGAAACCTTCCGGCGCTGGGTGGACGAGGACGAGATGCTCGAGCACGCCAACGTCTTCGGCAATTTCTACGGCTCGCCCAAAAGCCCGGTACGAAGCGCGATCGACGAGGGGCGCGACGTGCTGTTCGACATCGACTGGCAGGGCGCGCAGCAGATCAAGAACGGCGAGTTGAAGGACTACGTCCTGTCGATCTTCCTGCTGCCGCCCTCCATCGCCGAGTTGCGGCGCAGGCTCGAGGCGCGGGGCCTCGACGCGCCCGAGGTCATCGCGAGCCGCATGCTCAAGAGCTGGGACGAGATCAGCCGCTGGTCGGAATACGACTACGTTCTCGTCAACGACGATCTCGACCAGACCGAGGCGCGACTGAAGGCCATCGTCAGTGCCGAGAGGTTGCGCCGCAGCCAGCAGCCCGGCCTGCTGGCCCATGTGCGCCGGCTGCAGGCCGAATTCGAGGAGAGAGCATGACATCCTACGCGTTCGAGGGTCGCGAGCCGACCCTGCCCGAAGACGGCGACTGCTGGATCGCTCCCGGTGCCCATGTGATCGGCGACGTCACCCTGCAGAGCGGCACCTCGATCTGGTTCAACGCCACCCTGCGCGGCGACAACGAGCCGATCGTGATCGGCGACGGCAGCAACGTGCAGGAAAACTGCGTCTTCCATACCGACATGGGCTTCCCGCTGACGATCGGGGCGAACTGCACCATCGGGCACAAGGCGATGCTGCATGGCTGCACGATCGGCGAGGGGACCTTGGTCGGAATGGGGGCGACGGTGCTGAACGGGGCGCGCATCGGTCGGTTCTGTCTGATCGGCGCCGGTGCGCTGGTGACCGAAGGCAAGGAGATCCCCGATTTCTCGCTGGTGATGGGCGCGCCGGGCAAGGTGGTGCGCGACCTGGGAGACGACACGCGCCAGAAGCTGCTGGCCTCGGCCGAGCACTACCGCCAGAAGATGCGGCGTTTCCGTGACGGGCTGAGGCCGCTCTCGTGAGCCGGACGCCGATCCGCCGCACGCCGGTGCCGGGCAGCGTCAGCCGCCCGGTGGTGACGCCGCTGATGCCCTCGGTGGTCTATGCGTCCGAAAGCCCCGATCAGCTCGACGCGCAGTACGGGGGCCAGACCCCCGGCTACACCTACGCGCGCGAAGGCCACCCGAACGCCGATGTCCTGGCAGCCAAGCTCGACGCCATGGAAGGGGCGGAGGACGGACTGATCGTCGGCTCGGGCATGGCGGCAGTGACCGCGACGCTCATGGCGCTTCTGAACAGCGGCGACCATGTCATTGGCGGTAATCAGCTTTACGGGCGCAGCCTGAGGCTTCTCGCCGAGGATCTGCCGCGGCTGGGTATCGCGGCGACGCTGGCCGACCCGACCGATGCCGCCGCGCTCGCACAGGCGATCCGCCCCGAGACGCGGATGATCCTGATCGAGGTCATCTCGAACCCGACGCTCCGCGTGGCCGACATCGCCGGGATCGCGGCGCTCGCGCGCGAGCGCGGGCTGATCCTCGCCGTCGACAACACCTTCACCACGCCACGCGCCATCCGGCCGTTCGAGCACGGGGCGGACGTGGTCCTGCACTCGGTGACCAAGATGCTCGCCGGCCATTCCGACGTGACGCTGGGTTATGTGGCCGCCCGCACGGCCGAGGCGCGCGAGCGTCTGCGCACCTTCGCCGTCACGACGGGCCTGACGCCGAGCCCGTTCGACTGCTGGCTGGCCGAGCGGGGCCTTCTGACGTTCGAGTTGCGCTATGACCGCGCCGAGGAGAATGCGCGCCGCCTCGCCGATCATCTGGCGCACCACCCGGGGGTGAGCCGCGTTCTCTATCCGACGCGCGAGGATCATCCCGACACCGCGCGCGTTCGCAGCCTTCTGGGGGAGCGCGGCTCGCACATGGTCAGCTTCGCGGTCAACGGGGGGCGCGCCGCCGCGAACGCCCTGGTGCGCGCCGTGCCGCAGATGGCCTTCGCGCCGACGCTGGGCGATGTGGGGACGACCCTCAGTCACCCCGCCACGTCCTCGCATCGCGCAATGAGCGAGGCGGAACGCGCGGCATTGGGAATCGACGAAGGTTTCTTTCGCGTTTCAGTGGGATGCGAAGCCTTCGAACTTCTGGCCGAGGAATTCGACACGGCAATTGCCGCGTCGCAAGCTTGCTAGACCGCGAGGCGCATGGGCTCGTCAATCTGCACTGCCAGGTCCGGACAGACTTCGCGCACTTCGTTCAGGACGATTTGCGGGCGCGGGATCCCGTCAGCCAGAATGTGGAGCGAGCCGGAATACCCGCACTCGCTCAACCGCTGGGCAAGCTCGATGCAATCGAACCACCGCGACAAAAGCGGAGTTAGCACCAGGGACGGGCGAAGCGATTCGATAAGTGTCGAGGAGATATCGCTGAATTCGACGTGGACGACGCTGCCCGAAACAGGCGGCCGCTCATTGCGCGAGAGCTCGGCCAACCGCGTTCCAACAGCAAGCATCACAGGGGAAGCGGTCCGCTCTTCCTTCTGGAACGGGGCCACGGATTCCGCCGGCGCCGTTCCGGCCATTCTTGCTCTTCGTGGACTCACATCACCCCCCAAGGTTGAAGGACCTATCATTGTGTCCGTTTAACGAAACCAAGCCCACCTTTCACTGAGCGACAAGGGGCGTCGCCCAACTTCAAGAAAGTCCGAAACGAAAAGTTCCCGGATCGTGATCGTTTTTCATCTTCATGCCGCCTCGCCCGGGCAGTGACGGGATCGTCCGCCGATGCATGCCGCCTATGCCGCCATCCTCTCCGCCACGCCGCTTCCGCAAATCCTGATCGGACCGGATGAGCGCATCGCGGCCGCCAATCGAGGCGCCGCGCGGCTCTTCGGCGAGGCGATGAGCGGACGGCACTACATCACGGTCCTTCGGCAGCCTGCAATCCTCGACCGGGTCGAGGCGGTGCTCGGCGACGGCGATCCCGGCGGCGCGGCCCTGTTTCTGGCGACCGAGGCATCGCGCGACGCGTCGTGGCGGGTCACGGTCGCGCCACTGCCGTGGGAGGGCGGCAAGGTCGGCGCGCTGGCCACCTTCGAGGATGTCACGGCCGAGCAGGAGGCCCGCCAGATCCGCCGCGATTTCGTCGCGAACGTCAGTCACGAGCTTCGGACGCCGCTGACCGCACTTCTCGGCTTCATCGAGACGCTGCGCGGTGCGGCACGCGAGGATCGGGCGGCGCAGGACCGCTTCCTTGCCATCATGGCGCACGAGGCCGGGCGCATGAACCGGCTGGTCGACGACCTGCTCTCGCTCAACCGCGTCGAGCAGGACGAGCGGGTGCGCCCGACCGAGCCGGTGGATACCGGCGCGCTGATGGATTCGGTCGCGCTTACGCTGCGGCCGCTGGCCGACGAGGCGAAGGTCGTGATCGAGGTCGCCACCGACCCACGGGCGCCCCTGGTTCCCGGCGACCCCGACCAGCTGGCGCAGGTTCTGACCAACCTGACCGAGAACGCGATCAAGTACGGCGCGCGCGGGGGCAGGGTCCGCCTGATCCAGACCTTCGTGGCGCGCGAGGCCAGCCTGCGGATGCCAGCCGTGCGAATTGACGTCATCGATGAGGGCGAGGGCCTCGACCCGATCCACATCCCGCGTCTGACCGAGCGATTCTACCGGGCCGACACGCATCGCTCGCGCGAGCTCGGCGGCACGGGCCTGGGCCTTGCCATCGTCAAGCACATCATCAACCGGCACCGCGGGCGCCTGCGGATCTCGAGCCGGCCGGGCGAGGGGAGTGTCTTTTCGGTGATCCTGCCGACCGACGGGTTCGCGCCGCGCTGAGCTGACCTCGCGGCAGAAGGCGGCGGTGTCATGCAGTTGTTACATCGGTGTCACAAAAGGATAGCCGCGACGGCCTAGCAGGCAGCTCGAGGCCGCGTATC
>CAVZBD010000007.1:0-445174 GCA_963773475.1 uncultured Alphaproteobacteria bacterium | reverse complement strand
TTACTTACTAGGTCCTCGAGTGTCTGCTGCAGGCGGTCGATCTGCTGCAGTCGATCAGCACGGCGGGCGCGCCGTCGGTGCGCGCCTCGCCCACCGCCGACAACGCGCCGCAAGCCCCGCCATCGCCGCCAGGCCTCAGAGCTGCTAAACCTGCAGCTGGGTGTGCGGCGGTGTAACGACATTGTCAGAGGCTGGCGCACGACTTCCATCGCACCCTTGAGGCTGGGCGGATAGCAACGGCTTCTTGATGAAGTTGTTCATGCCCAGCTTCTTTGCTGGTGCTCGTGGTGGGTGGATCGAGCAGGAGGCCGACGCGCGCGGTCTTGGGCGCCTTGCGTAGTGCGGTAGGCAGCGAGCCCGTCCATGCCCTGGGACGGTGTTCTCAGAACACCACCAGGTACTGGGGTGTTTTTGGAGCGCTTTCAGCGCGCTGGCCCCGTCGGTGGTGTCGTCAGTCACAGTTTGCACGTGCCCAGCGAGTCGAACGCCCGGGCGATGAGACCGCGGCTCGTCGACATGTCGTCGACGACGAGGATGTGGAAAGCTGGTCCGCAAGTGCTGATCGGCTTCGTCCCTTTCCTGTTAAGCTTGCATGGTGTTCAGCGGCGGCGGTTGAGGCTAGTACTCCCCGGAGCGCGGAGCCGGGCAGTTCTGGGATCCGCTCGGAGCTGGACCGACGAAGAGTCGCCCGGCGCCAGGGCGGCCAGAGCTGGCGTCTTGGGCGGCGTCGTCGAAGAGGATCACGACGTTGCGGCAGAAGATGGCGTCGAAGCGTCCTTCCACTGACAGGTTGAGCGGCAAGGTGATCACGCGCTGGAGGCGGAATACGGTGAAAGTGGCGCGCTTCGGCGGAAATGTGTCGTGCGTCGGGCTGGCGTCGTAGCTTGGTGGTGCGTGCCACCGACATCTTGTGGTGTCCATCTCGTCCGAGGTGGAGACGCGATGTCGCGTCGTGGTGGCGTATATTTCCATCGCGATCGAGTAGGGCTCCTGGCTGCTCGAGCAGCCTGGCTGACGCAGACACGCCCCGCGCTTGAGCAGGCCCGGCAGCTTGCTCCGCGCAGGGTGTCGAAGTGGTGCCGCTCGCGGAAGAAGTGCGAGACGTTGGTGGTCAGGTGCCAGAATCTCTTGCCGGCGACTTGCCCGCCACCAGGTCGGAGTACGCTCCAGGTGTGTAGCGCGCGCACGCGTTCTAACAGGCGCGCACTGCACCATCGCCTTGGTCGGTGTGATGGCCAGCCTCGCGCGCCGCAAGCCGCGCCACCCGCTCTCGAACGCGGCGGGCGCGAGCCTGGTGGCCGAGAGGTGCTCACGCAGCCATCTCCGCGGTCTTCGGCATTACCGAGGCGAGGTCGAGGACGCGGATCATCCGGCCTCGGACGATGGTGAGCGCGTGGATGAAGGTCTGCGCGTTGTCGGCGGCGATCTCGGTGGCGACATCTCGTCCTCGGCAGGCTGAGGAATGGCGCTCCACCGAGCACCGACGGCGCGCCGTCTAGGTCGACCACGACTACGACGTTGCGGCTGGGGTGGAGTCTCGCCGTGGCAGGCCCAGCCGCTTGGCCAGGTCATTACGCAGCAGCGCGCGCAGGTCTGATCTAGCTGTGGAGAGTGCGGCAGCGAGGGCTGGCGCGGTCTCAGCTGTGGATTTCGCGGACCGACACGAAGTCGACCTGAAGCATCCTGCTCGCCGACGCGGTAGGAGGAGCTCAGACGGTGGTGTATCGGACTGCTTTTGCGTTTCGGTGCTCATCGCTCAATATCTGCAAGCGAGGGTCGGCCGCGGGCGCCAGCGGCCCGAGGCGCTTCCTGGACAAGGTCGACCGGGTCAGGATGAGCGCGATCTGGCCATCGTGCCGAGGGACGACGCGCGGCCACGCCGGGCACATGGCCGTAGCTTTCGTGCAGGCCCTTGATGACCACCTGGCGCTGGTCCTCGATGGCGTCGTCAGTGAGCGCGGTGCGGGCACCGTCCTTGTGGGTGATCAGCAGCACCATCCAGCCGGCGTACGGGGCCCGCGGCGGCGCCTGCGGTAGCCAGGCTTGGTGCCCAGATCGAGCAGCGGCACGAACCCGCCGCGTACCTCTACTGCACCTGCGTCTCGGGGCCGAGCGCGCGGATGTCGTCGCGGGGGGGTCAAGGACTTGATTATTTCCTCGTTCAGAGGAGCGGGGACGACCAGCGTCTCGTCCTCGACCTTGACGACCATGCCGTGTCGAGCACGGGCACGACAATCGAAATTGCGCCCTTGCCCTGCGTGTCGGCGATCGAGATCCGGCGCCGCGCGCACACCTCGCCGTCCGAGAGCTGCCGCTCCTGGGTGATGCAATGCCTCATGGCCTTGGCGCGCACGCGCTTGCCGGTCACGGGCCCGCGCCGTTGTTGGAGATTCTCATGACCACGCGGCCCGAGCGGTGGCTGGCGGTGAGGCTCACCGTGCCCTCGGGGGCCTTGCCGCGCTCCGGCCGGCGCCGTCTCCAACGCCGCGATCCACCGAGTTGCGGGATCACGTGCATCAGCGGCTCGGCCAGAAGTTGTTTATCACCGTCTTGTCGGTGCCTTCGCCGTCGGTCTTCAGGCCGGACATCCTTGTCTACCGCGGCGGCGGCCTCGCGCACGAGATCCTGGTGCATGCGCTGAACAGCGACTTGACCGGCTGCGCGCGGGATCATCATCACGCTTCTGGATGTCGCGCGTGAGCTGCAGAACTCGTCGAGGCCGGTGGCCACGGAGGTTGGGGTGCACGCCCGCCTCGATCACACTGACAGCATCGCCTGATTGATGACCAGCTCTGCTTATGAGATCACCCAGGCGGTCGATGCGGTCGAGGTCGACGTGGGGACGGTCGCCTTGGGGGCGATGCTTTGTTCGGCCGGCTCGGCTCTTCCTCCGCCTTTCCACAGGGACAATGACGTTGGCCGGGCCCACGTCCGGCGCACGGCGGCGACGGGCTCGGGCTCGGGCTCGGCGAGTTCGGCCGGGGCCGGGTGTCGTCGTCTTCCTCGGCGATGACCAGGTCGGCAGCGGTGGCAGGTCGAACTCGGCCGCCGGCGCCTCGTCGCGCTCGACGGGCGGGGCTCGGCAGAGGCCGTCGACGAGCTCGAAGACCTCGCGCACCGCCTCCTCGCTCGCCGGTCAGCTCGAGCGACCAGGAGACGCAGCCTTGTCGAGTGCGTCGAGTGTTCCGCTGAGGCGTCGCAGGTGACGCTGAGCTCGCCCAGGTTGCGCAGGTGAGAAGTGCGTTCATCGAGGCGCGCGAGTGCGGCGTGAGCCGACATGCGCCAGGGGGCCTCGGCTGGGCCGCAGGTCGAGGTCAAGGTCGGGAACGAGTGCCACGCCCATGGGCTGGAAGTCGAGGTCCTCTTCCTCGTCGTCGGCGCCCTCTTCCTCGCCGGAAAGCGCGCGGATCGCGTCCAGCACCTCGGCGAAGGCCGCCGGGGTCCAGCGCCCGCTCCACCGTGGTCGGCCAGCCCGTCGCCCGCCCTGGAAGAAGACGCACCGGACAGGGGCGTTTGAAGGCTGGGCGAAGCTCACCAGCTCGTTGAGGCCGAACCCCCGGCGCTGCCCTTGTTATCGAATGGACCGCGCGGAAGACGACGTTGATCGTCTCGGGATTGGTTGCTGTCGTCCAGCTCGCTGCAGGCTGTCCTGCATCGCCTCGAGGAGTTCCTCGCACTCGATGAAGAACTGAGGTGCGAATTTGGGCTCGGACATCGACGCCTCCTTCAGCCCGTGACCATCTGGATGGCGCGAACCAGCTTCTCGGGGTTGACGGCTCGTGATCCAGCCGGCGGCCCCTTTCTCGCGCGCCTTGGCCTTGAGCTTGGGCGCGCTTTCGGTGTCAGCACCAGGATCGGGATGCCGCGGTAGTCATCGTTGGCGCGCACGGTGTTCATGAAGCCGAAGCTATGATCTGCGGGGACGTCCTCGATGTCTTGGTGATTATTGTGTCGGCGCGAGGCCGTCGAGGACCTCGAGGCCGTGGACGCCTGTCATCTGTGCGCGGCCATCCCGGCCTCGGTCTGGGCGGCGAGGCGCAGCATGTCGCATCGTGCGGCTGTCGTCGACCGCAAGAACCTTCAGGCTCATGCCGCACCCCCTTCTATCTTTGGGCTGAGAATTCGAGCAGATGCAGCTGGTCGACACAGGCGTCGCTGACGTTGACGAGGCTGAGCGGTGCCACGCTCCTTTGCCCAGCTCGCGGTGGTGGAGCACACTGCAGGCCCGGTGTGCCGATGTGGCGGGCGGGGCCGTGTTGAGTGTCAGGTGTCGCGTTTGTGCAGATCCTCGGCGAGGGCCGTCTCCGTCCTCCAGGTTGGAGTTCTGGTGGTGAGGCGGTCGCTCATCTTGGGATCTGATGCGTCGGTCACGCGGTGCGGGATTAGCGGGCGCCGCGTTACGTGCGGTGCAATGTCTTAAGCCGAGCCGTGCGCCAGACGGCGAGGCGAGCCGGACGAGGGCGGCACAGCTTTGTCCTCGACCACGGTGATGCTCTCCATGAAACTGGCGCAATGGGCCTTGTCGCGGAGCGCTGCGGCGAAAGTCGCCGTCGAGATAGGGGCAGCACGGGCGCCTTACCCCGCCGACCAAGTAGATGCCGCCGAAGGGCAGGTACATGACGCCGTGTCGCCCGCCTCGACCCCGGGATCCGGCACGAAGTGACGTACCGCGCCCGCGGTTGTCGCCTGCCGCGCAGGCCTGCATGATCGCGGCGGCGCCGGGCGCGACGCGACCGCGAGCCATTCGTAGAGGTGCTCGAGGGTGCGGCCCTGATACCACGCTCTCGGCCGCAGGCGAGTTTCCGTCGCGCCCGGTCAGGTGGGCCTGCAGGCGCAGGTCGTCGGCCCCGCGGTCGCGTGCCCCGCCTCGGGAGGGGGGGGGGGGCCGCCGGCGGTTTCGTAGACGGGCGCGGCGTTGAAGCCGGATCCATGCTGATCACCAGCTTGGCGGCGGTGGGGAATCGGCGCCTCGACCACCCGGGTCAGCAGGGCGGGCTGACGTGGCCTATCGCGTGGCCCTGCGCCTGCAGGTCGTCGAGCACCGCGACGGTGGGTCTCGCGCCGAGGCCTCGGCGACGCTGGCGGCTTGATGGTCCAGCGAGATCTGGTTAGTGTCGCGCCGCTGTCGCGGACCGGGCCGGCCGCCGCCACGCACGCCGCCTCGCAGAACTCGACGCCGAGCTCGGCCAGGTAGGCCAGCAGCATGTTGCGCAGGGCGGCGTGGCGTCGGAAGCTGCCAGCCGCCCTGGGCACAAAAGGCGCGGCCCCGCGACGCGGGGTGTCGCGGCCATGTCGCGACCAGCCGCCGTGCGCAGCGCCGCGTTAGCGCGCCAGTGAGGCCTTGGGCGTGCGCGCGAGGGCTCTTGAGTCTGACACGCACGAGGCCAAAGCGCTTGTCGTAGCCGAGCGCCCACTCGTAGTTGTCGCAGCCACCGAGACCGAAGTAGCCCGCCACCGGACGCCGCGCGGCGCGGCGCACCTCGGCCGTGTCGGGACTGAATACTGTGGTCGGGGCCGCGCCCATCGAGCCGGTCGGGGTGGGCGGACGGCGCCTCTCGGTCACGTAGATCGGCAGGTCGCCCGAATATTCGCGGGTGCACCGCTCAGGGAAGAAGCGCAGGCCCTCGGGGTAGATCTCCACCCCACTCGGTCTTGGGCAGCGGGCCCGAACCGCCGTGGCGCGGCCATGGCCCGTCATCGCTTGTGGGTGTAGTAGTTGGTGCTGAGCCAGTCGACGGGCTGGCCATGGCTTAAAGTTGTCCCGCCAGCCGTCGGCATGTGCGGCCCAGCCCCTCGAGCACCCTCGTCGGCACAAGCCGCCGCGGACCGCCGAGAGGAAGAGAGCTGCCAGACGCGTTGAGGCGCGCGCCGTGTCGTCGGCGGGCTGGGCGTATTCGAGATTGAGCATCGGCGCGACGTTTCCGTGGCCCCGCGCACGCATCGCGCACCGTGGCCGTGGGCCTAGACGCGACGCGCACGGCGGGCGGACGTCGCGCAGGCCCGGCGCGTGCTGGCCGAGGAAGGTGCCACAGCCACGCCACGGACGACGGTTCGTTCATCGGTCGCTGATCTGGTCATTATCAACCTCCAGCCAAATTCTTGTGAACGGTGATGTCGTGGCGTGCCGAAGCTGCCCAGGTTGGCCAGCTGGTCTCGCACGTCCGAGAGGTTGTGTGGTTTCAGGCCCCGCGTCGACCGAGGCGGTCGTAGAAAGCTCAGCTCGCCTCGATTGCCGCGCCCCTCGGGGAGCACCCGCGCCCAGCTGGTCGAGAAGTGGAGATGTTGAGATTCGCGCCCGCCAGCAGGTTGAGATCCTCCTCGCAGCGGTGGCAGCGGTCGCAGGCCACCGCGCCGTTCTCGGCGCGCACCACGTTGCCGGGGGTGGCGGTACGTGTCCCAGTGGGTCGAGCCGCCCGCCGTGGGCGCGCCCCTCGCATCCTGCAAGCTCGACGCCGCCCACCCGAAGCAGCAACTGGCTGAAAGTTCGGCACGGCGTGACGGATCGTCGTCTACTCCCGCCAAGGCTGTTCCTGCCCAATGTCATCCCTGCGGCGGGGCCGCGCCTGCTTTAGCTGGAACCGCGTTGACAGGGGCAGTTACGCATGGGCAAGGCTGGCCGTCAGCCAGCCGGCCGCGCACCCCCGAGTCGCGGTGTGCCTAAAGCACAGACCGGGAGGATAGGAATCACACATCGTCTGTTCGAGCCGTCGCGACCGCGCTGATGGCAGGGCCGGCGCGCACAGGATCTCGTGTTCCCAAATCAGAGGCCGAATGGGGACAGCTATCACAGTTCGCGGACGGAGCCCACCGAGCGGCAAGTCGGCGACGCGGGGCCCCGTGCCTGCGCCCCGACAAGGAGCTGATCGCATAGTGCCGCCGCCTACTTCAACGAGGCGACGGGCGCGAACCTGGCCTGCACCCCGGGCTCGGACAGCTTCGAGCAGCAGATCGTCATCGACTTCTGAGGCGGGCAGCCGGCCGAACATCGCCGTCTTCCCGCAGCCCGGTCTGCTGGGGACATGGCCCAGCGCGGCCTGCTCGACTGATGCCCGAGGGCACCGCCCAGTGGGTGCGACCGCGGCTGGCGACAGCTGGGTGGACCTGGCACCTTCGAGGGGCCGGACGGTGAGGTACTTCTACGGCTTCTTCTACAAGCTCGTCATGCGAACCAAGTCGCTGGTCTGGTACCTCCGAACCCGACAACTTTTGAGACGATTTCGGCTATGAGGTGCCCGAAACCTACGAGGAGCTGAAGACGCGGACCCAGAGATCGCCAGGGTCTGCGAGATGCTTTGGCCGGTATCGGGCTGGGCTCGGGCGCGGACCGGCTGGCCGTTATGGTTGAAGGACCCTGATGCTGTGCGTGAACCCGCCCCTTATTACGACCAGTGGGTGTTGAACGAGATCCCGTTTGACTACCGTAGGTGGACGGCGATTGAATATTCGGCTATTTCGTGAAAGAACGGAGTCGAACTCTCTCCGGCCAGCCGACGCGGTGGCCCGCCGCGACGCGCCGGCGGCCTCGCGTCGCCGCCTGACTGCTTCACACTCAAGCAGGCCGAGCTTCATCCCGACGCTTCTTCCCCGAGGACGCGGAAGTGGTCGACGTCGGCACCACTCGGATTCCCCGCCTCGGAAGAGAAGGACCTGGGCCAGCCGGTGCTGGGCGCGGGCATGTCGGCATCACCAAGGCGGGAATGATGCGAACGGGCTGTTTATATCGAGTTCCTGAAGACGGCCATCGCGCACGAGATCTGGATGGCGCAACCGCCAACTTCCTGACGCGGCCATAACCTCGTATTCTTCGTGACCCGGACGTGGCCTATGAACGAGATCCTGTCTTGAGGCCGACAGTTTCGCTTTGAAATGCGGCGCCTTCTGGACTGGCATGGTTGATTTTCGCCTAGTGCCTCGTGAGGAAGGCCGGCCAGCGAGATCCAGCAGACCTGGATCTTTGATCAAATACAGGCCCATGATCCTTTCCGCCTGGTGGTGCGCCGCCGGGCGGCAACGAAAGCTCCGGCCAGTGGGCGTGCGCGGGGTACTTGTGCATAGTGGACCCATGGGTGGCGGGGGTCCTGGTGTGCATCGCCTACTTCTACCTGTCGAAATGCTGCTCTGACCGGAATCTCCGCCGCGCGGGCCCAACGCCGGCGACAACATCAACCGCGCCAACGCGCACCGTGCCCGTCCGTTTTCCGTGCTGTTCGTGCTAATGGTCCCGGTGGTGAACTCGATCTGGCTGTCGCTGCACGGGCCGCGGGCGACGAGTTCGTTGGGGTCACAATGTCGCCACAGCAAGTTCCGGAAATTGCTCAGGAACAACTTCCTGTGCCACGTGGTGTGGGTGCGCCTGTGGGCTGCTGGCGGCGCGGCGCTGACCGACGCACTGGCTGGGGCAACCTGCTGTTGCTGATCTTCATGCCGATGGCGATCAGCTTCGTCGGCGCTCTCGGCCAATCTGGAGTTCTACGACTACTGCAGTGTGGTGGTGCGAACGCGATCGTCGTGGCCTTCGGCGGCGAGCCAGGCGTGGGCACATCACCACGCCGTCTGCAGCAATTCTTCCTGATGGCCATCCTGATCTGGATCCAGACGCCGCACCCGGCGGCCGCGCGCGGCATTCGGTGGAGACGATTCGAGGCCGCCATCATCCTCGACTGCGTCGTGCAGGTGTTCTGGAATTAAAGTGCTCTACGCGCGGGCGCGCACGACGATCACGCTGAAAGGCTTCGACATCGTGCCGGCGATGACGAACGGGCAGTCGAACATCAGGTTCGCCAGAACCTGGCTGCCCCACTGCCCGTTCGTCATCGCCAGCACGATGTCGAAGACCTTCAGCACCAGGATCGTGATCGTCGTCCACACCACCGCGATCGTGCCCCAGATCTGCGGCACCTTGATCTTCCAGAACACCTGCAGCGGCGAGGCGCCGTCGAGGATGGCGGCCTCGATCGTCTCTTCCGAGATGCCGCGCAGCGCCGCCGACAGGATCACCATCGCGAAGCCGGTCTGGATCCAGATCAGGATCACCATCAGGAAGAAGTTGTTCCAGAACGGCGTGGTGATCCACGCCTCGGGTTCGCCGCCGAAGGCCACGACGATCGCGTTCAGCAGGCCGATCTGCTCGCCCTCGCTGCCGCGGTAGTCGTAGACGAACTTCCAGATCACCGAGGCGCCGACGAAGCTGATCGCCATCGGCATGAAGATCAGCGACTTCGCCAGGTTGCCCCACCGGATGCGGTCGGTCAGCGCCGCCGCCAGCAGCCCCAGAAAGGTCGAGGCCGCCGGCACCACCATCAGCCACAGGAAGTTGTTCCTGAGCGATTCCAGGAACTTGCTGTCGCCGGCCAGCCAGACGTAGTTGTCAAGCCCGACGAACTCGTCGCCCCGCGGCCCGTGCAGCGACAGCCAGATCGAGTTCACCACCGGATAGACCAGGTAGACCGTCAGCACGAACAGCGCCGGAAACAGGAAGAGCCACGGCCGGATCGCGTTGGCGCGGTTGATGTTGTCGCCCGCGTTGGGCCCGCGCGGCGGAAAGATCCGGTCGAGCAGGACGTTCGACAGGTAGAAGTAGGCGATGCACGCCAGAACCCCGGCCACCATCGTCGCTATCGCATAGAGCAGTTGCCCCACGTCACGCCCTCCCTGGTTGCACGCCCGGTCATTGCGCCGGGCTTTCGTGCCGCCCGGCGGCGCACCGCCGGGCGGAAAGGATCATGGGCCTCTACTGATCGAGTCCCAGGTCTGCTGGATCTCGCTGGCCACCTCCTCGGCCGAGGCGCCGCCGACGAAGTCGACCATGCCGGTCCAGAAGCGCCCGCGCCGATGGTGCCCGGCATCAGGTCCGACGCCGTCAAAGCGGAAGGTGTCGGCCTCGAGCAGGATCTCGTTCATCGGCCGCAGCGTCGGGTCGCCGAAGAGGTCGAGGTTGACGCCCTTATGCGGCGTCAGGAAGCCGCGCTGCGCCATCCAGATCTCGTGCGCGATGGGCGTCTTCAGGAACTCGATGAACGGCCCCGTCACGTCGTTCGCCTTGGTGATGCCGAAGGACGTGCCCGCGCCCAGCACCGGCTGGCCCAGGTCCTTCTCCTCCATAGGCGGGGAAGTAGAAGTAGTCGACGTCGACGCCCACTTCCGTGTCCTCGGGGAAGAACGTCGGGATGAAGCTCGCCTGCTTGAGCATGAAGCATTCGGGCGGCGACGCGAAGAGGCCGCCCGGCGCGTCGCGGAAGTCGGTCGAGGCCACCGCGTCGGCCCCGCCGGACACGAACTCGTCGTTCTTGGCGAAATAGCCGAACTCCTCGATCGCCGCGACCACCTGCGGGTCGTCGAACGGGATCTCGTTGACACCCACTGGTCGTAGACCTCGGGCGGGCTGAGTCGCAGCATCAGGTCCTCGACCCAGTCGGTCGCGGGCCAGCCGGTCGCCGCGCCCGAGCCCAGCCCGATGCACCAGGGCGTCTCGCCGTCCTCGGCGATCTGCTCGGTCAGCGCCTTCAGCTCCTCCTAGGTTTCGGGCACCTCGTAGCCCGAAATCGTCGAAATTGTCAGGCACGTACCAGACCAGCGACTTGACGTCGACCTTGTAGAAGAAGCCGTAGAGGTTCTCCTCGCCGTCCGGCCCCTCGAAGGTGGCCAGGTCCACCCAGCTGTCGCCGGCGGCGTAGTTCTCGCGCACCCACTCGGCGGTGCCCTCGGGCATCGGCGTCGAGCAGGCCGCGCTGCGGCCATGTCGCCCAGCAGACCGGGCTGCGGGAAGACGGCGATGTTCGGGCGGGCTGCCCGCCTCGGAGTCGATGACGATCTGCTGCTCGAAGCTGTCCGAGCCCGAATAGGCCAGTTCGCGCCCGTCGCCTCGTTGAAGTAGGCCACGACGCTGTCGATCAGCTCCTTGTCGGGGCCCAGCCACGGGCCGAACAGCGTCGCCGACTTGCCGCTCAGGTCGTACTCGTCCGCGAACTGCTGATAGCTGTCCCAGTGAAAGTCGCCCTCTCCGATCGGGAACACGAGATCCTGCGCGCCGGCGGTCCCCGCCATCAAGCGCCGCGGTCGCGACGGCTCCGAACAGACGATGTGTCATTCCTATCCTCCCGGTCTGTGCTTGCGGCCCGTTCTGTCGTCGCACCCGCAACTGGGGCGTGCGCGGCCGCTTCGGCTGACGGCCAGCCTTGCCCATGCGTAACTGCCCTGTCAACGCGGCGGTTCCGCTGCCGGCTCCGGGCCGGGCGGGCCCCCGGGCACCCGCAAGGGGGTTGCCGCGTCGCCCCGCCGCGGGTCATTCATGGGGCAGGAACAGCCTTGGCGGGATGAGACGACGATGCAGTCACGCCGTGCCGACTTTCCGCCCGGGTTCCTCTTCGGTGCGGCCACGTCGAGCTACCAGATCGAGGGGCACGCCCACGGCGGCGCCGGCTCGACCCACTGGGACACGTTCGCCGCCACCCCCGGCAACGTGGTGCGCGCCGAGAACGGCGCGGTGGCCTGCGACCACTACCACCGCTACGAGGAGGATCTCGACCTGCTGGCGGGCGCGAATCTCGACGTCTACCGCTTCTCGACCAGCTGGGCGCGGGTGCTCCCCGAGGGGCGCGGGCCGGTCAACGAGGCGGGGCTGGACTTCTACGACCGCCTCGTCGACGCGATGCTCGCCCGGGGCCTGAAGCCCGCCGCGACCCTCTATCACTGGGAGTTGCCGAGCCCGCTGGCCGACCTGGGCGGCTGGCACAACCGCGACATCGCCGGCTGGTTCGCCGATTTCGTCGAGGTGGTCATGGCCCGGATCGGCGACCGCCTCTGGTCGGCCGCGCCGATCAACGAGCCGTGGTGCGTGGCGTGGCTGTCGCACTTCCTGGGCCAGCACGCGCCGGGCCTGCGCGACATCCGCGCCACCGCCCGCGCCATGCACCACGTCCTGCTGGCCCACGGCCACGGGGTGCAGGCGATGCGTGCGCGGGGCCACGGAAACGTCGGCGCGATCTGCAATCTCGAATACGCCCAGCCCGCCGACGACACCGAGGCCGCGCGCCGCGCCGCCGCCCTCTACGACGCGTACTACAACCGCTTCTTCCTCTCGGGCATCTTCCGCGGCAGCTATCCCGACGAGGTGCTCGAGGGGCTCGGGCCGCACATGCCCGACGGCTGGCAGGACGACTTCGCCACCATCGGCCAGCCCGTCGACTGGCTCGGCATCAACTACTACACCCGCAAGCTCATCGCGCCCGATGACGGGCCATGGCCGCACCACCACGAGGTGCCGGGCCCGCTGCCCAAGACCGAGATGGGATGGGAGATCTACCCCGAGGGCCTGCGCTTCTTCCTCGAGCGGTGCCACCGCGAATATTCGGGCGACCTGCCGATCTACGTGACCGAGAACGGCATGGCCGCCCCCGACCGGCTCGAGGATGGCGCGCGTCGAGGACGCCGACCGCATCGCCTTCGTCGACGCCCACCTGGCCGAGGTGCGCCGCGCCATCGAGGCGGGCGTCCCGGTGGCGGGCTACTTCGTCTGGTCGCTGCTCGACAACTACGAATGGGCGCTCGGCTACGACAAGCGCTTCGGCCTCGTGCATGTCGACTTCGACACCCTCGCGCGCACGCCCAAGGCCTCGCTCGGCGCGCTGACGCGGGCGCTGGCGCGATGACGCGCGCTGTGTCGCCGACATCGGCGGCACCAACACCCGCGTCGCGCTGGCCGAGGGGCCGCGCCTTGTGCCCGGCAGCGTGCGCCGCTTCCGCAACGCCCGTCACGCCGCCCTGCGCGACGTGCTGCTGGCCTACCTGGCCGAGCTCGGCGTCGACCGCTGCGAGGCGGCGTGCGTGGCGGCGGCCGGCCCGGTCCGCGACGGCCGCGCGACGCTGACCAATCTCGACTGGACCATCGACCCCGCCAGCGTCGCCGAGGCCTCGGGCGCGACCCGCGTCGCGGTGCTCAACGACCTGCAGGCGCAGGGCCACGCGATAGGCCACGTCGACCCCGCCCTGCTGACCCGGGTGGTCGAGGCGCCCGAGGCGCCCCCCACCGCCGCCAAGCTGGTGATCGGCGTCGGAACCGGCTTCAACGCCGCGCCCGTCTACGAAACCGCCGGCGGCCGCTACGTCCCCCCCTCCGAGGCGGGGCACGCGACGATGCCGGTCCGCGGGGCCGACGACCTGCGCCTGCAGGCCCACCTGACCGGGCGCGACGGATTCGCCTCGACCGAGAGCGTGCTGTCGGGCCGCGGCCTCGAGCACCTCTACGAATGGCTCGCGGTCGAGGACGGCGTCGCGGCACGGCCCGGCGCCGCCGCGATCATGCAGGCCTGCGCGGCAGGCGACGACCCGCGCGCCCGCGCGGCGGTGCGCCACTTCGTGCGGATCCTCGGGGTCGAGGCGGGCGACCTCGCGCTGATGTACCTGCCCTTCGGCGGCATCTACCTGGTCGGCGGCGTGGCCCGCGCCGTGCTGCCCTATCTCGACGGCGACTTCACCGCAGCGCTCCGCGACAAGGGCCGATTCGCCGGCTTCATGGAGAGTTTCGCCGTCACCGTGGTCGAGGACGACTATGCCGCCCTCGTCGGCTGCGCCTCGCATCTGGCGCACGGGCTCGGCTGAGACAGGATTCCGCCGCCGCGTAACGCGGTCTTAACGTAGCGCCCGCTAATCCCGCCGCGTGACCGACGCATGCAGGGACCAGCGACAGATGCGACTGACCCAAGACCCGATGGGAGGCCCGCGATGAGCGACCGCCTCGCCCTCGCGCCGAAGCTCGACCTGAAGGGAGCGACGGCCCTCGCCGAGGATCTGCGCAAACGCCGCGGTTCCGACCTGACGCTCGACGCGGGCGCCACCCGCCACATCGGCACGCCGGGCCTGCAGGTCCTGCTCTCCGCCGCCGCGAGCTGGGCGAAGGACGGTCACACGCTCAGCCTCGTCGACGTCAGCGACGCCTGTGTCGACCAGCTGCATCTGCTCGGATTCTCGCCCGAAAGCATTTTGGAAGGAGGTACGGCATGAGCCTGAAGGTTCTTGCGGTCGACGACAGCCGCACGATGCGCGACATGCTGCGCCTCGCCCTGACCGAGGCCGGGATGGCCGCGCACACCGCCGATGACGGCGTCCACGGCCTCGAGGTCCTCGACGGCCTCGCGCCCGACGCGATCATCACCGACATCAACATGCCGCGGATGGATGGCTTCGGCTTCATCGACGCCGTGCGCGCCAACGATGACTACCGCGGCATCCCGATCCTGGTGCTGACCACCGAAAGCGCGCCCGAGCTCAAGGCCAAGGCGCGCGAGAAAGGGGCCACCGGCTGGATCGTCAAGCCGTTCGACCCCGAGAAGCTGGTTCGCGCGATCCAGATGGTCACGGGCTGAAGGAGGCGTCGATGTCCGACCCAATGGCAGAAATTCGCGCCTCGTTCTTCATCGAGTGCGAGGAACTCCTCGAGGCGATGCAGGACGGCCTGCAGGCGCTCGACGACGGCGAGACCGATTCCGAGACGATCAACGTCGTCTTCCGCGCGGTCCACTCGATCAAGGGCGGCGCCGGGGCGTTCGGCCTCAACGAGCTGGTGAGCTTCGCCCACACCTTCGAAACCGCCCTCGACGGTGTCCGGTCGGGCACCATCGCCGTCGACCACGACACGCTCAAGATCTTCTTCCAGGGCGGCGACGTGCTGGCCGACCACGTGCGCGCCGCGCGTGACGACGAGCCGCTCGACCCGGCCGCCTTCGCCGAGGTGCT
The DNA here is from genome assembly GCA_963773475.1 of uncultured Alphaproteobacteria bacterium. Lineage (GTDB taxonomy): Bacteria > Pseudomonadota > Alphaproteobacteria > Rhodobacterales > Rhodobacteraceae > Roseitranquillus. The sequence continues at coordinate 430,444 of CAVZBD010000007.1, read as the reverse complement.
GGACGCGATCCGCGCGCTTTCCGGCGAGGAAGAGGGCGCCGACGACGAGGAAGAGGACCTCGACTTCCAGCCCATGGGCGTGGCGCTCGACCTTCCCGACCTTGACCTCGACCTGCCCGAGCCGGCCGGCCGAGGCCCCCTGGCGCATCGGCTTCACGCCGCACTCGCGCCTCTACGAAATCGGCAACGAGCCGCTCTACCTCTTCCGCGCCCTGCGCGACCTGGGCGAGCTGAGCGTCACCTGCGACGCCTCGGCGGTCCCGACGCTCGACGCGCTCGACCCGGGCACCAGCTACGTCTCCTGGTCGCTCGAGCTGACCGGCGAGGACAGCGAGGAGGCGGTGCGCGAGGTCTTCGACTTCGTCGACGGCCTCTGCGACCTCACCGTCGAGCGCGACGAGGCGCCGGCGGCCGAGTTCGACCTGCCGCCGCTGCCCGACCTGGTCATCGCCGAGGAAGACGACGACACCCCGGCCCCGGCCGAACTCGCCGAGCCCGAGCCCGAGACCGGTCGCCGCCCATGCCGAGGCGCCGGACGTGGCCGCGCCCACGGCCGACATCGTGTCCCTCGAGGCGCCGAAGAAGGCCGAGCCGGCCGAGAAGAAGCAGGCCGTCGCCCCCAAGGCGACCGTCCGCGTCGACCTCGACCGCATCGACCGCCTGGTGAACCTCGTGGGCGAGCTGGTCATCAATCAGGCGATGCTGTCGCAGTCGGTGATCGAGGCGGGCGTGCCGCCCAACTCGCCCGTGGCCACCGGCCTCGACGAGTTCCTGCAGCTCACGCGCGACATCCAGGAAAGCGTGATGATGATCCGCGCGCAGCCGGTCAAGTCGCTGTTCCAGCGCATGGGCCGGATCGTGCGCGAGGCCGCCGCCGCGGTGAACAAGGATGTCCGCCTGAAGACCGACGGCGAAGGCACCGAGATCGACAAGACGGTGATCGAGCTTCTGGCCGAGCCGCTGACGCACATGATCCGCAACTCGGTCGATCACGGCATCGAGACGGCCGACAAGCGCGTCGCCGCCGGCAAGGCCGCCCGAGGGCACGGTGAGCCTCACCGCCAGCCACCGCTCGGGCCGCGTGGTCATCGAGATCTCCGACGACGGCGCCGGCATCAACCGCGAGCGCGTCCGCGCCAAGGCCATCGAGAAGGGCATCATCACCGAGGAGCAGCAGCTCTCGGACGGCGAGATCGACATGCTGGTCTTCGCGCCGGGCTTCTCGACCGCGGCCGAGATCTCGAACCTGTCGGGCCGCGGCGTCGGCATGGACGTGGTCAAGACCTCGATCGCCTCGCTGGGCGGCCGGATCTCGATCACCAACACGCCGGGCAAGGGCGCGATCTTCTCGATCTCGCTGCCGCTGACGCTGGCCGTCCTCGACGGCATGGTCGTCAAGGTCGCGGACGAGACGCTGGTCGTCCCGCTCTCGGCGATCGTCGAGACGCTGACCCTGACCCGCGACGACATCCGCGCGCTCGGCCCCGAGACGCAGGTCGTCAAGGTGCGCGACAACTTCGTGCCGCTGCTCGATCTGGGCACCGAGCTCGGCTACCGCACGCCGCGGGCCGACTACACCGGCTCGATCGTGCTGCTGATCACCCACGAGGACGGTGCCCGCACCGCGCTCGTCGTCGACGCCATCGAGGACCAGCGCCAGGTGGTCATCAAGGGCCTGCACGAAAGCTACGGCCATGTGCCCGGCGTGGCCGCGGCGACGATCCTCGGCGACGGCCAGATCGCGCTGATCCTCGACCCGGTCGACCTTGTCCAGAACGCCTCGGGCCGCTCGCGCCCGGCGGCCGACCCCATTCCGCTTGCAGGATGATTGAGCGATGAGCACCGAAACGCAAAAGCAGTCCGATACCTCCACCGTCGAGCTCCTGTCCTTCCGCGTCGGCGAGCAGGAATACTCGGTCGACATCATGTCGGTCCGCGAAATCCGCGGCTGGACCCGCGCCACCTCGCTGCCGCACTCGCCGCACTACGTGCGCGGCGTGATCAACCTGCGCGGCACCGTGCTGCCGGTGATCGACCTGGCCAAGCGGCTGGGCCTGCCCGCGGGCGAGCTCACCGACCGCAACGTCATCATCGTGGTCGACCTCGACGGGCGCACCGTCGGGCTGCTGGTCGACGCCGTCTCCGACATCCTCGCCCTGCCCGAGGACGAGATGTCGCCGCCGCCCGAGATGGCCGCCGACAACGCGCAGACCTTCATCCACGCGCTCACCATCGTCGAGGGCCGGATGATCCGCGTCCTCGACCTGGCCTCGGTGATGCCGAAGACCGCGGAGATGGCTGCGTGAGCACCGCCGCCTCCCTCTCGGCCACCGGGCGCGCCATTGCCGCCGAGCTGGCGCCGGCCGCGTTCGAGCGGGTGGCGCGGCTTGCGGCGCGCGAGGCGGGGCTGGCCATCGCGCCGACCAAGCGCGCGATGGTGCAGTCGCGCCTGTTCAAGCGCGTGCGCGCGCTCGGCCTCGCCACGTTCGAGGCCTATCTCGACCTGGTCGAGGGCGACGCGGGGGCCGACGAGCGCCGGCAGATGATCTCGGCGCTGACCACCAACGTCTCGCACTTCTTCCGCGAGCGGCACCACTTCGACACCCTGCGCGACAAGCTCCTGCCGGGCCTGCTCAAGCGCGCGGCCGAGGGCGGACGGGTGCGGATCTGGTCGGCCGGCTGCTCGAGCGGCCAGGAGCCCTACTCGATCGCGATGGAGATCCTGCGCCGCGACCCGCGCGCGGCCGAGCGCGACATCCGCATCCTGGCCTCGGACATCGACGCGCGGATCCTCGAGGTGGCGCGCGCCGCCAGCTACGACGCCACCCAGATGCAGGGCGTCGACGCCGCCGACCGCAAGGCGTTCTTCACCGAGAGCGCCGGCCGCTTCACCGTCCTGCCGCACCTGCAGCGCATGATCGCCTTCCGCGAGCTCAACCTGCTCGGGCAATGGCCGATGAAGGGCCGCTTCGACGCCATCTTCTGCCGCAACGTCGTGATCTACTTCGACGACGCCACCCAGCGCCAGCTCTGGCCGCGCTTCGAGGCCGCCCTGGCGCCGGGCGGAACGATCTTCGTCGGTCACTCCGAGCGGATCCCCGAACTGCCCGGCTCCGCGCTGCGGAGCTCGGGCGTGACGACCTACACCTCAACCGCCGCCCCGGCCGCAGGAACGCCAGGCAGGCCCCTGCAAGACAACAGGAAAGGGACGACCAATGGCACTTAGGGACCAGCTTCGCATCCTCGTCGTCGACGACATGTCGACGAGCCGCGGTCTCATCACCCAGGCGCTCGACTCGCTCGGCATCCAGAACGTGGCGACCGCCGCCGACGGGGCCAGCGCGCTGAAGACGCTGGAAAAACACCCGGTGCACCTGGTCATCTCGGACTACAACATGCCGGGCATGGACGGGCTGCAGCTCCTGCACTCGCTGCGCAAGGGCGCCAAGACCGCGCGCGTGGGCTTCCTGCTGATCACCGGCCGGGCCGACAAGCAGATCATCGACACCGGCAAGAAGCTGGGCATGAACAACTTCATCAAGAAGCCGTTCGATGCCGCCGGCCTCAAGGGTGCGATCGAAGCCATCGTCGGCCGGCTCTGACGATGTCCGTTTCCGAGCACCCGGCCGGCACGCCCGTGCAGGCGCTTCTGGCGCGTCTCTCGGGCGAGCTGGCGGCGATGGCGGGGCTTGCGGCGCGCGTTCAGTCGGCGGTGGGCGAGGCGCTGCACACCGACGGCGCGCCCGCGCCGGCCGTGCTGGTCGAGCTGCAGCAGATCGACCGCCTGCAGCAGACGCTCGAGGACCTGGTGCACGTCGTCGCCACGGTCGCGGCCGAGCCCGGCATCGACACCGCCGGCCTCGAGCGGCTGTCGGCCGAGGTGCGGCTTCATGCCGTGGCCGACCTGGTGACCGGCTACACCCGCAACCCCGAGCCGGTGGCCGCGGGCGCGCTGAGCCTCTTCTGAGGCGCGAACGGCTTGATCACGATCGGCGGCATCATGGAACCTTGCCGCCGGTCGCAACGCTGGGTCTCAGGAAGCGCTGCAGTGAGAGGTGCGGTATGCGTGACGAGTACGAAAGCACGGGCAAGACGTCCCGCCGCGAAAAACAGCCCGAGCGCACGGACCGGGAGGAGAAATCCCGCCAGCGCGGCTCGGACGAGGCGGAAGGGCCGCAACCGGCCTATGAGTTCAGCGACTGGGCGCTGATCTGAGCCTCGGCTGAACGCGGGACGGCGCGGCGCGCCATCATCACGCGCCGCCCTGCCCGACTGTCTGTCAGCCGACGATCTCGAGCTCCGAGAAGAAGAACGCGATCTCGGTCGCCGCGGTCTCGGGGGCGTCCGAGCCGTGGACCGAGTTTTCGCCCACGCTCTCGGCGAACTCGGCGCGGATGGTGCCGGGGGCGGCGTCGGCGGGGTTGGTCGCGCCCATCACTTCGCGGTTCTTGGCGATCGCGCCCTCGCCCTCGAGCACCTGTGCCACGACCGGCCCCGAGGCCATGAACTCGGTCAGTTCGTCATAGAACGGCCGCTCGGCGTGGACCTTGTAGAACTCGCCGGCCTGCGCCTTCGTCAGCCGGATCCGCTTCTGCGCGACGATGCGCAGCCCCGCCTCCTCGAACTTGGCGTTGATCTTGCCGGTCAGGTTCCGCGCCGTGGCGTCGGGCTTGATGATCGAGAGCGTCCGCTCGGTTGCCATTGTCACTGTCTCCGAATTGAGCGGCCGGAGCCTCTGCCGGCCGAAATCGGACGCCCCCTACCACGCCCCGGAACCGAAGCAAAGACGGCCGCCGCAAGGGCATCTGCGGCGCCCCTGCCCGGCGCCGTTGCCGGGCCGTTGCGGCCGCGCGTATGCACAGGGGGTGTACAGGGGGTGTACGGGTTGCATGACGTGCGATTCCGGGCATCTCGAGGTTTGACAGGCGCCGTTCGGGCGGGCACATGCCGGCCATGCTCAGGATCGACGACATCCGCTTCTCCATGGCCGGACGGCCGCTCTTCCAGGGCGCGAGCGCGATCATCCCGAGCGGCCACAAGGTCGGCCTCGTCGGCCGGAACGGCACGGGAAAGACCACGCTTTTCAGGCTGATACGTGGCGAACTTCCGCTCGAGGGCGGGTCGATCTCGCGCCCCCAGGGGGCCCGCGTGGGCGGCGTCGCGCAGGAGGCGCCGGCCTCGGACGCCACGCTGATGGAGACGGTGCTGGCCGCCGACACCGAGCGCGACCAGCTGCTGGGCGAGGCGCAGACCGCCACCGACCCCACCCGCATCGCCGAGATCCAGACCCGCCTCGCCGACATCGACGCCTGGTCCGCCGAGGGCCGGGCAGCCAGCATTCTCAAGGGCTTGGGCTTTACCGAGGCCGAGCAGGCGATGCCCACCCGCGCCTTCTCGGGCGGCTGGCGGATGCGCGTGGCGCTGGCCGGCGTCCTCTTCGCGCAGCCCGACCTGCTGCTGCTGGACGAGCCCACGAACTACCTCGACCTCGAGGGCGCGCTCTGGCTGGAATCCTACCTGGCCCGCTACCCGCACACGGTCATCGTGATTTCCCACGACCGCGGCCTGCTGAACCGGGCCGTGGGCGCGATCCTGCACCTCGAGGATCGGAAACTGACGCTTTATCAAGGTCCTTACGACACCTTCGCCCGCACCCGGGCCGAGCGTCGCGCGGTTCTGGCGGCCGAGGCGCGCAAGCAGGAGACACGCCGCGCGCACCTGCAATCCTACGTCGACCGCTTCCGCTACAAGGCGTCCAAGGCGCGCCAGGCGCAGGCGCGGCTGAAGATGATCGCGCGGATGGAGCCGATCACGGCGCCCGAGGAGGCGGCGGCCCACGTGTTTTCCTTCCCCGAGCCGGAAGAGCTGGCGCCGCCGATCGTCACGCTGGACGGGGCCAGCGTCGGCTACGGCGGCACGCCGGTCCTGGGGCGCCTCACGCTGCGCATCGACCAGGACGACCGGATCGCCCTGCTGGGCCGTAATGGCGAGGGAAAATCCACGCTTTCCAAGCTTTTGGCGGGGAAACTTGAACCGCTCGGCGGGCGCGTCACGCGGGCGGCCAAGCTGCGCGTGGGCTACTTTGCGCAGCACCAGCTCGACGAGCTGCACGCCGACGAGACGCCGGTCGACCACGTGCGCCGCCTGCGGCCCGACGAGGCGCCGGCAGCGCTGAGGGCCCGTCTCGGCGGGTTCGGACTCGCGTCTGAATTGCATATGAATTCGCGTAGGACTCCTGTCCGGGGGACAGAAGGCGCGGCTGGCGCTGCTGCTGGCGACCATCGACGCGCCGCACCTGCTGATCCTCGACGAGCCGACGAACCATCTGGACATCGAGAGCCGCGAGGCGCTGGTCGAGGCGCTGACCGCCTATTCCGGCGCGGTGATCCTGGTCAGCCACGACATGCACCTGCTGAGCCTGGTGGCCGACCGGCTGTGGCTGGTGCGCGGCGGGCGCGTGGCACCCTACGAGGGCGACCTCGACAGCTACCGCGCCGAGCTGCTGGCCGAACCGGCGGCGCCGCGGGCGCCGAAGCCGGCGGCCCCCCGCGCGCCCGACCGCCAGCGCCTGGCCACGCTGCGATCCGAGGCGCGCGCGGCCGAGACGCGCATCGCCAAGCTGGAGGAGCTGCGCGACGAGGTCGCCGCCCGCCTGGCCGACCCGGCCGCCTACCAGGGCGAGCAACTGGCGCGCACCGAGGCGCTGCAGAAGAAGTTCGCCGAGATCAACGCCGCGCTCGAGAAGGCCGAGGCGCTGTGGGTGGCCGCCGTCGAGCGGCTGGAAGCGGCCGAGGCATGAGCGACGTCCCGTTCTTCGTCACCGCCTTCGTCACGCTCTTCGTGATCATCGACCCGGTGGGGCTGACGCCGCTCTTCGTGGCGCTGACCCAGGGCATGCCCCAGAGCCATCGCCGCGACATCGCGCGTGCGCTCGTGCGTGATCGGGCTGGGGCTCTTGGCGCTCTTCGGGGTGTTCGGCGAGGCGGTGCTGGGCTTCGTCGGCATCTCGATGCCCGCGTTCCGCATCGCCGGCGGCATCCTTCTGTTCCTGACCGCGCTCGACATGCTGTTCGAGCGGCGCACCGCGCGCCGCCAGAGCCAGGTCCACCACCACGACGCACCCCCCGCGGCCGCCGACGACCCGTCGGTGTTTCCGCTGGCGACGCCGCTGATCGCGGGGCCCGGCGCGATCGCCACGATGATCCTGCTGACCGGACAGGCGGGCGGCCTTGCCCGGACGGTGGGCGTGCATCTGGTGATGGCCGCGGTGATCGCGCTGGTCTACCTCTTCTTCCGGCTGGGCGGCCTGCTCGAGCGGGCGCTGCGCGAGACCGGCATCAACGTGGTCACGCGGCTTCTGGGGATGCTGCTGGCGGCGCTGTCGGTGCAGTTCGTGCTGGACGGGCTGCACAGTCTCGGCATCGGCGCGGGAGGCGGCTGAGGCCGGGGTGGCAGCGCGCGCCTCGTGCGCCCATATCGGGACGTGCGGACCAACGGAGGACGCGACCTGTGGCGGATGGCGAGAGCGCCCGGCTGATCTACCTGATCCTGTTGCTTGTCTTCGTGGGCGGCTGGTTCCTGGCGTCGGGGCGCGCGCAGCTGGGCCGGCTGCTGCGCCACGGGCTGGGCTGGCTGGTGATCTTCTTCGTCGCCATCGCCGCGGCCGGGCTCTGGGGCGACGTGCGCAGCAGCCTGCACCCGCGCCAGTCGGTCTTTGCCGCCGAGGAGCGGGTCGAGGTGCCGCGGGCGCCCGACGGCCACTACTACCTGACGCTGAAGGTCGACGGCACGCCGGTGGACTTCGTGGTCGACACCGGCGCCACCGACATCGTGCTGAGCCGCAGCGCGGCCGAGCGGCTGGACATCGACACCGGGGCGCTGATCTATACCGGGCGCGCGGGCACCGCCAACGGCGAGGTGCGCACCGCCCGGCTGCGGGTCGACACGCTGGCGCTGGGGCCGATCGTCGACCGCAACGTGCCGGTCTGGGTGAATTCGGGCGAGATGGACACCTCGCTTCTGGGCATGGCCTACCTGCAGCGCTTCTCCAGCATCCGGATCGAGGACAACCGCCTGGTCCTGCAGCGCTAGCCGCTCTCGGCCTTCTTCTGCCAGCGGCCCTCGGCCTGGCTCCAGTACTGGGCCTGCGCGCCGGCGCCCGTCAGGCTGCGCCAGAGGCCGCGCGCCCGCTCGACCGCGGCGGGGTCGTCGCCGTCGAAGAGGACGCAGACACGCGCCAGCGCCGCCACCTCGGCCGCGTCGGTGGCCGCGGCGCCCACCACCATCAGGCAGTCGGTGCCCGCGGGCAGGTCGGGCGCCGCCGTCAGCAGGATCGGCTGCAGCGCGTCGTGCTCGCCGCCGGCAAGGCCGTGGGGCAGGAAGTCGTCGGGCGCGCCCAGCCAGAGCGCCCGGTCGAGCGCCTCGGCCTCGGCCGGGTCGTCCGAGCGGATCGCCACCCGCCAGCCCTGCTCGAGCGCGCGGCGCGACAGCACGGCCAGCGTCTCCTCGAGGGAGGAGCGCGTGAGGTGGTAGAAGTAGGCCGCGCCCATCAGCGCCCGCCCCGCCGCGACGCCTGCCGGGCCGCGCTCACGCCTCGTAGCGGTCGCGGATCAGGCGGTCGAGCGTCAGCACCCCCCAGCCGGTGGCGCCCTTCGGCGCGTGCGGCACGTCGGACGGCACGCTCGAGACGCCGGCCACGTCGATGTGGCACCAGGGCGTGTCGTCCTTGACGAAGCGGGCCAGGAACTCGGCCGCGGTGATCGAGCCCGCGGGCCGGCCGCCGGTGTTCTTGACGTCGGCGATGCGCGACTTCGATCAGCTTGGCGTAGCGCTTGCCGAGCGGCATCCGCCAGGCGCCCTCGCCCTCGGTCCTCGCGGCGGCCAGCAGCGCCTCGGCCAGCGCGTCGTCGTTCGAGAAGACGCCGGCGTTCTCGTGCCCGAGGCCGATGATGATCGCGCCGGTCAGCGTGGCGAGGTCGATCATCGCGGCGGGCGCGAAGCGGTCCTGCGCGTACCACATGACGTCGCCCAGCACGAGCCGGCCCTCGGCGTCGGTGTTGATGACCTCGATCGTGTCGCCCTTCATCGAGCGCACCACGTCGCCGGGGCGCTGGGCGCGGCCGTCGGGCATGTTCTCGACCAGGCCCACCAGGCCGACGACGTTGGCCCTGGCCTTGCGCAGGGCCAGCGCCTTCATCACGCCGGCGACGGTGCCGGCGCCGCCCATGTCGCCGGTCATCTCCTCCATGCCCTGGGCGGGCTTGATCGAGATGCCGCCGGTGTCGAAGACCACGCCCTTGCCGATCAGCGCCAGCGGGGGCTCGTCGCCGCCGCCCTGCCAGCGCATGACGACCACCTTCGACGGGCTCTCGCTGCCCTGGCCGACGGCCAGCAGCGCGCGCAGGCCCAGGCGCGCCAGCTCGTCCTCGTCCAGCACCTCGACCTCGACGCCCAGGTCGCGCAGGGCCTCGAGGCGGGTGGCGAACTCGGTCGTGGTCAGCACGTTGGCGGGCTCGTTGACCAGGTCGCGGGCGAAGAAGACGCCCTGGGCCAGCGCGGAAAGCTCGTCGGCGCGGCCGTCCTGCGCCTCGGGCTTGCCGACCATCACGGTGATCTTGCCGGCGGCCTTCGGCTCGGCGCCCTTGGCCGGTCTTGTGGTCGGTGAAGCGGTAGGTGCGCAGCGCCGCGCCCAGCGCCAGCGCGTCGGCGTGCCGCGCCCCGCCCGCGGCGATCAGCACCGGCCTGCCGCGCGACCGCTTGCCGATCTCGAAGCCGGCGCGCCGGGCGGTGGCGGCGTCGCCGCGCGCGTCGAGACGCAGCACCAGCAGCGCCTCGGCCGCCATTCCGCCGGGCCAGGCCATCTCGGCCGCCTGCCCGGGCTCGAGCTTGCCGAACGCCTCGCTCTGGCAGAGCCGCTCGACCGCGCCGCGGGTCAGCCGGTTGGCGCGCCGCCCGGCCTGGTCGAGCTTGCCCTCGGGACCGGCCAGGACGACCACGAGACCTTCGAAGCCGGCGATGGCGTCGAGGTCGGTCGGCTCGAACGCGATGGGGGCGGGCGTCGTCATCGGGATCCTCCTGAGGCTGATGTCGCGCACGGGTCTAGCGGCTGGCCCCCGCCTTTGCCAGAAGACAGTTCCGGCCACCGGGGCGATCGGCTAGGTTGCCGCCCGAAGCAAGGAGGTTCGCGCACCCGATGACCAGGCTCGACCGCTACGTGCTGGCGCAGCTGATGAAGGTGTTCGGCTTCTTCTCGCTCGTCCTGGTGCTGGTCTACTGGGTCAACCGCGCGGTCCTGCTCTTCGACCAGCTGATCGCCGACGGCCAGTCGGCGGCGGTGTTCGTCGAGTTCACGCTGCTCAGCCTGCCCAACGTCATCCGCCTGGTGCTGCCGATGGCGGCGGTGGCGGCGGCGATCTACGTCACCAACCGCCTCAGCCAGGACAGCGAGCTGGTGGTGATGCAGGCCACCGGCTACGGGCCGTTCCGCCTGGCGCGGCCGGTGCTCTACTTCGGGCTGATCGTGGCGGCGCTGGTGGGCGGCCTCGTCAACGGGATCGTGCCCACCTCGATGCAGGCGCTGGCCGAGCGCCGGGGCGAGATCGCCGAGAACATCACCGCGCGCCTGCTGCGCGAGGGCGAGTTCCTGCACCCCGGCGCCGGGCTGACGGTCTTCATCGGCGAGATCAGCCCCGAGGGCGAGCTGCGCGAGGTCTTCCTGTCCGATACCAGCGGCACGCGCCGCCACTCGGCCTATTCGGCGCAGCGCGCGCTGCTGGTCCGGTCCGAGACCGGGCCCAAGCTGGTGATGCTGGACGGCATGGTGCAGACGCTGGACACCGAGGGGCGGACGCTGGCGGTCACCCGCTTCGACGACCTGGCCTACGACCTGGGGCCGCTGCTCGACAGCGGCGGCGGACGGCGGCGCATCCCCGAGCTCTCGACGGCCGAGCTGCTGTCGGCGACGCCCGCGCTGGCCGACGAGGTGCGCGCCTCGCGCGCGCGGCTGCTGGCCGAGGGGAACGAGCGGATCAGCCAGGCGACCCTGTCGGTGGTGGCGCCGCTTCTGGGCTTTTCGACGCTGCTGCTGGCCGGCTTCACCCGGTTCGGCATCTGGCGGCAGGTGCTGGGCGCGGTGCTGGTGGTGATCGCGGTCAAGACGATCGACACGTCGCTTCACCGAGATGGCGATGAGCGACATGCGGCTCTGGCCGCTGGTCCATGCCGGCTCGCTCGCCGGGCTTCGGCGTGGTCGCGGCGACCCTCTCGCTGGCGCGCCACCCGTTCGCCGCCCGGCGGCTGCGGCGGAGGGCGGCATGACGCTGCACCTCTACTTCGCGCGGCGGTTCCTCTACAGCCTGCTGGGCGTGACCGGCGCGTTCGTCGCGATCCTGTCGCTGCTCGAGTTCGTCGACCAGATCCGCCGCTTCGACACCGACCGGGTGACGCTGTTCCAGCTGGCCGGGCTGACGCTGCTCAAGGTGCCCGAGGGGGTCTATCGCATCCTGCCGCTGATCATGATCCTGGCGACGCTGGCGCTGTTCCTGGCGCTGGCCCGGTCGAGCGAGATGGTCGTCACCCGCGCCTCGGGCCGCTCGGCGCTGCGCACGCTGGTGGCGCCGGTGGTGACGGCGCTGCTGGCCGGCGTCTTCGGGATCGCGGTGCTGAACCCGATCGTGGCGGCGACCTCGCAACGCTACGAGACGCTGTCCGACCGCCTGTCGGGCGAGGCCTCGCGCATCGTCTCGATCAGCCGCGAGGGGCTGTGGCTGCGCCAGGGCGGGGCCGACGGGCAGACGGTGATCCGGGCCCAGCACACCAACCTCGACGGGACGGTGCTGTCGCAGGTCACCTTCCTGGGCTTCGACCCCGACGGCGCGCCGGTCTTCCGGATCGAGGCCGACCGCGCCCGCCTGGTCGACGGGGCGTGGCAGGTGACGGGCGCCAAGCGGTGGCGCTTCGACGGCGGCGGCAACCCCGAGCGGCAGGCCGAGACCGCGGACGAGCTGACGCTGGCCTCGGACCTGACGCCGGACCAGATCCGCGACAGCTTCGGCACCCCCTCGGCGATCCCCATCTGGGAGCTGCCGGCGTTCATCGACCGGCTGGAGACCGCGGGCTTTTCGGCGCGCCAGCACCGCGTCTGGCTGCAGATGGAGCTGGCCAACCCGCTGCTGCTGGCGGCGATGGTGCTGACGGCGGCGGCCTTCACGCTGCGCCACACGCGCTTCGGCAAGACCGGGATCATGGTGATGCTGGCGCTGGTGATGGGCTTTTCGCTCTACTTCATCCGCAACTTCGCGCAGATTCTGGGCGAGACCGGGCAGATCCCCATCGCCCTCGCCGCCTGGGGGCCGCCCATCGCCGCGATCCTGCTGCCGCTGGGCCTGCTTCTGCACCTGGAGGACGGATGAGGCTGGGCGTGGCGTTCGCGGTCCTGCTGGCGCTGGGCGGGGGCGGCGGCGGCGCAGACCGCGACGCTGGTGGCCGACCGGCTGTCGATCGAGCGCGACAGCACCCTGGTGGCCGAGGGCGCGGTCGAGGTGTTCCACGAGGGCCGGCGCCTCACCGCGCGGCGCATCGTGTTCCTGGCCGACGAGGACCGCCTGGCGATCGAGGGGCCGATCACGCTGAGCGAGGATGGCGGGCGCGCGATCCTGGTCGCCGACGCGGCGAGCCTCGACCGCGACCTGCGCGAGGGGATCCTGCGCAGCGCCCGCCTGGTCTTCGACCGCCAGCTTCAGCTCGCCGCGGCCGAGATCGCGCGGAGCCAGGGGCGCTACACCACCCTGTCGCGGGTGGTCGCGTCGAGCTGCCGGATCTGCCCCGGCAGCCCCACCCCGCTGTGGGAGGTTCGCGCCGCCCGCGTCGTCCACGACGCCGAGACGCGGCAGCTGACCTTCGAGCGGGCGCAGTTCCGCCTGGGCGGGGTGCCGATCGCCTACATCCCGCGGCTGCGCCTGCCCGACCCGGCGGTCGAGCGGGCGACGGGGTTCCTGGTGCCCTCGCTGCGCTTCAACAGCACGCTGGGGACGGGGCCGCGGGTGCCCTACTTCGTCACGCTGGGCCGCAGCGCCGACATCACCCTCGCCCCCTACGTGACGCCGCGGACGCGGACGCTGGAATTCCGCTACCGGCAGGCGTTCCGCAATGGCGCGGTCCAGGTGGCGGGCGCGGTGTCGGACGACGACCTGGCGGCCGACGACCCGCGCGGCTACGTCTTCGCCGAGGGGGCGTTCGCGCTGCCGCGCGACTTCGACCTGGCGTTCGAGATCGAGGCGACGAGCGACGACGACTACCTTCTGGACTACGGCTACAGCGACGACAGCCGGCTGGAGAGCGAGCTGCGCGTCGGCCGCACCCGCCGCGACGAGCGCATCGCGGTTTCGGCCACCGCCTTCGACACCCTGCGCGAGGACGACCGGCCCGGCGCCGAGGCGCCGCTGGCCACCTATGCCCGCGCCGACTACGACCGCCGCGTCCCGCTGCGGTGGGGCGAGCTCGACATGCGGCTCGACGCCGCCGCCCTGCAGCGCAGCGCCGACGACCCGGCCACGGGGCGCGACACCGCGCGGCTGGGCGCGAGCCTCGGCTGGCGCGGCAGCCGGCTGCTGCGGCAGGGCGTCATCCTCGAGGGCCGCGGCGAGGTCGGGGCCGACACCTACCGGATCCACGACGACCCGGCCTTCGACGCCTCCGAGACGCTGGCGCTGGCGCGCGGCACGCTGGCCCTCCGCTGGCCGCTGGTGCGGGTCCGGGGCGGCGTGCACGAGACGCTCGAGCCGGTGATCCAGCTCGGCTGGGGCGCGCGCAGCGACGGCCGCGTGCCCAACGACGACAGCCGCCTGGTGGAGTTCGACGAGGGCAACCTCTTCGCGCTGGGCCGCTTTCCCGGCCGCGACCGCGTCGAGGAGGGCACGCGCCTCGACCTCGGCCTCACCTACACGCGGCTGGCGCCCGGCGGCCGCGAGTTCGGCGTCACCGTCGGGCGGATCCTGCGGTTCGGCGCGACCGACCGGTTCGACGAGACCACCGGCCTTGCCGGCGACGCCTCGGACTGGCTGGCCTCGGCGCATTTCGACCTGGGCGAGCGGCTGTCGGTGGCGAACCGCGCGCTGCTGACGCCCGACCTCGCGCTGCGCACCAACGAGCTGCGCCTGGCCTATGACGGCGACGCCGCCGACCTGACGGCGGCGCATCTGTGGCTGCGCTCGGACCCGTTCGACGGCCGCGGCACCGACGTCAACGAGATGACCTTCGACGCCGGCTGGCGCATGGGCCGGCACTGGCGCGCGGGGCTCGATGGCCGCTACGACCTTGCCGCCGGCCGCGCGGCGCGGGCGGGGCTCGACCTCAGCTGGCGCAACGAGTGCATGCGCGTCGATGTTTCCCTCTCGCGCCGGTTCACCTCGTCGACTAGTGTCGAGCCCCAGACCGATATCGGGGTCGAGGTGTCGCTTCTGGGCTTCGGCGCGCGCGACGACGATCCGAGCTTTCGCCGCTCCTGCCCCGGATGAACGATGTTGAGGTTCGCATGACGTTTCGCTCCCGCCTGCTCGCGCTTGCCGTGCTGTTGGTCGGCCTCGGCTCGGCCGCGGCGGCGCAGTCGCCGTTCACGCCCGTGGCGCGTGTCAACGGCGACGTGATCACCGGCTACGAGCTGGCGCAGCGCCAGCGCTTCCTGACCCTGCTGGGCGCCCCGGGCGAGGTGCGGCAGGACGCGCTGGACCGGATGATCGAGGAGCGGCTGCAACTGCAGGCGGCCGAGCGCGAGGGGGTCGAGGTGGCCCAGGCCGATCTGCGCGCCGGGATGGAGGAGTTCGCGGGGCGCGCCAACCTGTCGCTCGACGAGTTCGTGTCGGCGCTGCAGAAGAACGGCGTCGCGCGCGAGACCTTCCGCGACTTCGTGCGCGCGGGCCTGGCCTGGCGCGACACGATCCGCGCCCGGTTCGGGCCGCGCCTGGCCATCGACGAGACCACGGTCGAGAAGGAGATGACCGCGGTGCGGCCGGGGGCGGGCGTGCGCGTCCTTCTGTCCGAGATCGTGCTGCCGGCGGCGACGCCCGCGGCGCTGGATGCCGCGCGCGCGCGGGCGCAGGAGCTTTCCCGCATCACCACCCTGCCCGCCTTTTCCCAAGCGGCGCGGCAATATTCCTCGGCGTCCTCGGCCGGGCGCGGCGGCCGCGTCGACTGGGTCCGCATCGAGGACCTGCCGCCCGAGGTGGCCCAGCAGGTGCTGACGCTGAAGCCCGGCCAGGTGACCGAGCCGGTGCGGGTTCCCGACGCCGTCGCCGTCTTCCAGCTGCGCGCGCTCGAGGAGGTCGGCGGCGAGAGCGGCGCGACCAGCGTCGACTATGCCGAGTACCTGATCCCGCGCGGCGGCGACGACCTGGCCCAGGCGCAGCGCGTCGCGGCGCGCGTCGACACCTGCGACGACCTTTACGGGGTGGCCAAGGGCCAGTCGCCCGCGCGGCTGCAGCGGCACGAGGCGCAGGTGTCGGAGCTGCCGCGCGATGTCGCGGCAGAGCTGTCCCGGCTCGACCCCGGCGAGACCTCGGCCGCCCTGGTGCGCGGCAACGCGCGGGTGCTGCTGATGCTGTGCGCCCGCAACGCCAGCGGCGACCTGGGGCTGGCCCGGTCGGCGGTGGCCGCGCGGCTGCGCGGCGAACAGCTGACGGCCCATGCCGCGTCCTATCTTGCGGAGCTGCGCGCCGATGCGTTCATCGAACGCCTCGACTGAGCCCGCCGCCCCGATCGCGCTGACCTGCGGCGAGCCCGCGGGCATCGGCCCCGAGATCGCGGCGAAGGCCTGGCGCGAGCTGGGCGCGCGGCTGCCGTTCTTCTATCTGGGCGACCCCGGCCACCTGCCGCCGGGCACCCCGGTCGCCACGATCCACGACCCGTCCGAGACCGGCTTCGCCGCCGCCCGCGGCCTGCCCGTCCTGGCGCATCCGTTCCCGGCGCCCGCTCGTCCGGCCGCGCCCGATCCGGCCAATGCCGCCGCCGTCGTGGCGGTCATCGCGCGCGGGGTCGAGCTGGTGCGCGCGGGTCGCGCCGGTGCCCTCTGCACCGGGCCGATCCACAAGAAGGCGCTGAAGGACGGCGCCGACTTCGCCTATCCCGGCCATACCGAGTACCTGGCCGCGCTGGCGGGCGTGGACCGGGTGGTGATGATGCTCGCCTGCGATGAGCTGCGGGTGGTGCCGACCACGATCCACCTGCCGCTTGCGCGAGGTGCCCGGCGACGCTCGACCCGGACGCTGCTCTCGGACACGCTGCGGATCACCCATGCGGCGCTGATCCGCGACTTCGGGGTCGAGGCGCCGCGGATCGCGGTGGCCGGGCCTCAACCCCCATGCCGGCGAGGGCGGCGCCATGGGCCGCGAGGAGATCGAGACGTGATCGTCCCCGTCCTCGAGGCGCTGCGCGCCGAGGGGATGGCGCTGGCCGGGCCGCTGTCGGCCGACACGATGTTCCACGCCGCGCGCCCGCGCCCGCTACGACGCGGCGGTCGCGATGTACCACGACCAGGCGCTGATCCCGATCAAGACGATCGACTTCGCGGGCGGGGTCAACGTCACGCTGGGGCTGCCGTTCATCCGCACCTCGCCCGACCACGGCACCGCCTTCAACATCGCGGGCCAGGGCCGGGCCGACCCGACCTCGCTTGTCGCCGCGCTGCGGGCTCGCCGACCGGATGGCGCGCGCGCGGGCCGCCGCGCGGGCGCCGCAGCCCGCGACCGGCGGCGCCGGATGGTGAGCCGCGCGGCCCCGGCATCCGGCAGCGCCCCGACCGCCCCCGCGCGCCCTGCATGAGCGCGATCGACGAGCTGCCGCCGCTGCGCGCGGTGATCGCGGCGCACGGGCTCAGCGCGCGCAAGGCGCTGGGGCAGAACTTCCTGCTCGACCTCAACCTCACCGCCAAGATCGCCCGGCAGGCGGGCGACCTCACGGCCTCGGACGTGCTCGAGGTGGGGCCCGGGCCCGGCGGGCTGACGCGCGGCCTTCTGGCCGAGGGGGCGCGCCGCGTGCTGGCGGTCGAGAAGGACGCCCGCTGCCTGCCGGCGCTGGCCGAGATCGCCGAGGCCTATCCCGGCCGCCTGACGGTGCTGCACGGCGACGCGCTGGCGGTGGACCCGACGGCGCACCTGGCCCCGCCGATCCGCGTGGTCGCCAACCTGCCCTACAACGTGGGGACCGAGCTGCTGACGCGGTGGCTCGACCCGCCCGACTGGCCGCCCTTCTGGGAAAGCCTGACGCTGATGTTCCAGCGCGAGGTGGCCGAGCGGATCGTGGCGCGGCCCGGCTCGAAGGCCTACGGCCGCCTCGCCATCCTCTGCCAGTGGCGCGCCGAGCCGCGGATCGTGATGGACCTGCCGCCCGAGGCGTTCACGCCGCCGCCCAAGGTGCGCTCGTCCGTCGTGCATATCACGGCCGCTGGCCCGCGCCGCGATTTCCGGCCGACGGGCCGACGCTGCTTCCGCACGGTGGCCGCGGCGTTCAACCAGCGGCGCAAGATGCTGCGCGCCTCGCTCCGCGGCCTGGCCCCGGACATCGAGGAGCGGCTGCGCGCGGCCGGCATCGCGCCCACGGACCGCGCCGAGGAGATCCCGCTGGAAGGGTTCTGCGCGCTGGCCCGCGAACTCGCCCCCGCCTGACCCGCCATCGGGGCGCCGCGACCGGCGTCCTGCCGCTGGCCGCTCGCAGCCGGGGCGATGTCAGAGGGACAAGGGGCGACCCGCACGCGCCCGGACCGCCCGGTGGACCGGGGTCGGGCGGTGCATCTGGTCGCGAAGGCCCGACGTCACCGTGGGACATCGGGCGAAGACGCAGCGGCCGGCTACTCGGCGGCCTGCTGCGAGGACGAGGAGGCCTGGCCGTCGTCGGAGCCGTCGTCGCCGAGCGGTCCTTCTTGCGGCTGCGCGAGCGGCGCGGCCGGCTGGGCTTTTCCTCGGGCGTCTCGACAAGGCCGCTCTCGGCCTCGACCTCGATCACGTCGTCGCTCCGGCCCTCGGCATTGCCGCCGGCCTCGGCCGCAGCATCGCCCCGCCCGCCGTCGTCGCCGCCGCGCTCGGACCGTTGTTCGGACGGCTGCTCGGACCGTTGGTCGCGGACCGCTGATCGGAGCGGCGGTCGTCCTCGCCGTCGTCGCCGCGCTGCTGCTGGCGCTCGCGCTGTTGCTGCTGCTGCTGCTCCTGCTGCTCGCGCCGCGCCTCCTGCTCGCGCAGGGCCTCGCCCAGCATCCGCGTGTAGTGCTCGGCATGCTGCTGGAAGTTCTCGAAGGCGACGCGGTCGTTCGAGAGCTGCGCGTCGCGGGCCAGCTGGTTGTACTTGTCGATGATCTGCTGCGGCGTGCCCGCGAACCTTGCCTTCGGGACCCGACCAGTCGAACACGCGGTTGACGATGTTGCCCGACCGATCGGTTGCGGTTCGACTTCGACCGCGAACGTGACTTGGAAGATCTCATATTGTCTCTGGTCCAGCCTGTTTCCGGCGTTCGCATTGTGCCGACATGATCACCCGGTCCGGGGAGCTGCGGCTTGCGATGTCTGGGCAATGGCGAGGGGGACCAGTATTCAGGTCCCGCCGCCCGCTAAGGACGACTAATCACGAACTCGGGCGGGGTGGCAAGCGGAAAACTGCCCGATTTCGACGCGTTCGCGCCCCCGTTCACCCTTGAAACTGCCCTCGATCAGCCTGTCATGCCCGCCCAGGTCGCAGCCGGGGCGTATCTTTTCAAGGCCCGCCTCGGCCATGAGCGCGCGACACCGCCGCGCGTTGCGTGGCGCCGATCTCGACGATCAGCCGGCCGCCCGGCGCAAGGTGCGCGCCCGCGCCGGCCGCGATCGCGCGGTAGGCGGCCAGCCCGTCGTCGCCCGGGTCAGCGCGCCCTGCGGCTCGTACGCGCACCTCGGGCGCGAGGCCGGCCATCTCGGCGGCGGCGATATAGGGCGGGTTCGACACGATCAGGTCGAAGCGCCCCTCGACGGCCGCGAACCAGTCCGAGACGCGAAAGCCCGCCCGCGTCGCCACGCCCAGCGCGGCGGCGTTCTGCCGGGCGACGGCGAGCGCCGCGGGCGAGACGTCGACGCCCAGCCCGTGCGCCTGCCCGCCGCTCGGCCAGCAGCGTCAGCAGGATGCAGCCCGCTCCCGGTGCCGAGGTCGAGCACGCGGGCAAAGGGCCGCTCGAGCGCCCGCTCGACCAGCGCCTCGGTCTCGGGGCGGGGGTCGAGCACGTCGGGGGTCACCCGGAAGTCGCCGCCCGTAGAAGGCGCGCGCGCCGACGATGTGCGAGACCGGCTGCCGGGCCGCCCGCCGCGCGACCGCCGCCTCGAACCGCGCCGCCGCGCCGGCCTCCAGCGGCTCGGACAGCGCCAGCGCCAGCCGCTCGGGCGCCACGCCCAGCGCATGGGCCAGCAGCCGCCGCGCGTCCCGCGCCGGGTCGGGCACGCCGGCCGCGCGCAGCCGCCCCACGGCGGCGGCCAGCGCCTCGGCCGCCCTCACAGCCCGCTTTCGGCCAGCTTCGCGCGCCTGGTCCTCGGCCACCAGCGCGTCGATGATCTCGTCCAGGTCGCCCGCCATCACCTCGGCCAGCCGGTAGAGCGTCAGCCCGATCCGGTGGTCGGTCAGCCGGCCCTGGGGAAAGTTGTAGGTGCGGATCCGCTCGGAGCGGTCGCCCGAGCCCACCTGCGCCTTGCGGTCGGCGGCGCGCTCGGCCGTCGGCGCGCGTGCGCTCGATGTCGTAGAGCCGCGCGCGCAGCACCTGCATGGCGATCGCGCGGTTCTGGTGCTGGCGACTTCTCGGACTCGAGGTCACGACGATGCCGGTGGGGATGTGGGTGATCCGCACCGCCGATGTCGGTGGTGTTGACGTGCTGCCCGCCGGCGCCGCTGGCGCGCATCGTGTCGATGCGGATCTCGGCGGGGTCGATGGCGATGTCGACCTCCTCGGCCTCGGGCAGGACGGCGACGGTGGCGGCCGAGGTGTGGATGCGCCCGCCCGACTCGGTCGAGGGCACCCGCTGCACCCGGTGCACGCCCGATTTCGTACTTGAGCCGCGCGAAGACCCCCTCGCCCCGAGACCCGGGCGACCACCTCCTTGATGCCGCCCAGCTCGGTCTCGGCCAGCTCGACGATCTCGAACCGCCAGCCCTTGCGCCTCGGCATAGCGCTGGTACATGCGCAGGAGGTCGGCCGCGAACAGCGCCGCCTCCTCGCCGCCGGTGCCGGGCCGGATCTCGAGGATCGCGGGCCGCGCGTCGGCGGCGTCCTTGGGCAGCAGCGCCAGCCGCAGCCGCTCCTCGACGCGGGGCAGCTCGGCGCGCAGGCCGGCCAGCTCCTCCTCGGCCAGCGCGCGCATCTCGGGGTCGGCCAGCATCGCCTCGGCGTCGGCGATGTCGTCGTGGATGCGCCGGTAGGCCGCGATCTCGTCGACGACCGGCTTCAGCTCGGCATATTCGCGGCCGAGCGCCGCGATGTCGCCGCGCCCCTCGCCCATCTGCGCCTCGACGTATTCGAGGCGGCGGGTGATCTCGGCCAGTCTGTCGGAAAGCGCCATGGGCGGGGTTTTGCCGAAAGGCATCAGGCGGTCAAGGTCCGCGCCATCGTGCCGCTTGTGGCGCGGGCGCCGGCGCGTGCTACCGTCGCGTCATGTGGCGGCTGCTGCTCATCCTCGCCCTCGCGCCCGCCCCCGTGGTGGCCGGGGGCCTGCGCGGCGACCCGCCGGCCGACCCGCCGCCGCTCAGGCCGATCGAGCTCTACTGCACCGACGGCCACGGCGACCGCGTCGAGCTGGGCGAGGTGATCTGCATCCGGGCCGGCTGCGACCCGCCCTACCTGGCGCGCTGCGACATGTCGCTCAACAACGTGATGTGGCGCAAGGTGCGGGACGGCTGCCCGGGCGTGCGGCTGAACCTGCCGCGGCAATCCCGTCCGTCGCGCCACGGCTGAGCCGCCGCGGTCACTCCAGCGCCGCCAGCCAGGCCTCGATCCGCGCCCGGTTCACGCCCAGGTCCGAGCGGCCGAACCGCGCCCGCCCCAGCAGCACCGGCGACGCCCCGTCGGCGACCGGCACGGCGGCGACGGTGGTGTAGTCGGGAAACGCCCACAACGCCGAGCGCGTGACGTAGGTGATCCGCCCCTCGGCCACGCTGCCGGCCACGACGGCGGTGCGCGGCGTGGCCCGCGCCACCCGGTCGAGCGCGGCCAGCAGCGCGGGCGGCGAGAGGTCCAGCACCGGCCCCGCCGCGTCGCCCCCGCTCGGGCCGCACAAGCCAGCCGTTGGGGCCGGGCGCGGCCGCGCGCAGCGGGTCCACATGCCAGCGCGCCGGATCCGTCGGCGCGATCCGCACCCATGCCGCCGCGCCGGTGGCCAGCAGAATCAGCGATCCCAGGATGATCCGCAGCCACACCCGCATGGCGCCCAGCCTAGACGCGCCGCGCGTCAAGCGCCAGCGGCGGCCGACGCCCTTGCGGCCACCGTGCGGTCGGCCCACGCTGGGCGCCGATCCGACACCGGCAGAAGGACACCCAGATGGAAATCATCCGCAACGGCACCCGCCCCTCGCAGCGCGCGCCCGACGACTGGTTCACCGGCCAGGTCCGCCAGGAGCGCCTGGTCGAGCCCGGCCAGGAGGGGCGCCCCGCGATCCTCACCGTCACGTTCGAGCCCGGCGCCCGCACCGCCTGGCACACCCACCCGCTGGGCCAGACGCTGATCGTGACCGCCGGCCTCGGCCGCGTCCGGGTCGAGGGCGGCCCGGTGCAGGAGGTGCGCCCCGGCGACGTGGTCTGGTTCGCCCCGGGCGAACGGCACTGGCACGGCGCCTCGCCGAGGTCGCCATGACCCACATCGCCCTGCAGCTCCCCCGGGACGGCAGCGTGGTCGAGTGGCAGGAAAAGGTCTCCGACGCCGACTACGACGGCTGACGCGCACGGCCCGTCGAGCGGGTCCGAGCGGCGGGCCGGACGCTCACCTGGTCGCGACCACGATGTGGGCCTGCATCCGTCCCGTGATCGGTGCCGGTCCGAACCTGCGCTCGATGTCGTCGGCTGTGCGATGGGTGATCTCGTCGAGCCGGCTTGCGTCGCGCGCCTCGAGCTCGTTTCGCAGCGGCGTTCCCTGGCAGAACGCGAAGGCGAGCATGCGGGCGTCGTCGGCCTTGCTCTCCTTCGCGATGGTGATGACCTCGACGTGCCTGAAGCCGGCGCGACGGGCGTCCTCCTCGATCCTGTCGACCTCATGGTATCCGTGGGGGGTTCGCGAGAAGAAGACGGGCGGATTGTCGGGAAAGACCCTCGACACGGTGCCCGTGACGCTGTCGGCGAACTCGTTCTCCTCGATCCTGTCCCATGTGCTGAAGATGAAGCGACCGCCGTCGCGAAGGGTCCGGCGGGCTTCGCGGAATCCCTCGACCTTGTCGGGAAGGAACATCACCCCGAACTGGCAGCAGACGACGTCGAAAAGGCCGTCGTCGAACGGCAGATGCATGGCGTCCGCCTGGCGCCACTGGATGCGGTGGTCGTCCGGCTGCCGGCCCGCGGCGTAGTCCAGCATCGGCCGGTTCAGGTCGCTGACGACGTAGGAGGCCCTTTCGGGAAGGCGGGGCGCAAGGGCGCGCGTCAAGGCGCCGGTCCCTGCCGCCGTCTCGAGAACGGCCATCGGTTCGAGAGGTGCGACCTGCTGCACCAGATCCTCGGCATAGGCTGCGAAGATCATCGGCACCAGGTGGGTGTCATAGATGTCGGGGATCGCCCCGGCAAAGAGCTTGTCTGCGCTTTTCATTGCGTCCACCCCCGCGACCGCGGAAGTGCGGCCGCATGGGCGCGATCATACCATGTCCGACGGGAAGACGAGCGTTCCACTTGGGCCGTCCGGGACCGTCCGCGACGGGCTTTCGGCTGGCCGGATCCGGCGACGACCGCTGCTAGCGGCGGGTCCAGCACCAGAGGCAGAGGATCTCCATCGCCACGTGGGCGCCGGCGATGGCGGTGGCGCCGGTGGTGTCGTAGGGGGGCGAGACCTCGACCACGTCGCCGCCCACCAGCCGCACGCCGGCGATGCCGCGCAGGATCGCCGCCGCCTGCCAGCTGGCCAGCCCGCCCCAGACCGGCGTGCCGGTGCCCGGCGCGAAGGCGGGGTCGAGCGCGTCGATGTCGAAGGTGAGGTAGGCCGGCCGCCTCGCCCACGATCTCGCGGATCCGCGCGGCGACCGGCGTCCGGCCCCTCGCGGTGCACCTCGGGCGCGTCGATCGTGTGCGATGCCCAAGGGGTCGGGGTTGACGGTGCGGATGCCCACCTGCACCGAGCGGGCGGGGTCGATGACGCCCTCGCTTGCACCGCCTTGTAGAACATGGTGCCGTGGTCGATCCGGGCCGCGTCGTCGTCGGCCCAGGTGTCGGAATGGGCGTCGAACTGGATCAGCGCCAGCGGCCCGTGCCTCGCCGCGTGGGCCCGCAGGATCGGCAGCGTGATCGAGTGGTCGCCGCCCAGCGCGATCAGCCCGGCGCCCGGCCGCCGAGGATGCCGCCGCATGGGCCTCGAGCGCGGCGGGAACGTCGGCGACGCGGGCATAGTCGAAGGCCAGGTCGCCGTAATCCACGATGGCGAAGTCCGCGAGCGGGTCGAAGCCCCAGCCATAGGGCGGGTCGTAGGGCTGCAGCGTCGACGCCTCGCGGATCGCGCGCGGGCCGAAGCCGCGCGCCGGGCCGGTTGGTCACCGCCTGGTCGAAGGGCACGCCGGTGACGGCCAGGTCCACGCCCGCCAGGTCCTTGGTATAGCTGCGCCGCAGGAACGAGATCGGCGCCGCCGAAGGCGTTCTCGAAGGCCGGGCCGCGCTAGCCCTGGCCGGGTGAAGGCCGTCGTCGACCTGGCTCTTCGCGTCCTCGAGCGCCATGGCGGCCCCTTCCGGTTCGGCGTGGATCAAGACCCGCGGCGGGCACGGGCGTCAAGGGCGGGCGCAACCCCGAGGGGGCGCGTCCGAAGGGGGCATCGAACCCCCTTCGGCCGCGCGCGCCGGGGCGCGCCGGCGCCGCCCCCAGGCGGCGCGGGGCGGCGGGGTCAGGACGCGGCCAGCGGCAGCGCGCGCTCGACCAGCCGGGCGAAGAACGACGCGCCCGCGGGCGCGACCGCGTCGTTGAAGTCGTAGGCCGGGTGGTGCAGCCTCGCGCCCGTCGCCCTGGCCCAGGAACAGGTAGGCGCCCGGCCGCGCCTCGCAGCATGTAGGCGAAATCCTCGGCCCCCATCTCGCGCGCGCGGCCTCGGCGTCGACGCGCGCCGTCGCCCGACGACCTCGCGCGCGACCTCGGCGGCGAAGGCGGCCTGGTCGGCGTCGTTCACCGTCGCCGGATAGCCGCACGTCGTAGTCGAGCCGTCGCCGCGCACGCCGAAGGCCGCCGCCTGGCCGGCCACGATCTCGCTGCATCCGCGGCTGCGCACCATCTCGCTGCACGCGCCGGGTCGAAGGTGCGCACGGTGCCGCCGATGTAGGCGGTCGTCGGGGATCATGTTGTCGGCGCTGCCGGCGTGGATCTGCGTGACCGACACCACCAGGTCGCTCGAGCGGCGCGATGGTTGCGGCTGACGATGGTCTGGAGCGCCTGCACGATCGCCACCGCCGGCATGATCGGGTCGACGCGTCTCGTGCGGCATCGCGCCGTGGCCGCCGCGCCCGGCACGTCGATGTCGAAGGTGTCGACCGCCGCCATGATCGGGCCCGGGCGTGGTCAGGAACTGCCCCATCGGCAGTGCCGGGCGCGTTGTGGATGCGCATAGACCTGCGCGATGCCGAAGCGGTCCATGCACGCCCTCCTCGACCATCACGCCGCGCGCCGCCGCCGCCCTCCTCGGCGGGCTGGAAGATCAGCGCGACGCGGCCGGCGAAGTTGCGCGTCTCGGCCAGGTAGCGCGCCGCGCCCAGCAGCATCGTGGTGTGCCCGTCATGGCCGCAGGCGTGCATCTCGCCCGGGACGCGTGCGAGGCATGGTCGGCGCCGGTCGCCTCGTCGATCGGCAGCGCGTCCATGTCGGCGCGCAGCCCGATGGTCGGGCCCGGCGCCCCGCCCCTCGATGATCGCGACCACGCCGGTCGCGCGCGATGCCCTCGTGCATCTCGTCGACGCCGAACTCGCGCAGCCGCTCGGCCACGAAGGCCGCCGTCTCGTGGCAGTCGAAGCCCAGCTCGGGGTGGCTGGTGCAGGTGCCGGCGCCAGGCGGTCATCTCGTCGGCGAAGCCGGCGATGCGGTTCAGGACGGGCATGGCTGGACTCCCTTCGCGCGCTGTCGGGTAGCGCGTCGCAGTCGATCGCGAATCCGCGGAGGCCGTCTGCAATGACCGATCGCGACCGACCACCGATCCGGCATGCCGCGCCTGCTCGCAGATCATGGCGCGGCTGCGCGACCCCGAAGACCGGCTGCCCCTGGGACATCGAGCAGGACTTCGCCACCATCGCGCCCTACACGATCGAGGAGGCCTACGAGGTCGCCGACGCGATCGAGCGCGCGCGACTGGGACGAGCTGCGGGGCGAGCTGGGCGACCTGCTGCTGCAGGTGGTCTTCCACGCGCAGATGGCCGAGGAGGACGGGCGCTTCGACTTCGACGACGTGGCGCGCGCGATCGCCGACAAGATGGTCGCCCGCCACCCGCATGTCTTCGGCGACGAAAGCCGCGACAAGACGCGCCGAGCAGCAGACCCGCGACTGGGAGGCGAGCAAGGCCGCCGAGCGCGCGGCCAAGGGCGAGCGCGGCGTGCTCGACGGCGTGGCGCTGGGCCTGCCGGCGCTGATGCGGGCGGTCAAGCTGCAGAAGCGCGCCGCGCGGGTGGGCTTCGACTGGCCGACGACCGGCGCAGGTGCTGGACAAGATCGCCGAGGAGGCGGCGCGAGCTGGCCGAGGCGCGCGCGACGCAGCGACGCCGGACGCAGGTGGAGGAGGAGTTGGGCGACCTGCTGTTCGTCGATGGCCAACCTCGCGCGGCACCTGGACATCGACCCCGAAGCGGCGCTGCGCGCGGCCAACGCCAAGTTCACCCGCCGCTTCGCGCCGATCGAGGCGCGCGCTGGCCGCGCGAGGGCCGCAGCCCGCAGGCAGTCGACCTGGACGAGATGGACGCGCTCTGGGACGCGGCCAAGGCGGACGAGCGAAAGGTCCGACTGAGATAGCGTCGGGTATTGACCCGACTAAAATTGTCGGGTTTAGCGGCCGCCGAATCACACAAACGGGAGCTTTCCGATGCGCCCTGAGCACCTGACCGCCTCGCCGCGCCTCGCCGCCATCGCGCCGCCCTGCCCGGCCCTGCGCCGGAGGTCAACATCTATTCCTACCGCCAGCCCGAGCTGATCGCAGCCGCTGACCGACGCCTTCACCGAAGAGACCGGGATCGAGGTCAACGTCGCCTTCCTCGAGCAGGGCATGGTCGAGCGGCTCAAGGCCGAGGGCGCGCGCTCGCCCGCCGACCTGATCCTGACCGTCGACATCTCGCGGCTGCCGCAGTGGTCGACGCAGGCCTGACCCAGCCGGTGGACTCCGAGGTGCTGGACGCAGAACGTCCCGGCCGAGTCTGCGCGACCCCGACGGCCACTGGTGCGGCCTGACCACCCGCGCCCGCATCGTCTATGCCAGCAAGGACCGCGTGGCCGACGGCGAGGTGACCACCTACGAGGACCTGGCCGATCCGACAAGTGGGAGGGCCGGATCTGCACCCGCTCGGGCACGCATCCCTACAATGTCGCGCTGACCGCGGCGATGATCCACCACCACGGCGAGGACTACGCGAAGGACTGGCTCGCAGGGCGTCAAGGCCAACCTCGCGCGCAAGCCGCAGGGCAACGACCGCGCGCAGGTCAAGGCGATCTGGGCCGGCGAATGCGACATCTCGCTCGGCAACACCTACTACATGGGCCTGATGCTCGAGGACCCGGAGCAGAAGGAATGGGCCGATCAGCGTGCGCATCATCTTCCCCGAGTTCGAGGACGGCGGCACCCACGTCAACGTCTCGGGCGTGGCGATGACCAAGACCGCGCCGCAACCGCGACGACGCGCTCAAGTTCATGGAATTCCTGGCCTCGCCCGAGGCGCAGAAGATCTATGCCGAGGTCAACAACGAGTATCCGGTCGACCCCGGGCGCCGAGCCGTCGGAGCTGGTGCAGTGCTGGGGCGAGTTCACCGCCGACGACGTCAACCTGATGGACGCTCGCCGGCCTGCGCGCCGAGGCGCTGCGCATCACCGAGGAGGTCGACTTCGACGGCTGACCCTCGCGGCGCCCTCGCCGGGGGCGCCGACGTCCCGCCTCCCGCGGAGGGCGCGTCCGGCTGGCCTCGGCACAGGCCCGATGCACCGCTTGCCCCCGCGCGCCGCGATGCTGCCCCTCGGATCGAGCGCACGCGGCGGAACCCGTGGCGGCCGCCATGCGTCACCCCCGATCTTCGGGGGTGATGATGCTCGACTGGCTAGACGCGCACGCGACGGCGATGCAGGTCCTTCTCTCGGCGCTGACGGCGCTGATCTGGATCGGCTATCTGCAGCTCATCCTGCAGGGCTTCCTGCGCCAGCGCCGCCCGAAGATCATGATCGAGCTCGGCGCCGGGACCGGCCTCGGAACGCGCTGCTTCGTCGCCAATCTCGGCTTCGAGCCGATCTACATCTACGACATCTTCGTGACGCTGACCCAGGACGGCCAGAGCCATGTCGCCGTCGTCACCGAGCGTGACGAGATGACCGACGAGCAGCTCTCCAACCCTGGCGAGGCGACGAACCAGGGCCCCCTCGCAAGCGGGAAATCCTACGACATCGGCAGCATCGGCGACCTGCTCGACCGGGCCCGCCGCCAGTGGGACGCCCCGGTCGAGCCGCGCGACATCGACGCGCTGCAGATCACCGTCGTCGCCACCACCGCCGCCAGCACCGCCGTCATCGCCGCCCGCCGCACCTACCGGCTGCACTGGCAGGGCGAGAGCTGCCGGCTGCGCCCCACCGAGATCGCCGCCCGCCAGGTCCGCTCGCTGGCCGAGCGGATCCGGTTGAAACGCACGCTGAAAGAGCGTCTCAAGGACGACTAGAGGCCGGCAGCGGGGGCACACACTGCGCGCGCAAGATCATCATCGACACCGACCCCGGCCAGGACGACGCCGTGGCGATCCTGCTCGCGCTGGCCTCGCCCGAGCTCGAGGTGCTGGGCATCACCGCCGTCGCCGGCAACGTGCCGCTGGCGCTGACCGCAGCGCAACGCCCGCGTGGTCTGCGAACTCGCCGGCCGCCCCGAGATCCCGGTCTATCGCCGGCTGCGACGCGCCCGCTCGCGCGCGCGCTCGTCACCGCCGAGCACGTGCACGGCAAGACCGGCCTCGACGGCGCCGACCTGCCCGAGCCGGCGATGCCGCTCGCAGCCGAGCCACGCCGTCGACTTCATCATCGACACGCTGCGCGCGCGAGCCGGCGGGCACCGTCACCCTCTGCCCCCTCGGCCCGCTCACCAACATCGCCACCGCACTCGCCCGGGCGCCCGACATCGCCGCCCGCATCGCCGAGATCGTCCTGATGGGCGGCGCCTATTTCGAGGTCGGCAACATCACCCCGGCGGCCGAGTTCAACATCTACGTCGACCCCGAGGCCGCGCGAGGTCGTGTTCCGCTCCGGCGCGCCGATCACGGTGATGCCGCTCGACGTCACCCACAAGGCGCTGGTCACGCCGCCCGCCGGTCGAGGCCTTCCGCGCCCTTGGCACCCCCGTGGGCGCCGCCGTCGCCGGCTGGACCGACTTCTTCGAGCGCTTCGACATGGAGAAGTACGGCAGCCGACGGCGCGCCCGCTGCACGACCCCTGCGTGATCGCCTACCTGCTCGACCCGGCCCTCTTCTCCGGCCGCCACATCAACGTCGAGATCGAGACCGTCTCGCGAGCTCACCCTCGGCATGACCGTGGCCGACTGGTGGCGCGTCACCGACCGCGCCGCCAACGCCACCTTCATGGGCGACGTCGACGCCGAGGGCTTCTTCACCCTCCTCACCGACCCGCCTCGCCCGCCTCTGATCCCCCGCGCCCACGACGGCGGAGGCATCGCCTCGCCGTTCAGCGCGCGGGCTTCCCCGCCTCGCTGGCACGCGCGACCTCGTTCAGCTTTCCGGTCTTCACGTCATAGATGTAGCCATGGATCGGGATGACCGGGTTCACCAGCGGGTGGGCACCGGATGCGCATCACATCCTCGACCACCGCCTCTTCCTGGTCGCGGATGGTGTGCCACTTCACGTACCGCCCCTCCGGCGACCCGCCGGGCTCAGAGGCGTTGCGAAAGCCACTCTCGCTCAGCTCCGCCGTCTCGAGCGAGCCTGCCAGCAAATCGCCCATGGTCACGTCATCGAAGTAGAGCATTCCGCAGTCGGTATGATGGATGACGAACCACTCGCGCGTCCCAAGAAGCTTGTGGCTGATCACGAGAGACCGGATCGCGTCGTCCGTCGCCCGCCCGCCGGCGTTTCGCACCACGTGGGCGTCGCCTTCGGCGAGACCTGCATACTTGGCAGGGTCCAGTCGGGCGTCCATGCAGGTCAGGATCAGGAACCCCCGCGCCGGCGGCAGCGCAAGGTCGCCCTTGTCGAAGCTGCGGGCATAGGCGGCATTGGCGTTTTCGACTTCCGTCTTCAAGGCTGACATGGGCGCCTCCCTCACTGTGCGGCTGCAAGGCTATCACGAGAAGCGGACGGCCCAAACGAGGCCCGGCGCCCGATCCGGGGGCTGGCCACGTGCCGCACGGGGTTCGGCGTCCGGCCCCGCCCGCTCCCGACGCGGCGCCATCGGCCCCGGCGCCCGCTGGGCCGGTACGGCCGGCTCAATCCGACAGGTAGCGCGAGATCAGGTCCCAGCCGCTCTCGCTCGAGAGTCGCTCCAGCAGCGCCACGTTCAGCGGCTCGAGCAGCTCGCTGCCCTCGGGCAGCGCGATCGTCACGTAGTGCGGGTCGAGCCGGGTCTCGCGCACCTGCAGGTCCAGCCCGCCGGTCTCCGAGACCACGTGGCGCAGCACCGGCGCCGCGGCGGCCACCGCCTCGACCGCGTCCGCGTCCAGCGCGTCGAGCGCCGCGACCAGGTCGGGAAACGTCCGCGCCTCCACCCGCCCCTCGCCGGCCAGGAACCGCGCCGTGCCGCTGCCCTCGACCAGGCCCACCGTGCGGCCGGCCAGCGCCTCGGGCATCTCCACCTGCCGCTGCACGCCGGCCAGCGTCACCACCGCCGCGGTCAGCGCCGCACTGACCGCCAGGCCCAGCAGCATCCACAGCATCGCCACCGCGCGCCCCAGCAGCGTCACCGGCGCCTTGTCGCCGTAGCCGATCGTGGTCAGCGTCACGCCCGCCCACCAGAAGCCGTCGCCCAGGCCGCGCACCGGGCTGCGCGCGAACTGCTCCTCGTTGCGCCGCCGCTCGAGCAGCCAGATCGCCGCCCCCACCACCAGCAGGAGCGCCGACAGCCCCAGCACCAGCCGCAGGAACTGCCACGACAGGAACCCCTCGACCACCGACAGCACCCGCGCCTGCCGCTTGGTCGCCACCCCCATCGTCGCGGTGTAAAGCGGCTGCGTCAGCGCCCCCGCCTGTTCCAGCGCCGGCGTCGCGTCGACCGGCAGCACGAGGTCCAGCCGCCCGGCCCGTAGCGCCGCCAGCGCCTCCTCCCGCTCCAGCGCCTCGTAGCGGTAGGTCAGGCCCAGATCCTCGGCCGCCAGCCGCCACAGGTCGACCGCCATGCCCAGCCACGCGCCGTCGTCGGTCTGCATCGCGAAGGGCGGCCGCTCGACCACGCCGACCGCCAGCGGCCGCGCCTGCTGCGCCGCCAGGGGCCACCCGACCAGCATCGCCAGCGCCGCCGCCACCAGATTGCCTCTCATCGCGCATCCCCCTTGCCGTCCGGCCGGTGACGCTAGGACCGGGCCCGGCAATGTCCAGCCGCCACCACTGGCCCCCGCGGCCGCGCGGCTTATAGTGTCGCCCATGTTCGAGAGCCTCCTTGCCCGCCTGACCCAGTCCGCCACCGACCCGCTGCCCGACGCCGACGCGCGGCTCGCGCTGGCCGCGCTGCTGGTCCGCATCGCCCGGTCCGACGGCGACTATGCCGCCGAGCGAGG
The DNA here is from genome assembly GCA_963773475.1 of uncultured Alphaproteobacteria bacterium. Lineage (GTDB taxonomy): Bacteria > Pseudomonadota > Alphaproteobacteria > Rhodobacterales > Rhodobacteraceae > Roseitranquillus. The sequence goes on along the minus strand of CAVZBD010000007.1, from coordinate 399,337 downwards.
TCCGCGCATCGACCGCATCGCTCGCCCGCCGCTACGGCCTCACCCCCGAGGCCGCCGCCGCCCTGCGCGCCGAGGCCGAGAGCCTCGAGGCCGAGGCGCCCGACACCGTCCGCTTCACCCGCGCCATCAAGGACGCCGTCCCCTACGAGGAGCGCGAGCAGCGTGATCGAGGCGCTGTGGGACGTCGTGCTGGCCGACGGCGCCGCGACGCCGAGGAGGACGCGCTGCTGCGCACTCGTCGCGCCCATGCTGGGCGTCAACGACCGTCGATTCCGGACCTCGCCCGGCAAGAGGGTCGAGGCGCGCGGCGCGTGATCGCCGCCCTGCCCATGTACGACCGCCCGGAAACCGCGGCCGCGCACGACGCGCTCTGGGCGGGCATCCGCGACGCCCTGCGCGCCGGGGGCGGCGACGCGCCCGACGCCCTGACCCGCGGCCTCGCCCCGGCCGAGGGCTGGCGCCGTCCCGACCTGGTGCTGGGCCAGGCCTGCGGCCTGCCGTTCCGCGCCGGCCTGCATGACCGCGTGACGCTCGTCGCGACCCCCGACTACGGCCTGCCCGACGCGCCGCCCGGCCACTACTACAGCGTCCTCGTGGTGCGCCGGGCCGACCCGCGCGCGCACCTGGCCGACTTCGACGGCGCCCGCCTGGCCTATGGCGAGGCGCTGTCGCAATCGGGCTGGGCGGCGGCGCAGGACGCGGCCGCCGCCGCCGGCATCCGCTTCGGCCCGCGCCCGCGCCACCGGCAGCCACGCCGCCAGCGCCCGCGCCGTGGCCGAGGGGCGCGCCGACATCGCCGCCATCGACGCCGTCACCTGGCGCGGCATCGCCCGCTGGGACGCGGCGGCGGCGCAACTGCGGGTGCTGGCCCGCACCGACCCCACCCCCGGCCTCGCGCTCGCCGCCCCCCGCGGCGCCGACGCGGGGCCCCTGCGTGCCGCCGTGGCCGAGGCCGTCGATGGCCTCTCCGCCGACGACCGGAACACGCTGGGTCTGCACGGCATCGTGGCGATTCCCGCGCAGGATTATCTCGCCGTGCCCGTTCCCGCCGCTTCCCTAGGCCGCGCGGGCGGTTCCGTCGGGTCCCGCGCCGGTTTCTGCGTTGCCAACCCGCCCCTTTGCCGCGTAACTCGGGGATCAACGTCCGCAAGCCGTGCCTGCCAATCGCCCCCGTGTCCGAACCCGCGCCCGTCATCGAGATGACCGACCTTCACAAGAGCTACGGCGGGCTGGAGGTTCTCAAGGGCGTCCACATGGCCGCGCCGCGCGGGCACGTCGTGTCGCTGATCGGCTCGTCGGGGTCGGGCAAGTCCACGCTGCTGCGCTGCGCCAACCTGCTGGAAAACAGCCAGCGGGGCGAGATCCGGTTCGAGGGCGAGGCGGTGCGCTGGCGCGGCACGGGCGAGCACGGCACCCCGCCGACCGCCGCCAGGTCATCCGCATCCGCACCAACCTTTCCATGGTGTTCCAGCAGTTCAACCTCTGGTCGCACATGACCATCCTGCAGAACGTGATGGAGGCGCCGGTGACGGTGCTGGGCCAGCCCCGCGCCGAGGTCGAGGCGCGGGCGCGCGCGCTATCTCGACAAGGTCGGCATCGGCGACAAGGCCGACGCCTAGCCCGCGCAGCTCTCGGGCGGTCAGCAGCAGCGCGCCGCCATCGCCCGCGCGCTCTGCATGGAGCCGCGCGCGCTGCTCTTCGACGAGCCCACCTCCGCGCTCGACCCCGAGCTCGAGCAGGAGGTGGTGCGGGTCATCAAGTCGCTCGCCGACGAGGGGCGCACGATGATCCTCGTCACCCACGACATGCGCCTGGCCGCCGACGTCAGCGACACCGTCGTCTTCCTCCACCGCGGCCGCATCGAGGAGGAGGGCCCGCCCGAGCGCCTGTTCGGCGCGCCGCAGACCGAGCGGCTGCGCCAGTTCCTCTCGGCCGGCCAGGCGGCATGAGCCGGCGCCAAACACATCATCTTCAGGGAGCATACACATGAAATCGCTACTTCTTTCCGCGGCCGTGCTGGCCATCGCCGGGGCCGCCTCGGCCCAGGACGTGGTCCGCATGGGCACCGAGGGCGCCTACCCTCCGTACAACTTCATCAACGACAAGGGCGAGGTCGACGGCTTCGAGCGCGAGCTGGGCGACCTGCTGTGCGAGAAGGCCGGCCTCACCTGCGAGTGGGTGACCAACGACTGGGACTCGATCATCCCCAACCTCGTCTCGGGCAACTACGACACGATCATGGCCGGCATGAGCATCACCCACGAGCGGGACGAGGTCATCGACTTCACCCAGAACTACATCCCGCCCGCGGCCTCGGCCTATGCCGCGCTCTCGGCTGACGTCGACGTCGAGAACAGCGTGGTCGCGGCGCAGACCGCCACCATCCAGGCCGCCCACGTGGCCGAGTCGGGCGCCACGCTGATCGAGTTCGCCACGCCGGACGAGACCGTCGCGGCGGTGCGCAACGGCGAGGCCGACGCGGTCTTCGCCGACAAGGACTACCTGGTGCCGATCGTCGACGAGTCGGGCGGCGAGCTGACCTTCGTCGGCGACGACGTGCCGCTCGGCGGCGGCGTCGGCATGGGCCTGCGCGAGTGCGACACCGAGCTCAAGGAGAAGTTCGACGCCGTCATCGGCGAGCTGAAGGACGACGGCACGCTGAACGAGCTGATCACCAAGTGGTTCGGCGAAGAGGCCGACACCTACGAGTGATGGGACCGGGGCGGCACCTGATCCCCCCGCAAGGGGGGCGCGGGCCGTCCGCCCCGCTCGTGGCCGCCCCGGCGCCGGCCCCGGGGCGGGCCGCGGCCGGGGGATTTTGTAAAAACCCGGTACATTTTTCTGTACGGAATGTACCGAAATGCCGCGCCGGATGTACGGATCGCCCCCTTCGGGCCGGGTCCGGGGGGCCTGATGTTCGACTTCTGCGCCGACCCCGCCACCCTCGACACGGCTCCCTGGCTCGCCTGCTACCTGACCAGCGGCAAGCACCTGGCGTTCTACGGCTCGTTCGGTACCGTGCTGTTATTGCTGGCAGTTACCGCCCCCGTGGCGCTGGCCTTCGGCTTTGCCGGCGCGGTCGCCGCGCGCTCGCGCATCCCGCCCGTGGCGTGGCTCGGCAAGGGCTATACGGCGATGGTCCGCGGCGTGCCCGACATCGTCTTCTTCCTCTTCTTCGTCATCGCCCTCGACCAGGCGTTCGAGTGGCTGCGCCACCAGGCGCTCTGCCCCGACTGGGACCTGCCGGTGCGCCAGGGCAACGACTTCGTCGTCTGCCCCGCCGCCAAGCTGCCGCTGAGCTCGGCGCCGCAATGGGTGCACGAGGTCTACGGCTTCGCCCTCGCCGTGCTGACTTTCGCCATTGTCTTCGGGGCCTTCGCCGCCAACGTCCTCTACGGCGCCATGCGCGCGGTGCCCCACGCGCAGCTCGAGACGGCCGAGGCCTACGGCATGACCCACCGCCAGACCTTCTGGCGCATCCTGGTGCCGCAGATGTGGATCTACGCGCTGCCGGGCCTCTCGAACCTCTGGATGATCCTGGTCAAGGCCACGCCGCTGCTGTTCCTGCTCGGCGTCGAGGACATCGTCTACTGGGCGCGCGAGCTCGGCGGCACCAAGACCCAGGCCTACGCCTACCCGCACCCCGACTGGCGGCTGTGGTACTTCCTGGGGCTTCTGGTCTTCTACCTTTTGCTCACCAGAATCAGTGAGTTGGCGCTGGCCCGCCTGACCCGCCGGCTCAGCCACGGCCAGGCGACGCTGGGCGGCGACGCGCTGCGCGGCAAGGGCACCGCATGAGCTGCGTCGCGACCCTCCAGGCCTACGGCCTGCGCTCGATCGGCCTGGGCGAGCGGCTGCTGCCCCGGTCCGACTTCACGCTCTGCGACCAGTTCGTGCTGATCGGCTCGGGCCTGATCTGGAACGTCTACTTCGCCGCGCTGGCGCTCATCTTCGGCTTCTTCCTGGCGACCGGCCTGGCGCTGGCCAAGAACGCCGCGCACCCGCTGCTGCGCAAGCCCGCCGACTGGTTCATCTTTCTCTTCCGCGGCTCGCCGCTCTTCATCCAGTTCTTCCTGGCCTACGAGGCGCTGGTGCTGCTGCCGCGCGCCGGGATCGAGATCGGCGGCCTGACGATCGAGACCTCGTGGACCACGCGCGCCTGGGCCGGGGCGCTCTTCGTGCTGTTCCTCAACACCGCCGCCTATTCGGCGCAGATCTTCTACGGCGCGCTGCGCGCCGTGCCGCGCGGCGACGTCGAGGCGGCCGAGGCCTACGGCCTCACCGGCTGGGCCCAGTTCCGCCGCGTGGTCTGGCCGACGATGCTGCGCCTGGCCTGGCCCGCCTACACCAACGAGGCGATCTTCCTCTTCCACGCCACCACGCTGGTCTTCTTCTCGGGCTTCCCGGCCTGGCAGCAGCGCGGCGACGCGCTCTATTACGCCAACTACTTCGCCGACAAGACGTTCAACCCGTTCATCCCGTACCCGATCGTGGCGGGCTACTTCATCCTGCTGACGCTTTGCATCATCACGCTCTTCGGGCTGGTGAACCGGCGGCTCAACCGGCACCTGCCGCAGGCCGCGCGCCGCCCCGTGCGCTACCGCCCGGCGATCTTCCGATGAACGACTGGCTGGACGAGCACCCCGAGGTCCGCACGGTCGAGATCGCGGTGGCCGACCTCAACGGCCAGGCGCGCGGCAAGCGGCTGCCCGCGCGCTTCGCCCACAAGCTGACGACCGACGGCGCGCGGATGCCGATGAGCGTGCTGAACGTCGACATCTGGGGCGACGACATCGAGGACAGTCCGCTGGTCTTCGAGACCGGCGACCGCGACGGCGTGCTGATCCCGACCGAGCGCGGCTTCGTGCCGATGCCCTGGCTGGCCTCGCCGTCGGCCCTGCTGCCGTCGTGGATGTTTCTCGACGACGGGCGCCCGTTCGCCGGCGATCCGCGCCACGCCCTGGCCCGCGTGCTCGACCGCTACGCCGAGCGCGGCTGGCGCCCCGTCGTCGCGACCGAGCTCGAATTCTACCTGATCGACGACAGCGGCGAGGCGCTGCAGCCCCCGCCCTCGCCGCGGTCGGGCCGGCGGCGGCTCGGCGGCGAGATCCTCAGCCTGCGGGCGCTCGACGCCTTCGACACCTTCTTCACCGACCTCTACGACGCCTGCGAGGCGATGGACATTCCCGCCGAGACCGCGATCAGCGAGTCGGGCCTCGGCCAGTACGAGATCAACCTGGTCCACGGCCCCGCGCTCAAGGCCGCCGACGACGCGTGGCTCTTCAAGATGCTGCTGCGCGGCCTCGCCCGGCGCCACGGCTTTGCGGCCAGCTTCATGGCCAAGCCCTACGCCGAGTGGGCGGGCAACGGGATGCACGTCCATTTCAGCGTCGTCGACGAGGCCGGCGCCAACGTCTTCGACGACGGCGGCCCGCGCGGCACCGACGCGCTGCGCCACGCGGTGGCCGGCTGCCTGAACGCGATGCCCGCCTCGACGCTGGTCTTCGCGCCGCACGGCAACAGCTACGACCGCTTCCGCCCCGGCGCCCACGCGCCCACCGGCATCGCCTGGGCCTACGAGAACCGCACCGCCGCGGTGCGCATCCCCGCCGGCGCCCCCGCCGCGCGGCGGATCGAGCACCGGGTCGCGGGCGGCGACATCAACCCCTACCTTTTGCTGGCCGTGGTGCTGGGCGCCGCGCTGGCGGGCATCGAGGACGCGGCCGAGCCGCCCGCCCCGGTCACCGGCAACGCCTACCAGATGGACCTGCCGCACCTGCCGGTCGACTGGCACGCCGCCATCGCCGCCTTCCGCGACAGCCCGCTGATCGCGCGGATCCTGCCCCGCGACCTGATCCGCAACTACCTGATGACCAAGGAGCAGGAGCGGCAGTACTACCACGAGCTGACCGAGGTCGAGCGGCTCGACCTCTATCTCGACACGGTCTGAGGCGCGGTCTAGGGTCGCGCCGACCAGCAATCGGTGGTTCATGCACATTGGAATCCTGCAGACCGGCCATGCCGCGCCCGAGGTGCTCGCCCGGCACGGCGACTACCCCGCGATGTTCGAGCGGCTGCTGGCCGGGCGCGGCCTGACCTTCACCACCTGGGCGGTCGTCGACGGCGACTTCCCCGACGGCCCCGACGCGGCCGAGGGGTGGCTGATCACCGGCTCGCGCCACGGCGCCTACGAGGACCTGCCGTGGATCGCCCGGCTCGAGGACCTGATCCGCGCGATCCACGCCGCGCGACGGCCGCTCGTCGGGATCTGCTTCGGCCATCAGACGATCGCCAAGGCCCTGGGCGGCCATGTCGAGAAGTATCAGGGCGGCTGGTCGGTGGGGCGCACCGACTACGACGTCGAGGGGGTGACGATGGCGCTGAACGCCTGGCACCAGGACCAGGTCACCGCCGACCCCGAGGGCGCGCGGATCATCGCCTCGAGCGCGGCGTGCCGCAACGCCGGCATGGTGGTGGGCGACCGGATCCTCACGATCCAGCCGCACCCCGAGTTCGACGGCCCCACCGTCGCCGCGCTGATCGAGCATCGCGGCCGCGGGACGGTGCCCGACGCGCTGCTCGACACCGCCGCCGCGCGCACCGCCGAGCCGCTCCACAGCGCCGCGATGGCCGAGCGGATCGCCCAGTTCTTCCAGGCCGCGCATGGCTGACTGGATCCGCAACCTGCCCGAGGCCGCGCGCGCCTACCTCGCCGGGCAGAGCCGCAAGGTGGACGAGGTCGAATGCATCGTCGCCGACCTGTCCGGCATCGCCCGCGGCAAGGCGATGCCCGCCGCCAAGTTCGCCACCCAGACCCATTTCTACCTGCCGAACTCGATCTTCCTGCAGACCATCACCGGCGACTGGGCCGACGACGGCAAGGACGCCTTCACCGAGCCCGACATGATCCTGACGCCGGACTGGTCGACCGCCAGCGCGGCCCCCTGGACGGCCGACGTGACGCTGCAGATCATCCACGACATCAGCACCCAGGACGGGCAGCCCTATCCGATCGCGCCGCGCAACGTCCTGGCCCGCGTGGTCGAGCTCTACAATGCGCAGGGCTGGAAGCCGATCGTGGCGCCCGAGATGGAGTTCTTCCTGGTCGCGCGCAACATCGACCCGAACCAGCCGGTGCTGCCGCCGATGGGCCGCTCGGGCCGCCGCGCCGCCGCCCGCCAGGCCTATTCCATGAGCGCGGTCGACGAATACGGCCCGGTCATCGACGACATCTACGACTTCGCCGAGGCGCAGGGCTTCGAGATCGACGGCATCCTGCAGGAGGGCGGCGCCGGCCAGGTCGAGATGAACCTGCGCCACGGCGACCCGGTGCGCCTGGCCGACGAGATCTTCTACTTCAAGCGGCTGATCCGCGAGGCGGCGCTGCGCCACGACTGCTTCGCCACGTTCATGGCCAAGCCGATCCAGGACGAGCCCGGCTCGGCCATGCACATGCACCATTCGGTGGTCGACCGCCGCACCGGCCGCAACCTCTTCTCGACCAGCGACGGCGCCGAGTCCGACGCGTTCCGCCACTTCGTCGCCGGGCTGCAGACCCATCTGCCCAGCGTCATCGCGATCCTCGCGCCCTACGTGAACTCGTATCGCCGCTACGTCCCCGACTTCGCCGCGCCCATCAACCTGGAATGGGGGCGCGACAACCGGACCACCGGCATCCGGGTGCCGATCTCGGACCCCGCCAGCCGCCGGGTCGAGAACCGGATCGCGGGGATGGACTGCAACCCCTATCTGGGCATCGCGGCCTCGCTCGCCTGCGGCTACCTGGGCCTCATGCAGAAGCTCGAGCCCAAGCCCGCCTTCGTGGGCGACGCCTATTCCAGCGAGCCGGCCATTCCGCGGGGCCTGGGCGACGCGCTCGACCTCTTCGGCGGCTCGTACGAGATCCACGAGGTGCTGGGGCAGGAATTCTGCCGCGTCTACACCACCGTGAAGGAGCTCGAGAACCGCGAGTTCCTGCAGGTCATCAGCCCCTGGGAACGTGAGCACCTGCTGCTCAACGTATGAACCTGCTCGACGCCAACGACCGGCCCGGCGCCTATCCGGCAAGCTGGTACGCGGCCACCGCCACGCCGCTGCCGCCCCTTCCGCCGCTGCAGGGCGACGCAGCGGGCCGATGTCTGCGTGGTGGGCGGCGGCTACACCGGCCTCTCGGCGGCGCTGCACCTGGCCGAGGCCGGGCTCGACGTGGTGCTGATCGAGGCGCAGCGGCTGGGCTTCGGCGCATCGGGGCGCAACGGCGGCCAGGTCGGCTCGGGCCAGCGGCTGGAGCAGGCGCGGCTCGAGGCGCTGATGGGCCGCGACGACGCCCGCCGCCTGTGGGACATCGCCGAGGAGGCCAAGGCCACCGTTCGCCGCCTGATCGACGCCCACGACATCGACGCGTCCTGGCGGCCCGGCATCGTCCACGCCATCCGCGCCGCCCGCGACGTGCCGGCCGAGCACGCCAACGCCGAGAAGCTGGCGCGCGACTACGGCTACGACCGGGTCGCCGCCCCTCGACGCCGCCGCCATCGCCGAGATCACCGGGTCCGAGGCCTTCGCCGGCGGCACCCTCGACACGGGCGCGGGCCACGTCCACCCGCTGCGCCTGGCGCTCGGCCTCGCCCGCGCGGCGCAGGCGGCCGGCGTGCGCCTTCACGAAGGCACCCGCGCCACCCGCCTCGACGGGACCCGGGTCGGCGGCGAGGGCTGGCAGGTCGCGGCCGACCACGTCGTGCTGGCCTGCAACGGCTATCTCGGCGGCCTCGCCCCCGCGGTCGCCGCCCGGGTCATGCCGATCAACAACTTCATCGTCGCGACCGAGCCGCTGGGCGCGCGGATGCCGCTCTCGCGCGACGTGGCGGTGGCCGACGACCGCTTCGTGGTGAGCTACTGGCGGCAATCCGAGGACGGGCGGCTGCTCTTCGGCGGCGGCGAAAGCTACGGCTACCGCTTTCCGGCCGACATCGCCGCGCTGGTGCGCCGGCCGCTGGGGCGCATCTATCCCGGCCTCGCGCAGGTGCCGATCACCCATGCCTGGGGCGGCACGCTGGCCGTCACCACCACGCGGGCGCCGCATTTCGCGCGGACAGCGCCAGGCGTGCTGTCGGCCTCGGGCTACTCGGGGCACGGCGTGGCGATGGCGGTGATGGCCGGGCGCCTGGTGGCCGAGGCGGTGCGCGGCACCGGCGACGGCTTCGACCTGATGGCGCGCCTGCCGACGCCGCCCTTCCCCGGCGGCGCCCGGCTGCGCGCCCCGCTGCTGGCGCTGGCCATGGGCTGGTACGCCCTGCGCGACCGCCTCGGCGTCTGAGCCGCCCGGCCGCGCGAAAAAGGGGGTCGCCTGCCTTGTCCCCATCCCCTACCGTCGGCGGAACCGCTCCCGACCATGGACACGAGCTCATGCGCGAGGCGCCGAACCTGTTCGACGCAGACCCCATCCCCGACGCCGCGACGGCCGAGGTCGCGCGCCTGCTGCGCTCGGGCGACCTCTTCCGCTACACCGCCCCCGCCGACGCGCCGGTGGCCCTGCTCGAGGCCGAGTTCGCGGCGCTGACCGGGTGCCGCTATGCGCTGGCCACCGCCTCGTGCTCGGCGGCGATGTTCCTGGCGCTGACGGCGCTCGACCTCGCCCCCGGGGCGCGGGTGCTGGTGCCCGCCTTCACCTTCGCCGCCGTCCCCTCGGCCGTGCTCCATGCGGGCGGCGTGCCGGTGCTGGTCGAGTGCGGCGACGACCTGCGCCTCGACATGGCCGACTTCGCCGCGAAGCTCGCCGGCGCCGACGCGGTGCTGGTCAGCCACATGCGCGGCCATACCAGCGACCTCGACGTCATCCTCGCGGCCGCCAGCGCGGCGGGCGTGCCGGTGATCGAGGACGCCGCCCACTCGCTCGGCACCCGCTGGAACGGCCGCCTGATCGGCACGCTGGGCCGCGTCGGCTGCTTCTCGTTCCAGTCCTACAAGCTGCTGAACGCCGGCGAGGGCGGGATCCTCGTCACCGACGACGCCGACCTCGCCGCCCGCGCGATCATCATGTCGGGCGCCTACGAGCGCAACTGGGCCAAGCACCCCGCCGCCGCCGAGGATACCGCCCTGCGCGCCGCGCTGGAACGCTGGCAGAACCGCCTGCCGCTCTACAACACGCGGCTGTCGAACCTGCCCGCGGCGCTGGTGCGGGCGCAGCTTCCGCATCTCGAGGGGCGGGTCCGCGACGGGCGGCGCAACCACGACCGGGTGGCGTCACGGCTGGCCGCCCTGCCGCGCGTCCACGTCCCGCAGCCGCTGCCGCCCGAGCGTCGCGCGCCCGACTCGATCCAGTTCGGCCTCCACGGCGCCACGCCCGACGAGGCGCAGGCGCTGGTGGCGGCGGCCGCCCGGCGCGGCCTGCCGCTGCAGGTCTTCGGGCTGGGCCGCGACAACGCCCGCGCGTTCTGGAACTGGGGCTTTCTGGGCGACGTCCCCGACCTGCCCCGCACCCGCGCGATGCTGATGCGGACCTGCGACCTGCGCCTGCCCGCCCGCCTTTCGGTCGAGGACTGCGACACCGTCGCCGCCCTGCTGGCCGAGGCGCTGGCCGAGGCGCGGGACGACGCCCGCGCGGTCGCCTGACGCACCCGCCCGCGCGACGCTGCGGCATCGCGATTGAACCCGCCCCGGCCCGGCGCTAGCGTGCGCGCGACCCAACCGGAGGCGACATGCGCGACGAAGCGAACAGCTGGGAAGGCCGGGCCGCGGCCCGCTCGTTCTACGGCTTCACCGACCTGCCCAACGTGGCCGAGCGCGGCACCGTCGTCGTCTCGCGCGGCGACGGGCCCTACATCGTCGACGTGCACGGACGGCGCTATCTCGACGCCAATTCCGGCCTCTGGAACATGGTCGCGGGCTTCGACGAGCCGCGCCTGGCCGATGCGGCCGCGGCCCAGTACCGGCGCCTGCCCGGCTATCATTCGCTCTTCGGGCGGATGTCGGACCAGACGGTGATGCTGTCGGAAAAGCTGATCGAGGTCTCGCCGTTCAAGGGCGGCCGCGTCTTCTACACCAACTCGGGCTCCGAGGCGAACGACACGCTGGTCAAGATGCTGTGGTTCCTCGCCGGGGCCGAGGGCGTGCCGCAGCGGCGCAAGATCCTGACCCGCAAGGGCGGCTATCACGGCGTTACCGTCGCCGCCTCGTCGATGACCGGCAAGCCCTACAACGAGCTCTTCGGGCTGCCGCTGCCGGGCTTCGTGCACCTGACCTGCCCGCACTACTGGCGCGAGGGCCGGCCGGGCGAGACCGAGGGCGAGTTCACCGCCCGCCTCGCCGCCGAGCTGGAGGAGGTCATCGCGCGCGAGGGCGCCGACACCTTCGCCGCCTTCGTGGCCGAGCCGGTGATGGGCGCGGGCGGCGTCATCCCGCCGGCCGAGGGCTACTTCCAGGCGGTCGTGCCGATCCTGCGGAAGCACGGCATCCCCATCGTCTCGGACGAGGTGATCTGCGGCTTCGGCCGCACCGGCGAGGTCTGGGGCTGCCAGACCTACGGCTTCACGCCCGATGCCATCATCTCGTCCAAGGCGCTGACGGCGGGCTACTTCCCGATGGGCGCGGTGATCCTGGGCCCCGACCTGGCCGACCGGCTGCAGAAGGCCGCCGAGGCGGCGGAAGAGTTCCCCCACGGCTTCACCGCCAGCGGCCACCCGGTCGGCTGCGCCGTGGCGCTCGAGGCGATCGAGCTGATCCTGCAGGGCGGGCTTCTCGACAACGTCCGCCGCCTGACGCCCCGGTTCGAGGCCGGGCTCGCGCGGCTGGCCGAGAAGCCCAACATCGGCGAATGGCGCGGCCGCGGCCTGATGGGCGCGCTCGAGGCGGTCTCGGACAAGGCCGCCAAGGCCCCCTTCCCGCCCGAGCTCGGCGTGAGCGAGCGCATCGCCAACGCCTGCGCCGACGAGGGGCTGATCTGCCGCCCGATCGGCCAGGCGATCGTGCTCTGCCCGCCGTTCATCCTGACCGACGCGCAGATGGACGAGATGTTCGAAAAGCTCGAAACCGCGCTCGACCGCGTCTTCGCCGAGGTGGCCTGACCCGGGCCACGCCCGCGCCCGACCGGCCGGCGCGGCCGGTTCCGCGGCCCTACTGGCCCATCTTCGACAGCTTGGTCTGCAGTTCGGCCAGCTGGCGGCGGATCTCGGCCAGGTCGTCGGCCTTGTCCGCCGCGGGCGCGGCCTCGTCCTCGCCCTGCGGCGTCGGCCGCGGCCGGGCGATGCCGCCGGTCATCGCCTTGAGGAACGCCTCCTGCTGGGCCTTCATCGCGTCGAAGCCCGGCATGCTGGTCATCGGCTGGGTCATCGTCTCGAGCATCTTCGACTGGCCCTGGCGCAGGATGTCGAAGCTCATCGCCAGGAACTGCGGCACCACGCTCTGCGCCTGGGTGGTGTAGCTGCGCACCAGGTCGGTCAGCACGTTCAGCGGCAGCACGTTCTCGCCCCGGCTCTCGTGCTCGGCGATGATCTGCAGCAGGTACTGGCGGGTGACGTCGTCGCCCGATTTCAGGTCGACGATCTGCACCTCGCGGCCCTCGCGGATGAAGGCGGCGATGTCGTCGAGCGTGACGTAGTCGCTGGTCTCGGTGTTGTAGAGTCGACGGCTGGCGTAGCGCTTGATCAAGAGCGGTTTCGCTGTCTCGGCCATGGGCGCCCCCCTTCGCGCTTCGCGGCAGTGCAGCAACCCTAGGACCGGCCCGGCCAAAAGAAAAGGGCGGGCCCCCGGGGGGCCCGCCCTTGTGCGAAGGGCCGGCGTCGGCCGGCCCTTCCGAACCTGTCGCGGCTTACTTCGCGGCGCGCTTGGCGGTCGACGCGGTGTTCGTGGTCGCCTTCTTCATGGCCGAGGTCGCGTCTTCCTGGGCGTCCTTGCCGGCGGCCAGCATCAGCTCGACCGTCTCCATCTGGACCTTCTTCGCGACTTCGGCGAAGGCGGCCATGGTCTCGGCGGTCAACTCGGCCTGCGCCGAGGCGAAGTCGGTCAGGGCCTTGGTGTAGTCGGTCGGCTCTTCCTTGATGCGTGGCGATGCCGCCCATCTTGGAGATCGTGTCCTTGGCCCACTTCGACGAGATCTCGGTCGACTTGTCGGCGGCCTCGAGGGCGACCTTCGACATCTTCTCACCGAAGGTGGCGTACGAGCGTGAAGGCGTCCTGCATCGAGCCGGTGTCGAAGGGGAACTGGCCCATCATTTCCTGCATCATCTTGCTGTAGTCTTGCGTGTTCATGGCGGTGCTCCTGATTTCGGGTGTGCCTGTCTGCGTCCTGCAACGGAATATGGCCGCTGCGTCGCAGCATTTCAAGGATTTTTTGCTGCATTGCAGCAAATCCCGAAACAGCCCGCCTTTTCAGGTGGTTGAGCGGTCCGTCACGTAGGTGCCAGGCGCGGGGCCCAGCACCGGGTGAGTCGTCCCGCCCGGCTCGCGCGCCGCCACCTTGGCGCCCGCCCGCTTGGCCAGCCATTCGCCCCAGCGCGGCCACCACGACCCCTCGTGAAACTCGGCGCCGTCCTTCCAGACCTGCGATCGCCCGACCAGTCGCCGTTGGTGTAATGGCCGTACTTCTTCTTGGTCGGCGGGTTCACGATGCCGGCGATGTGGCCGCTTTCCGACAGGATGAAGGTCTTCGACCGGCTGCCCATCTGCTGGATCCCGTCGTAGCTCGCCACCCAGGGGGCGATGTGGTCGGTCTCGCAGGCGATGGCGCAGAGCGGCACCTTCACGTCGTGCAGGTGCACCGTCTCGCCGCAGACCTCGAAGCCGCCGTCCGCGAACTTGTTGCCCTGGTAGAGGCCGCGCAGGTACTCCTTGGCCATCTTGCCCGGCAGGTTGGTGCCGTCGCCGTTCCAGAACAGCAGGTCGAAGGCGGGCGGCGTCTCGCCCATCATGTACGACTCGGATCGCCGGCCCGTAGACCAGGTCGTTCGAGCGCAGGAAGCTGAACGTCCGGCTCATGAAGAACGACTGCAGGATGCCCTTCTCGTCGACCTCGCGCTCGATCCCGTCGACGAAGTCGTCGCTCAGGAACACCCCCACCTCGCCCTGTTCCGAGAAATCGGTGAGCGCGGTGAAGAAGGTGGCCGACTTGACGCTCTTGTCGCCGCGCCCCTGCATCAGCGCCAGCGTCAGCGCCAGCGTGGTGCCGCCGATGCAGTAGCCGACGGCGTTCACCTGGTCCTCGCCGGTGATCTCCTTCACCTGCGCGATCGCCTCCAGGTAGCCCTCCTCGACGTACTGGCTCAGGCCCACGTCGCGATAGGACGGGTCGGGGTTCTTCCAGCTCACCACGAACAGCGTGAAGCCCTGCTCGACGATCCAGCGGATCAGGCTGTTCCCGGCTTCAGGTCCAGGATGTAGAACTTGTTGATCCAGGGCGGAAAGATGACCAGCGGCGTCTTGTGCACCTTCTCGGTGCGGGGCGCGTACTGGATCAGCTCGAACAGCCGGTTGCGGTAGACCACCGCGCCCTCGGTGGTGGCGATGTTCTCGCCCACGCTGAACGCCTCGTGGTCGGCCAGCGTCACCAGCAGGTCGCCGTCGTTCGATTCGATGTCGCGCACCAGGTTCTCGAGCCCCTTCACCAGGCTCTGCCCCTCGGTCTCGGCCGCGCGCTTGAGCGCCTCGGGATTGGTGCCGAGAAAGTTCGCCGGGCTGAACATGTCCATGATCTGCCGGCTGAAATACTCGATCCGCTTCTTCTCCTTCGGGTCGATGTGGTCCAGGTCGGCCACCGCCTGCTGGATCGCCTGCGAGGTGAACAGGTACTGCTGCTTGATGTAGTTGAAGTACGGGTGCGTATCCCACAGCTCGTTCGAGAATCGGCGATCCTTCGGGCTGTGGTCCTCGGGCGGGGTCAGCTTGCCGTGCGCCAGGTTCTGCTGCGCCTCGACATAGTGCTTCAACGCCTTGCCCCAGTAGCCGATCTGATGCTCGAGAATCTTCGAGGGGTTCGACATCATCTCGGCCATGTAGGCCGCCGCCGCCCTGGCAAAGAGGTCCTGGCTGGGCCCGTGCAGCCCCGGATCGGCGGCGTTTCTTGCGGCCCAGCGCCGCCACCAGGCGCGCCGAAAGCTCCTCGATCCGCATCAGGTTCGCGTTCAACTTGTCCAGGTCGGCGGGCATTTCCGTTTGCTTTGTTGTCATGTTCACCCTCCCGCTATAACTCTTTTGCATACGCAGCATCGCGGGCACCGGGCTCACCCCGTCCCGGATCGACCTTAACGCGGTGTCAGGCAAGGGGCAAAGGCCGAGCATGCTCGGCCCCTCGAGGCACAGGCAGGAGACACTCCTTGCGGTACATGGCAACCTACGACCTGATGGAAAGCTGGCGAAACACCAGCCAGTGGATCGGCGCGACGGCGCGCGCCTTCGGCTCCTACCCCGCGACCGGGGCGGTGCCGCATCCCGCCTTCAAGATGATCTCCGCCTGGGGCGAGCTGACCGAGCGGAGCTTCGCGCGCATGGTCGCCCAGCCCGACTGGGGCATCCGCTCGATCGTGGGCGAGGACGGGCGCGACCACGTGGTCAGCGTCGAGCGCGAGCTGGCGCACCCCTTCGGCGACCTGATCCGCTTCCGCGTCGCCGGCCGGCGCGAGCGGGCGCGCCGCATCCTGCTGGTGGCGCCCATGTCGGGCCACTACGCGACGCTCTTGCGCTCGACGGTGGCAAGCCTGCTGCCCGACGCCGAGATCTGGGTCACCGACTGGCACAACGCCCGCGACATCCCCGTCAGCTGCGGCAAGTTCGACGTCGAGGACTACACCCTCTACCTCGTCGACTTCATGCGCCACCTCGGCCCCGACACCAACGTGATCGCGGTCTGCCAGCCGGCGCCGCTGGCCCTGGCCGCCACCGCCTACCTGGCCGAGGAGGATCCCGCCGCCCAGCCGAAGACGCTGACGCTGATCGGCGGCCCGATCGACCCCGACGCCGCGCCGACCGAGGTCACCGACTTCGGCCGCCGCATCACCATGGGCCAGCTCGAGCGGCTCGCCCTCCAGCGCGTGGGCTTCAAGTACGCGGGCGTCGGCCGCATGGTCTATCCCGGCCTGTCGCAGCTCACCTCGTTCATGTCGATGAACGCCGAGCGGCACGGCACCGCGTTCATGGACCAGGTGTTCAGCATCGCCAAGGGCGAGGCGGCCGACCACGACAAGCACAACCGCTTCTACGACGAATACCTCGCCGTGATGGACATGACGGCCGAGTTCTACCTCTCGACGGTCGAGCGGGTGTTCAAGCGCCGCGACGTCGCCCGCAACGCCTTCGAGGTCGCGGGCAAGCGCGTCGACATCGCCGCGATCACCGACGTCGCCGTCAAGATCGTCGAGGGCGAGGATGACGACATCTCGGCCCCCGGCCAGTGCCTCGCCGCGCTCGACCTGCTGACCGGCCTGCCCGACGAGAAGAAGGCCGCCCACCTGGAACCCGGCGCCGGCCATTACGGCATCTTCGCCGGCCGCTCGTGGCGCAACAACATCCGCCCGCTGGTGCTCGACTTCATCGACGCCAACAGCGCCGCGGCCGTGCGCGCGTCCCACCGCAAGGCCAACGGCAAGGCCGGCGAGCCCGCCCCCCACGACCGCCGCGAATACGGGCCGACCCCGGTCTGAGCCTCGGCGCCCGCCGCCGCGCGGGCGCCCCCTGACGCCGCCCGAGGCACGGGAACATGCCCGGCCCGGCGCTGTTGTCCCTGCGCAAAGACGCGGGAGGTGCGATGAGCCGGCAGTCAGACGCGATCGAAGCCGTCCTCGACCGGCTCGACCAGCTTGCCGGCGACGACGGTCACCCCTCGGTCGGCGGCGCGGTCGAGGCCATGGGCGACCGTGGCTGGGGCCCGCTGCTGTTCGTGCCGGCGCTGATCGAGATCTCGCCGATCGGCGGCATCCCCGGCGTCCCGACCCTTCTCGCCCTCGTCATCGCCATCTTCGCCGTGCAGATCGTGCTGGGGCGCGACTGCATGTGGCTGCCGGGGTTCCTGGCCTCGCGCTCGGTCACCGACGAGCGGCTGCGCGGCGCGGTGCAATTCCTGCGCCCGGCGGCCAGGCGGCTCGACCGCTGGTTCCCCGGCCGGTTGCCGCGGCTGACCACCGACCGGGTGCAGCGCATCGCGGCCGGCGTCTGCGTCGCGCTCTGCGCCACGGTGCCCCCGCTCGAGGTGCTGCCCTTCGCCAGCACCGCGCCGATGGCCGCCATCGCCGCCTTCGGCCTGGCGATGACGCTGCGCGACGGGCTGCTGATGGCGCTGGGCTTCGCGCTGTCGCTGGGCGCGGCCGGCCTCGGCGCCTACCTGCTCGTTTCCTGAGCGCCCGGCACCGCCTCCCGCGCCCAGTCCACGATGCGCGCCACCACCTCGTCGGTCATCCCCGGGCTCAGGATGTCGCCGGCCAGGACGTGCGCCATCGGGTCGTCCCCCGGCCCCGGCTCCAGCGTGACCAGCGTCGCGTCGCCGCCCCAGCGCCCGGCCACGCGCCGCGTCGCCGCGGGCGAGACCACCAGGTCGCGCTCCGAGATCAGGAACAGCGCCGGCACCTGCGCCGCGCCGTAATCCAGCCCCGCCGCGTAGCCGCACCAGCGCCGCCATCGGCGCCAGCGCCACCGTGGGATAGCGCGTCGTCCAGTGCCGCGCGTGGCCCTCGTTCAGCGGCTCGAAGCCGCGCTCGCGCCCCAGCACCAGCGGCCCCCACCAGCGAAAGCCCGGCCAGGCCAGCACCCGCCCCACGCCCGCGCGCAGCGCGAAGTTGGGCGAGATCATCACCATCCCCGCCACGTCCCGCGCCAGCTCGGGCTCGGTCGCCGCCACCGCCGCCAGCGTGCCGCCCGTCGACGTGGCGATCACCAGCACCCGCCGGCCCACCGCCCGGCCCACCGCCAGCGCCTCGGCCATGTCCTCCATCCAGTCGCCCACGCGCGCCTCGGCCATCGCGGCGCCGTCGCGCCCGTGGCCGGCCAGCCGCGTGAAGACCAGGTTCGCCCCCAGCGCCGCCGCCACCCGGTCGGGCACCGGCCGGATCTCCTCGGCGCTGGCCGAATAGCCGTGCACGTAGATCACCGCCAGCGGCGTGCGCGCGCCCCGCCTCGCCGGCCCAGACGATGCGCTTTTCCGCCCCCGGGCGCAGGTCGGGCACCCGCGCCTCCTCGGCCGCCAGCCAGGCCGCCGGATCGTCGCCCAGCACCGCGGGATCGAACCTCACCTCGGTCTCCACCGGCTCGCGCGGGGCGAACGCCCAGACCGCCGCCGCCACCAGCGCCAGCGCGATCGCCACCCGTCCCAGCCAGAGGCCCAGCCTCCGCACCGGGTCGCGCCGCGCCGCGCGCCTCACCGCTCCAGCACCTCGTCGATCGACCGCTCGATCAGCCGCAGGCAGGCCGGCGTCGAGAACCGGTGATCGGCCCCCTTGACCAGCGTCAGCCGCAGGTCGCGCCCCTCGGCGTGGTCCATCAGCCGCAGCGGCACCGACAGGTCGACGTCCACGTCGTCGGTCCCCTGCAGCAGCCGCACCGGGAACGGCAGCGGCAGCGGGTCGTGCAGGATCAGGTGCCGCCGCCCGTCCTCGATCAGCCGCCGGGTGATCACCAGCGGCTCCTCCGAATACTCCGACGGCCGCTCGACCCGCCCCGCCTCGACCAGCGCCTGCCGCTCCTCGTCGGAAAAGCCGTCCCAGAACCCGTCCTCGGTAAAGTCCGGCGCCGCCGCGATGCCGACGATGCCCGCCACCCGCTCGGGCATCGCCCGGCCGATCAGGAACGCGATCCAGCCGCCCATGGACGAGCCCACCAGCACCTGCGGCCCCTCGGTCAGCGCGCCGATGACGGCCGCCGCGTCCTCGGCCCAGTCGCCGATGGCGCCGTCCTCGAACCGGCCGTCGCTCTGGCCGTGGCCGGAATAGTCGAAGCGGATGAAGGCGCGCCCCCGCGCCTTCGCCCACGCCTCCAGGTGCAGCGCCTTGGTGCCGCTCATGTCCGAGCGGAACCCGCCGAGAAACACGACCCCCGGCCCCTGCCCGGGGATCCGGTTGTAGGCCAGCCGCCGCCCCGAGGCGGTCTCGTGGAATCTGGTCATCGCTCTCCCGTCTGCCCGCTGCACCCGCGCCTTGCTAGCACCCTTGCGCGGCACAGGGAAACCTGCCGCCGCCATGGCTGCGGCCGCCGCGCGGGCGCCGGCCCTCGCCCCTTTGCCGCCCGCGGCCCTAGAAGCTCGCAAGCCAGCGCTGGTTGGCGCCGCCGTGGCAGGGAAAGACCTGAACCGGGGTCCGGTCCGCGTCGCCGCCGCCGGCCACGTCCAGGCACATGTCGCTGAAAAGGCGGATCTCGCGGCTCGTTGTGCGCGACCAGACCTGGGTGTCGGCGCCGGTGCAGGGCCCAACCCGCACCGGAGCCGAGCGTGCGCCGGCGGGCGTCCAGTTCCCGACCGCGCTCGGGTCGGCCTCGAGGCAGAGGCCGTTCACGCCCCGGATCGCGCCGTTCACGTCCTGCACCCAGGCCTGGTTCGCCTCGGCATGGCAGGGAAAGATCTGCACCCCGTTCGTGTTCTGGTTCACGTCCAGGCACTTGCCCGTCGGGGTCATGATCGCCGTCTGCACCTGCACGCGCGAGACCTTCTCGTCCAGATTGTCGCGTCGGCCCCCGTAGCGACCCAGGAACGCGGCATCGTCGCGCGCGTCGTTCGCCAGCTCGAAGGTCTCGATGCAGGTGTCGGGCAAGGTGGTCTGCCGCACCAGGATCACGGTGAAGTCGTCGTTCGTGCCCGCGTCCGAGCGGTCGAAGACCCGCAGGATGGTGCCCGCCGACACCGACTGCAGGCGCACCGACTGCGCCGCGTCGTTCTCGTACTCGTCGTTGCGGGTGAAGTCGACGTCGTTGCCGGAACGGTCGGTCATCCAGCCGACGCCGTCGCCGTGACAGCCGTTGCGGTCGCGGAACCAGAGCTGCCCGTGCGGACGGCAGACACCGGGGGCCTGCAGGCGGCCGGCGCCCTCGCTCGCGGCGATGCTGACGGTCTCGCACCGGGTCCCGACACGGCAATGGGCATCCTGGCTGCAGCGCGCCGGCTCGACGCAGAGCAACAGGTTGTCGCCGATGTGGATGCCC
Source organism: uncultured Alphaproteobacteria bacterium (assembly GCA_963773475.1). Classification (GTDB taxonomy): domain Bacteria; phylum Pseudomonadota; class Alphaproteobacteria; order Rhodobacterales; family Rhodobacteraceae; genus Roseitranquillus. The sequence continues at coordinate 379,234 of CAVZBD010000007.1, read as the reverse complement.
GCCATCGCCGACCCGCGCGGGCAAGCCGGGATGCCGGCGCTCCGCCGCACCGGCGCGGTGACGAACCGGCGCCGCAGGCCGGTATCGACGCCGGCGCAAAGCATCAGGTTGCTCGCCACGTCGAAGCCGGTCATCAGCTCGCCCGCCCCGCACCAGTGCATCTGTCCGCCGGCATAGCCGTGCCGCGCCGCCTCGGCGGCATCTCTGGGAAAGGCGTTGAACCGCGCGGCGCCGGGGCCGTCGAGCGCCTCGTTGACCAGCCAGACCGCATCGCCGGGCCCGCGATACTCGGTCTCGCACAGGATCCGCCCGGTCGCCGGATCGGCGCCGACGACGACGGCATGGGCCGGACAGGCGGTGACGCCCTGGCGGCTGCCGCTTCCCGGCGCGACGACGACCAGGCCCTGCGCCGCGCCAAGGGTTGCCGAGGCCAGGAACAGACCTGTCGCCAGAGTCATCAGGGGTCGCATCGCATCCTCCACCCGCAGGATCCGGATGCCGGGAAGGCGGCGTTGCGCCCCGCGCGGTCGGAAGCGCCGCCGTCATGTCTGGAAAACTCGCACACCCGGATCGGCAAACGCCCCAAGCGCGACCGTCGCCCTCCGAAACCCGTGATGCCGCTCGATGATCGAGGCGTTCGGCCGGACCGGCGTTCCGCGAAATCCTACCCACAAACGGCGGTTCTCGCAACGTCACCCGCGCCGGCTTCCCCTCGCGGCGGATGCCGTCTCCGGCGTCGCCCGGCAGGCGCCCCGGCCTGCCGCGGGCGGTTGACGTCCCCGGCCGCGGGGCGCATGGCCCGCCCCATGGAGATCCGCCCGGCCACGACCGACGACACCGAGGCGCTGTGGAACCTCCTGCGCCCCGTCTTCCGCGCCGGCGAGACGTACGCCAAGCCGCGCGACATCAGCCGCCGGGACGCGCTGGCCTACTGGCAGGGCGGCACCGTCTTCGTCGCCACCGAGGGCGGCGCGATCCTCGGCAGCTCGACGCTGCGGGCCAACCAGCCGGGCGGCGGCGCCCACGTGGCCAACGCCGCCTTCGTCACCGCCGAGGCCGCGCGCGGACGCGGCGTCGCCTCGGCGCTGTGCGCCCATGCGCTCGACACGGCGCGGGCGCTGGGCTTCCGCGCGATGCAGTTCAACTTCGTGGTCGCCACCAACACCGGCGCGATCCGGCTCTGGCAGCGCCACGGCTTCCAGATCGTCGGCACCCTCCCCGGCGCCTTCGATCACCCGACCCTCGGCGAGGTCGACGCCCACGTCATGTACCGCCGCCTCTGACCCCGCCGGCCGGTCCTACGGGAGTCATATGCAAGTCATATGGAGTTCCGATCCGCCTTGACAGCGGTCGGCGCTGCGGCCAGACGAGCCTCCGACATACCCGCAACCGGGCGTTCCGTGGGCGCCAGACCGACGAGGAGGGCCAGATGGCCGAACAGATCTCCCTGACATTCCCCGATGGCAACGCGCGCGACTTTCCCGCCGGCACCACCCCGGCCGAGGTCGCGGCGTCGATCAGCAACTCGTTGGCGAAAAAGGCGATTTCCGCCCGCGTGAACGGCATCCACTGGGACCTGCAATGGCCGATCCCGCACGACGCCGCCGTCGACATCAAGACCATGGCCGACGAGGCCGAGGCGCTCGAGCTGATCCGCCACGACGCCGCCCACATCATGGCCCGCGCCGTGCAGGAGCTGTGGCCCGACACCAAGGTCACCATCGGCCCGGTGATCGAGAACGGCTGGTACTACGACTTCGACCGCGACGACCCCTTCACCCCCGACGACCTCGGCGCGATCGAGAAAAGGATGAAGGAAATCATTGCGAAGCGGGACGAAGTTCGCACCGCCGTGTGGGACCGCACCGACGCCATCCGCCACTACGAGAGCCGCGGCGAGCCCTACAAGGTCGAGCTGATCGACGCCATTCCCGACGGCCAGCCGATCCGCATGTACTGGCACGGCGACTGGCAGGACCTGTGCCGCGGCCCGCACTTCCAGCACACCGGCCAGGTCCCCGCCGACGCGTTCAAGCTGATGCGCGTGGCCGGCGCCTACTGGCGCGGCGACAGCAACCGCGCCCAGCTCCAGCGGATCTATGGCGTGGCCTTCCAGAACCGCCAGAAACTCAAGGATTACCTGCACTTCCTCGAGGAAGCGGAAAGGCGCGACCACCGCCGCCTCGGCCGCGAGATGCACCTCTTCCACTTCCAGGAGGAGGCGCCGGGCATGGTGTTCTGGCACCCCGACGGCTGGACCATCTACCGCGCGCTGGAAGACTACATGCGCCGCCGCCTCACCGCGGCCGGCTATCGCGAGATCAAGACGCCCCAGGTCGTCGACCGCAAGCTGTGGGAGGCCTCCGGCCACTGGGCGAAAGTACCGCGAAAACATGTACATAACCGAGGTCGACGAGGAGCACGCGAACGAAAAGCGCGTCAACGCCCTCAAGCCGATGAACTGCCCCTGCCACGTGCAGGTCTTCAACCAGGGCATCAAGTCGTACCGCGACCTGCCGCTGCGCCTGGCCGAGTTCGGCTCGTGCCACCGCTACGAGCCGCACGGCGCGCTGCACGGCCTGATGCGGGTGCGCGGCTTCACCCAGGACGACGCCCACATCTTCTGCACCGAGGACCAGATCGAGGCCGAGTGCGCGAAGTTCATCGACCTTCTGTCGACCATCTACCGCGACACAGGCTTCGCGAAGTTCGACATCAAGTTCTCGACCCGCCCCGATGTCCGCATCGGCAGCGACGCCCAGTGGGACAAGTCCGAGGCAGCCTTGGAAAAGGCCATCCTGTCGGTGCGCAACGACTACGAGGTCGATCCCGGCGAGGGCGCGTTCTACGGCCCCAAGCTCGACTTCAAGCTGACCGACGCGATCGGCCGCGAATGGCAGTGCGGAACCTTCCAGGTGGACTTCAACACGCCGAACCGGCTCGGCGCGACCTACATCGGGCAGGAAGGGGACAAGCACCATCCCGTCATGCTGCACCGCGCCATCCTCGGCTCGTTCGAGAGATTCATCGGCATCCTGATCGAGAACTACGCCGGCCGCCTGCCGTTCTGGCTCGCCCCGCGGCAGGTGGTGGTGGCCTCGATCGTCTCGGACGCCGACGCCTACGTGCACGAGGTGGTGGCCGCACTGCGGCAGGCAGGCCTGCGCGCCGAGGCCGACACGCGCAACGAGAAGATCAACTACAAGGTCCGCGAGCACTCGCTGGGCAAGGTTCCCGTCATCCTGGCAATCGGCCAGCGCGAGGTGGAGGAGCGCAGCGTCAACATGCGCCGCCTGGGCGAGAAGCAGACGCAGAGCGTTCCGCTGGCCGACGTGGTCGGGCAACTCGCGCAGGAGGCGTGTCCGCCCGATCAGGCGGGATGATGCCTGTCACGAAAATTTCGCCTGCGCCGGACCCAAAATTATTGATTTCGGACCGATTCCAATTCACCTTGTGCGCGCGACTGAGACCAGAAGACCGCTCCCTCTTAGTGGGGCAGCCGGACTTACGACTTGGCTGCACGAACCGCACCGCATGTCGCGGGCGGTAACCTGAGAAGGAGACGGCGATGCCCACCGGCACCGTGAAATGGTTCAACACCACCAAGGGCTACGGCTTCATTGCCCCCGATGACGGCGGCAAGGACGTGTTCGTTCACATCTCGGCTGTCGAGCGCGCCGGGATGACCGGCCTCGCGGACAACCAGAAGGTTGAGTACGAGATGATCTCGGGCCGCGACGGCCGCCAGAGCGCGGGCGACCTGAAGGCGATCTGAGCCTCAGGGCCGATCAATCGGGGCCCGCGCGACGCCGTCGCCGGGCCCTTTTTCATGGGCGCGTCCGTCTCGCTGCACGCCGGCGCACACCCCCTCAGGTGATCGCGCGGGTCGCGACCACGCCCGCCCAGGCGGCGACGCCGGTCAGGATCGTGCCCCACGCCCCGTCGATGGCCACCTGGACCGGCGACCAGTCGCGCAGCGTGGCGTAGTTGGTGAACTCGTAGGTGCCGTAGGCCAGCGCGCCCAGCAGTGCCCCGTTCCACAGCGCCTGCGCCGGAACGCCCGAGCGCAGCGCCGGCCACGACACCATCCAGACCAGCCCCGCCACGTAGAACAGGTAGAACGCTGCCGCCGGCCCGAGGCGCGGGCTGTCGAGAAGCCAGTCGCCGACGTGGCGCTCGAAGACGGGGCGGATCAGGAAGCGGAGGGCGACGGCGTCGGCGGCGAGGAAGATCAGGGCGGTCGAGAGGTAGAGGACGATCGGCTGCATCGCGGGCTCCGGCTTGGGTTCCAGCTCCTTCTACGCGGGCCACGCGGCGGCGGATCGGTCAGGCGGCGGCCAGGGCGCGCAACGTCAGCGGGCAGGCCCGGCCGCCGTAGAAGTCGTCGAGCAGGCGCTGGAACACCGCCCCGCCCCCCGCCTCGCGGAAGAGCGTCGCCGACGAGCGCAACTTGAGCGCGTCGATTTCCCCCATGATTTCCGACGGTTCCCGGCCCGCGTGGATCAGGACGGCCTCGGCGCACTCGGCCAGGCGCGGGCCCAGCACCGGGTGGGCCAGATAGGCGCGCGCCTCGTCCAGATCGACGATCCCGTAGAATTTCGCGGTGGGCGAGCGGCCCAGTTCGGCAAGCTGCGGGAAGATGTACCACATCCAGTGCGAGCGCTTGCGCCCCTGCCGGAGCTCGGCCAGGGCGGTGTCGTAGCTGACCGCCTGAGCGTCGACGAAGCGGTCGAGCGCCGGCGCCGCGCGGCCCGATTTCGGGGGTTCTGTCACGTTTTCCACCCCTTTCCGTACATTCTGTACAGAAAAATGTACGGGGAAATTACAGAATGGACAGGGCCGGCGGCCGGCCCCGGCGCGCCGCGGCCGTCACCGCCGAGACGGGTCAGGGCCGGATCGGCTCGCCCGATGGCGACATCAGGTACCACGCCCCGCCATACGAGACGTCCCCCTGCCCCTGCGGCTCGTCGGTCGTCGGCACCTGGTCGAGCTCGTAGTGGTAGAGCGGCCAGCCGTTGTAGAGCACCACCCGCCGGCCGTCCGGATCGAGGATGTCGACAAGGCCGGGGTCGAGCCCGTCGGCAAGGTCCATCTGGACGGTGACCGGGGTCCAGTCCAGCAGACACTCGTCCGAGGTGCAGCTCATCCGCGCCTCCTGATCCTCGGTCGCCGGAATGTCGGTGCTGAACATGTAGACCGGGCGGCCCTTCTCGCTCCGGCTGGGCTGGGTGGCGAGGTAGTCGCCCCAGATCTCGCTGTGGCTGACGATGAGCGTGGCTTCGCGCTGCGCCAGCGCGGGACCCGCGAGCGCGAGCGCCGCCGCGACAGTGATGAGCGTCTTCATGGCCGATCCCTTCGTTAGTCCTCCAGAGCGAAACCGGAGAAAGCCCGCTGTGTTCCGGCAGGCGGCGCGACGGGTGCCCATCGTGCCGGACAAGCCGCCCGGGAGCGGCGTTCCGCAGAACGATCCGGCGATCCGATCTGCACAAGCCGGGGGGGATGCCGCGAGCGCGCCCGGGCAGTCAGGCGTTCATGGCGGTGGGACGGGTCGTCACCTGTGCGACTCGCTCGCGATGGAGCGAGGGCGATCTGCCGAAGCGGAGGGGAGGAACGCCGCTCCTGCCGGGAGGGGCCGGCCGCGTCTGGACGGACGGCCGAAAACCGGCAGCCAGATGAACCGCAGTCGGTGACCGCGCCGGCGGCTCGCCTCGATCAGGGGCGGGTGCGATCGTCGGGGCGGCGAGAAGGGCGCCTGTTCGTCCCGCGCCGCCCAGGGGGCGGCGCGCCCCACTCATCTTTCCCGCAAGCTGGCCAACCCCTCGGCCAGGCCCGCGGTCGAGACGCGGATGCCGACGCCACGGGTCGCGCCGTAGGCGACGGTCGCCACGACGAACGCCCCCTCGGTCACTGCGGCCTCGATCTGGCCCGCCTCGAGCGGGATGGCGGCGATGCAGCTTTCGGGATCGCAGACCTGGAAGTCGTAGCGCTCGACACTCTCGCCGATCTCGAACTGCAGCCCCGGCACGAGCGCGGTGCCCAACGGGACGCGGGCGATCAGCGTCGCCTCGTCAGGTCGGGCCGGATCGACGACGAACGCCAGCCCGAGCACGCGCTGGTCGGACTCGGGCGCCGACAGCGTCTGATGAAGCTGGCACGCCTCGGCGCAGTCGATCCGCCAGTCGCCGAACCTTTCCTGCGCCGTGGCGGGAAACGAAGCACCAGCCGCGAGCACTGCCGCGGCTGGCACCATGCGGATTGCGTTGCGGGTCAAGCCGCGCTCAGTCCGCCTTGCGGCGCTTGCGGCGCAGCCCGAGCGCGGCGAGCCCGCCACCGAGAAGCAGCGCCGAAGCAGGCAGCGGAACCACGCCCGGCTCGTCCGGGTCATCCGGGGTGCTGATGTCGGCCTCGCCCGAGAACACGAAGCCCGCCAGGAAGATGTTGTCGTCGCGGGTCCCGTTCGAGGTGACGATCGACAGGCCGGTGTCGCCGCTGCTCAGGAACGGCGCGAGGTCGTACTTTTCGCGATCGTCGGCATAGCCGGGCAGAGCGGGCGAGAACGGATCGTCGAAGCTGCCGACGGTGATCAGCGAGCCGTCGTCGGCCGAGGCGCCGTCGTCGAAGTTGCCCGCGTTCTCGGTCAGGAGCGAGCCGTTCACCTCGACCGTCGACTTCTGGCTGCAGCAGCTGAAGTTGATGCCCAGGTACATCTCGGCCAGCAGGCCCGGGTCGCTGGCGTCGATCGGCTCACCGAACGAGACGGTCGCGGTGTCGCCGGTGACGCTGGCGAAGCCGTCGAGCAGCGCCACCGTCTGCGTCGGCAGGGCCGGGTTGTCGTAGACCACCACCAGGGCGTGGCCATCGATCGAGTCCTTGCCGCCGGACAGGATTCCGTCCGCCCCCTCGTCGATGGTGAAGTCGAACGACGTCGCCGCCGAGCCGTTGATCCTGGGCGCCACGATCGAGGTGACGTCGGCGCGGTGCGAGGTCAGTTCGAAGGTGGTCGACGTGTTCTCGACCGACCTGGTGTAGTCGATGGGCGTGCCGTCGAAGACCACGGTCGTGGGTTCGGCGGTGCGCCGTTGCGTCGCGGTGTAGAGATAGGCCGCCACGACGGTCGAGCCTGCCGGCGCCCCGGCGCTGATGGTGCCGACCGCCCCCGCGGTCGACGAGCCGAGCGCGCCCCACCCGTCGGTCGACAGGTCGACGTTGCCGACGTATTCCTTGAACGTGGACAGCGAGGCATCGGCCGCCGTGGCAATCGGAAGGGCCGCCAGCGCAAGCCCCGCAAGCCGCGAATATCGAAGCATGAGAACAATTCCTCCACAGATAATGCCGCCAACGTAACGGGATTTCGAGAAGGACGGAACCCGCAAACATTCCTTGCGCGGCCTTTTCAAGTGTCGCTTGTGCGGGTGCGGGCGATTGCTCAACTTGCAGCCGAGGCGCGTTCGGGAGAGGTGCGGAGGGGCGCGCCCGAGCCTGGGGGGCGCATTCGGGGCGGTTGTGGCCGGGCGGTTTATCTCGAAAGCATCGGACGACGGCGGGGCGGCGGGCGACATCGCCACGCGCCCTCCCGGGGGGAGGGGTCGAGCGGCGGCTCGGAAAAGGTCCGGTGGACCTTTTCAGCCGCGAACGCGCGAAGCGCCGGACGGGCGCGGCCCGGGCTGGTCGTCCGGGCCAAGATGGATTGCGTCCGATCCCATGAGTCTTGGTCGCGTGCCTTCTTGAACAGTCTCCTCGATACGTCGATCCGGACTGGAGCGACTGCTAGCGAAGTTGATACATTCTCAGTCCGGTGCCATAGGATCCTTCCGGCCACTGTCCGACAGCGAAGCGTCGGAGCTAAGCTCCTCAAAGTAGCTGCAACTCTCAGAGATCGCACAGCAGTTGCTTTCTGGCCTCTTGCGTGCCTTTTAACGAGAGCGACTGACTAAGTCGCCGATTTCGCAAAACTCTTGCCTAACATCTCCTTGCGATAGCTCGAAATACGCGAACGGATTTAGGATTTGCGCGAAGCACCTCAGAACTCGGATCGAGGTGCACCAATTCTCCCATATATCGGAGCTCTGCGTAGTTATGACTGCGTGCTATGAACCCGCGAATTCGCCCGTTCGCACCCAGTGCGGTAGATAGTTGCAATTGCGCTCAGAGGTATTGCAGATTTGTTATAAAACTATCGACTTCGAGATCCGAGCCTTCAATTCGCGTCAATTGCCGTTGCACGACTGCGAAGACCGCTTGAAGCGCCGCAAGTTAGCGGCAAATAACAGCCTTCGACGTAGGATCGAGCACAGATCGCTGCTCCAACTCGTCGCGCCGACGCTTTCGCATTCGCGTCCAGCAGCTACGGCTCAGATTTTCCGTGCTCGCTCCAGTACTGCAGCAGCCAGCGCGAAGTACGGATGACGCAAGCCAGTCGATCTTCTGCTCGTACTAACAGCAACGCCTGCATAGCACTCGCGCCACGCAAGCGCCAATCACGCATATCAGTGAATAACTCGACATTCAATCACGCTCAATGCATCTCCGAAACTCCCGCCACTCCCGCGCGCTCATCCCGCTCGTCTCCTGCGTGACCTCCTCGCCCTTCAGCATCCGGCGGAGGCAGTCCAGCGCCTGCGCGGACAGGTGGGCGCCGCCCAGGCGGTAGTCGCAGAAGGCCTGCCAGGCGAAGGGGACCCAGTCGGCGACCAGGCGGCCGATCTCTTCGGCGTAGACGCGGATCTCGTACTGGGCGTGGGGGTCGGCGCGCAGGCGCAGGAAGTGGAAGAGGTTGTGAAGGTCGGTCTTCCAGTACCACTGCGTGTAGACGTTCATGGGCAGGTTCATGCGGGCGAGCTCGCGCGCGAGGCCCTGCTTGCCCTCGGTCGACAGCATCTCCTCGTAGTTGTCGTAGGCGCGCAAGCTGTCCTCGCGCAGGAGCTCGAGGACGCGGGCGGCCTCGTCGGCCAGCAGCGCCTCGCCGCGGCCCTGCGCGTTGAGCGAGGACTGGGCGGCGAGGTTCTCGGGCGCGGGGATGTAGAACTCGCGGTCGAGGACGGAGTAGCGGGCCGAGATCTCGTTCACGTTGGCGGTGCGGTGGCGGATCCACTGGCGGGCCACGAAGACCGGGAGTTTGACGTGCAGCTTGATCTCGGCCATCTCGAACGGGGTCGAGTGCCAGTGGCGCATCAGGTAGCGGATCAGCCCCTCGTCGGAGGAGACGGCCTTGGTGCCGCGGCCGTAGCTGACGCGGGCGGCCTGCACGATGGCGGCGTCGTCGCCCATGTAGTCGACCACCCGGACGAAGCCGTTGTCGAGCACCGGGTAGGCGCGGTGCAGGTGCGCCTCGAGCCCCGGGGCGGTGGCGCGCAGGGTGGGGCTGGGCTCGGCCCGGGCGGCGTCGATCTCGGCTTGCTGGTCGGGGCTGAGCGGCATGGGGCGAGTCCTTTGTGAGTCGGGCAGCACTATATCTGTGCGAGTTGCAATTTGCGACCGCAAGATGCGGTGTCTGGCGTGTGGCTGCGGGGCGACTAGGGTGGCGGGGCGAAAACCGGAGGGAACGCGATGAAGATCGAATACCTGCACACGATGGTCAGGGTGAAGGACCTGGAGGCGTCGAAGCGGTTCTACGAGCTGCTGGGGCTGAAGGAGCGGCACCGGAGCGAGAGCGAGAAGGGCCGCTACACGCTGGTCTTCATGTGCCCGCCGGGCCAGGACGACGGGCGCGCGGACCTGGAGCTGACCTACAACTGGGACGGCGACGACGCGCTGCCCGACGACAGCCGGCATTTCGGCCACGTCGCCTACCGGGTCGAGAACGTGTACGAGATGTGCCAGAAGCTGATGGATGCGGGGGTGACCATCAACCGCCCGCCGCGCGACGGGCGGATGGCCTTCGTGCGCAGCCCCGACAACGTGTCGGTGGAGCTTCTGCAGATGGGCGACGCGCTGGAGCCGGCCGAGCCGTGGGCAAGCATGGAAAACACCGGGCACTGGTAGCGGCGGCGGCGCTGGCGCTGGCTGCCGGGACGGCCCAGGGGGCGTGCCGGCAGGCGCTGGTGCTGGCGCTCGACGTGTCGGGCTCGGTCGACGCGGCCGAGTACCGGCTGCAGGTCGAGGGCGTGGCGGCGGCGCTGCAGGATGCCGAGGTGCGCGCGGCGCTGGCGGCGATGCCGGGCGCACCGGTGGCGCTGGCGGTGATCGAGTGGTCGGGCGCGGGGTTCCAGCGCGTGGTGCTGGGCTGGACGCTGCTGGAGGGCGCGGCGGTCGACCGCGCGGCGGACACCCTGCGCGCCACGCGACGGGCGCGCGCGCCGCAGGCCACGGCGATCGGCGCGGCGCTGCGGCGGGGGGCGGCGCTGCTGGCGGCGGGGCCGGTCTGCTGGCGGCACACGATCGACGTCTCGGGCGACGGCAAGAACAACGACTGGCCCGAGCCCGACACGGTGCGCGAGGCCGGCGTGCTGACGGGCGTCACGGTGAACGCGCTGGTGGTGGCCGACGACACCCATGCCGCCGAGCTGTCGGCCTATTTCCGGGCGCAGGTCCTGCATGGGCCGGACGCCTTCGTCGAGGTCGCGGCCGGCTATGAGGACTATGCGCGGGCGATGAAGCGCAAGCTGCTGCGCGAGCTGGCGACGGTGGCGGTGGGCGAGCGCGCCCTGCCCCCGGCCCATGCCCCGCGCGGAGGCTAGGCGGATACAATCGCGGCCGGTGCGAAACCGAGTGTCTCCGGGCAGTTGCAGTCAGGGCCTGCGTCCGCCCGCCGGCCCCGGGGCGCAGCTTTCGCGCCCGCCGGTCCGGGAGAGGTGTCGGAGCACCCGGCGCAGCGCCCGCGACAGCCGGGCGAGGCGTCGGGGACTGGGCGCGGCGGGTCGGGCGCGGGTCTCGGGCCATGTGGAACGGCGCGCGCGGCCGAGCCGCCGAGGCGCCGCCCGCTGAGCCGCCCGGCGCTTGCCGCGGCCGGAGGCGGGCAGCAAGCGCGAAGGGCGGGCGCCCTGCCCTGCGTCAGGGCCGACGGGAGAGGTTGCGCGCCCGGCCCCGCGGCGCGGCGCGCAGGCCGGCGTCAGCCGCGACCGCGGCCGCCACCGTTGCCGCCGCCCTTGCCGCCGCCGTTGCCGCCGCCCTTGCCGCCACCCTTGCCGCCGCGGTCGGACTTGTCGGCACGGTCGGACTTGTCGGCGCGGTCGGGCCTGTCGGCGCGGTCGGGCCTGCCGGTCGTTTCGGACCGGCCGCCTCGGGCGGCCTTTTCGGGCTTCTGCGCCCTGCCCGTGCGCTCGGCGCCGGCGCGCCCCGCGGCGCCCGCGCGCACCTCGTCCTTGGAGACGTAGCCGTCGCCGTTGGCGTCCTTGCGCAGCAGGCCCTCGCCGTTGCGCCCGAAGGTGGTCACCATCTCCTTCCGGCTGAGCAGGCCGTCGCCGTCGAGGTCGATGACGTCGAAGGGCAGCGCCTTGTTCCGCGGATGGGTCGCGGGGGCCTCGGCCGCCTCACTCCTCGGGCTCGCCCGCGACTTCCTCGGGGCTCAGCGCGCCGTCGCCGTCGGTGTCGTCCTCCATCAGCTCGTCGGCCGCCTCGCCGAACACCGCCTGCATCTCGTGGCGCTCGAGCAGGCCGTCGCCGTTGGCGTCGACCTCGGAGAACGGCACGCCCTGGGCGAGTGCGCCGCCGGCGGCGAGGCTGGCGATCAGGCTGGCGGCCAGCGCGGGGCCCATCATGGGCCAGGGAAACTTGAACATCGGGCGGCTCCTCGTGACGCGGGTCGGCATGGTGGCCGGCGGTGTAGCCGCGCGGGCGACACACGCCAAACGCGAAGTGTCTCGGATTGACCGGATCGGGCCGGGCCACGCCCCTCGTTGCCGCGTGGCGCCAAACGCAGTAAGCCGCGCCGGCATCGGTCGCGGCGAAGGAGCAGCTTACATGTCCCACCCCCTCAGGCTCGGCATCGCGGGGCTCGGAACGGTCGGCGCCGGCGTGCTGAAGATCGTGCGGCGCCGCGGCGCGCTGCTGGCGGCGCGGACCGGCCGCCACATCGCCGTCAGCGCGGTCTCGGCCCGGACCCGCGACAAGGATCGCGGCGTGCCGATCCGCGACCACGCCTGGGAGGACGACCCCGTGGCGCTGGCGCGGCGCGACGACGTGGACGTGTTCGTCGAGCTGATGGGCGGCGCCGACGGGCCGGCCAAGGCCGCGGTCGAGGCGGCGCTGGACGCCGGCAAGGACGTGGTGACCGCCAACAAGGCGATGCTGGCGCTGCACGGTCAGGAGCTGGCCGAGCGGGCCGAGGCGGCGGGCGCGGTGCTGCGCTTCGAGGCGGCGGTGGCGGGCGGCATCCCGGTGGTCAAGGCGCTGACCGAGGGGCTGGCCGCCAACGAGGTGCAGCGCGTGATGGGGGTGATGAACGGCACCTGCAACTACATCCTGACGCGGATGGAGGGCGCGGGCCTGAGCTATGACGAGGTCTTCGAGGAGTGCCAGAAGCTGGGCTATCTCGAGGCCGACCCGACGCTGGACGTGGGCGGCATCGATGCGGGCCACAAGCTGGCGCTGCTGGCGGCGATCGCGTTCGGCACGCGGGTGGACTTCGGCGCGATCAGGATCGAGGGGATCGAGCAGATCTCGATCGCCGACATCCGCCAGGCGGCCGACATGGGGTTCCGCATCAAGCTGCTGGGCGTGGCGCAGCGCACGGGCCGCGGGCTGGAGGCGCGGATGTCGCCCTGCCTGGTGCCGGCGTCGAGCCCGCTGGGCGAGCTCGAGGCGGCGACGAACATGGTGGTGCTGGAGGGCGACGCGGCCGGCCGGATCGTGCTGCAGGGTGCAGGCGCGGGCGAAGGCCCCACGGCCAGCGCGGTGATGTCGGACGTGCTGGACCTGGCGCGGGGCACGCGGCTGTCGACCTTCGGCCAGCCCGCCGCCACGCTCGAGCCGGCGCCGGCGGCCGCCGCCTCGTCGCCGGCGCCCTACTACCTGCGCATGGCGCTGCTGGACCGCCCCGGCGCGCTGGCGCAGATCGCGACGCTGCTGGGCGAGGCCGGGATCTCGATCGACCGGATGCGCCAGTACGGCCATGCGGCGACGGTGGCGCCGGTGCTGATCGTCACCCACCGCACCGGCCGCGACGCGCTGGACGCCGCGATCGCGCGGATGGCGGGCACCGGGGTGCTGGCCGAGGGGCCGGTGGCGCTGAGGATCGAGGAGGTCTGAGGCCCCGCCGGGGGCCGCGGGCGAAACCTCGGGGCCGGGCGGCGCCACCGAGGCACCGGTGCCCCCGGCGTCGGCCGGCCTACTGCCCGGGCCGGCGCCGCCCCACACCCGAGGGCGGGCCGGTTCGACGACGTTTCGAGACCCGGCCGGCTCGCCCGGGCTTCGCGGGCTGGCGGGGACCGGGCAGATCGACGAGCGGCGCTGGGGGTCCGGGCCTGCCGCCAAGGGGGCGGTGACGCGGGCGGATTGCGCTTCTGGGGCCGAGGGCGCGGCGTCAGCCCTTGCGGGCGGGCCGCGCGGGCTGCAGCCTGCGGGCACAGGCGGAGGGCGGCGGAATGCGGAAACCGGGCAGCGTGCGGTCGCTCGAGACGCTGGGGCGCGAGCGGCTGTCGCGGTTCTTTTTCATGCGCGACTTTCTGGGCACCGAGATCGGCAACTTCCACGGCATCCCCAACATCCCGCACGACCCCGACCTGGCGCTGGCGGCGGGGCGGCGGCTGGCCACCGACCTGCTGGACCCGCTGGTCGAGACGTTCGGGCCGATCGCCATCCGCTCGGCCTACCGCTCGCCCGAGGTGAACGGGTTCGGCAACGCGCACGGGCTGAACTGCGCCAGCAACGAGGCCAACCGGGCGGGCCACATCTGGGACCAACGGGATGCCGAGGGGCGGATGGGCGCCACCGCCTGCATCGCCGTCTTGTGGTTCGCCGACCAGTACGACCGGGGGCGCGACTGGCGCGACCTTGCCTGGTGGCTCTACGACCACCTGGACTTCCACGCGGTGTGCTTCTTTCCGCCCCTTGCGGCCTTCAACCTGACCTGGCGCGAGGCGCCCGAGCGGCTGATCGCCTCGTGGATCGGGCCGAAGCGGCGGATCCTCGGGCGCGGCGACGCGCCGGAGCCCGAGGCGGAACGGCGGGCGCGCCATGCGGACTTTCCCGCCTTCCGCGGCATCCGCTACCCGGCGCCGGCGGACTGATCTTGTGCCGGTCGCCGCTTAACGGCTAGGCAATAGCACGCCTTGGCAGACCGGAGGAGCCGCCGATGACCGTTGATCCCGAAGTGTTTCACGACCGCATGCTCTCGCTGGGGCTGGCGCGGGTCTGCGAGGCGGCCGCCATGGCCTCGGCCCGGCTGATCGGGCGCGGCGACGAGAAGGCGGCCGACCAGGCGGCGGTGAACGCCATGCGCGACCAGCTGAACATGCTCGACATCCGGGGCACGGTGGTGATCGGCGAGGGCGAGCGCGACGAGGCGCCGATGCTCTACATCGGCGAGGAGGTGGGCACCGGCAACGGCCCCGAGGTGGACATCGCGCTCGACCCGCTGGAAGGCACGACGCTGACCGCCAAGGACATGCCCAACGCGCTGACGGTGATCGCCATGGCGCCGCGCGGCACGCTTCTGCACGCGCCCGACGTCTACATGGACAAGCTGGCGATCGGGCCGGGCTATCCGAAGGACGCGGTCAGCCTCGACATGGACCCGGCCGAGCGGGTGCGCGCGCTGGCCGCGGCCGGCAGCTGCGAGCCCGAGGACATCACGGTCTGCGTGCTGGAGCGGCCGCGCCACGAGGAGATGATCGACGAGCATCCGCTCGACCGGCGCCGCGATCCGGCTGATCACCGACGGCGACGTGGCCGGCGTGATCCACTGCGCCGAGGCGCAGATCACCGGCATCGACATGTACATGGGCCAGGGCGGCGCCCCCGAGGGCGTGCTGGCCGCCGCGGCGCTGAAATGCATGGGCGGGCAGATGTGGGGCCGGCTGCTGTTCCGCAACGACGACGAGAAGGCGCGGGCGGACAAGGCCGGGATCTCGGACCTCGACCGGGTCTATTCGCGCGACGAGATGGTCACCCAGGACGTGATCTTCGCCGCGACCGGGGTCACCGACGGCTCGATCGTGCCGGGCGTCAAGCGCGAGGTGGGCTGGCTGACGACCGAGACCCTCCTGATGCGCTCGAAGACCGGCTCGGTGCGGCGGATGAGCTACCGCAACCCCGCCTGACGGGGGGTGGCGGCGACCTCGGGCACCCTGAAGGACGCCCTCGGCCGCCGCCGCACCGCGCCCGGGGCGCGATGCCGCGCCGGGCGGCCCCGTCGCCGCCCCGCGCCGACCGCCGCGACTGCGGCCGCGACGGGGAAGGGGGTCGATCCCCCTGCCCCGGCGCCCCCCGTTTCCGGCCCCGCGCAGTTCGCTGTTTCCTCGGGCGTCGGATCAGCATATGGTTACCCGCAAAACAGGTATAACCAGATGTGGTGGGCATGCCGCGGGACAGTGTCAGCAACAGCTTCCTTGGGGTCGACCGCTCGCTGAACGGGCGGCGCTGGGTCGGCCCGGGCCTCGAGCTCGATCGGCTGGTCGAGGCGATGGCACAGCAGACCGCCCTGCCCGACCCGCTCTGCCGGACGCTGGTGCGGCGCGGCATCGCGCCGGCCGAGGCGGCGGCCTACCTGGCGCCGACGCTGCGCGACATGCTGCCCGATCCGCTGGGCCTGCGCGACATGGACATGGCGGCGGCGCGGTTCCTGCAGGCGGTCGAGCGGCGCGAGCGGATCGCGGTCTTCGCCGATTACGACGTGGACGGCGGCGCCTCGGCCGCGCTGCTGCTGACCTGGCTGGGCGCGCTGGGGCTGAAGGCCACCCTCTACATCCCCGACCGGATCGACGAGGGCTACGGCCCGAACGAGCCGGCGATGGCCGCGCTGGCGCATGACCACGACCTGATCGTCTGCGTCGATTGCGGCACGCTGAGCCATGCGCCCATCGCCGCCGCGCGGGGCGCCGACGTGATCGTGCTCGACCATCACCTGGGCGGCGAGACGCTGCCCGCGGCGCTGGCGGTGGTGAACCCCAACCGGCAGGACGAGGACGGCGCGCTCGGCCATCTCTGCGCCGCCGCGGTGGTGTTCCTGATGCTGGTCGAGGTCAACCGCCGGCTGCGCAGCCGGGCGTCAAGGGTCCCGACCTGATGGCGATGCTCGACCTGGTGGCGCTGGCGACGGTGGCCGACGTGGCGCCGCTCATCGGGGTCAACCGGGCGCTGGTGCGCAGCGGCCTGACCGTGATGGCGCGGCGCGAGCGGCCGGGCCTGGTGGCGCTGGCCGACGTGGCGCGGCTGGACCGGCCGGCGACCAGCCACCACCTGGGCTTCCTGCTCGGGCCGCGGATCAACGCAGGCGGGCGGATCGGCCAGGCCGACCTGGGGGCGCGGCTGCTGGCCACCGCCTGCCCCAACGAGGCCGCGGCGCTGGCCGAGCGGCTGGACCGGCTGAACGAGGAGCGGCGCGAGATCGAGGCGCGGGTGCGCGACGCCGCGCTGGCCCAGGTCGAGGCGCGGGGCGCGGGCGGGCCGCTGGTCTGGGCGGCCGATGCCGGCTGGCACCCCGGCGTGGTGGGCATCGTGGCCGCCCGGCTGAAGGAGGCGACGGGCCGGCCCGCCGTGGTCATCGGGCTGGATGGCGACGTCGGCAAGGGCTCGGGCCGCTCGGTCGGCGGCGTCGACCTGGGCGCGGCGGTGCAGCGGCTGGCGGCCGAGGGGCTGCTGATGGCCGGGGGCGGGCACAAGATGGCGGCGGGGCTGACCGTGGCCCGCGACCGGCTCGAGCCGGCGATGGCGCGGCTGGCCGAGCTGCTGGAGCGGCAGGGCGCGGGGCGCGCCGGACCGGCCGACCTGACGCTCGACGGGCTGCTGATGCCCGAGGCGGTGACGCCCGAGCTGGTCGAGGCGATCGAGGCGGCGGGCCCCTTCGGCGCCGGCGCGCCCGCGCCCCGCTTCGCCCTGGCCGACCAGGCCATCCGGATGCGCGCCGCGTGGGCGAGAGCCACCTGAAGCTGACGGTCGGCGACGGCGGCCGCCGCCTCGACGCGATCTGCTTCGGCGCCTGCGACGGGCCGCTGGGCGAGGCGCTGCTGGGCCATGGCGGGCGGCGCGTGCACCTGGCAGGGCGGCTCGAGATGAACCATTTCCGCGGCCGGGCGCGGGTGCAGCTGCGCCTCGAGGACGCGGCCTTCGCCTGAGGCGGACGTTGCGGCAGGGGGCGGAAAAATGGCCTTGCCCTCGCCCGGCGCTTTGCCTAGAACCCGCCGCACGGCTGAGGCCAACGGCCCGTTCGTCTATCGGTTAGGACGCCAGGTTTTCAACCTGGAAAGAGGGGTTCGATTCCCCTACGGGCTGCCAGGCTTCCGGATCAGGTCGCTCGGACACCTGCGGAGGATCTGGTCGAGCGGCGGTCTTTATCCGCAACCTTTCCGACGGTCGACAAGGACTGGCGCGCAAGTGCGCCGCCGGGTCGGGCGCAGATCAGCTCGTCAGAAGCAGTTCCCTGCGCCGCACCCAGCGAGCCCAGCGTCGCAACGAAGGGCGGGTTCCCGAGCCAGGCGACCATCCAGCGGTGTTTTTGAAGATCCCACTGGTGGTGGCAAGACACGGGCGCGGGTCGTTCGGTGAGTTGCAGCGTCGCCGCACTCTATTCTTGAAGCGCTGTCGTTGATGCTGTCCGGCCGCTTGGCGCGCCGATCCATCCCCCACGGCGCGAAGTCCGGCGACTGCGGCGAGACCGAAGGGTTCAGCTCGACCGTTGCTGCGCCAACTGTTGGACGCGCACGTTTTCCCGGTCAACGCCCTGGGTAGGAGCTGCAGTGGCCCGGCTCAAGCAGCCCGGGGGCCCTTCATTCCTGTCTCGGACCCATCCGTCCGATGCTCCTTCGGATAGCCCGGGTTTCCTGGACGAAGGATCACGACATGGCCTTCGTCCGCCAACTCCCGGCCTCCGAAGATCCAGACAAACATCCCCACCAGAACCAGGGCCGTCACGAAACCCGCTGCGAAGTACGACATGTTGATTCCTCGGCTCGATGGTTGTCAGCAGACCTCGCCGCCGGGCTGACTTGTGGCGAATGAACAAGTCAGGCGTAACCGAAGACTGGCAACTGGGCCAAGAAGCCCTGAGACAGTTGGTAAAGAGGCTCACCAGTTCGGGTCGTCGAGAGATTGCCGGACGCGCGCCCCCGCCCTCCGGCCTGCCGTTCATGGGGGGCGTTCCATGAACCCGGCGCCTGTGGAGCGGGTCGGCGTCCGCGCGGCGGAGCTGCGATGGCATCGGCCGGCGGCAGGCGCCTGCCCGGCGATCGGGCCGTCGCCGGCGCCGGTGAAGTCCTGATAGCGACGTGACGGAGCGACGGTTTCAGCGCCGGGGCCGCGGTCAGGCGGCGACGCGCGCATCCCCCTCGATCTCCCGCGCGAGGCGCCTCTGGACCACGTAGCCGACGAGGCTGAGCGCGAAGCACCATATCGCCATGGCCAGCGCCTGCCGGGGAAAGTCGATGCCCCGGTCGATCAGCAGACCGGTGACGCCGGGGCCCACCGCGGTCGAGATGACCATGACGGCGGTGACCATCGAGCGAACGGCGCCAAGGTTCCGCGTGCCGTAGACGGCCGGCAGGAATGCACCCCAGAGGGCGACGGCCGTTCCCTGCGTCAGTCCGATGAGGGCGAGTGTCAGGTACCATGCGGAGACGCCGTCCGCCGGCCCGAGGATCAGCATCGCCGCGCCCGTGGGGACGAGCAGTAGCGGCAGCAGCCGGTGCGGTCCGAAGCGGTCGGCCGCCCAACCGGCGGCGAGCGACGCCGCGACGCTCATCCCCGCGGACGCCGTGTAGGCGGGCGCCATGTCCACGAGCGACCACCCCTTCACGCCGGCGATATGGACCTGGTGGAAGAACACCACCGTGCCGATGAAGCCCGGGGTCAGCATGATCGGCAGCAGCGCCGGGAAGAGCCAGTGGCGGAATGCGTCGCCGCGCGTCCAGTGGCGCCGCCGCAGGCCTGGCATGTCTTCCGGACGCACGGCGCTGCCCTGCGCGGTCCGCCTCTCGCTGAGCAGGAACAGCAGGAGCGGCACGACGACGAGGATCAGCGCCCCCGCCGCCAGCGTCCAGGTGGCACGCCAGCCGATGGCGCCGATCGCGAGCACCGCGACGACCGGAAGGACGGCCTCGCCCGTCGGGTGGCCGAGATTGGCGATCGACACGGCCCGGCCGCGCCGCGCCTGGAACCAGCGTCCCATCGCGGTCATCGCCATGTGGGTGAACATGCCCTGGCCGCAGAACCGCAGGAGGAACACGGCAAGACCCACGGTCCAGAGCGACGGGGCGAAGGCGATGCCGATGGCGGCGAGCGCGAAGACCACTGCCACCGCCGGGGCGAGCCGGACCAGCCGCATCGTGTCGGCCAGCGAGCCGCGGGAGAACAGCAGCGCCGCCGAGCCGAGGGTGGCGACGGTGTAGAGGCTGCCCCAGCCGCCGTCGGTGAGGCCGTGCTCGGCCTTGATGTACCCGGCGAAGAGCGAGATGAACCAGGTCTGCCCGAACCCCGAGGCGAGGGTCAGGAGAAAGCCGGCACCCAGCCAGCGGCCGTTCTCGGCGACGAAACGAAGCATCCGCGGTGCGGTAGTGCGAAAGCTCGGGGAACGCCAGAGCCGCCGGGCGCGCCCGGTGCAGACAGCCCCCTCGCCCGGTCGCGTGCCTGAGATCTTGGCCGGTGCCGCCGCGCGGTCGTCAGTGACGAGCGGTCGGGCAAGGTCGGGGCCGGATGCCGGTTTGCGACGCACCCTGACGCTGGCCGTGGCGATGCCCGCTCGACCCGGCTCGGCAAGGCGGGCTGTGCGTCGCCGCGTCTGCGGCTTCAGGGACGGATGACGACGGACGCGGGCCGCGCGCCGCGCCCGTCGCGGGGGTGCGGAGGCGGGTCGCCTGCCGCCTGCCCTACCCGGTCTGCGTTGACGCGAGGCCTTCGAGGCTGCGGTGGCGGTGCGGCGACAGGGCCAGCAACGCCTGGGTGGCCGCATGCGCCTCGTCCCTGCGGCCGAGTTGCAGCAGCATGTCGCCAAGCAGCTCGCGCGCGGGCAGGACGTGGCCCGGCGTCACCGGCGACTTGCCGAGGCGGTCCTCGGGGTCGGCAGCCTGCCGCATCGCCTCGACCGCATGGGCCTGGTCGCCCACGGCGAGCGCGGCCCAGGCGTCCACGGTGTCGGCCACGCGCCGCACAATAGCCGCCGCCGGATGCCTCCATCTCGGCGCGCAGGCCGACAAGCGCCTCATGCGCCGCGCGGGCCGCCGCCGCATCGCCCGAGCGTGCGGCGCCGATGCCCCTGGCGTACCAGATGTTGGCGCGAGCCTGCGGGTAGCGCGCGCACGCGATGGCGTCGTGCGGCACCTCGGGTAGCGCCGCGGCGCGCGCCCAGTCCTCCTGTTCCAGCGCCAGGCGCGGGCGTGGCCGACAGCGCATAGACGGCGCCGAAATTGTCCTGGATGCGCTCGCGCGAGAGGAACTCGTCGAGCAGGGCCTCGGCCGCGTCGACCTCGCCCATCTGCAGGTCGGCGTAGACCAGGTACTCGATGGCGTGCGCGTAATGCGCCGAGGTCGCGTCGCCGACGGGCTGGTCCAGCGCGGCTTCGGCAGAGCGGCGGCTCCCGTCCGCCGTCTCGTCCCACAGCCCCGGCCGGACGAAGATGTGCGACGGCATGTGCAGGGCGTGCGGCACCGAGGGCGCGATGGCATCGTAGCCGCGAGCGAACGGCAGGCCCTTCTCGGCCAGCGGCGGGTGGTCGTAGGCGTGGATTGCGTAGTGGAAGACGCCGGAACGAGGCGGGGCGCGCGCGTGCAGCTCTTCCAGCAGGGCGCCCACCGTCCGCTGCTCGTGCAGGTCCGCCGGACGATCGGCGACGCGGACTTCGACTTCCAGGACCGCGCGCTTGCCCGCCTAACGCTGATGCGGGAGGCGGGCCGGCAAGCAGCGCCGCCCGGACCACCACGCCTGCATGGGCATGTTCTGGAACTCCGCCGCCGGGCCTTGGTTTCGAAGGAGAAGCGAAGGAGCGAAATGATGGATTCCGAAAAGAGCGCGAGGCTGATCGCCAGCGACGAGGCCGACGAGAAGGGGCTGGAGCTGGGACGGGCCCAGGGCGAGGCGGTGACGCGGACGCTGAAGCACATGACCGACGAGATCGCCCATGACGGTCGCGAAGTCCGACACGGCGAGTACCTCGTCGCCTACGCGGTCGAGGAGGCGGAAGGCATGTACATGCCCGGCGATGGCGGCCTCGAATGGCAGCCCCCGGAGGACAGGAACGCGCATATCGAGGTCGCCGTGCGCGACCCGGCCGACGGGCGCCTCATTCCCGGCCTGACGGTCGAGGCGACGCTGACCGCGCCGGACGGAACCGACCTCGGCACGCACGAGCTGCCCCTTCTGTGGCACCCGTACCTCTACCATTACGGCCGGAACTGGCGCGTGCCGGGCGACGGCAACTACACCTTGCGCGTCCGCTTCCAACCGCCCGCGTTTCCCCGCCACGACGAGAAGAACGGGCGCCGGTTCCTGGAAAGCGGCGACGTCACCTTCGAGAACGTCAAGATCAAGGCGGGTCAGGACTGAGCGGACGTCGTCGCCCGGACGGTCGTCGCGACCGGAAAGCGGCGCCGGGTGATCGCGCAAGGTATTGAAGGGACCGCGCCGGATGCGCGCGGAGGCCGCGGGGCCCGATCTCCCGCGGCGGCACCCGGATCAGCAGGAACTCCGGCAGGGCCGGATGCCTTGGTTCGACAGGACGGAATGCAACGACCTGGAGTTCCAAGGAATATTCATGACCCGGAAGAGCGTGAACGGATGGCGCCGCTGGGCCGCAGCCCCGATTGCCGTGCTTGTGGTGGTCGCGCTGATGGCCTCGTTCCTGCCCCTCATCGAGACGAATATCTGGTGGATCCGATACGCGGACTTCTTCCGCCTTCAGATGGCGATCGCGCTGATCATCCTGCTTCCGGCGTTCCTCGCTCTTCGCGGGCGTGTCGGGAAGGCCGGCTGGGCGCTTTCCGTCCTGACGGTCGTCGCGCTTGGCTACCATGTGTCGAAGCTCTATCCCTACAGCCCGTTCCCTGGCCGCGTGGCCGCCGGCGTCGAGGCATGTTCCCCCGACCAGACGCTCACGGTGATGGTCGCGAACGTCCAGATGCGGAACGAGCAGGCGAGCGACCTCCTGCGCCTGGTTTCCGAGGTCGAGCCCGACGTCCTGCTGGTCATGGAGACGGATGCCTGGTGGGATCGGCACCTGGAACCGCTCTCCGACAGCTACCCGGAGAGGGTGCAGTTCATCCCCGAGGACCACGGGGCATTCGGGATGCACCTTCTCTCGAAGCTCAAGCTGGTCTCGCCGGAGTTCCGCTTCTGGTTCGACGCCTATACACCGACGATCGAGACGGGCCTCCGGCTGCGCAGCGGCGAGACCGTGCAGTTCCTCGGCCTGCACCCGCATCCGCCGCTGGCCCCCTCGCAGCCGACGACCCTGCGCGACGGGCACCTGCTGAACGCGGCGTTCGAGGCCCGCGCAAGCGAGGCGCCGACCGTCGTCGCCGGCGACTTCAACGCCGTTCCATGGGAGCGGGTGACGCGCCGCGCCGCGCGGATCGGGGGCCTTCTCGACCCGCGGATCGGGCGCGGGTACTACCCCTCGTTCCGCGCCGGCAATCCGGTGATCTCGTGGCCGCTGGACCATATCCTCTATCAGGAGGGGTTCGGCCTGCTGGAGTTCGACATGCTGCCCGGCGTCGGGTCGGACCACTTTCCCGTCGTGGCCAGCCTCTGTCATGGGCCGCCGGGGTCTTTCGCGCAACACGCGCCGGAACCCGAAGCCGGCGACCTGCGCGAGGCGCAAGACGCGATCGCGGCCGCCCGTGCGCTGAAACCCGAGTCCTGAACCGGCAGGTCTGCGGGAGGCAGGAGCTGTGTGGCGGCTTGCTCCTGCCGGCGGGTGGCTTGCCTCGGCCGCGGCACAGAAACTTCTATGGCTGGAACAACGGCTGCTGCTATCGTCCCGCCAGCACAAGGGGGGAAGGATGCTGAAACTCTCGGACGCCATCGAGCGGGAGCCGGGCACGGCCCTCGCGAACTCGGATTTGAGCCGTCCCGGGGGCGCAGTGATCTCTTGCGCACCGCGACCGGGCAAGGCGGCCGCACGGACCATGCGCCGGGCGGGCCTTGCGGCGGCGACGGCGGTATTGTCGGCGACATCCCCGATGGCGGCAGATGCACAGAGCCTTTGCCGACAGGCGCTTGTGTTCGCGCTCGATGTCTCGTCGTCGGTTGACGACGCGGAGTATCGGCAGCAATTCGACGGCCTCGCAGGAGCGCTCCAGGAGCCCGACGTGATCGATGCGGTTCTGGGGGATCCGGAAGCACCGATGGCGGTCGCCGTCTTCGAGTGGTCGAGCAGGGAGTATTCGGCGCTCGTCGTGGACTGGATCCTTTTACGGAGCGAGGCGGATGTGGACCTGGTCGCCACGCGCCTGCGAGACTGGGAACGGCACGCGGCGCCCTCGGAGACCGCTCTCGGCACCGGGCTTCGGATCGCCGGCGAACTCCTCGCCCGTGCGCCGGAGTGCCTGGAGGAAACCATCGACATCTCGGCGGACGGCAAGAACAACGACGGACCGTCACCCAGTATCGTGCACGCGAACCGCGAACTGGAAGACGTGACGGTGAACGCTCTTGTCGTGGGCACGGCGAGTGGAGCCGAGAGTGAGGACGAGCTGGAGGGCATCCGGCAGTACCTCCGGGAGAACGTGGTACGCGGCCCTGGCTCCTTCGTGGCGGCGGCGCAGAGCTATGCGGACTACGCCTCTGCCATGCGCAGGAAGCTGCTCAAGGAAATTGCCCGCACGCCGGCGGCCACGTCTCCGGATCGGACGCGGCTTGCAACGCCTGTGAGCCGTCAGCCGGGATAGCGGGAGCGGCGCCAGTTGGTGCCCCGGGCACTTCGGAGCCAAGCGACCGAACGATCCACCTTTTCATCTCACGTTCGAGGATGCAGTATCTTCGTTGGCTGAGACTGTCTCGAGATGACGGCCTCTTCCCGGCCGAGGTTCGGGTTATCCGACAGGCGATCCGAGCGCGGCGTCGTGAGCTCGCCCTTAGAGGGGAACAGGTAACCATGAGAAAATCAGAGACGGTGGCAGCTGCGATGGCCGTGGCCCTTGTCGCGGCAGGGAGCGCGCCGGGTGCGGCATTGGCCCAGGACGAGAGCATGTCCGAGCTCGTCGCCGAGGGTAAGACGCTGTTCTTCGACAATTGCGCCCCCTGCCACGGCAGTAGTGGCGAGGGAACCGAGAACGCCCCGGCGTTGGACGGCAACGCCAACGTGGGATCGCGCCCCCTCATCATCAACCAGATCCTGTGGGGGAATGAGGAGCACGGCATGCCTCCGTTTGCCGACGCCCTCGACGACAGGGATATCGCCGCGATCGCCACCTACGTTCGGAACTCGTGGAAGAACGATTACGGGATTGTCTTCCCGCGCTCCGTCGAGTTGCGGCGCTAAGAGCTTTTCAGGCGTTTCCTGCGTGACTGAGCGAGCCTCCTGAGAGGGTGCTGGCGCTTGCTTTTGTCGAAGCGCCGACACGGCATGTGAGGCCCGAAGCTCGGCAGCACCTGAGGTCGCGCGTGCCTCCCTTCCCCCTCGTTTTCCTCCCCTCCCCCGGGTGTAGGACCTTGACCACAACCTTCGGCTGACCTTAACGTAACGTCACGTTCGGATGGATACGCAGGCTGGCCTGCGTGGGGTCCGCGGGAGGAAAAAACCATGAATTTGCGCAGATTGTACTGGCTTGGTTCGGCCTCGATTGCCGCCATGGCCTTGGCGGGCTCTTTCTCCGGAGCGGCGTTGGCCAACGAAGACGTCCTAACTCTTCAGGAGGATCCGGGCCTCAACGTGATGCCTAGCATCACCTACAATGGCTGGAACTACAGCAAGCTCGACCAGATCACGACCGAGAACGTCGACGATCTGGTCATGAAGTGGACGGTGCAGCTCGGCGTCATCGATGAGTACGAGGCGCCGCCGCTCGTCGTGAACGACACGATGTATATCATCACGCCGCAGCCCAACCACGTCTACGCGCTGGACCTGACCGACAACGGGCGGATCAAGTGGGAGTACCGTCCCCCGTTCTCGGAGGAGGAGCTGGATGCCGCGTTGACGGTCGCCTGCTGCAACTCGCAGACCCGCGGTCTGAACTACGCCGAGGGCAAGCTGTTCATGCAGACGCTCGACGGCAAGGTCATCGCGCTTGATGCCGAGACCGGCGAGCAACTCTGGCTGACCGAGGGCGCCGACCAGATCTACGGCGAGACCATGGTCGGCAACGGCATCGTCATGGGCGATCTCTACGTTGTCGGCATCGCCGGCGGCGAGTTCGGGGCCCGCGGCGCGGTGAGCGCGTACGACATCAACGATGGCCGGCTGCGCTGGAAGTACTACAACATGGGTCCGAACAACGAGGTCGGCATCACGGATCGGTTCCAGCCGTTCTACGCCGACGACCAGATCGAGAACCCTGCTCTCGATTCATGGTACGGCGACTCCTGGAAGCGCGGCGGCGGGACCGTCTGGGGGTACTTCACCTTCGATCCCGAACTCAACATGTTCTACTACTCGACCGGGAACTGCGCTCCGTGGAACCCGGACTACCGTCGCGAATGGGGCGTGGTCGATCTCGACGACAACGGCGGCCTCGAGACCTACAGGAACAACTACTGCGCCTCGCAGCTGGCACGCGACGCGACCACGGGCGAACTGATCTGGGCGTACAACATGACGCCAGCGGACCAGTGGGACCTCGATGAGCCTCTCATCACGCCCCTTGTCGATCTCGAGATGAACGGAGAGACCCGGAAGGCGGCGATCAAGGCGGCGCGGAACGGCTGGTTCTACGTCTGGGATCGCGAGACCGGCGAGATCATCAACGAGCCGTGGAAGTTCTCGGCGACCGACATAGCCACCGGGGTCGACAAGGAAACCGGCCGGCTGATGTACGACATCGACAAGATCATGTTCACCGACGAAGCGGACCGGCGAAAGTACACCCAGGCCGGTGTCCTCAGCGAGGAAGAGATCGCCTTGCAGGAGGAAGAGGCGGCACTTTACGCAGACGAGGCGGAAGCGGATCAGGTCGTGAAGAGGGGCACC
The DNA here is from genome assembly GCA_963773475.1 of uncultured Alphaproteobacteria bacterium. Classification (GTDB taxonomy): domain Bacteria; phylum Pseudomonadota; class Alphaproteobacteria; order Rhodobacterales; family Rhodobacteraceae; genus Roseitranquillus. Next base: position 353,024 of record CAVZBD010000007.1, on the reverse strand, counting down.
GACGTGTCATGGTGCCCCGGAACCTCGGCTCGGAACTGGCAGAACGACGCGTGGTCACCGCAGACCGGCCTGCTCTATACCTCGACCAAGACCCAGTGCCGAACCATGCACGTCGTAGAGGGCGAGCCTGCCGTCCCGATGACCGCCGAAGGGTATCGGCTCCGGCAGTTCGTGGGCGAGCCCTACTACAGGGACGTCAACGGGAACGAGGTCACGCACAAGGGCGAGCTCCAGGCCAACAATCCCGAGACGGGCGAGACGGTCTGGCGGATCGAGTGGGAAGAGGAAAACCTCACGCCCATTCTCGCCACCGCGGGCGGCCTGCTGTTCCAGGGCGGCGCCGACACCGGCGAGCTGCGGGCGATTGATGCGGAGAATGGCGATATCCTCTGGGAGGCCCGCACCGGAACCGGCTTCTCCGTCACGCCTGTGACCTACCTCGGCCCCGACGGCGAGCAATACGTTGCGGTCATCGGCAGCATGGACGGCGCAGACGAACTGGTGGAGGCGGACACCGCGCCCGACGCCGCGTCGCGCTACAAGCGGGTTGGCAGCACGCTCTACGTGTTTGGCCTGCACCGCGCGACGGCCGAAGCCCAATAGGCATCGCGCACGAATGGGCCGCCCTCCGGGGCGGCCCTTTTCGATTCGACGCAGGGGCTATGGAAGGGCCGGCGACTTCCTGAGGCGGTCTTCCGGAGCGGCGACCGCGGCACGGAAATCAGCCGCCGGCTGAAGCGAGGCAGAGCAATTGCACAATCCGATCCGGTGGCGCGATGCCGCCAAGGCATCGTTGGCGGTCGCGTCGCTGGCCGCCATCTGCGGGACAGCGAACCCCGCGGGAGCGTGGGAGATGCGGGTCTGCGCCGACCCGAACTACATGCCATTCTCCAACCGTGAGCTGGCGGGCTACGAGAACAAGATCGCCGAAATTCTTGCCGATGAACTGGAAGCCGAGCTCACCTACGTGTGGTGGCCGCAGACCCCGAGCATGATCAGCGACGTGCTGCGCGAGGGCGAGTGCGACATGATCATGGGGGTCCCTGACAGCGTGAAGGCTCTGCTGCCGACGCTCGCCTACTACCAGAGCCCCTACGTGTTCGTGTACCGCGCATCGAGCGACTACGAGATCACGAGCTTCGACGATCCGGTGCTTGCGGATTTGCGGCTGGGCGTGCAGTCGACGAACGACAGGCCGCACGGCGCCTTTGGCAAACGAGGGCTGGCGGACAACGTCGTGCTTCAATACTTCAGCAGACCCCGGCACGAGCAGGGGCCATTCGCGCCTCTCATCGAGGCCGTCGCCGATGGAGAGATCGACGTCGCCGTTCCTTGGGGCCCGGCCGGTGGCTACTTTGCGGCTCGCCAGCCGGTCGAGCTGACGGTGACGCCCACCCCCATCTTCGATTTCCCGTTTACGCCGATGTTCATAAGCGTCGTGATCGCGGTTCGCCGAGGCGACGAGGCGCTGCGCGATCGGCTGGACCTCGCCCTTGCCGCTCGCTGGGACGACATCCAGACCGTGTTGGAGGAGTACCACGTGCCGATGATCCCCATCGCGCGGCCAGTCGGATCGCTCGCCGGAGGGCAGCAGTGACGGGCTGGCGAGCTGTCGCCGCAGGCGTGGCCGTGGCAGTATTCGCAGCACCCGCAATCGCGCAGACGGACACGCTCCAGCCGCTGCGCATCGGCGTCGTTATCCCGTCCCGCACGGGAGAGATCGCGGTTCGTTCGTCGGTCAACGACTACACCGGCGAGGCTGCGCTGATGGGCGCGCGCTCGGCGGAATCCGAGCTCGCGGACGAGGCCGAAGCGGGAGGCATGAGCCTCGATCTGCTGCTGGCGAACTCTCCGACGGCTGAAGCCGCAGAGCGGGCGGCGCGCAGGCTGGTCGAGCTCGAGAAGGTCTCGGCCTTGATCGGCGGGATCGGGGAGGGTCAGGCCGAAGTGCTGAGGGACGTCGCCGAGGACGCCGGCGTGCCATTCCTGAACATCGGTGCCACTGCCGACGCGCTGCGCGGAAGCGACTGCAGCCGCTACATGTTCCACATCGAGGCGAGCGACGCGATGTACCTCGACGCCATGGCCGCGCTCGCGGTCGCCGAGGGCATCACGCGCTGGTTCGTGGTTTACGAGAGCGGCGCGGAGGGCGCCGAGCTGATGGCACGCGCCGAGGAGGCGCTCGCCAAGTTCGCCGAGGACGGCGAAGTGGTTGGGAGCGCGATGGTGCCGCCACAGAAGCCTTCGTACGCGGACGAAATCCATGGTGCGGCGCGCCTGGACGCGGACGCGATACTGTTGTTGCTCGATCCTTTCGACCAGATGGTCTTCATCGGCCAGCAGGACTCGATGGGCTCGGACGTGCCGACGCTGACGTTGCCGCACACCCTGACCCAGACGCGCGACTACATTGCGGCGGCGCGGTACACGGCCCCGCAGACCAACCCGCGGAGGCGCGTGGCACTTTGGGAGACCACGCTCGAGACGAACGGCGCCGATGCATTCAACGAGACCTTCAGATCCCGCTGGGGAGAGCCGACGGACCCTACGGCATGGGCCGCTTTTCAGGCCGTGAAGATTCTGACCGATGCGGCGGCGTCGACCGGCAGCTCGGAGGGGGAAGACCTTGTCGAGTTCCTTCATGGTTCGGAAGCCGAGTTCGACCTGCTCAAGGGGCCGGGAACGTCGTTTCGAGCCTGGAACCACCAGCTGCGCCAGCCGCTCTACGACGTGATCGTAGATCAGGACGTGGAGTGGAAGCGAACGTCGCTCCCGAGCCGGATCGCTATAGCCGGCATCGCCGGACAGATCCCCGAGCCGACAGACGGCGCGAACCCGGTCGAAGAACTCGATCGCCTGGGGGATACCGCCGAGCAATCCGCCTGCCGGTTCTGAGAACCGCCGCGGAAAGCTTCAGCGGCGCGTCACCGCCCGCCGCCTGAGCGTCTCGGGGGCGATAACGGTCACGCTGTCTGAGAGCCGTTGGCGGTGTAGACCTTACGCCCGTCCAGAGCGACATCCCAAGGTCGTCGCCCCGCCCTCCCCGCAGGTTGTCTCGACAACTCCACCTGAGTGATGTCGACAGAGGCGCTAGGTCCGCCTCCGGCGAAGTAAGGGCGTCGCTCTCGGTCGGGCGCGGAAACCGCTACGCACTATGAAATTGCCGTGGGGTGCTACGCAACAGGGCGGCGTACGCCGCCCTGCAACAGATCCGGCTGGAGACGAGTTCAGCTCACTTCTGCCCGATCGCGTTCTGAAATGCCGCCATGGCTTCCATGTCGGGCGTCGCCTCGCAGGCAGTGGTCATCTGCCCGATTTCGCCCGCCTCTACCATGTCGTCCGCTTCGCTCTGGCTCATGCCGATCTCGACGCCGAGCGCCTCCATCGCTCCATTGCGCCCCTCGTCGTCGAGCTCCAGGAATTCGGCACATGTCATGCCCGCGACATCTACGCTTGCGGCAGTCTGGTCCGCGCCCTCGGCGGCCTGCCCCGCGGCTCCCGCGTCCTGTTCCTGGGCGAAGGCCGCGCCGGCCAGCGGGGCAGCCAGCATCGCAGCGAGAAGCGCACTTGTTAGGTTTGTCATTGGATCCTCCCAAAGGTGACCACCTGAATCAACTCGTCCCGAGGGTGAGTGGTTTCACTCTCTGGCGTTACAGGCGAACAACCGCGCAGGCGCTGCCGCGACGTTGCCTCCTCATGCTCGACGGTGCGGAAGGAGACGCCACGCGCCCGGGACACGGTTGCGGTGGCGAGTCCTGAAGGCCTCGGGCTGCATGGACCCGCTCGGGCGGGCAAGCTCCAACCGACCGGGGTTGTACCGGCCCGCGATGACCTGAAAGATGAGCTTGCGCGCCAGCCGAGGGAGTTCGTGTCATGAAGCTGACGATCGTCGGCGCGGGGCCGGCCGGCCTCAGCACCGCGATCTTGGTTCGCCAGGCGATGGCGGCCGAGATCGTGATCCTCGAAGCGGGCGCCGAAGACGAGGCTTCAGGCCGCGGCATTGCCTTGCTGCCATTCGGTCTGCGCGAGCTGCAGCAGCTCGGGCTGCCAGGATACGACGCCTTCGTCAGCGATTGCGTGGCGATCAGCCAGAAGACGCACTCCTTTGCCGGAACCTACGGCGACGACGCCCTGGAGCGCCAGTCGCGCATACAGTCGACCCGGTACTTCGGCGTGAGCCGGGCGCGGCTTCTGGAGTTCCTCCGCGAGGGGGTCGCGCACGCCGGCATCGACGTGAAGTATGGCGTTGCCGTGACCCCGGATCGAGTGCGGGCCGAAGCCCAGTCGACAGATCTCTTGATCGGCGCCGACGGCGCCGGCAGCGTGGTCCGGCAGGCGTTCAACGGCGGCTTCCGGCCGCGCGGTGACCCGGCGACCTCGCGATATGCGTGGCTCGAACTCGATGGTCGACCTGACCATTTCATCTTCGGCTATGTGCAGGTTCCCGGGAAAGGCCTCGTGCGCATCACCGCCTATCCGCACGGCAAGAACGTCGGGTCGGCGATCATCACTCACAGCCAAGGCATGACCGAATTCTTTTCCCAGCCGGAGATGGTGGACGAGCAGGGCGAGATGACGCAGGCCGCCGTCGCCCTTCTCAATCGCTACTTCGGCAAGGGACTTGGCGGAATTCCGATTGTCGGACGTTCCCGTTGGAGACACTTCCGCCCCACAACCTGCAGACATGCGGCAACGGCCAATGTCGCCTTGGTGGGCGATGCCTTCGTCACGGTCTTTTACGAGACGGGCTGGGGCACCTCGTCTGCCTTGCAGGGGGCGCGAATTCTGCGTCAGTCTCTCGTGGTCAAAGGCTCTGTCGACGAGGCGCTCGGTCTTTACGCTCGCAAGGCCCCCGAGATCTGTCGTGACCTCGTGGCCACCAGCGCCAGAACGATGCAGGAGATCGATCAACAGGAGACCAGGATGGAGCGTTTGGGCGCAAAGGCGTTTCTGGCAACCTCCCCTGCCTAGCGCAGCGACAGGGGTTCGGCTGAAGGCTGGGTGGCGACCAAGCGGGACATTGAAGATCCGTGCGCCGCGGCTGGTTCTGCGTCGGTTTTTTCCTTTCTTGACGCTGCGTGGCACTCAGCCGGCCCGCCAGACTCCTTGCCCGCCGAGTCTGGTTTTATGCGACTCCCCTCCGGCGCCGATGCGCCGAACGCGGACTGCGCTATGAAGGCCGCCCGCCACTATCACGGCTTGAACTCGACCGATTTCTGCGCTGGCGGCGCTATGTTCGCCAATTCGTGCGCGAAGGCTTGCGGATCAACCAGATACAGCCAGATCTGGTTTGCCTGCGTCTGCGACGCCATGAACCTGATATTCAGGAAGGCCCCGCAACTGCCGATCTGATCCTGCATGCTCAGATTGATCCGCGGCACCTTGTCACGAAGGTATGATCTGAAAAAGGACTTGTCACTGTCCGACGCAAACATCTTGGAGTCCGGAAAGGTGTTCACGATCGCATCGACATCCTTTTCCTCATCGGCAAGGATCGTTCCGCCAGATGGCATGCCTCCTATGAAGTGCTCTGCGCAGGTCACATCGGCCGCGCTGCGATTTTCCGGCTTTTCCCAGCGCCAGGTGATCCAGTCCTCACCGTCCGCCTCTTCAAGCAACGGCGCGCCATAGGCGCCGACGAAGGCGTCTTTGATGGCCGAAGCAGGAACAGCCTTGTTTACCGGAATCCTTCGGACGAGCCCGATCACCGGCGACCCCTCGCTGGCCGAGGTATTGAGGACAAAGGATTCGCCGTTGTCGATCAGCACCAGCGTGAAGCGGTTCTGAACGAGTTCCGGCTTCTCGGGCTTCACATTCGCCTTGTAGATAACCCTGCCCACATCCTTCAGTTGCTCGAGCGCCTCGGCAAGCGGCATTCCAAGACGAATGCCGACCACCGGAAGGTCTTCCGCTCCTGGGGTCGGAGCCGTCGTCTGCACCGCCGCGGCGTCGGCCGCCGGCTCGTGCGCGGCGGCGGCTTCAGGTGCGGCCTCGGGCTGCTGGGCTGCCGCATAGTCGCTGCGTGACACCACGACGCTGGCCTGGGGCGACAGGTAGGTGATATCGAGCTCTGCCTGATGCGATGCCATCTCGACCGCGGCCCGGCCAAGGTCGGCGCGCGGCGCGGCGAGTTCCGCCCCCCAATCCTGGAATTCGCGCCCGATCGCTCCCTCCGGCACGGCGCCATCGCCCCGGCTGACGGGCTTGCCATAGGTCCTGGCCCACTCGTCCGGAACCTGGGAGGCGTCGCTCGTGGCCATGACCTGGCGAAGAACCACGCGGGCAATCCTTCCATCCCGGACCCTTGCCAGAAGGCAGGTCGTTCCGAGCTCGCCGTCGATCTGGTCGCTCCCGGGGGCCGCGTAGCGGCAGAGCCCGTGTTCTGCGTGCAGGACGTCGTCCGATACCCGAATTTCGCCTGCCGAGAAATTCTCGGCCAGTTCCTTGCGCGCCGCATCAAGGGTCATGCCGGGCGCGACGCCCATGATCGGATAATCGGTGGGCTGATCCGGAACCGGTGAACCGCTGCGCTGGGGTCCAAGATAGGCCATCGCCGCCGCGTCAACTGCGGTTGCATCCTGACCCCGGTCTCCGTCCGACCGCTTCTGAAAGTAGACCGTGCCCCCGGCAACCAGCGCCACGGCGTCAGTGCGCACAGCCATGAAGACTGCCGGACCCTGCATGGAGGTCGCGGTAACCTGAAAGTCGATGCGCAGCCTCAGACCCGAGGGCTTGGAACTGACGAGCGTTTCAGCCGTGTCGGGCGGCATCGGCACGAAGTCTGGCGCGAGTTCGAAGGCCGGTTCCAGAGAGAACGGGTACAGGCCATCGATACCGACGCCCGGGTCCTGGAACGTCCGGACCGGAAAGCCCTGCTTGTCGAAGTCGTAGTCCTCCAGCCTCGCCTCAAGATAGAGGCGCATCGGCAGCGGCAGAGCCGGTGCTTCGTCAATAAGGCGCGGCGCGACTTGGCTCCGGAAAGCCTGCCTATTGCGCTGGACGGCAAATTCATCCTGCCCGGCGAACCGAGCGCGGTCCGCAAAGAAATGCGCTCTGATCTCGTCATTCACGATCGCCGATATCGCGGCGATGTCGTAGCGCTTTTCCGTCTTCTCGGCATTCTTCAGAATCTCGCGGGCGGCGCTGGCGACAATGGCGAGAACGCCCTCGCGCGTCGTGACAGTCGGCTCGCCGTACCCCTTGTAGTCGAGTACGATTCTTCCGTCCTCGCGCTTGACGTGGAAATCCCGCATCGCTCTGACGGGTGTATCGCCCACCGTGGCCGGGGCGGCGGGCGTCCGCTGGACGGCCGCTGTCTGTGACTGTCCCGCAAGAGCGGCGGCGGGCTCGAGCGGTCGTGTCAGACCTTCATCCAGAAAGTACCCGGCCGAAACCGTTCTTGACGTCCAGCGGGGCTGTCCGCCATGCGGCTCATCCGGGGTGAGTTCGACTGTAACCCCGATGAAGAGGTCAGGCCGGCCACTCTCGTGGCGAGACAACTGGCTCCTCAGCGCCTCGGCTTCGGCCTGCGGAACAGCGATCGGCCCCAGCAGGTCGCCGACGTTGAACGCGCCGGAGTTGCTTCCCGGGACCGCGAACCCGGTCTGTCCGGCAGCCGGCAGGACAGGGAATGCGGAGGCACCGAAATCATAGGAGCCAAGCGCTGCGGCTATCCGATACACCAGTTGCACCGGTGTCTTCGGCGCGCTGGCTATGATCTGGTCCCTCGGCCCGCCCGGGGCGACAAAGGCCGCGATATTACGGCGCCGCTCGAACTCGTTCGCACCTCGCCACCAAAGGAACTCGGCGTCTCGCGGGACGTCGCCCGGCGGATCCAGTTCGCCCCCGTTCATGGAATAGTCCGCGATCGCATCCGAAACCGGCAAGCAGTCCGGTGACGCGGGCGTCATCTCGTCCGGCGTGCAGAGATAGGGGCGCACGTCTGCCAGTGACAGGTAGTCCCGCGCGCGCTGGGCCAGGATCGACGGGTTGTCGGCGGGCACCAGTTCGTCTGGATAGCTGCCGGCGGCGGCATGAAGCAGATACCGGGCAATCGCGCGGTGTTGTTGGAACTCGGCACCATGTCTGCTGATGAGAGGCGCAGGAACGATCAGTCCACCATTGGCGTGAACAAGGATGCCATCGTCCCGGGTCGATAGCGGCGCGGGTTGCGCGGACGGGCGCGTTGCCAGAACGGTCTGCGGCGGCGCGGCGGGCCGGGCGGCGGTGGCAGGTGCAGCATGCATGCCGGCCAACTGGCGCAGTTCGGTGGTCCGGCTTTCCATGGCATCGGCGAGGCACGACTCGTTCGCGCCGCAGCGGTCCCGGTTCTGAATCCAGTGCCGCTGCTCGAGTTTCAGACGCTCGGGTTCGGCGGACTGGGCAAGGGCTTGCGTGTAGGCATCTGACAGATGCCTGTCCATCTCCGCCAGGATACCGGAGCCGCAGATCGCAAATTCGACAGGGCTGCCGGCCTTCGCGCAATCGAAGCTCGGCCGCGGCACGCCCTGACGCGCCGATTCAGTCTGCGGCGGTGCGCCGGAAGCTGCGGTCAGGAGGGCCAGAAGCGCGTCTGAGGGCACGCCGTCCGGATGCAGACCCTGGTCGGCCTGAAACTCACGGATGGCGCGACCTGTGGTTGGCCCCATCACGCCATCCGCGGGCCCCGGATCATAGCCGAGCTGCGCCAGCAGAGACTGGATTTGGTGTATTTGGCCCAACTCGTATACAGGCGCCCTTTGAGCCTGCGGCGCGGCTGGCGCCGGTTGCGGTGTCGCCGCCTGCTGCTGCAATCCCTTCAGGATCTGGCCGCCAAGATTAATGACGGCATTTGCATCCATGTTCTGGCCAAATCCCGGAACTGGAATGCCTGCGAGAATGACGACAATAATAACATTTCGAAAGGCCATAAACAGACCTCTTGCAATTCCAAAAAGCGAACCGTTCTGGCTGGCAGCCGATGCGTGGCGCGACGACGACTTCACGCAAGGCATTTCCGCACATCGTCCTTAACACGAGCCAAACAATGGAATCAAACAAAAACCAATCATCTAGGGCGTGTTGGGCGGAAGCCCTGCGCGCCGTCTGGCATCAATCCACCCTGCAATTTACTCCACATCAGCGGGACAAATGGGTTACGGGCGGCTTATCCCGGAGCTCACGAGATCCTGCAAATCTTGGGGTTTCTTCCCCGGTCCGATCACAACATCAACGGCGTGTTGGCGGAGGGGAAGGGACCCTCGCCAATACTTCTCTGGGCCCGGACGATGCGTGGTCGCCCACGCCAGTCCATCCAATCAAGCCTGAGCCGACTGAGGGACCGACGTTGCGCGAGTCGCCGCCGCTCGGACCCTCGTCGACCTTGCGCACACAGAGCCGTCACCTGGATACTGCCACGGAAGCGCCTGCTTGGAGCGCCTGCTTCAGTTCGGCCTCGATCTCATCATGAGCCACCAACTCGCCGAGTATCTCCTTCGCCGACGCGGCCAACCGGTGCATCTGGTGAACACAGGCATTCGCCATGCCCGGACGCGAGGCGGACTTGGCCGAGTCTGCGAGGACACCGAGGGCGTGCAGTGTCACGGTCCGGTCCGCGGCGACGTACTGCCGCATCCTGTCGAAGGAGCGGTTCAGCATGTCTTCGAAGGTGACCCGCCGATAGAGAACCGGATCGGCGCTCTTCGCCGGTTCCGCCGGTGATCGTTGCGCGAATGCGACAAGTCCGGCGCGAAGCCAGTTAAGGCAGAGCATGGCCGTATGAGGGTCGTTGACCCCGGGAGAAAGCGCGCGACCGAGGACCTCGACGAGCTGATCCGACAGGAAGAGAACGTCCTGAACATCCGTCCTGTTGGCCCCCTGCGTGTAGCAGTCGCGCATCCGCTGCGCGATCGTCCCGTCGCCGTTCGGCACCCGACGTGCGCTCATGATCATCTCGCCTGCCACGAGGAAGTCTCCGGGAGCCCGGTGCAGAATGATCTGGATGTCCTTGTCGCGCGCGAGGGCAGAAAGGCTCTCGAGGTCCACCTGTTGAAGGAACCCCGCCGCCTCCGCGTAGATGATCTCCGCGGCTTCGGCCTTCGGCTCATCCCGCCATGCCTCAACGTCGACGGCGTCGTGCTCGTCGCCCCTGCGCCGGTCCTCCTCGTCCAGCATCACGACGATCGAGCGATGCAGATTGTCGCCGATCTTCGCGGTCAAGTTCATGATGTTGATGGATTCCGGGATGTGGTGAATGTAGGCGATCAGCGCGCCGACGGCCGCAAGCGTCAGCAGCAGCGCGAAGAAGACCGAGATCTGGGGAACGAAGGCTTCCATCGTGGTCTCGGACATTTCTGAGCGTGCGTGGACGGTGCTCAGGACGGTGATGCAGTACACGAACGTCGCGACGAATATTCCGAGGACGACCTGGTTCTTTCTGTCGCCCATGAAGTTGCCGATCAGGCGAGGTCCGTAGTTCGAGCTCGCGAACGAGACCGCGACGATGGTCACGGAAAATGCGACGCCGGCGACGCCAAGCGTCGCGCCCGCCAGCGTTGTGAGGATCGAGCGCGCGCCGTCGACCTCGGTCGGGCGGATCAGCCCGACAGCGCGGATCCAGTCAGGGCCCAGCCGCGAGTCGAGGTAGGGCAGCAGAAAGCCGAGGAGGACGGCGCCAACGGTCATCGTGCTCGGCCAGAACCAGTAGTTCTGCCGGAAATTCGCGATCCTGCGGAAGATGAAGTTGTGCATCGGCTAAGTGGGACGGGGGGAAGCCCCGCAAGTCAACCGGCTGCCCTTCGTGGGCTCGGCGCGTCGCGAGAATCTGGTGACGAGATGAGCCGTGGTTTCGCCTTATGCTGCGCCGTCTATGCAACCCGACCCTGCGCCGCCGTCCTCGAACGCAGCAGTCGGGACGTTCCGCTTAGGCATGTCGTGAGCAAACGCTGGCAGCAGGGAACGGACCCCGGCTCCGGTCGGACGCGAGCCTGTGTCGCGGGCGCCGTGGCGGCTGACCGATTGCCGAATGAATCGGGGGATACGGTTTAGCAAAACTCAGCTTTCTCATCTCGTGCGTTCGCCCATTCCAGAAAGAGACTGTAGCCGACGGCCAAGAGCGCGGGGCCGACGAAGATGCCGATGAAGACGAACGCCAGAATGCCTCCGACGAAGCCGAACAGACCCAACACCACCGAAAGATCGTGGGACTGGGAGAGAAGGTACGGCCTCAGCAGGTTGTCGATCGTGCTGACGAGCTTCGCGCCTCATGCGGCCACGAACATGCCCCACCAGAAGTCGCCCTGGACGACGAAGACGAACCATATCGCGACCTCGCCCTACATGAAGGGCGGTCCCGCCGGCAGGAACGACAGCACGAACGTGAAGAAGCCCAGCAGGAGGGCCTGGTCGATTCCGGCGATCCAGAAACCCCGCGCGACCAGCAGGCCTTGAGCGCGCGCGGTTCCGCCCAAACCGAAGATCACGCCCTTGATCGGCGCACCGATGAGCTTCAGCAAGCGCCGGGCCCCGGTGACCGGCGGTACGTTCGGTGCCCTGGCGGAGATACACCAGGATCCAGCTGGCGTTCAGATAGAAGAAGAGCGCGATGAAGACGCTAAGGCCGAGCTCCAGGAGGCCGTCTCCGATGAAGGCTCCGCTTGCCAGCGCGACATCCGCGGCCGGGCCAGTGGATAGTTCCGGTGACCTGCTCCCCGGACATGTCCGCGCTCTGAGGTTGGTCTGTTCCTCGAACGAGGAGACGGACGATGAATCGATCGAGGTTCAGCGAGGGACAGATCATCGGGATCCTGAAGGAGCACCAGGCGGGGCTGAGCGCGAAGAAGCTCTGCCGCAAGCACGGCGTCAGCGAGCCGACGTTCTACAAGTGGCGGTCGAAGTATGGCGGCATGGAGGTGTCGGACGCGAAGCGGCTGCGGACGCTCGAGGAGGAGAACGCCAGGCTGAAGAAGCTACTGGCGGAGTTGATGATGGACGTGTCGACGCTCCGCGAGATGCTCGGAAAAAACTTCTGAAGCCCAGTTCGCAGGAGAACCGCCGTGAGCTGGGCCATTGCCGAGAAGAGCTACCCGCAAAGGCGCGCCTGCGCTCTGGTCGGGATCGACCCGCGGGTCTACCGCTACCGCTCCACGCGGAGCGACGATGGGCCGCTCCGGACGCGATTGCGCGAGCTGTCCGCCGAGCGAAGGCGGTTCGGCTACAGGCGCCTGCATCTCCTGCTGCGCCGCGAGGGCTGGGAGGTGAACTGGAAGAAGCTCTACCGCATCTACCGCGAGGAGAACGCTGACGGTGCGCCGTCGTGGCGGCCGCAAGCGTGCCCTGGGCACGCGGACGCCGATGGCGATCCCGCAGGGGCCGAACCAGCGCTGGAGCCTCGACTTCGCCTCCGACGCGCTGTCCTGTGGCCGGCGGTTCCGGGTGCTCTGCATCATCGACGACTTCAGCCGCGAGTGCCTGGCGACGGTCGTCGACACCTCGCTCTCCGGCGTCCGCGTCGCCCGCGAGCTCGACCGGATCGCCGAGATGCGCGGCTATCCCTGCATGGTGGTCAGCGACAACGGCACCGAGCTCACGTCGAACGCCATCCTGAAATGGCAGGAGGAGCGGCGCGTCGAATGGCACTACATCGCCCCGGGCAAGCCGCAAGCAGAACGGGTTCGTCGAGAGCTTCATCGGCCGGCTCAGGGACGAGTTCCTGAACGAGCACCTGTTCGCCAGCCTGCGCCATGCCCGCCATTTGATTGCGGCATGGCGCGACGACTACAATCACCACCGCCCGCACACGAGCCTCGGTGGGCTCACCCCGCGGGACTATCGCAACCGGTCAGAGAAGGACCAAACCCGGAACAGACTTAACCTCTGAACGAGGACAAGACGGGGAGCAGGTCAGTGGCGCTCAAGGGTTCGTCGGCCGTTTCATGGCAGATTCGCGCCCTTGGCGGCAGGAAGCTGGCGCCTTAGGGAGTCGCGTCCGCCACAAGGTGTGGAAAAGCGAGATAGCTTGGGAACTGGCCAGGAAGCTCTCGTGGGCAGCTATCCAGCGCCGACGCCATAGGACAGCTGATTTGTTTTCGAGCACGGGACACTCTGCTCATCGGAGCCAAGGAGCGGGGGTAAAACAGCAACCCGGAACGCAGGAACGTCCCATCAGCCAAAGCGCGCCTCGCTTCGCCGAAGATGGCGGACCTGATCCTGGCCGCGATGCTCCAGCAGTCGCCTGATCACCTGCGCGATCATGTCGTTCACGGGCAGCCAGAGCAGCGCGTAGACCCAGACCGCGAGCGCGAGACCCCAGCCGATGGGGGCGACGAAGATGCCGTAGACCGCGATGAGCGTCCCGATCACCTGTGTGGCTTCCGTGGTAAGAAAAAGGCGCAGGGCCGGGTAGGGCCGCTTCCAGAACCAGCCCTGGTTCCGGGTGACGTAGATCGTGAGGTGCCCCGCCACGAGCAGCTTGAGGAAGATCAGGGTCTGTATCTGATCGCGGGGGAGTTGCAGCACCTTGTCCGCGTACCAGAACAGCAGGAAGCTTGCGGCCAGCCCGGACAGTCCAAGGGCTGCCGCGACGCTCAGGACGCGGCGCATGTCCCAGCGCAGCGGCCGCTCGGCGACCTTGGCGTTGTCGTAGGCGATCATCATGATCGGGAAATCGTTCAGCAGCGCCAGCAGCACGATCATGATGGCGGTAACCGGATAGAAGTCGAACACCAGGATCGACAGCGTCATGAACATCAGCACGCGGATCGTTTCGGCGATCCGGAAGGTGGCGTAGCTGGTCATCCGCTCGAAGATGCGCCGCGCCTCTTCGATCGCCGAGGCGGTGACCGAGATGCCCCGGTCGGTGAGCACGACGTCGGCTGCGGCGCGGGCCGCATCCGTCGCGCCGCTCACGGCGATGCCGGCGTCGGCCTGTTTCAGCGCCGGGGCATCGTTCACCCCGTCGCCCGTCATGGCAACGATGTGGTCCCGCGCCTGCAGCGCCTTCACGATGGCGAACTTGTGCTCGGGCAGGACCCGCGCCACGCCATCGGCGGCTTCGATCCGGGCGGCAACGTCGCCGTCACCGGCGCCGTCGAACATCTTGTCCGCCGAGGCGATGTTGGTGCCGAGACCAAGCTTGCCAGCGATCTGGCGTGCAATTGCCTCGTGGTCGCCCGTGATCATCTTCACGTCCAGCCCCATCCGTTCGGCCGTCGCAATGGTCTCTGCCGCGTCCTCGCGCGGCGGATCGAAGATTGGGATCAGGCCCAGAAATGCCCAGGCGCCGCCCTCTTCCCGGCGCGCCGCACCCAGCGAGCGGTAGCCTTTTTTGGCCAACTCCTCGACGGCGCCCTCGATCCGCGTTCGGTCTTCGGCCGCGGGCTTTACCAGGTCGAGTATCACCTGGGGCGCCCCCTTGCTGAAGCTTACCGCAGTGCCGCCCTTGCGAGCTGCGGCCTCCGCCCGCTTTGAGATCGGGTCGAACGGCGTGAAGCCGGTAACCGCAAAGCCCCCGGCCGCATCAGAGCCGGCCGGGGCCGAGGCGAGGATCGCCGTATCGATGGCATCGGGATCGTCGGCATTGCTGGCGATCCGGGCCGCCAGCATCAGGTCGTCGACACTGATCCCGGCCTCCGGCTGCACATCGCCCACCGTAAGCTTGTTCTGGGTCAGCGTGCCGGTCTTGTCGGCGCAGAGCACGTCGACCCCGGCGAGTTCCTCGATCGAAACGAGCCGCGAGACGATGGCTTTCATCTGTGCAAGCTTCTCGGCGCCGACCGCCATTGTCACCGACAGCACCGTCGGCAATGCCACGGGGATCGCTGCGACGGTGAGGATCAGGCAGAACTTCAGCGTCTGCCAGAAGGGCGTGGCCCGGAACAGCGCCACCAGAAGGATCAGCGCGACGAGCGCGATGGTCGTCAGGATCAGAAAGTTGCCGATGTTCAGCACCGCACGCTGAAAATGCGAGCGGGTCTCGGCAGTCTCGACCAGTTGCGCGGTTCTTCCGAAGTAGGTCTTCATGCCGGTTGCCGTAACGACACCGATCATCTCGCCCAGCTTGATCACGGCCCCGGAATAAGCGGTGTCGCCCACCTTCTTGTCGACGGGAAGGGATTCGCCCGTCAGCGCAGACTCGTCCGCGCTGAGATAGTCTCCCCTCGCCAGACGTATGTCGGCGGGCGTGATGTCGCCGAGCTTCAGCGTCACCACGTCCCCGGGGACGAGGTCGCGCGCCGGGACGGTCGTCCACTTTCCATCGCGCAGGACCCGGGCATTGGGCGCCAGGCGTGCCTTCAGCGCCTCGATGGCGCTGCCGGCCTTGCTTTCCTGCCAATAATCGACCCCGGCATTGACCAGAAGCATCGCCATGATGATGGCGAAGTCGGCCCAATCGCCCAGCACCGCCGAAAGGATCGCTGCCGCCTCGATCATCCACGGGATCGGGGCCCAGAAATACCGCTTGAGCCGCTCCAGGGCGCCAGTCTTCTTCTCATCCAGGGCGTTCGGACCATATCTGGACAGCCGCGCCTCAGCTTCGGCAGCGGTCAGGCCCTGCGTCAGATCGGTATCGGCCGCCGCGTCCCGCGTGGCGTCGGGCGTCGTGTTGTTCAAGAACGAGCCTCCTCGGAAAGGACCTGGATTGCGCGCCGGATAATTCCCGGTCGGAACGAACAGCAACGGCGCGCGAACCGAGGCATCTGAACAAGGCCGGACCGCGCCGACTGGCCGCGCACAATCTTCAATCGAGGAAAGGGTCGGGGTTCCAATTCTTGAACGGGGTTTCCTCTTCCCCCCATGTCCGCACGATGTTGTGGGCGTGCACATCCACTCCGCCGGCCCGCTTCAGGATCTCGCTGGCCCGCTCTTCTTCTTCGGCGTTCCCGACGATAACCCAGAGCAGGATCCCGCCCTCGCGGATATCGGCCTCCAGACGATCGGCGTGTCTTCTGCCGATAGTTGCGGCTATCACGCCCCCGAGGCCGCCGCCCGCCGCGCCGCCCGCAGCGGCTGCCAGCAGCACCATCGCCAGGGCGCCGCCACTGGCCACCATCATCACCGCACCGCTCAGCGCGCCGATATACATGGGCAGACCGATCGCGGCTGCTTCGGCTGTCGCTCGATCTGCCTTGAAGATGAAGGCGCGCTGCGGAACCCTGGGGTCATCCTCCATCACCTGAACCGGCTCGAAGTGGTGGCCCAGCCTCCTGGCGACCGCCTCTTGATCCCCCAGTACGCTCAGCCGCCTTTCCGAGAAACCGGCCTTCACGAGTTCTTCGGCTGCCGCTTCGAGAGGAGCCGCCTCGTGAAATACAGCAACGACCTCGCGGACACTGCTGGCGCTGTCGATATTCAAGTCAGACATTCGTTCCCTCGCATCTGTTGGCAAGTTGTCGAACGCTGCCGTAGACTTACACCGTGCCTGCATCCCAGAATGCGACACAAAAGCCGTGCGGTTGCGAAAGGCTACCCGTTCCCGATCGATCGGGCATTGACGATCATCAACCGCGGAGATCGAAGTCACTCGAAATGCGTCGGCTCAGATGCGTCGCCGCCGGCCCCGGCGAGGAGCCAGTCTCGTGCCGCGTCGACCTCCGCATTCGGAAACACCCGGAGCGGCACGCGGAAGAACGGAGCGAAGAGCCGCGCTGCGTCCTTGATCCAGATCACGTCGGTCACCAGCGCAGTGCGCCCGAGTTCGCGCAGATGGCCGAAGCCGAACTCGGCATCGGCCATCATCGCACCCGGCGAGAAGCCCTCGAACCCCTCGCCGATCACGTACAGGAATCTGATCCTGTCGTGGCGTTTGAACCGCGCCTCGGCCTCCGGCACCAGAATCGTGCGATAATCGTCGGCGGTCACCTGTCCGGTTGCCGACAGCGCGAGGACATCGTCTGGATAGCCGTTCAGCAGAGTGATCAAATGGACTTCCTCCTTGTCCGCCCGGACCTCACCAATCCATCGGGCGATCCGGGGCCACGCCTCCTTCAAGGTTCGCGTTCCCATGAAGAGGCCGATGTGGCCTCCCGGGACGAGCGACTTGCGGATACTTGCGCGGGGCGTTCCCAACAGGTGCTCTGCGGCGAAAACCTGTTCCTTCGTCGTGATGTCGTCGGCTTCGCCCGCGAGCAGATAAACCGGGCAGGTCACCGACTTCAGCGACAGCGTCTGCCCCAGCGCGACGAACTCACCCCTGGCGAAGCGGTTCTCCTTGAACAGCAGCCTGATCGCCTGGAGGTAATAGGCACCCGGCAGGTCGATCGGGTTCTCGTACCAGCGCTCGAACGTCTCGGTGCGCTTTATGTAGTTCCTGTCCTCGATATGCTCGTAGAGGTCGATGAATTTGCCCAGGTACTGCTCGCCCGGATGCATGTTCTTCCAGCCAGCGAGCATGTACTGACCCAGCATCCGGCCGCCGCCGGATGCGACCATCTCCTCGTAGGCCGCCATCGGCACTTCGTGAGCCAGTTTCTTGATCGGACCGTTCCCGGCGCTGGTGTCGATCGGCGCCCCGGCGAGGACCAGCGAGGCGACCTTGTGAGGAAACCGGCAGGCGTACATCGCCGACATCCAGCCGCCCTGGCAGAGCCCGACAAGATGCGCCCGCCCGCCCATCGCCCCGACCGCGGCGTCGATGTCGGTAAGGTACTTGTCGATGTCGTAGTCGCGCATTTCGGCCGTCGCCGACTTCCAGTCCGTGACGAGCACTCGCGTCAGACCGCCGGCGAGCAGCGTCTCGACGAGGCTCTGGCCCTTCTCGTAGTCGGCGATGGTCGAGCAGTGCCCAGCATAGGGTGCATCGATCAGAACCGGGGTCGCCTCGTCGCCGGTGCCGGGCGTCGAGAAATCCCTCAGCCGCATCGTGTCGAGATCCACCAGAACCCGGTTCTTGGTGGCCCAATCGGGCGGCGGCGGTCTCTCGATCTCGGCAGCCGCCTCGATGAAGCGCATGTTGTCCTGGAAGAGCCGGAGACCCTCTTCCTCGAACTCGATGGCTGCCACCATCGGCCAGAACCAAGGGACGGTGTGTTCGTGGACAGGCGTCCGGGCTTCGCTGCGGGTCACGTCGTGCTCTCCATCCGTCTGCCAGTCCGCGCCAGCGCGAGCCGGACAGTGTGCCGCGCCACCATCGTTTCCTCGTCGGTGGGAACGACGAGGACGGCGACCTTGCTGTGCGGGGCGGCGATACGCGCGAAATTCGCCTCGTTCGCGCCGGCATCGAGATGCAGACCGAGCCAGGCCAGGCGCTCGCAGACGGCGTGCCGGATGGCGGGCGCATGTTCACCGACCCCGGCCGTGAAGACGAGCGCATCGAGACCGCCGAGCGCCGCGGTGAGACGACCGATCTCGGAGACGACGCTGTACACGAAGAGCCCGATCGCCTCGGCAGCGCAGGGATCCTCGCTGCCCAGCAGCTCCCGCATGTCGCCGCTGATCCCGGAGACGCCCTTCAGGCCGGCGTCGTGATAAAGCATGTGCTCGACCTCATCGACTTTCATGCCACGCTCGCGCAGCAGCCAGATCATCAGGCCCGGATCGAGATCGCCGGGCCTCGTCGCCATGACGAGCCCGGACAGTGGGCTGAACCCCATCGTGGTCGCGATGCTTTCGCCGGCCTGGAGCGCGCAGAGACTGGCACCGGAGCCCAGATGGCAGACGATCGTCCGCCCGTCGGCAGCCGTGGCATCGAGTTCGCGCAGCCTGCCGGCGATGTATTCGTAGCTCAGGCCATGGAAGCCGTACCGGCATGCGCCGGCATCGGAAAGTGCGCGGGGGAGGCCGTATAACTGCGCCTCGCGCGGAAGGGTTCGGTGGAAGGCGGTGTCGAAACACGCGACCTGCGGCACGTGAGGATGAGAGGTGCGAAGCGCTTCGATGGGCGCGAGGTTGAGCGGCTGGTGAAGGGGCGCGAGCGGCACCAGAGATCGCAGCTTCTGCATAAGTCCTGCCGTCACCAGTACCGGACCCGAATGCTCAAGACCGCCGATCGCTACCCGGTGACCGATTGCGGCAAGCCCGCCGGCCGGCTGGTTGGCCTCGATCCAGTCGACCAGACGGCGGATCAGAGCCGGCATGTACTCGGCCCCGCTTTCGGCCCAGTCCTCCTCGACCCGGTTCCCCGACTCATCGGTTGTGACGGAGAGCCGCGGATGCGTTCCGAGACCCTCGAGCTCGCCGCCGAACCGGCGCCGGAGATCGAGGCTGAAGCCCGCGAACTTGATGCTGGACGACCCGGCGTTGATGGCAAGGATCGTGTCGCGCTCAGTCATGGTGGATGCCCAGTCCGGGGACGCCGTCGCCGGTTTTCCGCCGCTGATGGGCGAGCAGGACGGCAACGGCGCACGAGGCGAGCCGTGTCCTCGCACTGTCGGCCCGGCTGGTCAGAACGATGGGAACGCTCGCCCCCACGACGATACCTGCCGCTTTCGAATCGGCCAGGTATTCCAGCTGTTTCGCGAGCATGTTGCCCGACTCCATGTCCGGGACGACGAGGATGTCGGCCTTGCCGGCGACCGGTGACGTGATGTGCTTGATCTCGGCCGCCTTCAGATCGACCGCGTTGTCGAAAGCAAGCGGTCCATCGAGAATCCCGCCCGTTATCTGGCCCCGCTCGGCCATCTTGCACAGGGCGGCAGCGTCGATCGTCGACCTGATCTTGGGCGTGACGGTCTCGACAGCAGAGAGGATCGCCACCTTCGGCTGAGAGATATCGAGCGCGTGCGCCAGGTCGATCGCGTTCTGCACGATGTCGACCTTGTCCTCGAGCGTCGGATAGATGTTGATGGCGGCGTCGGTGATCATCAGCGTGTGCGGATAGCTCGGCACGTCGAGCACGAAGACATGGCTGATACGACGCTTCCCGCGCAGGCCGGTGCCGTCGGCCATGACCGCGTGCATCAGGTGGTCCGTATGCAGGCTGCCCTTCATGAGCGCCTCACAGCGGCCGGACCGGCAGAGCGCGACCCCCTGCGCGGCCGCGTCGTGGTCGTCTTCCGCATCCGTGATCTCGCAACTCGAGATGTCTATGCGCAGGTCCCCCGCAAACGAGACGAGTTGGTCCTTCGGCGCTAAGAGCACCGGCCGGATGAGCTTTTCCGCGGTCGCCTCGACGGCGCCGAGGAGGGCGACCTCGCTCATTGGGAAGACAACAGCGGTGGGCACCGGCTCGAGCTTCTGGCACTTCGCGATGAGGCGCTCGAATACGTGATGGACGTATCTCATCGTTCCCTCGCCAAGACGGTCCGAACCACCGGCTCGACCCCTTGAGCAGATCGACCTGCTCGCGGACAAAAGCTGGCTTCATCTCCGGAGGGGCGGCAATGATGCACGTCAAAGCGCTTGCCGATCCGAGGTCTCAACCGGAGAAGTCATGATCCCGGATTACGCCGGACATGCAGCGACCGAGCGAACGCTCCTGGCTTGGGTCAGGACCACTATACGCCTTGGTCGGCTTCGGGCACGCCGTCGTGAGGATCTTCAACCCTCAGCCGACGACATGGTCGGAAGCGCGGCTGCTCGGGACGTGAGGGGCGGTGATCCTATGCTCCCGCTCAGCCTTTGCGATCCTTCGGTGCATCAGGTGCATTCTGACGAAGGCGCACCCGATCCGATGTCCTCCACCGCCGCCCGCAGGTCCTCGGCGTTCCGCGCCATGGCCGCCCTGAGTGGCGCACCGCCCAGTCCCGCCCGCCTCAGCGCCGCCGCAGCCTAGCCGCACGCCCCGGCCCTGCCGGCCGACAGCGCCTCCCTGGTGCGCCGCGATATCGCCTCGGCTCCAGCTCGGCGACGAGGACCATGATCCTGACCGTTGCCTCCGGCATCTCGGCCGCGACGAAGCGGACACAGATGTCTCTGAGCGGCAGCAGGAAGGGCGCGCTCCGCTACAGCCGGTCGAGCTTGGCTGTCGGCAGCGTCACACCGGTCAGTCGAGCGAGGTCGGCCGCGCGCGTGGCGCCGGGCCGGACTGTCTGCGACGCGGGCGGCGATGGCCGCACTCCTGCGTGCGAGACTCGCTATAAAGCCGGAGCTGGTGCACGCAGGGCCTCTGAAGCGAAGGAGAAACGTATGCCGGTTTTCGAGATCAAGACGGACGAAGCCCCGAAGCCAAACTCAAGCTACGCTCAGGCCATGCAGGTTCCCGCTGGAGCCCGCGTGCTGCACGTGTCCGGCCAGCTTGGCATCTCTCCCGATGGCGTGCTCGCCGACGGATGGGAAGCGCAGATCGAGCAGGCGTGGAGCAATGTGCTGGCGATCCTGAAAGCGGCGGATATGGGCCCGCGCGACATCGTGGACATGCGCGTCTTCCTGAGCGACCACGAGGGTGTGGCAGTCGCCCGAAAGGTCAGGGACCGCGTCCTTGCCGGTCATCTTGCAGCTTCGACGCTGCTGATCTGTGGTCTCGCCAACCCCGAGTGGAAGGCCGAGATCGCCGTGACCGCGGCAACAGAGCGGCCTTAGCCAGTCGTGTAGGTCGCAGCCCTTGCTGGCTATCACGAGTGCGCCCGCAGGGGCTGGCACAGGGCGCACGAGCCGTTGCGACATCGTCCATTCCGAGTGCTTTCGCTGGGACCTCAGACGGAGGACCCCATGGTGGTCCCGCGTGGCACGAGCTGCCCCTGCTGGTGACGAGTTTCGTTCAGGTCCAGACGCCGAAACAGTTGTCACGGTTGATGTAACCCTTGAAGCGAGGCAGCGGAGTCTGTCAGAGGATGCCATCAGCGTGTGCGGACGCAGAATCCGTTGATACACAAACGTCCTCCAGAGCCGCAGCACGCCTATTCCTGTGGGGCATCCTCTCGAAGCAGGTCTTCCTTCTCCTCCCGCTCGGCGGCGACGAAGGGAACCAACGCCTTCTCTTCGGAGACTCCGAGTGATCCAGCCTCTACCGCTTCTGGGCGCCGGGGAGTGGCGAGATCGGTCCCAGCCTTCGGTCCAGACACTCCCTCGGGCGTCGCCGCGCCTTCGAGGCGGATGCGATAGGTGGTGTCCGGAATGGCGACGCCGGCGGCTTCGATCGCTGCCTTGACCATCCGCATCGCATCTCCGCGCGCGGCGACGAAGCCGGTCACCTCCTGATCGATCCAGCCGGTGATGCGCAGGATGACCCCAGCCTCGGTGATGTTCTCGATCCAGACCAGGGCCTCGGGCTCGTCCAGCACGAACGGCAGCGCGCGCAGCGCCTCCTGCGCCAGACGCCGAGTGGCCTCGAGGTCCGCCTCCGGATCAATGCCGATGTCGAACAGGAATCGGCGCGCCGGATTGCTCGTGTAGTTCACGATCCGGCTCTTGAAGACGACCGAGTTCGGGATGCGAATGTGGTTGCCGTCGAGCGACAGCAGGATCGTCGCCCGTGACGTGAGGCGGATGACGTGACCCGAGACGCCCTCTATCTCGACGAGGTCGTTGGGACGGAATGGCTGCCGCAGGCTCAGCATCATTGATGCCACGAAGTTCTCCACCGTGTCGCGGACCGCAAAGCCGAGCGCGAGCCCCACGATGCCAGCCGCGCCAAGGATCGTCCCGAGCAGCGCTGTCGCGCCGGCGAGGTCGAGCGCGACGACGAGCCCCGCCAGCGCGAAGCCCAGGCGGATCACCTGCCGATAGATGTTCGCAATGAACGTGTTCGGCCCCAGACGATCCCAGAAGCGGCTACGCGCGATCAGATAGCCGAGAGCCGTGATCGCTGCGAAAATTGCGGCCGACATGAAGAGTAACGGAAGCCTGGCGAGGAGCTGGGCCATCCGCGCCTCGAACCGCGCGAACACGGGATCGAGACGTTCGGCCAGGACTTCGGTCTCGGTCAGCTCGTCGCGGACCGTGACCACCCCCTCCACCCGCCGCGCGATGTCGACCAGCTGGGCGCTCACGTTCTGGTCGGTGACCTCGCCGGAGAGAGTGACCACCCCGCCCTGTACGCTTGCCGTGATCCCGTCCTGGTCGAGCCCCTGCAGGATCGTGCGCAGACGCTCCGCGATTGCCGCATCCTCGGGAACGTCTCGGACTGTGATCGCCGTGGGCGCCGCACGCTCCTCCTGCGCGACCACCTGAGCCGTGGAGAAGGCGCAAAGGCAGAGCATCAGGGCAAAGAGCGCGCGCATCTCGAACAGAGTTACCGGCACCCGGTTGCGCCCGCCACGGCAATCTCCCGCCATGCGATCCATCCGCAACGACCGAGAGCCGCCAAAGTCGCGGTCCCAAAGCTGGTGCCGACATCATTCACCGGCAAACCCCTCATCTGTGCTGCTGTGATGTTCCGAAGCTCCGCTTGTGCGGGTGCCGAGCGTAAAGACCATGTTCCGAGGCAGCCCGCACGACAGTCCGCCGCAGTTTGCCAGTAGCGTGGCGGCGGACGCCGGATGAACAACGAAATTGACCTGCTCCCTGGATTGTCCTCGTTCACAGAGAGAGCTCTGTTCAGGGTTTGGTCCTTCTCTGACCGGTTGCGATAGTCCCGCGGGGTGAGCCCACCGAGGCTCGTGTGCGGGCGGTGGTGATTGTAGTCGTCGCGCCATGCCGCAATCAAATGTCGGGCATGGCGCAGGCTGGCGAACAGGTGCTCGTTCAGGAACTCGTCCCTGAGGCGGCCGATGAAGCTCTCGACGAACCCGTTCTGCTGGGGCTTGCCTGGGGCGATGTAATGCCATTCGACGTGCCGCTCCTCCTGCCACTTCAGGATCGCGTTCGAGGTGAGCTCGGTGCCGTTGTCGCTGACCACCATGCAGGGATAGCCGCGCATCTCGGCGATCCGGTCGAGCTCGCGGGCGACGCGGACGCCGGAGAGCGAGGTGTCGACGACCGTCGCCAGGCACTCGCGGCTGAAGTCGTCGATGATGCAGAGCACCCGGAACCGCCGGCCACAGGACAGCGCGTCGGAGGCGAAGTCGAGGCTCCAGCGCTGGTTCGGCCCCTGCGGGATCGCCATTGGCGTCCGCGTGCCAAGAGCACGCTTGCGGCCGCCACGACGGCGCACCGTCAGCTTCTCCTCGCGGTAGATGCGGTAGAGCTTCTTCCAGTTCACCTCCCAGCCCTCGCGGCGCAGCAGGAGATGCAGGCGCCTGTAGCCGAACCGCCTTCGCTCAGCGGACAGCTCGCGCAATCGCGTCCGGAGCGGCCCATCGTCGCTCCGCGTAGAGCGGTAGCGGTAGACCCGCGGGTCGATCCCGACCAGAGCGCAGGCGCGCCTTTGCGGGTAGCTCTTCTCGGCAATGGCCCAGCTCACGGCGGTTCTCCTGGAACTGGGCTTCAGAAGTTTTTTCCGAGCATCTCGCGGAGCGTCGACACGTCCATCATCAACTCCGCCAGTAGCTTCTTCAGCCTGGCGTTCTCCTCCTCGAGCGTCCGCAGCCGCTTCGCGTCCGACACCTCCATGCCGCCATACTTCGACCGCCACTTGTAGAACGTCGGCTCGCTGACGCCGTGCTTGCGGCAGAGTTTCTTCGCGCTCAGCCCCGCCTGGTGCTCCTTCAGGATCCCGATGATCTGTCCCTCGCTGAACCTCGATCGATTCATCGTCCGTCTCCTCGTTCGAGGAACAGACCAACCTCAGAGCGCAGACATGTCCGGGGAGCAGGTCACGGCTGGGTGGCGCCGAAAGGAGTAGCCTCGAACCAACCATACGCTGTGCGAAGTGGAGATTGCGGCGTGACGATGTCAGTGCTCACTCGATGTGACGCCCACGCTGTGATTGCCTCCCAAGCCCGGGCGCTAATGGGCTCTCTCGGTCTGTAATTCAGGCTCGATCCGCCTCGAAAGGGTGGCCAATCGATGCCGGCGCTCACAAGCAGAGCGAGGCGTGTGTGCCGGCGCCGCCTGGCAGGGCGCGCCGGCGCGGCCAATGCAGTCAGGCTGCGGGCAGCGTCTCGGGTTTAGCCATCCATTCCCGCCCTCGCAGCATCGCCTTCCAGTAGACCGGCGGCAGGAGCCGCTCCTTGAGCAGCCACGCCGCGTGGGATGGCTTGGTGCCGTCGATCACCCAGCTGGGGAAGCTCGGCAGCAAGGTGCCGCCATAGCCGAACTCGGCCAGCACGATCTTGCCTCGCTCGACCGTCAGCGGACACGAGCCATAGCCGTTATACTGCGCCCGCGCCGAGCTGCCGTCGATGTCGGCGGCAACGTTCTGTGCGACGATCGGCGCCTGGATCCGCGCCGCGGCGGCTGTCTTGGCATTGGGCGCGTTCATCACGTCGCCCAGCGACCAGATGTTGGCATAGAGCTTGTGGCGCAACGTCGACTGGTCGACGTCGATCCAGCCGGCGGCGTCTGCCAGCGGCGAGACCCGGATGAAGTCGGGCGCCGTCTGCGGCGGACAGACATGGATCATGTCGAACTCCACCTCGACCTCGCGCGGCGCCTCGTCGGGGGCCTTGACCTCGAACCACGCCTTCCGCGCCGGTCCGTCGATCCGCACGAGGTTGTGGAAGTAGTCGAGGCCGATGCCGTAAAGCTCGACATACTTCATCAGCGCCGGGACGTAGTCCTTCACCCCGAAGAGGACGCCGCCCGCGTTCATGAAGTCGATGTCGATCCCATCCAGGACGCCGGTTCTCCGCCAATGGTCGGCCGAGAGATACATCGCCTTCTGCGGCGCGCCGGCGCACTTGATCGGCATCGGCGGCTGGGTGAACAGGGCGCGGCCCGCCTTGAGCCCCTTGACCAACTCCCAGGTGTAGGGCGCGAGGTCGTAGCGATAGTTCGAGGTCACGCCATTGCGGCCGAGCGTCTGCACCAGCCCCTCGACCTTGTGCCAGTCGAGCTTGAGGCCCGGGCAGACGATCAGCCGGCCGTACTTCACCACCCGGCAGCCGTCGAGCAGCACCGCGTCGTCCTGCGGCTCGAACGCGGCGACCGCCGCCTTGATCCAGTGCACGCCCTTCGGGATCAGCGAGCCCATGGTCCGGACGGTCTTCTCCGGCTCGAAGATGCCGCCGCCCACCATCGTCCAGCCGGGCTGGTAATAGTGGATATCGGCCGGGTCGATCAGCGCGATCTGCAGGTCGGGCTTGCGCGACCGCAGGCTGGCGGCGACCGCGATTCCCGCTGCGCCGGCGCCCACGATGACCACGTCGAAGGTCGCGTCGGCCCGGTCGGTAGGCGTCCTGCCGCCGTTCACGATGCGCCGCGCCACGCCTGACATGTCGTAGCCCGCCGATTTGGTCGCGGCGAGGATGTCGGGCGTGCTCATCTCGTCGGCCTGCGCCAGCGACCAGAGCGTGGCCGAGCGGGTGCCGCTACGGCAATAGGCCAGGATCGGCCCCGGCAGCTCGCGCAGCGCCGCCTTGAACGCCTCGGCGTCCTCGTCGCTCACCCGGCCCGACTCGACCGGGAGGTAGCGCGCCTCGAGCCCCAGCGGTCTCGCCGCCGCCTCGATCTCCTCGAAGGTCGGCTGATCGGCACCCTCGCCGTCCGGGCGGTTGCAGATGATCGAGCGGTAGCCCTGGTCGGCCAGCGCCTGCAGGTCGCCGATTGCGATCTGCGGGCCGACCGAAAGGCGGGTCGAAATCGGCTTGATGTCCATGTTCTCTTCCCTCTCCCGGCTCTCAAAGCTTGTTCAGCGGCACCTTGAGCATCGGGTTGCCGTCGCGATCGGCCGGCACCTCGCCGGCACGCATGTTCACCTGCAGCGAGGGGATGATCAGCCTCGGCATGTCGAGCTGCGAGTCGCGCTCGGTGCGGAACCTGACGAACTCGTCCTTCGACCGGCCCTGGCCGACATGGATGTTGCTCGCCTTCTCTTCGGCCACGGTCGTCTCCCAGGCATAGTCGCGGCCGCCCGGCGCGTAGTCGTGGCACATGAAGAGGCGCATCTCGTCGGGCAGCGCCAGCACCTTCTGGATCGACTCGTAAAGCATCTCGGCCGAGCCGCCGGGGAAGTCCGCTCGCGCCGAGCCGCCGTCCGGCATGAAGAGTGTGTCGCCCACGAAGGCCGCGTTGCCCATAACATGCGTCATGCAGGCGGGCGTGTGGCCCGGCGTGTGCATCGCGAAGCAGGTCATCCCGCCCACGCGGTAGGTGTCGCCATCGTGCAGGAGCAGGTCGAACTGGCTGCCGTCGCGCTGGAACTCCGTGCCTTCGTTGAAGATCTTGCCGAACGTGTCCTGAACGATGGTGATGTTCGCGCCGATCGCGATCTTGCCGCCCAGCTTCTCCTGGATGTAGGGCGCCGCCGACAGGTGGTCGGCATGGACATGCGTCTCGATCTGCCATTGCAGCTCGAGCCCTGTCGCCTGGACATAATCGACCAGCGCGTCGGCGCTCGCGTATGAGAGCCGCCCGGCCGCGTAGTCGATGTCGAGCACCGAATCGACGATCGCGCAGGCGTTCGAGCCGGGATCCTTCACGACATAGCTGATCGTGTTCGTCGCCTCGTCGAAGAACGCCTTGACCTCGGGCCTGACGCTCATGTCGACGGGGTAGCTCGCCACCTCTCCATCGCCCCTCATGTCCGGCAGGTCCTGATGCCGAACACACGGTAGAGTGGGCAGAACTTCATCGTCGCCGTGCCGAGCAACACCAAGCCGACGATGATCGAAATCCAGAACCACGTGGCGCTCGCGAACGCGCCGAAGATCGCCAGCAGGACGAGGATCGCCCCGATCGCGGCGCGAACAACGCGGTCCGCCGTTCCCATGTTCACTTCCATCTTGGACCCCTCCTCAGGTTGTCGGAGGAACTCTATAGGCGCGGGCGCCAAGGTTCTGTGACTTAGTCACCAATGGCCCCCACATGCCGCCGTATGCGACAACGTGTCATGTGCTCGCGAGCTTCTCGAGCCCGGCCTTGTCCGTCAGGGCAATCTCGCCCCGCGTCAGGGCGACCCAGCCGCGCCGCTGAAACTCGCTAAGCTGGCGCGAGACCACCTCGCGCGCCGTCCCGAGCTCGTCCGCGAGGCGCTGGTGCGTCGCCCGGATCCGCCCCGACCCGTCGTCCAGTTCGATCAGCCGCTGGGCCATGCGAATGTCCATGCGCTGGAAGGCAATCTCTTCGATGACGTGGAAAAGGTCGGTGATGCGCCGGGAGTATGCCGAGAAGACGAAGCTGCGGAACTCGGGGGAAGCGGCGACGACTTCGTCGAACACCATGCGCGGAATCGCCACCGCCTCGACGTCGGTCTCCGCGACGCCTTCGGCGGTGTAATCCTCGTAGGCGAGCAGGCAGGCGGTGGTCAGCACGCAGCTTTCGCCAGCGCCGACGCGGTAGAGCACGATATCACGCCCGCTTTCGCCGCGCTGATGGACGCGCACGGTACCGGCGAGCAGCAGAAGCAGGTTTTCCGGCGCCTTGCCGGGGCCGAAGATTAGCGTGCCCGCCGGTACCCGAATTACGCTGCTGCGCCGCACCAGCAGGTCGCGGATCGGGGGCGAGAGCCTCGCCAGCCCAGGAAAGAGCTTGCTCCAGTCCATCCGCGGCAGATTAGCCCGACCAGCGTGGCCGCGCCCAGCGCCTTCCGGCCAGGGGCAGGAGACTGACGGGCAGGCGCGGACCGAGTCGCCCTCCGAGCAGCGCCAGCGCGATCCGCGCCACCCTGATAAGCAGGATCATGCGCCCTGGCCCAGCACCTCGAAGGCGCCGCCCGACACCCGGACGGCGACGGGGCAGAGCACCCGCAGAAGCACTGTCGGATGAACCGCGACTTGAGTTGGGGGGGCGCAGCTTCGGAAGACTGGCAAGCCGAACCCACTCCACTACTCCAAGATCAAGCCTCAGATCGTCCGTCTCGCCGTGATGCTCTACGTGCGCTGTCCGCTCTCGTTCAGGAACGTCGAGGACCTGCTGCCCGAGCGCGGCATCAAGATCAGCCATGAGACGTCATCTCGGTGCTATGGCGGAGCTGGAGCTTTGTCTCTCTCTCGCGGAAGGGCTCCGCGATGCTGATCTGGACGGCACCACCTGCAACATGAGGATGCGCCATGTCGCCCGCCGAGGTCCTCGACCTGCTTTCGGTTTTCGTCTTCGCCCTGACCGGAGGCCTCGTCGCGTCGCGGGCGCAACTCGACGTCGTGGGCTTCCTCTTCCTCGCTTGCCTCACAGGAGTCGGTGGCGGCACGCTGCGCGACCTGCTGCTCGGCCGCGCCCCGGTCTTCTGGGTGGGCAGCCCACACTACATCGCCGTCGCCTGCGCAGCGGCGATCCTCGCCTTCATCGCTGCCCCGCGGCTCGAGTTCGCGCTACCAGGCGATCCTCTGGCTCGACGCGCTGGCGCTGTCGGTCGCCGCCGCGGCCGGTGTGTCGATCGCACGCGAGGCCGGGGCGTCGTGGCCGATCGTCCTCATCATGGGAGTGGCCACCGGCACCTTCGGCGGACTGATGCGCGACGTCGTCGCCAACGAGATCCCGATGCTGCTGCGAAAGGGCGAGCTTTACGTCAGCGCCTGTCTCTGCGGCGCCCTTGCGAGCGTTGTTTTCGCCGCCGCATTCCCGGCGCGCGAGGCGCTGTCGCTGCTGCTCGCCGCCGCGATCACATTCCTTCTCCGTGGCGGGTCGCTGCTTTTCGGGTGGAGCTTGCCAGTCTATCGGCCGCGCCCGCCCGGAAGCGTCCGAGAGTGCGAGTCGAGGTAGAGGCGCACGCCGTGCGACACCGGAGCCGCGGCACGGAAGATACGGCTGGAGTCACCGCTCCGTCGAGATCGGCCCTTGCGGCTATCAGGCTTCATGGCAGGGCGCCGCGCAGCTCCTGATTGCCGCGGGCGAGGCCTTCGGCGAGCGCCTCTTCTTCAACAGCCAGCTTGTGGATCGGCTTGGAAAGAGGGCTCTGATTCAATCTCGGTGCAGCCGTCCTTATGCGACAACGAGGAGCCGAGCGCGTAGGAGGTCGAGGTTGGCGCGACCGTACATCTGGCGCTTGAGAAATTTCAGCCGGTTGATCTGACCCTCAGTCTGGCCGTTCGACCGAGGTTCGTGGAGCGCGGCTGTGACTGCGCGCTCGTCGGTGCGCAGGCCCCTGGCGAAGGATGCCAGCGCGCTGGTCTCAGCCTCCGTCAGTCAGCCCGCCAGATGCTCGGCACGCCCCTGGCGAACCATCTCGGCGAAGCGCTCGGTTAGATGTCGTGCGATGGCAAGAAACGGTGCCGCGGCCTCGATCCTGACAACCGTGATGGCGTCGGCCTTGCATAGGTGGTGCCGCGCGGTGGTCATCATCCTGACCTGGCGATCCTGCGTGCCGGTGGGCATTTGCCTCCTGTCGACGGATGCGCCGCCTCCGCTCGGCGGCGCCGCGTCGTCCACTCGGTCACGACCCGCAGACTGCCTCCGAACCCGGCCGCCCGCAGGCGGCGCCAGAGCTCCGCGCCGTTCCTGCACCCGGCGGACCATTCCCGCTCGAGGCGGGGCAACCAGGGCTCGAGGCTGCTCTGGCGCACGCGGAACACGTCCTCGCGCTCGCCCCGGATTATCTGGCGCACGAGCCTGCGGCTCAGTCCCGTCAGGCGGACGATCCGCTTGAGGGGCACGCCCTCTCCGGCCATCTGGCGGACCATCCTGTTTGTGTCCTGCCGGCGCAGGAATCCTTCGTATTGAAGGCGCTCGGCAGCTGTATCGACCTGAACGGCGTTTGGGTAAAGCCCGCGTGACGGCACTTCCATATCCGCAGTTCCGGTCCCGGGCGACGACCTCGATCTGGGGATGCCGGCGCAGCCAAGCCTCTACGGTCGCGGGCTCGCGGTCCGGCAAGAGATCGACGACACGGCGTTTCTCGAGGTCGCAGATCAAGGTGCCGTAGCGCTGGCCACGCCGCCACGCCCAGTCGTCGATCCCGATCACGCGCGGCGCATCGAAGCGGTCATCGGGAACGGCACGGGCGCCGCGCAGAAACGTGTCCTTACTCGCCGGCAGCAACAGCCGGCCGGCGAGCGCCTGCGCCGGACGGCCGCCAAGTGCCAGACCGAGATGACGCACCAGCCCCTGCAAACGCGTCGTCCGCCGGCCATGCGGCTGCGTAACCGACGGCGGAAATCGCTCCGCGAACACCCGCGTACAACAATGCGGTGTGCGACAACGGAGTCGTCGGACCGACAGAACGATCCTGACTTCGCGTCCCTGAGCGGGAAGGTCGGCCAGCCGCCTATGGTATCGGCTGTGCCGGCGACGAGACGCCTGGCCGCACCGTGGGCAGGCGGCTGTAGCGCTCGAGGCGCGGGCATGCACGACAACCATGCTCCCCGAAACCTCGATCCGTTGTAGCTCCAATCCGTGGGGGAGAAGTCGCTCCCGCTCCAACCTGCTCATCATCGGCCACATCCCGCGAATGTCGCCGACATGTAGCGTCAGATGCGGAACGGCTGCACCAAATCTGCGACAGAACGCCTTTTCAACGCCGAGATGGCTGCCGGCGCTATCGAGGATCGCGGCATCTACGCCCTAGCGAATATCGAGGTCGAGCTCCATTTGTCTTTCGTCGAGGAACGCGTCGAGCGGCCCGGGACGGCCGTAGTAATACCCCTGGAACATGTCGCAGCCGAAACTCCGAAGTGTCTCGGCCTCCCGCGCGGTTTCGATGCCTTCGGCGACGACCGTCATGTTCAGGGAATGCGCCAGGCCGAGCATCGACTTGATCATCCTGGGCGCGCGGTTCTCGGCCTTCTCGGTGATGAAGGAGCGGTCGATCTTGAGCACGTTGAATGGCATGCTCGCGAGATAGGCAACCGACGAGAACCCGGTTCCGAAATCGTCGAGCGCGATCGAGAACCCGCGCGATCGCAACTCGTGGAGGGTGGAGGCCACCGACTTGTTGTCCCCCATCACGATGGTCTCCGTAACCTCGATCTCGACGCGCCCCGAGTTCGAGCCCGGCGGCTTCGATCTGCGCGCTCAATTCGCTCGCGAAGCCAAGCGACGTCAGCTGGACGGGCGAGACATTGATGCTGACGGAGGTGCCTGCGTTCGCCCTGAGATCCGCGCACACCTTCTCCAGGAGCAGTCTGGCAAGCGGCAGGATAAGGCCCGTGGCCTCGGCGACGCGGATGAAGTCGGCGGGCGCGACGCGCCCCAGCGTCGGACTGTTCCACCGGGCCAGGGCCTCGAACTTGACGATCCCGCCGGGGAAACGGGCGTTCACGATTGGCTGGTACTCGATGAAGAACTCCGAGCGGTCGTCCAGAGCGGAGCGCAGCGCCTTCTCGATCGAGCTATCTAGCGCGTCCCTGGCCTCCATACGCATGTCGTAGCGAACGATCTCCTGCGTCTGGCGGCGCTTCGCTGCGTACATTGCGCGATCGGCGTTCAGCAGGACCTCATCGACCGGCTGGTCGGGACCTTCCGAGATCGCGAGACCCTTGGCCGCCTCGAGGCTGAAAGAGTAGCCGCCGACGGAGACCTGGTCGCGCAGGGCCAGTTCGATCTCGCGGCACTTGTCCGAAACCCTGGCCTCGAGATCGTTCCCTCCCCTGACGATCAGGATGAACTCGTCGCCACCCTGCCGCGAGACGAAGGTGTCCTTGTCGGCAAGGCCGTGGAGACGCTCGGCGAAGTTTCGAAGGTAGGTGTCGCCGCCCCCGTGTCCGATGATGTCGTTGATCTGCTTGAACCGGTCGATGTCGATGCTGACGGCCGCGAACCGCGCGAACCCTGCCGAGCCGAAGCGTTCAAGGTGCTCGCGAAGCGCCATGCGGTTGGGAAGCCCGGTCAGGAGATCGACCCGGGCGAGCGTGGCCGCTTCCGCTTCCTTGTCGGCCAGCGTTCTGGCCCTGTCGCGAAGAAGCCGCACCGC
The DNA here is from genome assembly GCA_963773475.1 of uncultured Alphaproteobacteria bacterium. GTDB lineage: Bacteria > Pseudomonadota > Alphaproteobacteria > Rhodobacterales > Rhodobacteraceae > Roseitranquillus. The sequence continues at coordinate 320,350 of CAVZBD010000007.1, read as the reverse complement.
CGCCAGGCTCATGACGAGAAAAGCGATCGTGACACCCACCATGACCGGCCGGATCCGCTCGAAAAGCACGGTGCCGGGGCTCGGGGGCTGCCATGACAGATAGAGGGCCGGCCGTCCATCGGCCCCGTCGAGCGGCAGCGTCAGGCCGTCGCTCATTTCAGGGATCGTCTCCGCAACGGGATGCGCGCGGAGTTCATCGACTCTAAGATCCTTTCTCACGGCGGCGAGCTGCGCCTCGGTAAGCACCTTGCCGATGACCGCGATGGCAAGGTTGGCGCCGAGCATCTCGGGCATCACGAAGACGTCCTCCGGCAGGAGCGAGGAGGCGCTGAACATGACGATGCTGCCGGAGCGGAACTCAAAGAAGTCGAACGTCTCCCGCTCAATGAAGTTGAGCTCCGGAATGCGCTGCCGCAGGTTCGCCATCGTCTTCGCGGAAAGGATGCCGCCCTCCAGGGTGTCGCGTGGCGCACCCACCTTCCAGGCAGCCGGCGTGTCGAAGGGGCCGTCGAACATCTGCGCGTACTGGAAGACGTCTCCGCGCACGGCGGTTATGCCGTAGTTCGAGTAGAGGGACTCGAAATCCTGGTCGGCGGCTGCGCGGTAGACGTCCGTCCAGTTGTGGTAATCGCTGGCGATGAGCGCGACTTGTTCCTGCAGCGCTTGGATGCGCCCTTGCATGAGGTCGACCGACTCGACCCGCGCCTGCCTGTCCATCGCCGTGCGGATCGAGAGGATCGAGGCCCAGAAGGTGAAGACGAACGCCGTAACAATCGCTAGGACCAGAAGAACGATCTGTCGCGAAAGCGAGGATCGGATCACGTTGGTGCGCCGGGGTCCGGGGGGGGGCGGTATCCGGCCACGTGGACCGTGCGGTAGTCGCAGGTCAGTTCCTCTCCGACTGCTATGTCTCGCCGCGCGATCATGATGTCCCCGAGATCGAGAAGGCTCGGCCGATCGCTGTGGTTCATGAAGATGTCCGCGTCGTTGCCGAGCCTGTAGATGCCGCGATTCGCGAAATATTCGGCGCAGTCGATCACCACTTCCCGCAGAGCCACTTCAAGATCGGCAAGCATTTCGGCAGGTATCTCCACGTCGTAATCCGGCTCGAAGCGCCATACACTGCGCCCCCTCTTTATCGGTTCGCCGGCGAACAATCCAAGGTTGTGGATCGCGCTACGCGCCACAAAGTGCTTCACGAGCAACAAATCTGGCCTCGCTCATTGTCATCATGTTCACGCTCGTCCCGGGGCGGGAAAGCTCGCGCGATGAGACCAGATCGTTCGGAAAAAGAGCTTGCCGGTGCGAACGGAGCCCTCTGCAGGCGCGCCACTGCGGCGAGCCACCTGTCTCGGCGGCGAAAGTCCACAGGGTCCCAGGAGCCCTGCATCGCCGCGTCCGGTTCCGCTTGAACCACGCAGGTGATCCGCCGATCGCCAGCCGCTTGTCGGGCGACAGTCAGAACGGGAAGCCCGCAGCTGCGATGTCAGTCACCGGCGGTGGGGATCCAAGGGTCGAGCGGCGCATGGTCCAGGCGTCGATCCACCCGCCGATCAAGGACTACGAGGCGGCGCAGGATAGCGTCGGCACGCACTTCGCACCTCTGGGCCTCGTTCGAGGCCAGAAGCGAGCCGCATGGATCCGCGAGGCACGATCAACCTGGACGGAGCCGCCTACTCGACGAACTCACGCCCGACCTTCCGAGTGGCGGGCGTCCGAGGATCTGCGACTGAGCCTCATGGACGAAGGGCTTGGGGCCCAGGCTCTTCGGATGGATCAGGGGGACGCCGACGCCAACAGGCGCTGGCGCAGCCTTGAAGAGCGAGAGCTTCAAATCGAAGCTCCGCGACGGCGAGATCTTCTACAGCCTCGCCGAAGCTCGGATCGTCATCGAAGCCTGGCGCCGACACTACAACCCCGCCGACTGGCGGGCTCGACCCCGTAGTAGGATCTGCATGCCGCGGGCCCCGAAGACGGAGACGACCTCATGACCAAGCTTTCCGACAACCAGCCCGTGATCCTCAGCGCCGCCGCGCAGCGCGGGGACTGCAATGTCCTGCCGCTCCCCGGCCCGCTCCGCGGAGGCGCCGCCACCAAGGTGGTCGGCGTGCTGCTATCCCACGGCCTGATCGCGGAGACCGCGACCGACAGCCGGACCACGCCCGACGCCGCGCTGAACCGCTTCTGGCGCGATGACGAGGAGGGCCACGCCATCCTCCTGCCATCACCGACGCTGGCCTCGCCGCCATCGGCATCGAGCCGGAAAGCGCGACACCGCGGCCACAGGCGTCGACGAGGCGCCGCGTGCCGAGGCCCCGCAGGACGCTCCCGCCAAAGCCGACCCCGCGCCGAGGGCGGCGCCACGATCGACGAGATCGCCGCCGCCACGGGCTGGCAGCCCCACGCTGCCCGCGGCGCCTTTGCCGGCGCGCTCAAGAAGAAACTCGGGCTCGAAGTCACCTCAGACAAGGTCGAGGGACGCGGCCGGTGTACCGGCTTCCCGAAGCGTGATGCGCGAGCGTCCGTTCGATCGACACCGCCGTCCCTGCGGGAGCGGCGGTCTCTTCACATCAGTGCCGGCGGGTCATTCCGGAGCGATCGAGCAGCAGCCCGTCAGCATCTGCGGCTCGCGGTGCCCCTCGAGGATCACGGTGACGTCGAGACCATACGTCCGGTTGGACATCCCGTCAGAACAGGCGATCGGCACAATGACCGCGGTCATCCGGCGGGCGCCCCCCTGTGCGAGGATCGACCGCCGGGGATCCCGGAACAGCCCTGTCGAGAAGACCTGCTTGATGCTCATCGTGCTCTCAGGTGCCTCCGGTGTCGAGAACACGACCTCCTCGCTCCGCGGCCGAAACGACCAGAAGGGCTCGTTGCCGAGGCAATGCAGGGTCGGCGGCAGGGTGCCAGGGGTCCAGACATCCGTCTGGTAGGCAAGGTAGCGAAGCGCCGTCCAGCCGCTGCGCCCGTCCGTGTTGATCCGCGCCCACCGCCCGGTATCGTCGTAGCCCACGACCTCGATGTTCCGGGCACCGGGCGCGAGCGCTCCGATGATCTCGGCACTGGCGTCCGGGGCCGCCCGGATGTTCAGGACGTCGTCGGCCGCAACTCCGGTCACGTCGAACAGCGTAGGCAGGATGTATTCCTGCGTCGCCGAAGCTGGCCATGCCGCAAGAAGCAGACCTCCCAGAAGAAGCAGACCTCCCAGCATCATCCCTTTCGCGGTCGCGAGCCCGGGGAGGAGACGTTAAATCGCCGTGTCGCTTGCCATGTTGTCACCTCCCTCTCTGCCTCCAAACTCGCGCCAATCTGGTCAGGCTGTCCGCACCCGGATCGCCTCGAACACCCGGCGCAGGGCGAAGCTATGGGCGATCGACACGATGGTGAAGAGCGCACTCATCTTCAGGTTCTGTGCGAGCGTCGTGTGCAGTCCGAACACCGGGAAGATCAGGATCTGCGTCACGACGGCGACGCCATAGCCCACGGCGACATTGGCGATCTCCTCGAGCATGGACATCACGCGCGACTGTTTCATGACTTTGGGAGCCAGACATGTGTGCGTATCAGGCATTGGCCATGAGCCCGGGCCCTCTCAATCGCCGCGCACTGGCTTGTCGGCGCTTTTCGGCGCGCTCATCTGTGCGGCCGTAGAGAGGAACGCCATGGCAGCCCCGCAGAGCATCATTGACGCGCTCGACCAGGAGCCGCCGTACGCGACGGTCGGCACGCGCTGGGAGTTCATCGCCGACCGCGTCATGGGCGGCATCTCAGGCGGTGAGATCGTGCGCGAGCTTGTCGCCGGGCGGCCGGCGCTGCGGCTGCGCGGCGACGTCTCGCTCGAGAACAGGGGCGGGTTCATCCAGGCCGCCCTAAACCTCGTACCGGGCGGCGGCGTCATCGACGCCAGCCGCTGGACCGGGATTGAGGCCGACTTGTTCGGAAACGGCGAACGCTACAATCTGCACCTTCGCACCTCCGACGTGGTCCGGCCGTGGCAGTCCTACCGGGCCGGCTTTGTCGCGACGCCCGACTGGCGCACGGTACGGCTGCCTTTTGCCAGCTTCGAGCCGCACCGCATTGAGGCGCCGCTCGATCTGGCGCGCTTGCGCCGCCTCGGTATCGTCGCAATCGGCCGCGCCTTCTCCGCTGACGTCGCGATCGGCAGGCTGCAGTTCTACCGATGACGCAGGTTGCAGCGTCACCGGCCTCTGGCGAGAAGCGTCCCTAGCCGCAATCTTCCTCCGAGCGATCACGAAAGGAATCCTCCATGCCTCATCCCGCCGTCACAGCCGGAGCCGTTGCCGTCATCACCGGCGGCGCATCGGGAATAGGTCTTGCTGCCGCCAGCGAGTTCGCACGCCTTGGCCTCAAGGTCTGCATCGCGGATATCGGCGAAGATCGCCTTTCTCGCGCCGCCGCGCAGCTTGCCGAAGCGGCGCCCGAAGGCGCTCCCGCCGTCATGGCCACGGAAGCGGATGTCAGCCGGCGAGAGGATCTCCAGCGGCTCGAGGCCGCCGTGCGTGAGCGGTTCGGGGGCACCGATATCCTCATGAACAACGCCGGCATCCAGCCCGGCAGCGCCATCTTCGGGCCGCCCGAGAACTGGCAGAAGGTGATCGACGTCAACATGTGGGGGGTGATCCACGGCACCCAGGTCTTCGTTCCCGGCATGATCTCACGCGGGCACACGGGGCTCGTGATCAACACCGGCTCGAAGCAGGGCATCACGACGCCGCCGGGAGACCCGGCCTACAACGTGTCTAAGGCTGGTCTGAAGGCTTTTACGGAGGCCCTCGCGCACGAGCTGAGGAACACGCCGGGGTGCAGGGTGACGGCACACCTCCTGATCCCCGGCTTCGTCTTCACCGAGCTAACCGCACAGGGGCGGACGGAGAAGCCGGCCGCCGCGTGGACACCTGCGCAGACGGCGGAATTCATGATGCGACGCCTCGAGGCTGGGGACTTCTACATCCTCTGCCCTGACAACGACGTCCCGCGGGAGCTCGACGAGCGCCGCATTCTCTGGACTGCCGGCGACATCGTCGAGAACCGACCGGCGCTCTCTCGGTGGCATCCGGATTACGCGGATGCATTCGCCGAGTTCGTGAAGAAGACCACCTGAAGGACCCGCCCGCTTGCGAAACGACTTCTAGGCAGCCCCTCCGTGCTGGATGCTGAGATGGCTCCACAGCGGCATGCCTGCAGCTCGCCGAAGGTCCGACCATCGCCTTCGAGGATCGCTTCACGGCCGGTTTCCGCTTGCCAGCGCTCCAGGGCGACATTGGCATAGGCCGGGCTGATCTCCATCGCGAAGACGCGGCGTCCATCGGCCTCGCCCGCCATGATCTGCGAACCCGAGCCCGAGAACGGTTGGTAGCAGAGCGCGCCGCGGGCGACGTGCTGGCGCATCGGGGTCCCGAAGGCGTCCAGCGGTTGGCGTCGGGTGGTCGGGGCGCTCGTCCTTGGCGAGAGACGGCATCTCCCACGTCGAGGGGAGCGACTGCTCGGCCACCTTCGGCGGGCGGTTCGGGCGGCGCAAGCCCATGAAACAGGGCTCGTGCTCGCAGAGATAGTGGGAGCGGGTGAGAACTCCGCGGTCCTTCACCCAGATGATCTGCTGATGGACAAGAGTACCCGCCTTCTCCACGCGGGCCTCGAGCATCGCCTGGCGGCGGGAGGCGTGCCAGCAGTACCAGGCGGCATCCTCGGTGATCGCTTCGGCAACAGCGGCGGCGATGAATCCGTCGTAGGGTTCCGCGCCCTGGCTGCTGTCGTCCAAAGTGATGCCGTAGGACTGCGACCAGTCCTTGTTCCGCATTGGGTGATTTGAGCCGTCGTAGTCCACGAGTTAGGGCGGGTCGGTCGCGAACAGTACGGCGCGTTTGCCGTTCATCAGGCGGCGGACGTCGTCGTGGTTCGTGCTGTCCCCGCAGAGCAGCCGGTGATCGCGGAGGATCCACAGATCGCCCGGCCTCGAGGCCGGCGTGCGCGGCGGCTCGGGGATAACGACCGGCGGCGCGGAGCCTGGGGCGCCACCTTCGTCGTCACCGCCCCCTTCGGCATCGAAGGCCCAGCTTGTCGAGTCCGCCGTCGGACCTTCGGCCGGATCGGCCTCGAAGCCGGTCCACTCTCGCCCTGGCTCTACGCCGGGCTGGTGGAGGCGGAGCTTCCGGCGATCTGCGCCGAAACCCGCCACATGCACGCCGTCCTGTCGGCGCGGATCAACAAGACCGACCGCAGCGATGCGCTCGGGATCGCGCAGATGAGCGGGTGGGCCAGTTCAAGGCGGTGCACGTCAAGACCCCCGCCAGCCAGCAGCGGCGCCTGCTGCTGACCTCGCGCAAGCTGTTGCAGCGCAAGGTCTACGACATCGAGAACGACCTGCGTGGTCAGCTGCGCAACTTCGACCTGAAGGTCGGGGTCGTCAGCGCGGCCAGGTTCGACGCGCGCGTCCGAGAGCTCGTCGACGACCTCGCCGCGGTCGCAGCCGTGGTCATCCCTCTCCTGCTGGCACGGGAGGCGCTGCGGACGCAGCTCGCGACGCTCCGCAAGATGCTCCTCGACGTGGTGCGCAGCGACGCTGTGTGCCGCCGGCTGATGACGGCGCCCGGTGTCGGTCGGTCCTGTCGTGGCGCTCACCTATCGCGCCTACGTCGACAATCCGGCCCGCTTCAGCCGGTCGAAGTGCGTCGGCGCGCATTGCGGCCTCACGCCACGGCTCTACCAGTCGGGCGAGACCAGCCGGACGGGACGGGTGTCGAGGTGTGGCGACGCGATGATGCCGACCGCGCTCGACGAGGCCGCGCTCGTCCTGCTCACGGGGCCGCGCGGTCGCTGGAGCACGCTCAAGGCCCGGGGCATGGGGGTGGCGCGGCGCCGGGGCATCCAGAAAGCCATCGTGCTCCACCGGATGTGGCGGGACGGCACCGAGTTCCGCTGATCGGCCGCCCGGGCCGCCTGACGGCATCGAAGACGCGTCCAACCAGACCCCGAGCTCCTCCGGGTGGAGGAGGTCCCTGCGGGAACGGCGGGAGCGGGCGAGACCGTGGAAACTCGAGCGATAGTCCGGCTGATCGCGCGGCTCAGATGGCTCCGCCCACTCCTTCTGATCCCATCGTGAGGCAGCAGCAATGCTGATCTGGGAGAGAAGACAGAGCCTCCGCAGGCCCGATCCGCCGACCCGCGGAACAGGCTCAGAATGCGGAGTTGACCGATGAGCCCCGAATAGAGAAGCAGTTTCCCGAGGCGGCCTCGCGCAGGATCAGCTTCTCCAGCGTCAGATCCGATACCGCCTTCCGGAGCCGCTGGTTCTCCTTCTCCAGCTCCTTCAGCCGCTTCACCTGGTCCGTCTTCAGCCTGCCATCCTCACGCCGCCAGCGGTAATAGATGAACTGCGTCACGAAGATCGAGCGAACCGCCTCGGCCACCGAGCGCTCCTGCGACACCAGCAGGTCCACCTGCCGCAGCTTCGCGACAATCTCCTCGGGCTTGTACTTCTTTCTCGCCATTCCTCGTCTATCTCGAAAGCCATACCTCAGGGAGGACCACTTCTCAGGGGGCAGGCCGCGCTCGGACGAGGTGACGCACACCGGACACCCGCGCGGGATTGGTCGTCGGCTGCCAGATCACCGATCGGCTGCCGGGGCCCGTTTACGGCCGAGGCCAGTTACGAATTTGTCCAACAGGCGCCGGGTGCCCGAACAGGAAGCCTTGGCACTCTTGACAGCCGAGTCGGGCGAGACGCTCCAATTGCGCTTCGTTCTCCACACCTTCAGCGGTTGCAGTAATTCCGAAGCCGTTCGCGAGGTCGATGATGCTAGATACGATAGCTTCCGCTGACTTGTCGTGGGTGAGGTCCGCCACGAAACTGCGGTCGATCTTGATTTTGTCGCAGGTGAAGCGACGCAGGTAGCTGAGCGATGAGTATCCCGTCCCGAAGTCATCGAGCGCGATCTTGACGCCCAGCTGGCGCAGCCGCGAAAGCGTCCGCAGATTGGTCTCGCTCTCATCCAGAAGAACCGACTCGGTGATCTCTAGCTCCAAGCGACCAGGCGCCAAACCGGTCGCCTTCAGCGTTCGGGCAATGCTCTCGACGAGATCGCCGGCCCGAAACTGGACCGTGGAAATGTTGACGGCGATGGATACCTCGGCTGGCCAGCATGCCGCTTGCCGACACGCCTGGTCGAGCACCCACGCACCCACGGGGACGATCTCGCCCGTCTCTTCAAGTAGCGGGATGAATATGTCGGGCCGAATACGGCCATAAGCTGGATGCTTCCATCGCAGCAGCGCTTCATGCCCGTTCAGCGCGCCGTTCTCGACCTGCACGAGCGCGTGGTACTCGATGGAGAACTCATTACGGGCCAGTGCGTTGCGCAGATCGAGCATCAACTCCTGGCGGTGCTTCACCCCCTCTCCCAAGTCATGGTCGAACACCCGATAGGTGCCCTTGCTGTCCTGTTTTGCGGCATAGAGCGCGATGTCGGCCTCCTTCAGCACCTCGTCGACCGAAGCACCCTCCACTGCAGCGATGCCGATGCTGGCGTGGATCGGGATCTGGCGCGCCTCAAGCCTGTAGGCCTCGCCCAGCTTTTCGATAACCCGCTGAGCCAGCAGCTCGGGAGCGAACCGATCGGTGCCCCTGAGCAGCACCGCGAACTCGTCGCCACCGAGGCGGGCAATGAGATCGTCTGGACGGACGCACTGCCGCAGACGTCTTCCTACGGCCTTGAGCAGTTCGTCTCCGGTGAGATGGCCAAAAAGGTCATTGACGACCTTGAACTCGTCGAGGTCAATGAAGAGGAGCGCGGCCCGGCGGTTCGAGGCGATCACCTCCTCCATTGCCCGCCGGAGCACGACCCGGTTTGACAGGCCCGTCAGGGGATCACGCTCCGCGGCTTCCTTGAGCAGGTCCTCGGCGAGCTTCGCCGCGGTCGTATCCCGCGCAATCGCCAGGAAGCGCATGGACTCCTCCGGATCGCCGCCAAACGCAGTGACAGAGACATCCCAGGATCGCTTCCCGCCGGAGGACGTCTCAAGACTTGCCGAGAATCGTGCGGACCGCCCCGCGCGTGCGTCGGACAGTGCCTGCGCAGCCGGCCCTCTTACCTCCTCGGGCCAGAGTTCTGTCCACGGTCGGTTCTTGACCCGGCCGAGAACGCTCACGTTCAAAGCCGAGAATGCCGGCTTGTTCATGAACTGCAAGGTGCCGTCGTCGTCGACAACGAGGATACAGTCGGGGCTGCTGTTGAGGATGCTGCGGGCGAAGGCCTCGCTCTCACGGAGGGCAAGGTCGATCGACTTACGCGCGTCGATGTCCTCGGCGGACCCGTACCAGCGCCGGATCGTCCCCGTAGGGTCGCGACCGGGGAACGCGCGAACCCGGAACCACACGTAATCCCCCCCTGCCATTCGCAGCCGATATTCATGATCGAGCGGCTCGCCGGTGGTTACGGAATGCAGCCACATCCGCTGTGTCGGCTCGAGGTCATCAGGGTGCAGCGTAGACATCCAGCCTAAGCCCAACGCCTCCTCTTCGCTGATGCCGACCTGTTCGAGCCACTGTTCCCCGACTTCGATCAGGAGGCCGCTTGCATCGGTGATGAAGAGGATCTGGGGTGTGATGCCTAACAGCTCACGATGGCGCTCCCTGAGGGTTTCGATCTCCGCCTCCAATGCCCAGAGTTTCTTTCGCCGAGCACCGATCGACGCAACTATATCCCGAAGGATTTGTCGAAGCGCCAAGGCCATCGCCATCTCCACTGCAGGTTCGCCACGGTCGAACACGCCGCGGCACGTTCGTGTACACGTAGATCTTTTTGCTACCGCCTTCCCCAGTCTGGCCGCTACTTGAATAACTTCTTATTAAGAGACCGCTACGATGCGATGATAAGAGACAGGCAGACAGTCTCCTCGCATGAAATGATCGGAACGATGAACGCGGCGGTTGCGGTCGACGCAAGGCGACGCGACATCCAGCGAAACCGCCGCCCGTTTTCCCCGATGGCTTGCGAGGTTGACGTCACCAGTACCAGCTGCGCGGCAGCTTCAGCGGCGACCACCGACGGCTTCCAGCCGGTCCCACCGGTGCTCACGGCTCAAGAACTCGATCGAACTCCCTGCTCCCAGTCTAGGATGCCGTGGCTCTCAGACGCCGCAAGAGGTGATCGCAGTGGTAACGCGCCAGCGGCCAGCGCGGCCGGTGACGATGCTCCAACCGTTCAATTCCGCCGCCCTCGTACGGAGGTTGGTCGCATAACTCGAACGAATGTCGCTGACCGCCGCCCGCAGCTCCTCCGCATCACGGTCAGCTTGCCGCGCAATGGCCTGCCTGAGCCGCCCACCTGAACCTGTCAGACAGAGGCGAACCAGTCTCAGTTCGCGACGGCCGGAGCTTCTCTAGGCGGCGCCGAGACCGCGCAACTCGGCGAGAGCGGCGGCACAGGTCTGCTTAAGGTTGGCGCGGGAGGTGAGGCTATGCTCGGAGTTGAAGTGGTTGCGGACGGAGGCGTGGACGGCGGGGAATTTCTGCAGACTTCGCATCCGCCGGAACCGGAGCATGGCCCGTTCCCGTCGTCGGAGCGGCAGATGCGATCGCCGGCAGCCGGATGACCTCGGTCCACGTCTTGAAGTAACGAAACGGGCTGCGCTTGCTCATCGGCCGAGGCTAGGCGGCCGCCCTGCCCCACTCAGGCCGGTTCCTCTGACACCGCCCCGGGGCGCGCCGGTCGTCCCGCGCACGATCAGCTCGGGGGCCATGACCACGCGCGGCGACTGGACGGCGCCGGTGGCCAGCGCCTCGAGCAACAGGTGCGCCGCCGCTGCGCCGAGGTCGTAGCACGGCGAGCGCACCGTGGTTAGGCCCGAGGACAGCATGTCCATCAACGGCATATCGTTCATGCCGACCAGCGACAGGTCGCCGGGACAGGTCATCCCGCGCCGGGCCAACGCGCGCAGACAACCCGACCGCAAGCATGTCGTTCGCGGCGACCACGGCCGTCGTCTCGGGATGCGCGTCGAGCAACCGGCCGAGCGCCTGCTCGCCGTCCTCGATCGCGAAGCGGTGCGCCTCGACCACGGCCGGGCTTTCGTCGCCGACATGGGCGGCGAAGGCGCGCCGGAACCCGCGCAGACGGTTCTGCCCGGTCGAGACGTCCTGCTGCCCGGCGACATGCGCGATCCGGCGGTGGCCGAGCGCGGCGAGGTGGCGCACCGCCATCTCCATCGCCAGGGCGTCGTCGACCCGGGCCGAGGGAATGTCGGCCTGCTCGGGGTCGCGATAGACAGCGATCATCGGGACACCCGCCTCGCGCCCGAGCGCGGCCAGCGGATCACCGATGCGCAGCGTGGCGAGGATCAGCCCGTCGGCGCCGCGAGAGATGAGCCGATCGATGCAGCGGCGCCTCGCGCGCGGGGTCGTTGCCTGTGTTCCCGATCAGGGTGACGTAGCCCTCCTCGGCGAAAACATCCTCGATCGCCTGCACGATGGGCGGGTGGATCGGGTCGCCTAGGTTCGGCACGATCACTCCGATCGAGCGCGACCGTTGGGTCCGCAGGCCCGAGGCCATCGTGTTCGGCCGATACCCCAGCCTCTCGACCGATTGCAGCACCCGCGCCATCGCCGCATCGGAGACGAGATGCCGTTTCTCCGGATTCAGCGCGCGCGACACCGTCGACCAGTGCACGCCAGCGTCGGAAGCCACGTCGATGATGGTCGCCCGCGCCTTGCGAGACGTGCGCTGGTCGCCTGTGCGGGATGAACTCATCGCAGGTCTCCGCCCCCTGTTTCGAGCAGGGCATCGAGACCGTCCCTGCCGTGCGGCGCATGTGACTATGCCCTTTCCCAGGGCGCATGGCCATCGGTGTGCCGCTTGGCCGATCTGGATCGTGCGGCTTGACAGCGACCGCAGCGCCATGTGAGCGTCAGCGTCGATGCAAACGTGTGCAACGCCCCGCAGGCCGGTCATCGGAGGTTCGGGGGCGCACGTCGGAAAAGGCCGCGAAGACGGCAGGACCGCTGGCAAGGACAGCTCTGGGAGGAGCACATGGACGTACCGTCGCGCGCTACGCAAGGGCCTTGGACCTGCTCGGGACCGATCCTTGGCGACAGGGTCAGCGCATCCGAGGCCGCGCGCCAGGCCCACGGCAGCAGCGAGGCCTACCATCGCCCCGCCCCGCCCGACATGGTCACCTTTCCCGAGAGCACCGCTGAGGTCCGGGCCATCACGGACGTCGCGCGCGCCTGTGGCCTGCCGGTCGTGCCGTTCGGGGCGGGCACCTCGCTGGAGGGCGGCACCGCCGCGGTGCGCGGCGGCATCAGCATCGACTTCTCGCGGATGAACCGCGTGCTGTCCGTCGACCAGGCGGACATGAGCGTCACGGTTCAGCCCGGGCTGACGCGCAAGGCGCTGAATGCGCACCTGCGAGACACTGGCTTGTTCTTTCCCATCGATCCCGGCGCCGACGCCTCGATCGGCGGCATGACGTCGACACGCGCCTCGGGAACGATGGCGGTGCGCTACGGCACGATGCGCGACAACGTCATGGCACTCGAGGCGGTGCTTGCCGACGGGCGGATCATCCGCACCGGGTCGGCGGCGAAGAAGTCCTCGTCCGGATACGATCTGACGCGGCTGCTGGTCGGCGCCGAGGGCACGCTGGGCCTCATCACCGAGATCCGGCTGAAGCTGCACCAGATCCCGCAGGCGATTTCGGCCGCCGTCTGCGCCTTCGACGATCTGGGCGAGGCCGTGGCCTCGGCCATCGAGACGATACAGTGCGGCATCCCCGTCGCGCGGATGGAGCTGCTCGACGACCGGATGATCGCGGCAGTCAATCGCCATGCCGGGCTGGACATGACCGAGGCGCCGACGCTGTTCCTCGAGTTCCATGGCAGCGAGGCGGGGGTGGCCGAGCAGGCCGAGACGGTGCGCGACATCGCGACCTCGCATGGCGGCGGCGACTTCGACTGGGCGACGCGGCCCGAGGACCGCAGCCGGTTGTGGACCGCGCGCGACAACACGCTTTATGCCGCGCTGGGGCTGAAGCCGGGCGCGCGCGCAGTGATCACCGATATCTGCGTCCCGGTCTCGCGGCTGGTCGAGTGCCTCGTCGCGACCAAGGCAGATATCGATGCGACCGGCCTGCCTGCCCCCATCGTTGGCCATGTGGGCGACGGGAACTTCCATACCCTGATCCTTGTCGATCCGGAGGATCCGGACGAGCTGAACAGGGCCAGCGCCCTGCACGGCCGCATGATCGAACGCGCGCTGGACCTCGGCGGCACCTCGACCGGCGAGCACGGCGTGGGCCTGGGCAAGATGCCCTATCTCGCCCGGGAGCACGGCGAAGCCGCTGTCGAGACGATGCGCGCGATCAAGCACGCGCTCGATCCGGGCAACATGATGAACCCCGGCAAGATCTTTCCCTTCGAGCTGGAGGGTGCGGCATGAGCCGGACCTCCGTCGCGCCCGTCCAGGTGCAGAGCGCCGGTCCTGCCGAAACGATGCTGGAACTGCAGGGAATCTCGAAGTCGTTTCCGGGGGTCAAGGCGCTGGACGACGTGTCGCTGACACTCAGGCGCGGCGAGATCCACATGCTGCTGGGCGAGAACGGCGCCGGCAAGTCGACGCTGATGAAGGTGCTCTGCGGCGCCGAGAAGGCGGATGCGGGGCGCATCCTGCTGGACGGGGACGAGGTGCAGATCGACTCGACCGCCGACGTCCAAGCGGCTGGGCATCGCCGTGATCTTCCAGGAATTCTCGCTGGTCCCCTATCTCGACATCGCGCAGAACATCTTCCTCGGGCGGGAGCCCACAGGACGGCTTCGGGCTGGTCGACCGCAAGCGGCTCTATCGCGACGCGCGCAAGCTGATGGACCTTCTGGGCCTCGACCTCGACCCCGGAACCAAGGTGCACAGGCTGCCAGTGGCGCAGCAGCAGATGGTCGAGATCGCCAAGGCGCTGTCGCAGGACGCACGGATCCTGGTGCTCGACGAACCCACCGCCGCGCTGTCCGACCGCGAGACCGAGCGGCTGTTCGAGGTCATGCGCAAGCTGCAGGCGGACGGCGTCGGCATGATCTACATCTCCCACCGCATCGCCGAGGTCTTCGCGATGGGGGACCGGATCAGCGTGCTGCGCGACGGACGCAACGCCGGCGATGCACTGCCCGAAGAGACCGATCCCGACGCGCTGGTGCGGATGATGGTCGGGCGCAACGTCGACATCACCTATGCCCGCACCGCGCACACCCCCGGCGACGTGGTGCTGGAGATGAAGGGCGTGTCTTCGCCCAACGGCATCGCCGACATCGACCTGACGCGTTCGCGCGGGTGAGATCGTCGGGCTCTGCGGCCTCGTCGGGTCGGGCCGGACCGAGCTTGCCCGCGCGATCTTCGGCGCCGATCCGGTCAGCGCGGGAGAGATCCGGTTCAACGGCCAGGCGCTGAAGGGCGGCCCAGACGCCGCCACCCGCGCGGGCATCGCCCTGATCCCCGAGAACCGCAAGGCGGAGGGGCTCGCCCTGATCCGGTCGGTGAGCGAGAACCTGATGCTCGCCGGCCTGCCGCAGAGCTTCCCCGGCGGCGTCTATCGCCCCGGTCGCGCCCGGCGCCTGTCCCAGGGGCTGATCGACAAGCTCAGCATCGCCACCCCCTCGACCACCCAGCAGGTGGGCCTGCTGTCGGGCGGCAACCAGCAGAAGGTGGTCGTCGGCAAGTGGCTGGAAGCCGGATCGCGCCTGTTCATCTTCGACGAGCCCACCCGCGGCATCGACGTCGGCGCCAAGGCCGAGATCTTCGCCCTGATCGACAAGCTCTGCGCGGACGGCGCGGCGGTGCTGATGATCTCCTCCGAACAGATCGAGATCGTGCATGTCTGCGACCGCGCCTACGTGATGCGCGGCGGCCGCATCGTCGGGGACCTGGCCGGAGACACCCTGACCGAGGAGAACATCGTGCGGATGGGAATGGACGATGACTGAACAGGCACTGGTCCAGCCGAGGAACCTGCTCGCCCGGGTGCCCGGGCGTTGCGGTTGTGCTGGTGATCCTGCTGGTCGCCTTCTCCTTCACCCCCTACTTCCTCAGCCAGCGGAACCTGACGAACATCCTCGTGCAGTCGGTCGTCCTGCTCCTGCTGGCGCTGCCGATGACCATCGTCATCATGACCGAGGGGCTCGACCTGTCGGTCGGCACGGTGCTGACGCTGGCCTCCATCGTGCTGGCGCTGGTGGTGGTGCAGACGGGTTCGCTGGTCCTTGCGCTTCTGGCGGCTCTCGCCGTGGGGGCGGCGTTCGGCGCGGTCAACGGCTGGATGGTCGCCTGGCTCGGGATCCCGCCCTTCGTTGCGACGCTGGGTACGCTGGGTGCGGCGCAGGGTCTCGCGCTGATCGTCAGCGACGGGCAGAGCGTGACCGGCATCCCGAGCTTCGTCCGCACCGTCTATTCCGGCGAACTGCTGGGCATCGACCTGCCGATCTGGATCGGCGCGGCGGCCTTCGCGGCCTTCTGGGTCTTTCTCTATCGCACCCGTTTCGGTGCCTATGTCTTCGCCCTCGGCGGCAACCGCGAGGCGCTGCGCCTCGCCGGTGTGCCGGTCCGCGCGATGCTGATCGCGGTCTACACCCTCAGCGGCACGATGGCCGGGCTCGCGGCGCTGGTGATGACGGCGCGGATGAATTCGGGCCACCCGACCGCGGGCGTCGGGCTGGAGTTCGACGCCATCGCCGCGGTCGCGGTGGGCGGCACCTCGTTCGAGAAGGGCAACGGCTGGCTCTTGGGCACGCTGCTTGGGGTCTTCGCCATCGGCGTGCTGCGCAACGGGCTGAACCTGATGGCCGTCCCGTCCTCGGTGCAGGTCGCCTGCATCGGCGTGCTGGTGATCCTCGCGCTGTTCTTCGACGGGCTGAAGGGAGGCCGGGCATGAGCGCGGGCGACACGACCGCCGGCAGCCGCTTCGCCCTTTCGCAGGACGTGCTGCAGACCGTCTACCGGCTGCTCGCCGTGCTGCTGATCTGCGTGGTCCTGTCGATCGCGAGCGACGCCTTCCTGACCGCGTCGAACCTGCTCAACGTGCTGCGGCAGGCGAGCCTTCTGTTCTTCCTCGCCTCGGGCCTGACGCTTGTGATCCTGACCGCGGGACTGGACCTCTCGGTGGGCGCCAATATCGCGCTCTCGGCCTGTCTCGCCGCCTCCGTGATAAAGACGACGGGCTCGCCGCTGCTGGGCATCCTCACCGGGCTGGCGGTGGGAACGACGATCGGCGCGCTGAACGGGCTGATGGTGACGCGGCTTCGGATTCCGTCCTTCATCGCGACCTACGGCATGCTCTGGGTGCTTCAGGGGATCACCTACTACTACATGTCCGGGCAGACGATCTACGGCTTCCCCGACGGGTTCCGAGCGATCGGCTCCGGGCTATTTCCTCGGCATTCCGATCCCGGTCTACCTGATGCTGGTGTTCCTCGCGCTGGGATCGTTCTTCGCGACGCGCACGGTCTGGGGGCAGCAGATCTACGCGATCGGCGCGAACCCCGTGGCCGCGCGGCTGTCCGGGGTGCCGGTGAATGCGCGGCTGGTGCTGTGCTATGCCGTCTCGGGCGGAATGGCGGGGCTTGCCTCGATCATCTTCCTGGCCCGGCTGAACTCGGCCGCCGGCGACATCGGCCAGTCGCTGCTGCTGCCTGCCATCGCCTCGGTGCTGATCGGCGGCACGTCGCTCTTCGGCGGCGTCGGCAGCGTGTTCGGCACCTTCATCGGCGCCCTCATTCTGACGCTCGCCCTCAACGGCATGAACCTGCTTGCGGTGAGCGCCAGCTGGCAGCCCCTCGTCACGGGGGTGATCGCCGTACTCGCCGTCTGGCTCGACATAAAGACCAGGCGGTTGTGACAGAAAAACGGATCAAGGGAGGAACGACATGAAGACCATCACCACCACGGCTCTGGCCGCACTGATCGCCGGAGGGACCATGGGGGCCGCCGCGGCGCAGGAGACCATCGCCGTCTTCACCAAGAACCAGACCAACCCCTTTTTCGAGGCCGTGCGCGTCGGCACCGAGAAGGCGGCCGAAGCGATGGGCGCCAACGTCATCCAGTACATCCCGACGCAGCCCGACTCGATCCCCGAACAGCTTTCGCAGGTCGAAGACGTGATCGTGAAGCGTCCCGACGCCATCGTCTTCACCCCCGTCGACTACGAGGCCATGGTGCCCGGCGTCGAGCAGATCAACGAGGCCGGGATCCCGGTGGTGAACATCACCGACCGCTCGCGCGGCGGCGACTTCGTGGCGTTCGTGGGCGCCGACGACTATTCCATCGCGCTCGAGACCGCCAAGCGACTGTTCGAGGGCATGGGCGGCAAGGGCAACGTGGTGTTCCTCGAAGGCGTGAAGGGCACGCTGACCAACACCGACCGCATCCGCGGCTTCAACGATGCGATGAAGGACTATCCCGACATCACGCTCGTCGCCGACCAGCCGGCCAACTATCAGCGGCTGCAGGCGCTGCAGGTGATGGAGAACCTGATGCAGTCGAACCCGGAGATCGACGGCGTGGCCGCGGCGAACGACGCCATGGCGATGGGCGCGATCGAGGCCCTGAGTGGCGCCAACCGCGAGGCCATGATCGTCGGCATCAATGGCACCAAGGAGGCCGTCGAGGCGATCAAGTCGGGCAAGATGCTGGCCTCGGGCGACTACAACGGCTTCCTGCAGGGCTGCATCGGCACGATGGTCGCGATCCGCACCGTGCGCGGCGAGGACGTGCCCGACGAGGTGATCCTCAAGCCCGTGGTGGTCGACGAGACCAACTACGAGCCCTACGACAGCAATGTCGAGGACCGCTCCTGCCCCACCTGGGACGAGGTCGCCGACCTCAACGCCGATAGCCCGACCTGAGCTGCAACACGAGCCAGATCGCCGCGCGTCCCTCACCCCGAAGGCCGGGGCTGAGGTGCGCCGTTGAGGAGCCTCGTAAGCGGCTCGCCGCCCCGGTCTTCTGCGGGATCGGTGAGCTGCGATCCATGGCCGTCATGTTCAGACGGGGAGGATCGCCTTGGGGGGCCGCAGGGAGCGCCGGATGGAGTCCGGTGGCCGGGTGGAGGTTCTGGCCGACGAGTTGCCGGCGTTGGCCTGACGAGGTAGAGGGTCAGATCGTTGCAGAGACGCTGGCTGCCGGCGTGACGGTGAACGAAGTCGCGGCGCGTCACGGGCCCTTGCCGCATCACCTGTCCGAATGGCGCGGCCGGGCGCGCCGAGGAGAGCTCGCGCTGCCTGCGGAGGACGTGCCTGCATTCGCCCTGCTCGAGCTGGAGGCCCCCTCGCCGGCGCCGCCCGTTGAGGAGGCGCGTGCCGGTCGCCGCCGGAGCCGGATGGGGGCATCGAGATCGTCGTCGCGGGCGTGACGGTGCGCCTGCCGGCCGGGACGAGCGCCGGGCGCATCGCCGAGATCGCCGCGGCGCGGCGCGGGGCGACGTGATCGTTCCCGGTCAGGCCGTCCGCATCGTCGTGGCCACCCGGCCGGTGGATTTCCACAAGGGACATGACGGGCTCGCCGCGGTCGTGCAGGACCAGCTCGGCGTCGACCCGCATTCGGGCCTCGTCGTGATCTTCCGCTCCAGGCGCGGCGATAGAACGAAGATCCTGTTCTGGGACGATGAGCCGGAGAAGCCGGCCGTCCGGTGGACGGACGGCCCGGCGAATGGCCTGGTCCTGGTCTGCAAGCGCCTCGAGCAGGGCAGCTTCACCGGGCCCGCGGTGCAGGACGGCGTGATGCGGCTGTCGCGGGCCCAGTTCGAGGCGCTCGTTGAGGGGCTGGACCGGCGCCGGGTGATGGCGCGGCAGGTGCCTCGTCCGGCTGCGGCGGCGTGACTCCGGGCGCCCGCCGGGTGTCGGAGCTGGGCGATGCTGGTCGTCGTTGGCCCATGTCGACCGGCGCCGGCGATCTCGACCTGGACAAGCTGCCACGCGAGTATCGGGCGGCCTTCGAGGCGCAACAGGCCCGGATCGCGGCGCTTGCGCAAGTGAACGCCGGGCTCTCAGAGCGCAACAGGCGCCTCGAGCACCTCGTTCGCGAGTTCCGGCAGGCGCTCTACGGCAAGAAGGCCGAGAAGCTGGATACCGACGGGCGCCAGCTCGCCCTCGAGGATCTCGAGGTGGCGATGGCCGAGGTGGAAGCGGCCAAGTCATCGGCTCCGCCACGCGCCAGGCTCGCCGCCGGCGCCAAGCGCAATCTCGGCCGGCTGCCCAAGGAGCTGCCGCGCAGTGAGGTGGTCATCGAGCCCGACAGCACGCTCTGGTCGCCATTGGCAGCTATCGGTCCGAGCAACGATGGCGACGCAGCTGCGGCGAGACGGTGAAGATCGGCGAGGATCGATCGGAGCGTCTCGACATCGTGCCGGCGCAGTTCCGGGTGATCTCGACCGTGCGGCCGCGTTGTGCCTGTCCCGCCTGCCAGGCCGGGATCGTCCAGGCGCCGGCGCACCCGTGGCTGATCGAGGGCGGCCTGCCAACGGATGGCGCCATCGCGCATGTGCTGATCGCCAAATATGCCGATCATGCGCCGCTCTACCAATGCCAGATCATGCGCCGGGCCGGGCTCGCTCTCGACCGCTCGACGCTGGCCGGCTGGGTCGGCAGGGCGGCGTTCCACCTGGCACCGGTTGTCGATCGCCTGCAGAGGGTCTGCGGCGCATCGCCGAGTTCTGCCGGATCGAGGCCGAGATCCGCGGCCGGTCGCCGCGGCCAGCCTCGCCGCCCGGCGGCGGCGGACCGTGCCGCTGGTGCAGGCGCTCAAGCTCTGGCTGAAACAGACGCGCCCGGGTCTCCGCGAAAGCCCGTCTGGGCGGGATGCTCGGCTACATCACCCGCAACTGGGCGGACCTGGAGGTCTTCCCGACCGACGGCCGCGTCGAGATCGACTCCAACGCCGACGAGAACAAGATCCGCCCGCTGGCTCCCGAGGTGGTGCAGTGGCCGCTCCGCCATCCGGACCTGCTGCGCCGGCCAACCCGGTCGTGGCGCCGAGGCCCGCCATGCACTAAGAATGAACCCGGACCACCCGATAGGGGCAGGCCGCCTGAGCTTCGCGAGATTGCGGAGGTTCTGGACGGCTGCTGCGAGATGGAACTCATCCTTGGCGCCGTTTGGCCCTCTGAGGCAGAGGCAGTCGAGGCCGATGATGCGCTTGAGGTGTGCAAACAGCATCTCGACCTTCTTCCTGGCGTAGCTCGACGCGACATAAGAATTCGGTCCTGGCGGGCGGTGTGGAAGAGCATGGTCTGCCGCGGGTCGCGCGGCTACAGCGCCGTGTGGCCGGCAAGGTGAAGAGGCGTCCGCCCGCTGCCGAGAACGCCGCTGCGGTCGCCCTCGTCGAGCGGCGTCAGGCCCAGCACGCGCTGGTGGAAGCCTGAGGCCGCCTCGAGGTCGCTCAAGAGGAGGCGCTCGGTGAGCGGCCCGGAATGGCCACAAACTACCACCAGCTCGGCATGGTCTTCCAGCACCGCGGCGCCCTCGGCGACGCCGAGACCTGGTACCGCAAGTCCCTCGAGATCAACGAGGCGCTCGGCAACTGGCCCGGCATGGCCAAGACCTACGGCCAACTCGGTCTGCTGGCGGAGGCGCGCGGCGACGGCGCGGCCGCTCTGCAATGGATGATCCGCTGCATCACGCTGTTCGACAAGTTAACCCCGCCACCGGCCCGGCGCCGCGCCACCTCGCCCGGCTCACGCGCGCACATGGGCGGGAGGCGCTCGGCGCCGCCTGGAGAGCCGTAACCGGGCAAGACGTGCCCGAGGAGCAGGTCGAGGCCCTCGATGGACTGGCAGGAGAGGGATGAGATGAGACGCACATGGAAGAGGATGTCGCTCGCGCCGCGGCCGCTGCCCTGGCCCGGAGTTGCCGGAAGGCTTTGCCGAAGCCGTCGAGGCGGAGTTGACCGGGGAGTCCGGCGCCGAACCGAAGACCTACCACGATCCCGCAACGGCGAACGCCCTCGGCAGCCTGTTCGGTCAGCGCCGCCCCGCTCGCCTGGACCATCTAGAAGGACCTGAAGACCGAGACGCGGCAACCCGCGAAGCAGGTCGTGGCCCATCCAGGCCTTGATGGTGCCGAACGGGTGCTCGACGGTGCTGCGGCGGAGCCCCATCAGAGAGGGGTCGCCGGCTGATCCGATCGCTGCATCTCGTCGACGAGATGCTCATGCTCCCAGCGGGTGATCCGCCGCTCCTTGCCGGTGGTGCAGCGGGCCTTGATCGGGCAGTCGCGGCACGCGTCGGTCCAGTAGCGCCGCATCTGTAGACCGTTCTCGTCGTCGGTGTACCGGTAGGTGAGCGTCTCGCCCGCCGGGCAGCGGTAGACATCCTCGACGCGTCGTAGGCGAAGTCGGCCTTCACGTACATGCCCTTCGACCGGTTGCCCGACGTCTCGGACCGGGGAACGGTCGTGGTGATGCCGGCCTCGTGGCAGGCGAGGATCTCGCGGCCGCTGAAGTACCCCTTGTCGGCGATGGCGCTCATCTCCTCGCGCTCGAGCACCGCCTTGGCGCCCTTCGCCATCGGCGCCAGCTGGTCGCGGTCGTGCGCAATCATTGGTGACCTCGTGCGTGACGATCAGGTGGCTCTCCGTGTCCGACCGCGGCCTGGACGTTGTAGCCGACGAGGCCGCTGCCCTGGCGCTCGTCGCCATCGCGCGCGCGTCCGGATCGGTCAGCGAGATCTGCCCGTCCGGCGCCTCCTCCAGCGCCCGGTCCATGGCCTTCAGGCGCTGGATCTCCTGCCGGATCCGCGCCATACCGCCGACCGAGGTTGTCGACCTTCTCCGCCCGGGCCTCGCCCTCCTCCTGGCGGTCGATCCGCACCATCTCGTCGATGTAGCGCTCGACGCTCGCCTCGAGATGCGCGATGCGGCTGGCGATCTTGCCCTTGGTGAAGTTCCGGTCGCGGTTGTTCACCGCCTTGAACTTGCTGCCGTCGATGGCGACGCAGTCGCCCTTCAGGACGCCGATCCGGCGGCAGAGCTCGACGAACGCGGCGCAGGTCCGCCGGATCGCCGGTCCGTTGTCGCGCCGGAAGTCGGCGATCGTCTTGTGGTCGGGAACGAGGCGCCCGGTCAGCCACATCAGCTCGACATTGCGCCCGGCCTCGCGCTCCAGACGCCGGCTCGAGGGAACCCGGTTCAGGTAGCCGTAGATGAAGAGCTTCAGCAGGACGGCGGGATGATACCCGGGCCGGCCCGTCCGCGCGGCCGCGGTGCGGTCGAACCCGAGCGCCGGAAGATCCAGATCCTCGACGAAGAGATCGATCACACGAACCGGGTGATCCTCGTCCACCCAGTCCTCCAGCCGCTCGGGAAACAGCGTGGCCTGATCCCTCGCGACCCCCTCGATGAACCCAGACATGCCCGCTCCTGCCTTTTCCGCAGAGCATACCACAGGCCGGATTTTCACACAGCCTCGGCCCAACCTGCCGTCTGATTGACCTGGGCGCTCATGGATCTTCGCTCGCCCGCCCTGCAACGCGTCAGACACCTGCACAGACACTCACCGGATCCTAACGAGTTCGCGTCATCTCCGCCGCCAGGAGGCGCGAGATGGACGGAGCATTTGTCGGCGGCAGCTACCCCGTGGTCGCGCGGTTCGAGGGAATGTGGCCGCATCAGCTCGCGGGCTACGAGGCTCACCGTACGCGGCGCGGCGGTGATATGGGTCATATCGACCGGGAGCGGTCGCACCTGAACCGTCGCCTGATCGGGGCCGAGGACTGGGCAGCAAAGGCGCTTTCCGAGATCGAGGCGATGCGGACGGCGAATTTCGCTGAAGAACTCGAGTCCTTGGAGAAGCGCAAGCGGCGCAAGGACATCAAGCGCAGGATGGTCGAGGGGCCGAAGGATCCCTGGCGCTCGTCCAAGCATGGGCCGATGCGCGAGCTGATCCTGACCGTCAATCGCGAGTGGTTCGAACACGCCCACCCGCGCCCCGAGCTGTGGGAGAGCCGAGAGGACGCGTTCGAGGACTTCGCCAAGGTTTGGCTGCGGCAGAACTTCGGCAGGGACGTGATCCACGCGCGCGCAGATCTGGACGAAGCCGCCTATCACATCCACGCGGTCATCATGCCGCGGGCGACGGTGGAGATCAAAGGCGCCAAGCGGCGCATGCTCCAGCCGTCGATCCACCCGCTGATCAAGGACTATGAGGCGGCGCAGGATAGCGTTGGCGCGCATTTCGCGCCTCTCGGCCTCGTTCGAGGCCAGAACCGGGCTGCATGGATCCGCGAGGCACGAGCGACGGGCGAGGAGCCGCCTGCTCGGCGCATCCACGCTCGACCTTCCGAGTGGCGCGCGTCCGAGGATCTGCGACTGAGCCTCATGGACGAGGGGCTTGAGGCCCAGGCTCTTCGGATGGATCAGCGGGACGCGGACGCCACCAGGCACTGGCGCGGTCTTGAGGAGCGGGAGCAGCAGCTCGACGCGGAGCGCCGCCGCCTGGAGGCGCGAGAACAAGAGCTTGCTGAAGAACGCCGACGCATCAAGGAGCGGGAAGACGAGGCCGAGGTTGTGCTCGGCCTCGCGGACAGCCTGGCATCCGGAGAACTGGTCATTCGGGAGCATTCCGAACGAGCGGTTCTGACGACGAGCGAGCAGAGTTCACCAGAATTGCGAGCCGGCGCGGCTGAGCGCGCCAAGTCGCTCAAAAAGCAGTCTCCGACTGGCTACAAGAGAGCCAAGCGTGCCTTCGGGCGCGCGTGGTCCTCGCTTCGGCGCGACGCGCGCGAGGAGGCGCGGGTAAAGGCGGAGCAGGATCTCGCTGAGGCGATTGTCGAGCTCGACGAGGTCGAAGAAACGGCCATCGCCGCTGTCAATGGAATGTCCGCGGACCTGCGCCGCGAGTTCGCGAAGGCCTGGATACCTGTTGTGCAGCGGCTCTCCCAACTCCGTAGCTGGGTGGCTTCGCACCGGGAGGTCGGAGATAGGGTTCGGACAGCGCGGCAGCGCCCTCTGCAGGACGATCGCTGATACCGGGCCATTCGTCTCGAATTGAAGGCAAGTGAGATTCCCGGCCTGGCGGCAGGGACCAATGTATTGATCACGGCGACGATGGTGTCGTCGTAGAAACCTGATTCAAGGACATAAGAAATGGAAATGAACAAGCCTGCTACCTCCGTGGATAGAGCGCTTCAAGCCTACCACAGGGCGAACCAGCGCGAGGTGAAGAGGGAGGAAAAGCTCGCGCGCGAACGCGCCGAAGCGATGGTCCAGACCTTGCCCGAGTTGCTGGAAAGCATGAGCGAGCAAGAGCGGAAGAAGTTCTTCTTCCAGCTCGAAGACCTCGCCAGCAAGGCGAACCGCCGCAAGATCGCCACCCACCCGCGTCGCCCGAAGAGCGTCGATGCGCTGCACGCAGAGGCGGAAGCCAAGTCGGCGGCAATGCCGGAGCGCGAGGAAGCCTGACATCGGCTCTCCCGGGCGCAGAAGGCGCCCTCGGCCCCAGATCACCCCTTGATCTCCGCAAACGCTCCGAAGCCACGCTGGCTCCGGAGCGTTTCGCGTTTTGGGGCAGCAGGGTCTGGGTCTGCGCGCCATCGCCCCTCATCTTGCCACCCGCGGCTGCATGTCGAAAAGGCTCCCACGACTGAAGCGGCCACTCACGGCGCGTGCGGGTCGAACCTTTAGGCCTCCTGGCTTTGGCTATCACCGCTCAACTCAGGGCCTCGGGCTTACCGTCAGTCAGCGCCATGCTTCCGGACATGCCTGCCCAGGGCGCTTCATCCGCGGCTGAGCGCCCGAACGGCAAGTGCTGCCAAAGCAGCAAGGCCGAAGCTTCACATGTGCCGCCGACGAGTTCATCATCCTCCTGAACTCGCGCGGCCAAGGCGCTCAGAGCTACAAATGTGGCACAAAAAGGACCACAGAATGTGGCGCAAAACGCCACTCCCACAGCTAAGTCCTTGTAATAAATGTGTGAAGTGGCGGAGAGACAGGGATTCGAACCCTGGAGACGGTTTCCCGCCTACACGCGTTCCAGGCGTGCGCCTTCGACCACTCGGCCACCTCTCCGGCGCCTGCCGCTTCTACAGGCACCGGCGGATGCTGTGCAAGCCTCTGCCTCGCCCTTCATATCCGCGTGGGCGAGCAGCCGGCTCAGGCGAGATGGACGTTGATCCGGCGGTTGCGAGCGCCCTTCTTCTCGATCTTGCCGAGGCGGAGGCGGCCGATCTCGGAGGTGCGCCGCACATGCGTGCCGCCGCAGGGTTGCAGGTCGACCAGGTCGCCCTCGGCACCGATGCGGATCAGGCGTACGCGCCCGGCCCCCTGCGGCGGGCGAACCGACATCGTCTTGACCAGGCCGGGATTGGCCGCGAGCTCGTCGTCGGTGATCCATTCCTCGACCACCGGATAGTCGGCCTCGACCAGCTCGTTCAGCCGCGCCTCGAGCCCGTCGCGGTCGGCGGGCGGCTCTTCCATGTCGAAGTCGAGCCGGCCCTTGCCGTCGCCGATCGCGCCGCCGGTAACCGGAAGCGGGACCACCACCGAGAGCAGATGCAGCGCGGTGTGCACGCGCATGTGCCGAAACCGACGCTCCCAGTCGAGGCGCTGGCTGACGGTCGCGTCCGGCGGCGGCGGCGCGGCGCCCGGGGCCAGCGCCAGGACGATCGCGTCGCCCTCCCCCTTCAATGTGTTGGCAACCTCGGCCGCACCGCCCTCCCACGCGAGGGCGCCGGTGTCGCCAGGTTGCCCGCCGCCCTGCGGGTAGAAGATCGTGCGGTCGAGGACCACGCCGCCGCCCTCGCGCAGGCCGATCACGCGGCCCTCGGCTTCGGTCGCATAGGGATCGTCGCGAAAGAGCGGGTGGGTCACAGGTCGTCCTCCTCGAGATGGGGGGTGTCGGCGGCGGCCCGCGGCTGGGGCGCCTCGGGTGTGGGGGTCGTGGGCTGGGGGGGCTCTGGCTGCCGGCGCAGCCACACGTCGGTTTGCGGGAACGGGATCTCGATCTCCTCCTCGGCGAAGCGGCGGGCAATCTCGTGGTTGAGCTCGGACTTGACCGTCAGGAGCCAGTTCACGTCGCGCAGGATCGCCCGGATCTCGAAATCGAGGCTCGAGGCGCCGAAGCCCTGGAACAGGATCACCGGCGGCGGGTTCAGCGCCACCATCGGGTGGTCCTCGGCGATCTCGCGCAGGATCCGCTCGACCCGCCGGGTGTCGGTGCCGTAGGCCACGCCCACCGGCACGATCGCCGCGTCCGGTCAGGTTGCCGCGGGTCCAGTTGGTGACGGTGCCGCTGACGAAGTCGGCATTGGGCACGATGACGTCGGTGCGGTCGAAGGTCTCGATCCGGGTCGAGCGCACCGAGATATCGCGCACATAGCCCATCTGGCCGTTCACCTCGATCCAGTCGCCCTCGGAAATCGGCCGTTCGATCAGCAGGATGATGCCCGAGACGAAGTTCGACACGATGGTCTGCAGGCCGAAGCCGATCCCGACCGAGAGTGCACCGGCGACGATGGCGAGCGATGACAGGTCGATCCCCGCCGCCGTGATCGCCAGGACCGCGGCAAGGAAGATGCCCACGTAGCCCACGCCCACCGCCACCGCGTTGCGGCCGCCCGCGTCGAGCTTGGTGCGCGGCAGGACCGAGCCCCGCAGCGTCGCCTGCAGCAGTCGGGTCGTCACGAAGCCGATCGTGAAGATGATGAGGAACGCGAAGAAGTCGGAGGGCGAGATCCGCGTGTCACCGAAGGTGAAGCCCTGCTGCACCCGCGCCCAGACCTCGAGCAGATCGGTGACGCGCGCGCCCCAGACCAGCGCCAGCAGCGGCAGTGCCGCCAGCGTGACCAGAAAGCTGATCAGCACCGGCGCCAGCGCCTCGCTTGCCCGCGTTGCGTCGGTGCGGGTCAACAGGATGTAGACGTCGCGCACCAGCCGGTGCAGGACGATGATGAGCCCCAGAAGCGCCAGCGACAGGATCGTCGCGAAGACCAGCCGCTCGGCCAGAGGCACGTATCCCAGCGCGCAGGCGATGGGCCCGATCACGCCGATGAAGCGGAGGATCTGGCCCACCACGCGGACCAGGGTGAACGAGGCGTCGCCCTCCTCGTCCTCGGGCAGGACAGCGCGCCTGCGCAGGATCTGTCCCATCCTCAGCAGGATCAGCCCGGCGAGGATGACGGCCATCAAGATCAGGACCCGCCCCGAGCGCCAGCATCAGCCGGTCGAGGTTCTGCAGAAGGTCGATGAAGGCGGCGAACCACAGCAGCGCCCCGAGCGCGGGAATGTCCGCCCGCAGTTCGCGGCGGTCGCTGCGCATCAGGCCCGCGGGGCCCACATGGTCGTCGTTGTCGGGAAAGAGCTGCAGCGCCAGCCAGCGGGCAAGCGAGATGCACAGCCCCAGCAGTACGACGCTGGCGCCGATCTCCCTGCCGACCGGGCCCAGCAACTCGGCCCGGTCCAGCGCGAGCGCCAGCAGGACGAGGCCCAGGACGGGCAGCGCCACCTGCCCCAGCGAAACCGCGAAGGCCAGGGCGCCGCGGGCCGCCTCGCCGGCCCAGGCGTGAGCGACGTCGGTCAGGCGTTCCATCACCCTGCGGCCGCGCAGCAGCAGCAGGGTGGCCAGGCCGATGATGAGGACGAGTTCCGGCGCCCGCTGGACCGCGAGGGCGCGCCTCGCGTCGTTCCCCAGCGCCATCTCGACCTCTTCGCCCACCGTCTTGCCCAGCTCGACCAGGTCCTCGATGGCCTTGGGCCAGGCGGTGGGGTTGAGGGGCGTCGGGCCCCGCGTCAGCAGCTGTCGCGCCTGGCGCTCGCGCAGGCGCGCGTCGATCTCGCGGATCAGGCCGTCGGTGCGGGTGTAGGCGGCCTGCGCGGCGCGGCGCGGGGCCTCGACCTTGTCCAGTTCGGCGGTGAGGCGCGCCCGCAGGCCGGCAAGCTCGGTCTGCTCTTCTCCGCCCTCCTCGGGCGCGGGTCCGAGCGCGTTGATCTCGTCGCGCAGCGTGGCGATGCGCGCGGCGTTGACGTCCTGCGCCGCGAGCAGGCGGCTGCGCTGGTCGGCCAGCGAGGCCCTGAGTTGGGTCAGGCGCTCATCCGAGACGTCGGAGGCCTCGAGGACATTCTCGGCCTCGAGCGCGAGTTCGCGCCATTGCCCGTCGATCGACGGTGAAGGCTCCTGCGCGGCGGCGAGCGTCGCCCCGAGCGCGAGGACGAGCGCCAGCAGAAGCCGCATCACGCGTCCTGAAAGACCGACGGCAGCGCCCGCGGCTCGCGGTCGAGCCAGTCGGGCACGGGCAGCCCCTTGTCGCGCAGGAACGCGGGGTTGAAGAGCTTGGACTGATAGCGCGTGCCATAGTCGCACAGGACGGTCACGATGACGTGGCCGCGGCCCATCTCTTCGGCCATGCGCACGGCGCCGGCGACGTTGATGCCCGACGAGCCGCCGAGGCAGAGGCCCTCGTGCTCGAGCAGGTCGAAGACGTAGGGCAGCGCTTCGGCGTCGGGGATGCGGCAGGCGAAATCGGGGCGGAAGCCTTCGAGGTTGGCGGTGATGCGCCCCTGCCCGATCCCCTCGGTGATCGACGAGCCCTCGGCCTTCAGCTCGCCCTCGGTATAGAAGCTGAAGAGCGCTGCGCCCTCGGGGTCGGCGAGGCCGATCTTCACGCCCTTCGACTGCAGCGCGTCGGCGACGCCGGCCAGCGTGCCGCCCGAGCCCACGGCGCAGATGAAGCCGTCGACGCGGCCGTCGGTCTGGTCCCAGACCTCGGGGCCCGTGGTCTCGGCATGGGCGAGGCGGTTGGCGGTGTTGTCGAACTGGTTGGCCCAGATCGCGCCCTCGGGCTCGGTCTCGGCCAGCGCGGCGGCCAGACGGCCCGGAATACTTCACGTAGTTGTTCGGATTTTTGTAAGGCACCGCCGGGACTTGCACCAGCTCGGCGCCGGCCAGGCGGATCATGTCCTTCTTTTCCTGGCTCTGCGTCTCGGGGATCACGATGACGGTCTTGAACCCCATCGAGGCGCCCACCAGCGCGAGGCCGATGCCGGTGTTGCCGGCGGTGCCCTCGACGATGGTGCCGCCGGGCTTCAGCTGCCCGCGCTCGACCGCGTCGCGGATGATGTAGAGCGCGGCGCGATCCTTCACCGACTGGCCGGGATTGAGGAATTCGGCACTTGCCGAGGATCTCGCAGCCGGTCGCCTCGGAGACCTTGTTGAGCCTGATCAGGGGCGTGTTGCCGATGGCCTCGGCGAGGTCGGACTTGACGTGCATGGGCCTCATCTCCGGTCGCGGACGCCCAAGGTCTAGGCGGGCGGCGGGGCGAACTCAACACGGGGCAAAGACCATGTCACCCCCGGTACACCCCCTGTACACCCCCCGTACATACGCACGCCGGCAACGCGGGGGCAACGCACGCGCCCGTCAGCGGCGCAACGTCAGGCGACGGGGAGGCAGAACGGTCGGGAGCGGCGCGCTCAGCCGCGGCGCAGGCGGTCGCGGTTGGCCGCCAGCCACCAGGCGGTGAGCAGGAGCGGCGCGTCCTCGGCCTCGCCGCTGGCCACCAGGGCCATCAGCCGGTCGAAGGAGACGCAATGGGTCAGGATGTCCTCGTGCTCGTCGACGGCGCCCTGGATGTCGCCGCCCGCCTCGGAGAGGTCGCAGAGGCCCACGTACGAGATGACGTATTCGCTGAGGGCGCCGGTCGAGGCGTAGTAGCGCCCCACCAGCTCGAGCCGGTCGAGGGCCAGGGCCGCCTCCTCGTGGGTCTCGCGGCGGGCGGTTTGCTCGGGCGTCTCGCCGGGGTCCACCCGTCCCGCCACCGGCTCGAGCGCCCAGGGGGCGTCGTCGCCGCGCACGAAGGGGCCGTAGCGGAACTGCTCGACCAGCAGCACCTCGTCGCGCACGGGGTCGTAGGGCAGCACCGTCACCGCGTCGCCCGAGACCAGCACCGTGCGGGTCACGGTGTCGCTCCACGAGCCGTCGAAGCGGCGGAAGCGCAGGTCCTGTTCGACGAGCGAAAAGAACTCGGAATAGGGGCGGCGATGGCGCAGCACCTCGACATCGGCGCGACCGAAACCGCGGCGGAGCTGTTGCGGGGGGCCGTCCGCCGCGGCGCGGACGGCGGCATCGGCGCGGCCGAGGATCTGCGCGAAGCGGTCGCCGACCCAGGCGGCGGGGCGATGGCCGTGATATTCCATCACCTCGCGCGAGGCCTCGCGGGCGATCGCGCCCCAGCGCCCCTGCCATTCCGCGAAGTCCCACGCGCCGTCGAGGTGTGGCGGATGGACCGGCAGGTAGGTGACCGCGGCGGCGCCCCCCACCTCGACCCGCCGGGGGGCATAGCCGAAACACGCCTCGTAGAAGTCGAGCCGCTGCGCCGCCATCGGCGCCAGCTCGACCACCAGCCCTTCGGCCTCGGCGTCGGCGTCGGCGACCATCGCCGGAAAGCTTTCGCCCATGACCGCGCCGACGCGGTAGCCGGACAGGGTGGCGGGGGCGGCGGGCGGCTCGGCGCCGGTGACGATGCGGCGCAGGCCGGCGTCGCCCATCGTGCCGTAGAGGAAGACCCGGTGGCTCATCGGCCGGCCCCGTGGGCGCCAGGCCGCGCCGGCGGGCGCGGCGGCGAGAACGAGACGGCGGATGACGGGCGCGCCCCCTGCCCGCGCGCCGGTCACGACCAGACCCGCGCCAGCCGGTCGACCAGAAGCCCGATCGCCACGGCGCCGGCGAGCATGGTCAGCGCGGTGGGCGCGTGCCAGAGCAGCCGCGTGTTGTCGAGGGCGAGGACCAGCGTGTCGGACAGCGCCTCGCCCGGGCCGTCGTAGCGCAGCCGCGTCGCGCGCACGAGCATCCGCCAGACCGACCACAGCAGGATCGAGGCCGCCGCCACCACAAGCGCCGTCGTCACCCCGTGGGCGGCCGCGGCCAGCGCCCCCTCGCCCGCGCGGCGCCCCATCAGCGTCCAGCCCAGCAGCAGCCCGACCGAGGCGCAGCCGAGCGGCATCAGTACCGGATCGACCGGGTGGTCGATGCGCGGGATCGCCATGGCGGAGACCAGCCACGCCAGCCCCGCGAACAGCAGGGCGGCGATCAGCTTGGGGGCCGTCGGCATGGCTCACGCGGGTCTGGTCACGGTGATCTGGGTCACGTCGCAGGTTCCACTGCGGAAGGCGGCGGCGCAAGAGGTGAGGTAGAAGTTCCACATCCGGCGGAAGCGCTCGTCGAAGCCGAGGCGCGCGATCTCGTCCCACCGGTCGGTGAAGGTGTCGTGCCAGCGGCGCAGGGTCTCGCTGTAGCTGTCGCCGAACTCGACCGAGCGGGCGAGGCTGAGGCCCGCACGCTCGATCTCGCGGCTGAGCGCGCCCGGGCTGGGCAGCATGCCGCCGGGGAAGATGTACTTCTGGATGAAGTCGACGCCGCGGCGGTAGACCTCGAAGCGGCGGTCCTCGCACGGTGATGATCTGCAGCGTGGCGTTGCGGCCGGGTTTCAGCCGCTCGCGCAGGGTGTCGAAGTAGACCGGCCAGTAGCGTTCGCCCACCGCCTCGAACATCTCGATCGAGGCGATGCCGTCGTAGACGCCACGCTGGTCGCGGTAGTCGCGCAGCGCGATCTGGACCCGGTCGGAAAGGCCCGCGTCGCGGATGCGCTCGCTTGCGTAGTCGTGCTGCGCCTGGCTGATCGTCAGGCCGGTGACGCGCAGGCCCCGCTCGGACGCGGCGTATTCGGCGAAACCGCCCCAGCCGCAGCCGATTTCCAGCACGTGGTCGCCCGGTTTCGCGCCCATCTGGTCGATGAGGCTGGCGTACTTGGCGCGCTGCGCGGCCTCGAGGCTCTCCTGTCCGGTGTCGAAGCGGGCCGAGGAATAGGTCATCGTCTGGTCGAGCCAGAGCCGGTAGAACTCGTTGCCGAGGTCGTAGTGGGCGGCGATGTTGCGGCGGGCCTGGCCGCGCGAATTGCGGCGCAGCGCGTGGCGCAACCGCTCCCACGTGCGGACGAGGCCCATGCCGGGAAAGCCGTCGTAGAGGTCGTCGCCGGCCACGTGGACCAGGTCCATGAAGGCCTGCAGGTCGGGCGTGGACCAGCCGCCCTCGAGATAGGCCTCGCAGAAGCCCAGGTCGCCCTCGCGCACCAGGCGGGCGAAGAGGTCGGGGTCGTGGACGCGGAGCTCGGCCACCGGGCCGGGCGCGCCGCCCTCGGCGCGGAAGCGGCGCCCGTCGGGCAGCACGAAGTCGAGCCGGCCGCGCTCGAGCGTCGACGCGGTGCGGAAGACGGGGCCGAAATAGCGCGGCAGGCCCGGCTGTCCGGTGGTGTCGGTGAATGCGTTCATCGCCCCTCCCCTCGTTCGCGGCAGGCTAGCGACGGGGGGCGGCGGCGCAAGGGGCGGCGCGGCGTCAGGGTCGGTCATGCCTCCTCCTTCAGGTCGGCGTAGGCGGCGAGCGCGCGGGCCCGGCCGTTGGCCGCCGCGACGATGGGGGCCTCCGGGTAGGCGTCATCGGGCGAGAGGGCCCAGGCGCGGGGGACGGCGTCGAAGTAGGACAGCGCCTCGGGCCCCGGCGCCGCCTGCCCCTCGGCGATCCAGCGGCGGCGGTAGGTACCGTCGGGGTCGAAGCGTTTCGCCTGCGTCTCGGGGTTGAAGATGCGGAAGAAGGGGGCGGCGTCGGGGCCCGAGCCGGCCGTCCATTGCCAGCCGAGGGCGTTCGAGGCGGGGTCCCAGTCGGTCAGCACCTCGGCGAACCAGGCGGCGCCCACGCGCCAGTCGGTCAGCAGGTGCTTGGTGAGGTAGCTGGCCACGATCATGCGGGCGCGGTTGTGCATGTGGCCGGTCACGAACATCTCGCGCATGGCGGCGTCGACGATGTCCATGCCGGTGCGGCCGCGGCGCCAGGCCTCGGCCGCCTCGCCGTCGCCGCGCCAGGGGAAGCCGTCCCATTCGGGGCGCCAGTTGGCGCTGGCCAGGCGCGGCGTGTGGTGCATCAGGTGGTGGGCGAAGTCGCGCCAGGCCAGCTCCTTGCGGAAGGTGGCGTCGGCGCGCCCCTCCTCTTCGGCGCGGCGGGCGGCGTGCCAGCAGGTGCGGGCCGAGATCTCGCCGTAGGTCAGGTTCTCGGACAGGCGCGAGGTGCCGTCGCGGCCCGGAAAGTCGCGCGCCTGGGGGTAGGCCGTGATGCGGTCGCGGACGAAGTCGTCGAGGCGGCCGGCGGCGGCGTCCTCGCCCACGACGGCGTGGCGGGCGACCACGTCGGCGCCGCGGTTCATCGCCGCGCCCAGTCGCCATGACGCGAGATCGTCCGAGGCGGGCCAGGCGTCGGGCGGGCGCAGGCGGGCGACGGGCGGCAGCGGGTCGCCGGGCGAGCGGCCGCGCAGGTTCTTCCAGAAAGGTGTGAAGACCTTGTAGTAACCGCCTGACGACGCCTCTATTTCACCGGGATCGAAGAGGAGGTGGCCGGGGAAGCCGCGGGGCTCGACCCCGGCCTCGGCAAGGGCCTCGGCGACCCGCGCGTCGCGGGCGCGGGCAGCGGGGTCGGTGGCGCGGGTCCACCAGACGGCACGCGCCCCGGTCTCGTCCGCCAGCGCGCGCAGCGTCGGCGCCGCCGGGCCGCGACGCAGGACCAGGCGCGACCCGATGCGGGCGAGGCTGTCGGCGAAGTGCGCCACCGCAAGGCCGTGGCGCCAGCGCGGGGCGGCACCCTGCCCCTCGACCACCTCGTCGCAGAGCCAGACCGGGATGACCGGGCGGCCGCTTGCGGCGGCTGCGGCCAGCATCGGCTGGTCGGCCAGCCGCAGGTCGCGGCGGAGCCAGGCGAGGATCGGGGCGTCGGGCATGGCGGCAACCTTCTGCACGAGTTTCGCGCAGAGCTAGCGCCGCCTTACGCCACGGCCACGCACGAGGGCGTCAGACCGCCCGGTCGAGCGCCTCGATCAGGCGGTCGCGCTCGGCCTCGGTGGTGTAGTGCACGAAGCTGAGGCGCAGGACGCCCTTGGCCAGGTCGATGCCCATCGCCTGCAGCGGGCGGACCGCGTAGAAGTCGCCGCCGCCGGCGATGATGCCGAGATCGGCGAGCCGCTCGGCCGCGGCGAGGCCGGGCTCGTGCAGTTCCAGCGCCACGGTGGGGGCGCGGCCCTCGGCCCGGTCGGGGCCGAGAAGGCGCACGCCATTCCTGGCCCGCGCCCAGTCGAGCAGCGGCTGCAGCAGGCGTACCTCGTGCGCGCGCATCAGGTCGTGGGCGAGCGCGGCGGCGGCGCGGCCGCCCCCCTCGACCCCATGACGGGCGGCGAGGGCGTCGAAATAGTCGGCGATGCCGGCCGAGGCGGCCACCTGGGCGTGGTCGGGCCCGGCGGGGGTGAAGCGCTTGGCGGGATCGTCGGCGTTGAAGTAGTGCCCCTGCGCCGGCAACCGCTGGGCCAGCGCGCGGCGCACCACCATCAGCCCCTGGTGCGGCCCGTAGACCTTGTAGCCCGAGAAGAGGTAGATGTCGGCCCCCAGCGCGCCGACGTCGGGCAGGCCGTGGGGCGCGTAGCTGACGCCGTCGACGCAGGCCACGGCCCCGGCGGCGTGGACCTGGTCGCAGATCGCCGCGACGTCGTTGATGGCGCCCACCACGTTCGAGCAGTGCGGGAAGGCCACCAGCCGCACGCGGTCGTCCAGCAGATCGTCGAGCCGCGCGGGGTCGAGCGCGCCGCTCTCGGGGTCGATCGGCCATTCGCGCACCTCGATGCCGGCCTCGGCCAGGCGGCGCCAGGGGCCGGAATTGGCCTCGTGGTCCTGCTGGGTGACGACGATGGCATCGCCGGGCGACAGCGCCTGCCGGAACGCCTGTGCCATGACGTAGGTGTTGGCACTGGTCGAGGGGCCGAAGCTGAGCTCGTCGTCCTCGACGCCGAGCATGGCGGCGAGGCGGGTGTGCGCCTCGTCCATCTCGGCGCCGCCCTCGCGGCTGGGGCGCGCGGGGCCGTATGGCTGCATCTTGCGCGAGCGGTAGAATCGGTCGAGCCGATCGATCACCTGCGCGCAGGCATACGAGCCGCCGGCGTTCTCGAAGAACGCGAAGTCGGCGAGCGAAGGGTCGGAAAACGCGGGAAACTGGGCGCGTACCCAGGAGATGTCGAGCTGCATGGCGAAGGGATGGAGCGCGGCGCCGGCGAGGTCAACGCATGGACGCGGAAAAATCCTGCGGCGCGAAAAGGGTTCCTTAACCCTGTTGGGGCAATGTGGTTCCTGCCCGACCCGGTGTCCTCCCTTCGGTCGGGCGACTTCCTCCCTGTTGAACTGGCTGCGCCTTCGGGCGCAGCTTTTTTTGCGCCGCCGGTATGTCTGTTGACGTAGCACGGCGAAGGCCGTACGGTCCTGTCAGTCAATCAGTCGGCCAGTCCGACAGGGAGTCGAGGAAGTCATGGGAAAGGGCCTTCGGGCCCTTTTCTTCTTGGCGGATGCCCGGCGCGCCCCCTGACACCCCCTCGCCTCCGTGCTAGATGCCGGCCGAAGACGCATCCAGAACAGGAACGGAGGTCCCATGTCCGACGCAGCAAGATTGCTTCTTGCCACCGCCTTCGCCGCCCTTGCCGCACCGGCCCTGGCGCAGGACGCGCCGGCCGACGACGCGGGCGGCCAGGCCGCCGCCGAATCCCCCGCCGAGGCCACGAACGGCGAGGTGCAGGACGGGCAGCAGGCGCCCCAGGACCTGTCGATGGGCGAGCCGGCCGGGGGCACGGGCGAGAACGAGGTCGGCAGCACCTACGTGCGCGACACGTTCGGCGACTGGCAGATGCGCTGCGTGCGCACCGGCGAGGAGCGCGACCCGTGCCAGCTCTATCAGCTGCTGCAGGACGACCAGGACAACTCGGTCGCCGAGATCAGCCTGGCGCCGCTGCCCGAGGGGCAGCAGGCGGCGGCGGGCGCCACGGTGATCACCCCGCTCGAGACGCTGCTGACGGCGCAGGTGACCCTGGCGGTCGATGGCGGACAGCCGCGGCGCTATCCGTTCACCTGGTGCTCGGCGGTCGGCTGCTTCAGCCGGATCGGTTTCACGCAGGCAGACGTGGACCAGTTCAAGC
This sequence comes from uncultured Alphaproteobacteria bacterium, assembly GCA_963773475.1. Lineage (GTDB taxonomy): Bacteria > Pseudomonadota > Alphaproteobacteria > Rhodobacterales > Rhodobacteraceae > Roseitranquillus. Next base: position 284,325 of record CAVZBD010000007.1, on the reverse strand, counting down.
GGGGCCGCACCGCGACGCTGACGATCCGGCCGGTGGCGGCGCCCGACAAGACGGTGCCGCTGACGGTGTCGCTGTCGGGCTTTACCGCCGGTTACGACGCGGTGGCCGAGAACAACTCGGGCGGCTGAGCCATCCGGAAATGCGGCCGAACGGGGCATCGAACCCCGTCCGGCCGCGCGCGAGCGGGTCGCGCACGCGGGGTGTTCAGGCGCGGCGCAGCGCCAGCACCGCGTTGAAGCCGCCGAAGGCGAAGGCGTTGCTCAGCGCCACCTCGACCTCGGCCTCGCGCGCCTCGTTCGGAACCACGTCGAGGGCGCATTCCGGGTCGGGCTCGTCATAGCCGATGGTGGGCGCGATGACCCCGTCGCGCAGCGCCATGATGCAGGCCAGAAGCTCGACCGCGCCGGTGCCGCCGATCAGGTGGCCGTGCATCGACTTGGTCGACGAGATCATCAGCGCGTCGGCATGGGCACCGAAGACGTCGGCCACGGCGGCGCATTCGGTCTTGTCGTTGGCCGCGGTCCCGGTGCCGTGGGCGTTGACGTAGCCGACGCGGCTAGGATCGAGGCGCGCGTCCCCGAGCGCACCGGCCATCGCCCGCGCCGCCCCCTGCTTGGAGGGCATGACGATGTCGGCGGCGTCGGAGGTCATCGCGAAGCCCACGACCTCGGCCAGGATGTCGGCACCACGGGCGCGCGCGTGCTCGTACTCCTCGAAGACGAAGACGCCGGCCCCCTCGCCCTGAACCATGCCGTTGCGGTTGGCGCTGAACGGGCGACAGGCGTCGCGCGACATGACGCGCAGCCCCTCCCACGCCTTGACGCCGCCGAAGCAGAGCATCGATTCCGACCCGCCGGTGATCATCGCCTTGGTCTGGCCCCAGCGGATGAGCTGGAAGGCCTGGCCCATCGCGTGGTTCGAGCTGGCGCAGGCGGTGGCGACGGTGAAGGACGGCCCCTTTAGGTTGTACTTCATGCTGACGTGGCTGGCGGCCGCGTTGTTCATCAGCTTGGGTACCACGAAGGGGTGGACGCGGTTCTTCCCCTCCTCGTAGACGGCGCGGTAGTTGTCGTCCCACGTGTTCACGCCGCCGCCGGCGGTGCCCAGCACGACGCCCGCCTCGGCCGCGAGCTGGCCCGAGAACTCGAGCCCCGACTGGGCGATCGCCTCCTTGGCGGCGAGCAGCGTGAACTGGGTGAAGCGGTCGTAGAGGACGATCTGCTGGCGGTTGAAGTGCGCCTCGGGATCGTAGTCCTGCACCTGGCCGCCGATCTGGATCGACAGCCGCTCGACGTCGCGGATGTTGAGCCGGCCGATGCCGCAGCGCCCCTCGCGCATGGCCTCGAGCGTGGCGGGGACCGAGTGGCCGAGAGGATTGATCGTGCCCGCGCCGGTGATGACGACGCGCTTCATCCCTTCTGCCGGGCGACCAGATCCTCGACCGCGGCGATGATGGAGGCGACGGTCGAGATGTCGAATTCCGACTTCTCGGGCTCGTTGGCGTTGAAGGGGACCGAGATGTCGAACGCCTCCTCGATGGCGAAGATCGATTCCACGAGGCCGAGGCTGTCGATCCCGAGGTCCTGCAGGCTCTGGTCCATCGAGACGTCGGACGGCTCGAGCACCGCCTGTTCGGCCAGAATGTGGATGACCTTGTCCGCGACCGTCTCCGCCATCACGCCCCCGCCCTCGGATTGCCGCCGATTTAGTCGCTCTGACCGCGGTTTGGAACCGCTTTCTGCAACGAAGCGACCTGGGCGAAGAGCCGCGGCAGGCGCCGGACGAGCTTGGAGCTCTCGACGATGGCTGTCCATCTTCTGGGCCGGATAGCCCAGCATGACGCGGCCCGCGGGCACGTTGGACAGGATCTTGGTGCCGCCGCCGGCGATCACGTCGTCGCCCACGAAGATGTTGTCGACGACCCCCACCTGCCCGCCCAGAACCACGCGGTCGCCGATACGGGTGGACCCGGCAATGCCCGCCTGGCCGGCGAAGAGACAGTCGCGCCCGACCTGCACGTTGTGAGCGACGGTGACGAGGTTGTCGATCTTGGTGCCGTCGCCGACCCGGGTCGGGCGGATCGTGCCGGCGTCGATGCAGGCGTTCGAGCCCACTTCCACGTCGTCGCCGATCACCACGCCGCCGAGCGAGTGGATGCGCGTCCAGCTCTGGGCTGTGATCTCGCCCTGGTCGCCCAAGGTCTCGCGCGCGCGCTCGGCGCCCGACTTTTCCGGGGTGACGAAGGAAAAGCCGTCGCCGCCGATGACGGCGCCGGGCTGGGCGATGAAGCGGTGCCCGATCGTGACGCGCGAGCCGATGCGCACGCCGGCGCCCAGCAGCACGTCGTCGCCGATGGCGGCGCCGGCCGCGATGCTGACATGCGAGGCGATGCGGGCGCCGGCACCGATGCGGGCGCCGGCGCCGATGGCGACGAAGGGGCCGATGGCGGCGCCGGGGCCGATGCTGGCCGACGGGTCGACCACGGCGGCGGGATGGATGCCGGGGGCGATGGCGGGCCCCGGGTCCATCAGCCGGGTCAGCCCGGCCAGCGCGTAGCGGGGGCGCGGCACGTAGATGGCGGCGGCCAGCCCCAGCGCCTGCCAGTCGGCCCCGTCCCACAGGATCGCGGCGCGCGCCCCCCCCTGCTCGAGCCCCGGGGCGAACTTGCGGTCCATGGCGAGGGCCAGGTCGTCGGGCCCCGCGTCGGCCGGCTCGGCGGCCCCGGTAACCGCGAGATCGGCATCGCCCACCGCCGTCGCCCCGAGAGCCTCGGCGATGTCGCGGATGGCGTAGCGGGTCATGGCAACCTCCGGGACTTGCTGCCCGGGGTTTAGCCCTGCGCCTCGGGGAGCGCCACCCCGGCGCCGCGGAGCGCCTCGAGGATGCGGGCGTCGCGGCCGTAGATGTCGCCGCGGAACTGCAGCTCGCCGCGCGGCGTGGTGAAGGCGGTGCGATAGACCAGATGCACCGGCACGTGCCGCTCGAGCGGGACCACCGTCTCGCGCCCGGTCGACAGCCTGGCGTGGAACAGCCCCTCGGGGTCGTCGGTCTGGGGCGCCAGCAGCCGGTAGGCGAACTCGAACGGGTCGTTCAGCCGGATGCAGCCGTGGCTGAACGCGCGCACGTCGCGCTGGAACAGGCTCTTGGCTGGCGTGTCGTGCAGATAGATGTTCCAGCGGTTGGGGAACATGAACTTGACCCGCCCCAGCGCGTTCGACCGCGACGGCGGCTGCTTGAGCAGGAAGGGCCAGTTCTCGGCGGTGACGGCGGGCCAGTTGATCCGCTCGCGCGGGACCGCCTGGCCCTTGTAGTAGATCTGCAGATGCCCGTTCGAGGCCGGGTTGGCCTTGAACTGCGGCAGGTACTCGTCGATGGCGATCGAGCGCGGCACGTTCCAGGTCGGGTTGACGACCATGTGCTCCATCTCGTCGGAGAACTCGATCGAGCGGCGGTCGCTCTCGCGCGAGCCGACCACGGCGCGGGTGCGGAACGTGACCTTGCCGTCGTCGACGATCGACGCGGTAAAGTCGGCGAGATTCACCCAGATGTGGCGCGCCCCGCGGTCGAAGTTCATCCACCGCTCGCGCTCGAGCGAGACGAGGACCTGGCCCAGCCGGTCCTGCGGCGAGGCGTTGAGCTCGCCACGGGTGCCGGGGCCGACGATCCCGTCCTCGGCCAGGCCGTGGTCGCGCTGAAAGGCGCGCACGGCCGCTTCCAGCGCGGCGTCGAACTCGGTGGTGACGGTGCGGCGGCAGGTAGCCCATCGCGCACCAGGCGGTTGCGCAGCGCCACCACGTCGTCGCCACGGTCGCCCCGTTCGAGCCGGCCGCCGCTCACGGCCTCGCCCCAGCCGCCGGCGGCGATCGTCCGCTCGAGATCCAGCTTGGCGGCCAGAAGGCGGCGGTATTCGGGCGAGGACGGCGGCAGCGCCCGGAAGCCCGCTGCGGGCACAGGCCCGTCGATGCGGCCCAGCAGGTCGGCGGCCGAATGCTGCGGCCGCGACCGCTTTATGCCCGCGTCGATCTCGCGCGGGTTCACGAGGCCGCTCGAGACGTCGTTGGCATAGCGCAGGAACGCGCGGCTGATCGCGACCTCGGCGCGGGCCCTGTCGGCCTCGGTCCGGATGTCGGAGACCATGGCGCGCAGGCTGTCGATGTCGTAGCGCGCCGCCGGCAGCCCGTGCGTCGGCGCATTGGCGAAGGCGCGCGCCAGCTCGTGCAGGCGCGCCTCGTCGTCGGCGTCGCCCCCGGTCCAGAGCGGGGCGAAACCGTGCTCGCGGTAGTACGCGGCCAGGCCCTGATGGGGCGCCACCGCCTCGGCCACCGCCTGGGTGAAGGGAGTCACGTCCGCTGCGGCCGGGCCCGCCATGCCCAGCAACAGGATCGCGCCCATCAGCGCGTTCACCGCCCGTCGCACCATCTAACCTGCCTCCACTCTGTCTGCGTCGGCGGAATCCTGCCGACATTCAGGATTGGCCTTCGCCCGCCCCATGTCCAGTCCAAGCAACACCATAGGGTTACCATTGTAGCGGCCGGGACACGGAGAAGACGTGGCAGCATCACCCGCCGGCGCAAGCCAGTTAAGCGAAATTTTGCCACCCGCTCGCAAAGACGGAACTCGAACTTCCCGCCCCCTTGGTCGACGATGCCGTGCATGCAATAGAGTAAATGCACTTGAAACTGGTGGCAGGAAAACCGCGGCCAACGCGGGAACAGGACAAGCGACGGGACGCGCAGCAATCATGACCTCACAAACTTCGGCGGGCCTGACACGGCGCGCACTTCTGGGAGCTTTCGCGGCAACGACCATCGCGGCAGCGCCAACGTATGCCAACGCCTTCGGGTTCCTTCGGGGCGCCGGCGATATCCGCAGGATCAAGATGTACTCGGGCCGCACCGGCGAAAGCCTCGACACGATCTATTGGGTCGAGGGCGAGTACGTGGACGAGGCGATCCGCGAGATCACGCTGTTCATGCGCGACTGGCGGAACAACAAGATCATGCATATCGACCCGCGCACGGTCGACATCATGACCGCCTCGCACCGGCTGCTCAACGTGGACGAGCCCTATCTTCTGCTGTCGGGCTACCGCTCGCCCGAGACCAACGCCATGCTGCGCGCGCCGGTCGAGCGGTGTGGCCAAGAACTCGCTGCACATGAAGGGCCAGGCGGCCGACCTGCGGCTGCGCTCGCGCTCGGTCGAGCAGATGGCGCAGGCCGCACTCGCCTGCAGCGCCGGCGGCGTCGGACGGTACACCAAGTCGAACTTCGTCCACATGGATTGCGGCCCGGTCCGCCACTGGGGCAGCTGACGGCCGGCGGGCTCCGGCCCGCACGCCCCTTCACGAGAGACGACGGGACCGGGCGGCACGGCCGCCCTCAGGTCTCGGCGCCGCCGTTGGCCGCGATCATCTGACCGTTGACGAACCGCCCCGCGGGCGAGGCGAGATATCCGACCAGCGCGGCGATGTCCTCGGGATCGCCCTGAGGCCCCGCCGCGGCTCTGCTGTCCGCCCCCTCGCGCCGGATGGTGCCCGGCGAGACGGCGTTGACGGTGATGCCGTGGCCTCCGAACTCTCGCGCCAGCGCCTTGGTCAGCCCCCAGAGCCCGTGCTTGGCCGCCGAGATCGGCGCCCCCTCGACATAGCCGCGGATCGCCTTCATGCCGGTCAGGCCGACGATCCGCCCCCAGCCCCGCGCGACCATGCCGGGCAGGAAAGCGCGCGACGTGTAGAACGCCGCGTCGAGGTCGAGGCCCAGCACCTGGCGCCAGTCGTCGTCGGAATTCTCGAGGAACGGCTTGTGCGGACGGATCGCGGCGTTGTTGACCACGATGTCGACGGTGCCGAAGCGGGCAAGCGCGGCCTCGGCGATGGCGGCGACTTCGTCTGACCGGCTGACGTCGCCCATCGCCACCAGCGCCTCGGCGCCGTGGGCGCGGACGTGCGGCAGCAGTCTCCTCGCACGCGGCGCGGTCGGTGGCGCCATTGACCACCACGTTGCAGCCGCGCCGCGCGAGCTCCTGCGCGATGGCGCGGCCGATGTTGCGCCCCGAGCCGGTGACGAAGGCGGTCCGCCCGTCCAGATCGCCACCTCATGCGGCGCTCAGGTGCCGGTCCATTGCGGCTTGCGCTTGTTCAGGAACGCCTCCATCCCCTCGCGGAAGTCGTTGCTGGTGTAGCAGAGCGCCACGAGGTCGTCGCCCTCGCCCGGCCCGAGGCGGACCTGCAGGCGGCGCAGCGCCTCCTTGGCCGACTGCAGCGTCAGCGGCGCCATCGAGGCCGACGTGGCGCGACAGCTCGTCGGCGCGCGCCATCAGCGCGTCGTGGTCGGGCAGGATCTCGCTCACGAAGCCCAGGGCCCGGGCCTCGTCCGCCTCGATCAGGCGCGCGGTGAAGATCAGGTCCTTGGTGCGGGCCGGGCCGATCAGGTCCTTGAGCCGCGCGTAGTTGTTCATCGACAGGCATGTTGCCGAGCGTGCGGGCGACCGGAAAGCCGAAGCGCATGTTGGCTGCGGCGATGCGCAGGTCGCAGCACGCCGCGATTGCCGCCCCGCCGCCGGTGCAGGCGCCCGAGATGGCGGCGATTGTCGGCTGCGGCACGGTTTCCAGCGCGCCCAGCACCCGGTCGATGCGGGCCTCGTAGGCGAAGGCGTCCTCGGCCGTCCGGAATTCGCGGAACTGCGAGATGTCGGTGCCCGCCGCGAACGCCTTCTCGCCCGTGCCGGTCAGCACCAGCGCCTTGAGCGCGCGGTCGTCCCGCGCCGCCTCGCAGATCTCGGCCAGCCGCTCGTACATGGCGAAGGTCAGCGAATTGCGCGCGGCGGGGCGGTTGAACGTGATCCAGCCGATCCCCTCGCGCACGTCGTAGAGCAGCTCGTCGGTCGTCATCGGATCCCCCTCAACGCCCCTTGAAGACGGGCTTGCGCTTTTCGGCGAAGGCGCGGCGGCCCTCGGCATAATCCTCGCTCTCGAAGCACTCCTGCACGAGCTGCGCGCAAAGGGCGAGGTCACGTTCGGACTCCGGCTTTAGCGCCTCGTGCACCGACTGCTTGATCGCCTTCATCGTCAGCGGCGCGTTGCCGGCGATGGCGGCGGCGGTCTCGACCGTCTTCGCCTCGAGCTCGTCATGGCCGACGACGCGGTTGACCAGACCCATCCCCTGCGCCTCTTCGGCGGAGAAGCGGCGGGCGGTGAAGAAGATCTCCTTGGCGTAGGCGGGGCCCACCAGGTCCATCACCCGGCGCACGCGGGCATAGTCGTAGCCGAGCGCCAGCTTGGCGGCGGGAATGGCGAACTGCGCCCGCTCGCTGGCAGATGCGCAGGTCGGCGCAGACGGCCAGGTTGGTGCCGCCGCCGATGCAGTAGCCCTGGATCATGGCGATGGTGGGCTTGGGGCTGGTCAGCACCGCCTGGTAGGCGCCCTCGGTCGCGTCGTTGTAGCGCGCGACCGCGTCGGCCGCGGCGCGCTCGTCGTCGAACTTCGAGATGTCGGCGCCCGAGACGAACGACTTTTCGCCCGCCCCGGCGATGACGATCACCCGCACGTCGTCGTCGGCGGCGAAGTCGGCCATGATCTCGAGTCGCGGCCAGCCACATGTCGAGCGACACGGCGTTGTGCCGCTCGGGGTTGTTGAAGATCATCCAGCCGAGGCCGTCGGCCTTCCGCGATAGCATCTTGTCGGTCATCTGCGCTTGCCCTTCAGACCACGCCCGCGTCGCGCAGGCGGGCGATGTCGTCGTCGCCATAGCCGTATTCGGCCAGGATCTCGTCGGTCTGCTCGCCGCATTCGGGCGGCGGCGCGGCGATGCCGCTGCTCGAGCGTGACATCCGCACCGGCTGCGCGACCAGGTCGATCTTGCGCCCGAGCGCCGGCGCCTCGACCGACCAGCTCATGCCGAGGTGCTGCACCTGCGGGTCGGCGAACACCTCGTCGATCGAGTAGATCGGGCCGCAGGGCACCCCCGCCTCGTTGAAGATCGCAACCCACTCCTCGCTGGTCTTGCCCGCTGGTCTTCTCGGCGATGGCGGCGTTCAGCGCCTTGCGGTTCTTCGACCGCGCCGCGGCGTCGGCATAGTCGGCGTCCCGGGTCAGCTCCTCGGCGCCGATGGCGCGGCAGAGCCGCTCCCATATGCGCTGGCCGGTGGCGGCGATGTTGATGTGGCCGTCCGCGGTCTCGAAGACGCCGGTGGGGATGCTGGTCGGGTGGTCGTTGCCGGCCTGCTTGGGCACCTCGCCCTCCATCAGCCAGCGCGCCGCCTGGAAGTCGAGCATGGCGATCTGCGCCTGCAGCAGCGACGAGTGCACCCACTGCCCCTCGCCCGACTGCTCGCGCTCGAGCAGGGCGACGAGGATGCCGTTGGCGGTGAAGAGCCCCGCCGTCAGGTCGGCGATCGGGATGCCGACGCGCACCGGCCCCTGCCCCGGCAGCCCGGTGATCGACATCAGCCCGCCCATGCCCTGCGCGATCTGGTCGAAGCCGGGGCGCTTGGCGTAGGGGCCGTCCTGCCCGAAGCCCGAGATCGAGGCGTAGACGAGGCGCGGGTTGACCGTCTTCAGCGTGTCGTAGTCGATCTTCGAGCCGCTCCTTGACGTCGGGGCGGAAGTTCTCGACCAGCACGTCCGCCTTCTCGACCAGCCGCAGCAGGATCTCGCGGCCCTCGGGCGCCTTGAGGTTCAGCGTCAGGCTGCGCTTGTTGCGGTGCAGGTTCTGGAAGTCGGACCCGTGGCGCGGCCCGCCCGGCGCGTCGCCCCCCTCGAGCGCGGCGGGCATCTCGATCTTGATGACGTCGGCGCCCCAGTCGGCAAGCTGCCGCACGCAGGTCGGGCCCCGAGCGGACCCGCGTCAGATCGAGCACCGTGAAGCGCGAAAGCGCCGTCGACGCCGGCTTGAACGGCATGGCTGACCTCCCCCCAAGTTTCGCGCAGCCTGCGGGCAGAGCCGGGAAATTGTCAACAGACGGCAATCTGATGAATGTTGACAACGCGCCGGCTCCGGCTTGAAGGTTGCCGCATGAGCGCAGATGCCGCCCTTGACGCCATCGCCCAGCGGCGCAGCCAGTCGCTGACCGGGCTCGTGCGGGACGAGCTCGAGCGGATGATCCTGTCGGGCGAGCTCAAGGCGGGCGAGCGGCTGAACGAGCTTGCGCTGGCCAGCCGCCTCGGCGTCAGCCGCGGGCCGGTGCGCGAGGCGGCCCGCACGCTCGAGCGCGACGGCCTGGTCACCTGCATCGCCCACCAGGGGGTCTTCGTCCGCCAGCTCTCGATCGAGGAGGCGGCCGAGCTCTACGACCTGCGCGCCGTGATCGTGGGCTATGCCTGCGGACGGGCCGCCCAGCAGGTCACCCCCGACGAGATGGCCGAGCTGGGCACGCTTCTGCGGCAGATGGACGAGGCGGCCGCGGCCGAGGATGCCGACGCCTACTACGGTCTGAACCTCGGCTTCCACGACCGGCTGATGGAGATCTCGGGCCGCGGCCGCTCGGCCGAGCTCTACCAGTCGCTGGTCAAGGAGGCGCATCTCTACCGGCGGCGCTCGCTGATGTCGCCCGAGGCAATGCGCGCCTCGAACGCCGAGCATCGCGCCATCTTCGAGCGCATTGCAGCGTGGCGACGCGGCGGCAGCGCGCGACGCGGCCGAGCTGCACCATCTGAACGGCAAGCGCCGCTGGCTCGAGACGCTGCAATAGGAGGGCGCCGCTCGCAACGCCGGGGGCCGCTTGCGGCCCGAAACCAACAAAGGGAGGAGACGAGATGACAGGATTTCTCAACGAGGCGGGCTGGCTGGCCCGCGCGGGCGCGCTCGCCGGGGCGGGCCTTCTTGCCGTCGCGGCCAACGGCGGCCGCGGCTCAGGACTACCCCAGCGAGCCGCTGGAATGGACCATCGCGTTCGGCCCGGGCGGCGGCAACGACATCATGTCGCGCACCATCGTCGACATCCTCGAGAAGCACGACCTCTACCCCGAGGACATCAGCGTCGAGAACCGCCAGGGCGGCAGCGGCGCCGTCGGCTGGGGCTACCTCTACTCGAAGGACGGCAGCGCCTACGACATCTCGACCACCAGCGGCAGCTTCATCACCACGCCGCTGCAGGCCGACACGCCGTGGGGGCCGGGCGACTTCGTCCCGATCGCCCTGCTGGCGACCGACGACCTGGTGCTGCTGGTGAACGGCGACAGCGAGATCGACACGTTCGAGCAGTTCATCGAGAGCGCCAAGGAGGACCCGCCCACCATCGGCGGCATCGGCACCGTGAACGTCGACTTCATCGTGCCCAAGATCCTGTCGCAACAGGCGGGCTTCGACTTCGACTACGTCTCGTTCAACGACGCGGGCGAGATGAACACGGCGCTTCTGTCGGACGCGCTCGACGCGATGATGGCGAACCCGGCCGAGATCCTGGGCCTTGTGGAGTCGGGCGACATGAAGCCCCTGGCCTTCAGCGGCGACGAGGTGCCCGAGAGCCTCGGGGACATCCCCACCATGGCCGAGGCGGGCTACGAGATCGGCGTGTCGATGCCGCGCGGCCTGATCCTGGCGCCGGGCGCCCCGAAGGAGGCGCAGGACTGGTGGATCGAGACCATGAAGAAGGTCGTCGAGACGCCCGAATGGGACGCCTACATCAACAACAACCAGCTCACCGAGAACATCAAGTACGGCGATGAGTTCATGAACTCGCTCCTGCAGACGCAGGAGAACTTCGCCCGGATCCTGCGTGAGCAGGGCGTGATCGAGTAACCATTCCCAAGGCAGACAGGGCCGGCGGCGACCACCGCCGCCGGTTCCCGCTGCCGGAGACAGCGCCGATGCGCCTTGCCTTCCTGCTCGCGATCCTGCTCGCGAGCTGCTTCTATACCTACGTGGCCTTCACCGACTTCTCGTTCCTGTCGCGGACGGGGCGCCTCGGGCCGGGCTTCTTCCCGCGCCTGATCGGGATCGGGCTGATCGGCTTCTGCCTGTCAGCCTCCTGCCCGACGCCCGGCGGATGCGGCACGACGACGTCGCCTCGCCCCACTGGTCGACCGTGACGCTGATCGCGGTGCTGTCGGGCGGGTTCGTCTACCTGCTGACGCTGCTGGGCGGCACGCTTGCCATGGCGCGTGTTCCTGCTGGTGACGCTCTCGATCCTGAACCGAGGCCACCTCCTGCAGAACGTGGCGATCGCCGTGGCGCTGCCGGCGGCGATCTACTTCCTCTTCGATGCCTGGCTGAACGCGGCGATGCCCGAGGGCGTGCTGCCGCTGCCGATCTGATCGCCACCGCGCGCCGGCATGGCGCCAACCCCCTGGAGCCGCCTCCCGATGGACATGTTCGCCGACCTCTGGATGGGCCTCACCGTCGCCATCAGCCCCATCAACCTCGCTCTATCTGCTGATCGGGGCGATGGTGGGCATGATCGTCGGCATCATCCCCGGCTTCGGCCCCTCGGCGGGCCTGGCGATCCTGCTGCCCGTCACCTTCGGCATGGACCCGATCGGCGCGGTGATGATGCTGGCCGCGATCTACTACGGCGCGATGTACGGCGGCACGATCACCTCGATCCTGCTCAACACGCCGGGCGAATCCGCGACCGTCGCCAGCACCTTCGACGGCTATCCGCTGGCGCAGCAGGGCCGCGCGGGCCCGGCGCTGGTGATGCAGGCGGTGGCCTCGTTCGTCGGCGGCACGGTCGGCGTCATCATGATCACGCTGCTGCCGCCGCTCTTCAGCCAGGTCGCGCGCAATTTCGGGCCGCCCGAATACTTCCTGCTGGCCATGATGGGCCTTCTGACGCTGGTCGTGATGATCGGCGCGAACTGGCGCTACGGCCTGATCTCGGCGCTGATCGGCTTCGCGCTCGGCACGGTCGGCGTCGACCTCGAGACCGGCCAGGGCCGCTTTACCTTCGGCTCGGCCGAGCTGATCGGCGGCATCGACTTCATCCCGATCGCCATCGGCCTCTTCGGGCTGGGCGAGCTCTACTACGCCTTCTACCAGGGGCTGCACGCCACCGGCTCGGGCGCCATCGTGCAGTACACCAAGCGAAAGCCGCTTCTGGCCCGAGGCGCGCGACTGGATCGAGACGCGGATGACGATGGTGCGCGGCTCGCTCCTGGGCTTCGTCGTCGGCGTCATCCCCGGCGCCGGCGCGACCATCGCCTCGCTCATGGCCTATTCGGTCGAGCGCTCGGTCGCGCGCAAGCCGCCGGAGACGCTTCGGCAAGGGCGAGATGGCCGGCCTCGTCGGGCCCGAGGCCGCCAACAACGCCGCCTCGGCCGGCGCGATGATCCCGCTCCTGACGCTCGGCATCCCCGGCTCGGCCTCGACCGCGGTGCTGCTGGCCGCCTTCCTGCTCTGGGGCCTGCGCCCCGGGCCGCTGCTGATGGAGCAGAACCCCGAATTCGCCTGGGGCCTCATCGCGTCGATGTACCTGGGCAACATGGCGCTGCTGGTCATCAACATCTTCGCGATCCCGCTCTTCGTCTGGCTGATCAAGATCCCCTACCGGGTGCTGGCGCCCGCGGTCATCGTCGTCTGCACCGATCGGCACCTACAGCGTGAACGGCTCGATCATCGAGACCTGGCTGATGTTCGTGGCCGGCATCGCGGGCTTCTTCATGCGCATGTTCGGATACTCGCCCGCGGCGCTGGTGCTGGCGCTGGTGCTCGGGCCGCTCGCCGAAGAGGCGCTGCGGCAGACGCTGACCATCTCGCGCGGCTCGTTCCTGATCTTCGTCGAGCGGCCGGCCTCGCTCTGGATCATCGCGATCACGATCGCCGTGCTGTTCCTCGTGCCGCTCATGCAGAGGCTGGGGCGCGGCCCCGAACGCACCGCCACGGTGGAGGAGGATTGATGGACGAAACCGCGGCGCGCGAGATCTTCGAGACCGCCCTGGCCACGCAGCAGCCGGCCTTCGGCACGTTCTTCCTGGCGAAGCTTCCTGGGCTTCGACTTCACCTACGACGACGACGCCTGCATCGTCGCCTTCGACGGTGCGCGACTACATGTTCAATCCGCAGGGCAGCCTGCATGGCGGCATCGCGGCCGTCGCACTCGACGTCTCGATGGGCACCTCATCCACCACGTCACGGGCAAGCCCGGCATGACGCTCGAGATGAAGATCCAGTACATGCGCCCCGCGCGCGCCGGTCCGGTCCGCTGCACCGGGCCGCTTCCTCAAGCGCGGCCGCACGATCAGCTCGATGGAAGTCGCGGATGATCGACGCCGACGGCAAGCTCCTCGTCGATGGCGACGGCGACCTGGCAGATGCCGAAGGACTAGGTGCCCGCCGCCGCCCGTACGATCCCCCGGCCACCCGCCCGGGTGACGCGCCCATCGGCCGCGTCGCAGCCGGGCCGCCCCTGCCCGGCTCGGCAGGACCGCCCCCTCGTCCCGGCCTTCCATCTGCGACGACGCCTTTCCCGACCTGCGGTGCGACATGCGGCGCGGATCTGACCGGCCGCTGGCCGCGCTTCGGCGCCGGCCGCTCTGGCGCCAGGCGCTGACGGTCGGACTGGCCGGGCTGGGCGCCGCGGCATTCTGGACGCTCGGCCTGCCGCTGCCTTTCCTCTTCGGGCCGATGTTCGCTTGCCTGGCGCTGGCGCTGGCCGGGGTGCGGCTGGCCGGGCTGGGCCAGGTCGCCATCGGCGCCCGCACGATCCTCGGGGTGGCGATCGGCACCGCGATCACGCCCGCGCTCTTCGGGCAGCTGCCGCAGATGGTGACCTCGCTGGCGCTGATCCCGCCTATGTAGGGCTGATCGCGCTGGTCGGCGTGCCCTTCTTCACCCGCGTCTGCGGCTACGACCGCATCACCGCCTATTACGCGGCGATGCCCGGGGGGCTGCAGGACATGATCGTCTTCGGGCAGGAGGCCGGCGGCAACGTCCGTGCCCTGTCGCTGATCCACGCGACGCGGGTGCTGATCCTGGTGACGCTGGCGCCCATCATCATGTCCCATGGCTTCGGTGTCGAGCTGACGCAGCCGATTGGCGCGCCCGCGTCCTCGATCCCGCCGGGCGAGCTGGCGCTGATGGCGGCGGCGGCATTGATCGGCTGGAAGGGAGGTGAGCGGATCGGCCTCTTCGGCGCCTCGATCCTCGGGCCGATGCTGGTGACGGGGGTGCTGTCGCTGGCCGGGCTGGTCCACACCCGCCCGCCGGCCGAGGCGATCCTGACCGCGCAGTTCTTCATCGGCACCGGCCTGGGCGTGGGCTACGTCGGCGTGACCCTGGCCGAGCTGCGGCGCGACGTGCTGTCGGGGGTGTTCTTCGTGCTGGTGCTGGCCGGCGTCGCGGCGGCCTTCACCGAGATCGTGGTCCAGGCGGGCCTGGCGCGGCCGGTCGAGGGCTTTCTGTCCTTCGCGCCGGGCGGCCAGGCCGAGATGACGGTGCTGGCCATCGTCGCGGGCGCCGATCTGGGCTTCGTCATCGCCCACCACGTGACGCGAGTGCTGCTGGTCATCACGGGCGCCCCGCTGGCCGCGCGCCTGCTACGCATCAGGATGCGCTGACCCGACGGCGCGCCGAACGAACCGGCAAGGATTGGAGCGGCGGAAGAAGGGATTGGCGCACCCGACAGGATTCGAACCTGTGACCTCTGCCTTCGGAGGGCAGCGCTCTATCCAGCTGAGCTACGGGTGCCTCGGCGCCTTCGATAGAGCATGGCCGAAGGCGCGGCAAGGGCCGAACGCCCGGTGACGTGGCTAGCCCCGCCTCAGGCGAAAAGCTCGTGGCAGAGCTCCAGCGCGTCGACCAGCGCGTCGACCTCGGCGTCGGTGTTGTAGAGCCCGAAGGACGCCCGGCAGGTGGCCGTCAGGCCCAGGTGCTCCATCAGCGGACCGCGCAGTGGTGCCCCGCCCGCACCGCGACGCCCTTCTTGTCGAGCACGGTCGAGATGTCGTGCGCATGCGCCGCCCCGTCCAGCGTGAAGGAGAAGATCGCCGCCTTGTCGGCCGTCGTGCCCTGCAGGTTCAGCCAGTTCAGGCCCGACGAGCCGCTCGCGCGCGTAGTCGCGCAGGCTCTCCTCGTGCGCGGCGATGTCCTCCATCCCCAGCGCCCTCGATGTAGTCCAGCGCCACGCCGAGGCCGATCTGCTGCACGATGCCGGGCGTGCCCGCCTCGAACTTCATCGGCGGGTCGTTCTAGGTGACCGCGTCCTTGTGGCACCTCGCGGATCATGTCGCCGCCGCCGAGGAAGGGCCGCATCTCGGCCATGCCGCTCGGCGCGGATGTAGATCGCGCCCGACCCCGAGGGCCCGTAGAGCTTGTGCCCGGTGATCGCGTAGAAGTCGCAGCCGATCGTCCTGCACGTCGACCGGCATGTGCACCGCCGCCTGGCTGCCGTCGACCAGCACCGGCACGCCCTTCGCGCGGGCGCCGGCGCAGATCGCCTTCGACGTCGACCCGGGTGCCCAGCACGTTCGACAGGTGCGTGACCGCGACCAGCTTCGTCCTCGGCCCGATCGCGTCGATCACCGCCTGCGGGTCGAGGGCGCCCGTCGGCGTCGACGTCGACCCACTTCAGCACCACGCCCTGCCGCTCGCGCAGGAAGTGCCAGGGCACGATGTTGGCGTGATGCTCCATCACCGACAGCACGATCTCGTCGCCCGCCTCCATCCGCGGCATGGCCCAGCCGTAGGCGACCAGGTTGATGCCCTCGGTGGTGCCGCGGGTCATCACGATCTCGTCCTCGATCCCGCGTTCAGGAAGCGCGCGATCTTGCCGCGCACGGCCTCGTACTGCTCGGTCGCGAGGTTCGACAGGTAGTGCAGGCCGCGGTGCACGTTGGCGTATTCCGTGCGAATAGGCCTCGCGTCACCGCGTCGATCACCACCTGCGGCTTCTGCGCCGAGGCGCCGTTGTCGAGATAGACCAGCGGCTTGCCGTTCACCTCGCGCGAGAGGATCGGGAAGTCGCGCCGGATCGCGTTCACGTCGTACATGGGGCTCATCCCTGAAGCGAGACGCCCGCCGCCGACATCAGCATCAGCGCGACCGAGCGCGATGCCGAACGTCACGAGCAGCCAGAGCAGGAACGACTTCAGCAGCGAGTCGAAGCCGTGCAGGACGTCGATGAAGTTGATGTTGAGCCAGAGCGACAGCACCGCCGCCGCGATGACGAACAGCCCGGCGAGCGGCGGCGCCAGCAGCCAGAGCGCGATCTGCAGCACCTGCGCAGACCAGCAGCACGAATTGCAGCCAGACCACCAGCAGCGATCGGCGTCGCCCAAGCTGCCGCTCCCGCCCAGCAGGCGGCCGACCCAGCCAGATGCCCCAGATGTAGGCCACCAGAAAGCCGCCGATCAGCGCCGCGAAGCCGGCCAGCGGCAGCGTCGGCGGCCGCCTCGGTGCTCATCGCCGGGTCGACCAGCGCGCCGAGCGCCGCCAGCAGCACCGACAGCACCACGACCAGCGCCAGCGCCGGCGCCAGCGCCTCGCGCGGGATGCCGAGCGACAGAAGCGGCCGCGCCGCCTCGCGCGGGCTGCGCACGGTCAGCAGGACCAGCGGCAGCAGTTCGGACAGCGACAGCGTCACGTCTGCGCCTCCGCCTTGTGCTCGACCTCGATCAGCGACCGGCGAGCCAGAAGCCCAGGAAGGCGGCCAGTGCCAGCGCCCCGACGGCGGTGAGCGCCAGGCCCCGGCACCACGACCGCCAGAAGCCCGTGCAGCAAGCCACAGCGGCGCCGCCGCCAGCAGCGCCCAGAACAGCGCCAGCCGGGCGCCGTAGCCAGTCGCCACGCCCGCCGAGCCGCGCGGGCCACCAGATGGCTCAGCGCCGCCAGCACGTAGAGGCCAAGCGGCATCATGAAGAGCCAGCCCAAGAGCGCGGCCGCCCAGCAGCACGTCGAGCGTCCCTTCCCGGTCAAGGCGCCTCCCGCGACAGCCGCGGCCATTGCGCCACGAAGATCAGGCCGCAGGCGACCAGCACGCAGGCCAGCGCACCGCTCCTCGCGCCCGGCCGCGGCGCATCATGCCGGCGCATCGCCGGCGCGCGGGCCGCGATAGGTCCGCGACGATGTCGGTCGACGACCGCCATCTAGCCCCCTGCGGCGCGCCAGCCAGCCCTCCAGCCGCTCCAGCACCTCGGCCGCCAGCGCCTCGTCCTCGATCTCCTCGATCGCCTCGGCGAGGAAGGCCAGCACCAGCAGGTCCTCGGCCTCGGCCGCTCGGCACCCCGCGCGAGCGCAGGTAGAACAGCGCCGTCTCGTCGATCGCGCCGCGAGGTCGAGCCGTGCGAGCACTGCACGTCGTCGGCGTAGATCTCCAGCTCGGGCTTGGCGAGGAACTGGCTGTCGCTCGTCCAGCAGCAGCGACTGGCTGATCTGGTAGCCGTCGGTCTTCTGCGCGCCCGGCTTCACCAGGATCTTGCCCTGGAAGACGCCCGTCGCGCCGTTCCGCAGCACCTTCTTGAACACCTGCCGGCTTTCGCAGCGTTCGGCGTCGTGGGTGACGAAGACCGTGTCGTCGTGGTGGAAGTCGCCGTCGCCCACGCAGGCGCCGGCGACATGGGCCACCGCGTCGTCGCCGGTCAGCTCGACCACGCATCTCGTTGCGGGTCAGCACGCCGTTCACGGTCAGCGTGAAGCGACTTGAACGTGCTCTTCGCGCCCAGCCGCGCGAAGATGTGCGGTCGCCGCCCGCCGCTCGTGGTCGCGGCCCTGCGCGCGGACGTGGTGGAAGCCGGCGCCGTCGGCGACGTCGACCTCCATCACCTTGTTGAAGCGCGCCGCCGCCGGGCCGGTCTCCAGCAGCGTCAGGTCGGCGCCCGCCTCGACCTTCACCACGTGGTGCAGGATCGCGTCCGACGTCTCGTGCCTCGTGCAGGTAGACGAGATCGAGACCGGGCTGCGTCACCTTGCCCGTCGCCCGGATCAGCACGCCGTCGGTCGCGAAGGCGGTGTTCAGCGCCGCAAGCGGCCGCGCCACCGGGTCCTGCCCGCGCGCCTCCAGCACGCCGTAGAGGTCGCGCGCCCAGTGGATGTCGTCGCCGGCATCGCGCCAGCCGGCGTCGATCTCGACCCCCGCCTGCGACAGGTCGTCCGAGGCCTCGGCGTCGAAGACGCCGTCGACGAAGACGATCCGCAGCCGGTCGACGTCGTCGAAGAGCGGCCGCTCGCCGTCGTCGCAGCGCGCCGCGGGCGCGGCTCGGGCGCGGTCAGCGCTGTCGGGCCGGGTGAAGCGCCAGTATTCGTCGCGCCGCCGCGGCAGGCCCATGGCGCCGCAGCCGCGCCACGCGCGTCGCGCCGCGCCGGCCGCGACCAGGCCGCCCTCGGGCATCGGCCAGCGCGGCGAGCCGCGCCTCGGTCGCCTCGGATTCGCCTTGCGGCAAGCGCCATCACGCCACCTCCGCGCAGGATGTCGGCGTAGCCGTTCTTCTCGACCTCGAGCGCCAGCTCCGGGCCCGCCGGTCTTGACGATCCGGCCGTCGGCCATGATGTGCACGACGTCGGGCGTGATGTGGTCCAGCAGCCGCTGGTAGTGCGTGATGACGAGGAACCCGCGGCCCGCGTCGCGCAGCGCGTTCACGCCGTCGGCCACCAGCTTCATCGCGTCCACGTCGAGGCCCGAGTCGGTCTCGTCGAGGATGCACATCCTCGGCTCCAGCACCGCCATCTGCAGGATCTCGTTGCGCTTCTTCTCGCCGCCCGAGAAGCCCACGTTGACCGGCCGCTTCAGCATGTCGGCGTCGATCTTCAGCGTCTTGGCCTTCTCGCGCACCAGCTTGAGGAACTCGGCCGCGCTCATCTCCGTCCTCGCCGCGCGCCTTGCGCTGCGCGTTCAGCGCGGTGCGCAGGAAGGTCATGTTGCCGACGCCGGGGATCTCGACCGGGTACTGGAACGCCAGGAACAGGCCCGCCGCCGCCCGCTCCTCGGGCTCCATCTCCAGCAGGTCCTCGCCGTCCAGCGTCGCGCCGCCCTCGGTCACCTCGTAGCCGTCGCGGCCCGACAGCACGTAGGACAGCGTCGACTTGCCCGACCCGTTCGGCCCCATGATCGCGTGCACCTTGCCGGCCTCGACGTTCAGGTCGACGCCCTTGAGGATCTGCTTGTCCTCTTCCTCAAGCTTGACGTGCAGGTTCTTGATCTCCAGCATTTTCCCTCAATCCAGCTTCACGGCGGTGCCGCTGGCCGAGACCATCAGCATGCGTTGTCCTTGCCCACGACCTCGTAGTCGAGGTCGACGCCGACCACCGCGTCGCCGCCCAGGCGCGCCGCTTCGGCCTCCAGCTCGTCCAGCGCCGTCTCGCGCGCCTCGCGCAGCGCTTCTCGTAGCCGCCCGACCGGCCGCCGACGATGTCGCGGATCCCGGCGAAGAAGTCGCGGAAGACGTTGGCGCCGAGGATCGCCTCGCCGACGACGATGCCGCGGTACTCGAGCGACGCGCCGGCCCTCGACGTTGGGCGTGGTGCTGACGATCATCTCGATCTTTCCGCCGCGCCGCCATGTCAGCCGACCGACCCTTCGAGGCAGATCGCCACCAGCTGCTGCGCCTCCATGGCGAACTCCATCGGCAGCGCCTGCAGCACCTCCTTGCAGAAGCCGTTGACGACGAGCGCCACCGCCTCCTCCTCGTCCATGCCGCGCTGGCGGCAGTAGAACAGCTGGTCGTCGTCCACCTTCGACGTCGTCGCCTCGTGCTCGACCCGGCTCGAGTTGTTCTTGACCTCGATGTAGGGGACCGTGTGCGCCCCGCACTTGTCGCCGATCAGCAGGCTGTCGCACTGGGTGTAGTTGCGGCTGTCCTTGCGCCTTGGGGTGCATCGAGACGAGGCCCGCGATAGGTGTTCTGCGCGCTGCCCGCGCTGATCCCCTTCGACACGATCGCGGCTTTTGGTGCGCTTGCCCAGGTGCACCATCTTGGTGCCGGTGTCGGCCTGCTGCGCAGTTGTTGGTGATGGCGATCGAGTAGAACTCGCCCTGGCTGTCGTCGCCGCGCAGGATGCAGGACGGGTACTTCCAGGTGACCGCGCGAGCCGGTCTCGACCTGCGTCCACATCACCTTCGACCGGTCGCCGCGGCAATCGGCGCGCTTGGTGACGAAGTTGTAGATGCCGCCCTTGCCGTTCTCGTCGCCCGGATACCAGTTCTGCACCGTGGAATACTTCACCTCGGCGTCCTCCAGCGCGACGATCTCGACCACCGCCGCGTGCAGCTGCGCGGTGTCGCGCTTCGGCGCGGTGCAGCCCTCGAGGTAGCTGACATAGGCGCCCTTGTCGGCGATGATCAGCGTCCGCTCGAACTGGCCGGTGTTCTCGGCGTTGATGCGGAAATAGGTGCTAAGCTCCATCGGGCAGCGCACGCCCGGCGGCACGTAGACGAAGGAGCCGTCGGAGAAGACCGCCGAGTTCAGCGTCGCGAAGAAGTTGTCGGACTGCGGCACGACCGAGCCGAGGTACTTCTTCACCAGCTCGGGATGCTCGCGGATCGCCTCGGAGATCGAGCAGAAGATCACGCCGGCCTTCTGCAAGCTCCTTCTGGAAGGTCGTGCCGACCGAGACGCAGTCGAACACCGCGTCCACCGCCACCTTGCGGCCCTCCGGCCGGCGGGCCGTCGTCGGCGCCCTCGACGCCCGCCAGGATCATCTGCTCCTTCAGCGGGATGCCCAGCTTTTCGTAGGTCTCCAGCAGCTTCGGGATCGACCTCGTCCAGCGACTTCGGCTTCTCCTTCATGCTCTTCGGCCTGGCGTAGTAATACTGCTCCTGGTAGTCGATCTGCGGGTAGTGGACCATCGCCCAGTCCGGCTCCTCCATCTCCTGCCAGCGCTCGAACGCCTGCAGCCGCCACTCGGTCATCCACTCCGGCTCGCCGTTCTTCTCCGAGATCAGCCGCACGATGTCCGTCGTTCAGCGCCCTTCGGCGCGTAGTCCATCTCGATCTCGGTTTCCCAGCCGTACTTGTACTTGCCGGCCATCGCCTGGACGGCCTCGACCGTCTCCCGGTCGACGCCTTCCTTGACGTCCGTTGTCGAGCTGCTGTCATCGTCGTCCTCTCCTCTCAGGCGGCGCGCGCCCGGATTTCCGCTCTGCGGCGCTCGAGCCAGCGCCTCGGCGAAGCGCAACGACCTCGTCCTCCGTCGTCGTCGGGCCCCAGCGACACCCGGATCGCCGAGCCGCGCCGTCGTCGCGTCGAATCCCATCGCCCGCAGCACCCGGCTCTCGCGCACCTTGCCGCTGGAACAGGCCGACCCCGCCGAAACGGCGAAGCCCGCCAGGTCCATCTGCATCACCTGCGTCTCGCCCTTCCAGCCGGGCGTGGCGATGCAGGACGGTGTTCGGCAGCCGCGGCGCGTCTTTCCCGACAAAAATAGTCTCTTGGCGCGCCGACTGCCAGCGCCTCTTCTAGAATATTTCTAAGTTTCGCGACCCGCGTCCCAGACCCCGGCGTCCAGATCGCGCAGCGCCGCCTCGGCCGCGGCGCCGAAGCCGGCGATGCCGACCACGTTCTCGGTGCCCGACCGCCGGCCCATCTCCTGCCCGCCGCCCGGATGCAGCGGCGGGATGTCGAGCCCCGCGCGCACGATCAGCGCGCCCACGCCCTTGGGCCCGCCGAGCTTGTGGGCCGAGACCAGCGCCATGTCGCGCCCCGACCAGTTGAAGGCGAAGGGCAGCCTCCCGAAGGCCTGCGTCACGTCGCTGACAGCCAGCACTCCGGCGCCGGCTGGATCCGTCGCCGCATGCCCAGCGGCCAGGATCGCACCGGCTCGGTCACCACGCCCGTCTCGCGGTTGGCCAGTCCCTGGCGCCGACACCCGCAGCGCCCCGTCGCCCCGATGCGCCCACAGCGCGTCATGCGCCGTGCGGCTCGACCGTCGCCGGGCCCAGCCAGCGCCAGCGCGCGCCGCCTCGGTCGCGCCGGAGGTGAAGACGACATCGGCCGCCTGCCGCCCCGAGCGCCTCCGCCACCTGCGCCCGCGCCCGCTCGACCAGCGCCCGCGCCGCGCGCCCCTCGGCATGGACCGACGACGGGTTGCCCGACCACGTCCATCGCCGCGATCATCGCCGCCCGCGCCTCGGGCCGCAGCGGCGCCGTCGCGTTCCAGTCGAGATAGACGCCGCCGCTGTCGCCGGATCGCCGCAGGCGGTCATCCGTCCACCACCTGCAAGAGCGCCGGCACCGCCGGGCACGGCGCCAGGTCGTTGCTGCACCACGTCCGACAGCCGCGTCTGGTGCAGGAAGACGTAGACATGCGCGCGACAGCCCCTCCCACAGCCGGTTGGTCAGCGACTGCGCCTTGGTGCCCGACACGCCGCCCGAGGCGCCGGCGCCCGTGTGCATCGCGCTCACCGTCTCGTCCACGGCGCCCAGCATCTCCGCCACCCGGATCTCGGCCGCGGGTCGCGCCAGCCGGTAGCCGCCGCCCGGCCCGCGGACGCTCTCGACCAGCCCCGCCCGCCGCAGCTTGACGAAGAGCTGCTCGAGATAGGGCAGCGAGATGTCCTGCCGCGCGGCTATCTCGGCCAGCGACACCAGCCTCGCTCGTCCGGCGCAGCGCCAGGTCGGCCAGCGCGACCATCGCGTAGCGTCCCTTGGTGCTGAGTTTCATGACCAGCCCCCGACAGCTGCTGTCCGTTGACGCCGACGAGGCGCGCGCCTTAGCTGCAAGCAGCCCGCCGTCCGGCGAGCGCGGCCAAGTTTAGAACTGTTCTAAGTTGTCCGACCAAATCCGTCAACTAAGCGGTGCGCGGCCACTGACAGAGGAAGGACACGCATGCCCGAAGTGATCTTTCCCGGCCCCGAAGGCCGGCTCGAAGGCCGCTACCACCCGCAGAAGGACCGCGACGCGCCGATCGCGCATCATCCTGCACCCGCACCCGCAGTTCGGCGGCACGATGAACAACCGCGTCGTCTACAACCTGCACTACGCCTTCCACAACATGGGCTTCACCGTGCTGCGCTTCAACTTCCGCGGCGTGGGCCGCAGCCAGGGCGAATACGACCAGGGCATCGGCGAGCTGTCCGACGCCGCCTCGGCGCTCGACTACCTCCAGTCGATGAACCAGAACGCCAAGCATTGCTGGGTCGCCGGCTTCTCCTTCGGCGCCTGGATCGGGATGCAGCTCCTGATGCGGCGGCCCGAGATCACCGGCTTCATCTCGGTCTCGCCGCCCGCGAACATGTACGACTTCTCGTTCCTCGCGCCCTGCCCCTCCTCCGGCCTGATCATCAACGGCACCGCCGACCGCGTGGCGCCGCCGAAGGACACGCAGGCGCTGGTGGCCAAGCTGCACGAGCAGAAGGGCATCACCATCACCCACGAGGAGATCGAGGGCGCCGGCCACTTCTTCGAGGACCCCCACATGGAGGTCCTGCTCGGCAACGTCGACACCTACGTCCGTCGCCGCCTGACCGAAACCACGCGCTGATCGCTGCCGCGCCCCGGACGGGGCGTGGCAGGACATGTCGTGCGGCCGGCCGCGCCGGCCGCTCCGCCTGACAGGACGTCATCCAGCCCGGCCGCCGCGGCGACTCCGCCGGGCGCGTGACCCGGCGGTCCCGGCGTCAGGCGTCAGGGCCTGACGTAGGAATAGCCCTCTTCCTGCAGCTCCATCAGCCGGACGACGCCCGACGGCACGACCTTCGCCTCGCTCAGAAGCGGCACGTCGCCGCCCGCCTTCTCCTCCATCGCCGCCAGGGTGTTCCCGCACGCCGCGAAGCTGATGTCCTCTTGTTCGAGCGCCATGGCCGAGATCCGGTCGGCCACCGGGCTCTTGCCCTCGACCAGCATGTTGAGGCCGGGGCCGTAGGCCACCACCTCGATCACCACCTCGTCGCCCTGCTGCTCGTAATAGTCGGCGGCGTTCTTGGCGTTGTTGAGCGCCATGTTCATCACCGCAGGGTCGTTCTGGTCGACGTGGATCGCCAGCTTATGCGTCTCGCCCTCGGCCGCGGCGGTCAGCGGGGCCAGCGCGACGGCTCCGGCGATCAGGGCATTTCTCAACGTCATGTCTCGTCCTCCAATGTTATGGAACGATCATATGCCGATATGTAGGAATGTCTGCGCAAATTTCGGTCGCGCGAATGGCCGGGGCGGACCAGGGGCCGGCTCCCGCCTCCCTCGGTCCCCCCGCACTCATCCTCGGCCGGGGGTCGCGCTCCCCCGCGTCCGTCTCAGGCCACCAGTTTCGCCGTGAAGGTCACCAGACGACGCGCCTGGTGCGCGATCGAGCGCTCGCCCGCCTCGTCCAGCCCGCCGGCATTTGTGGAAAACCCATAGGGGTTGCCGCCGTCCTCGAACTTCACCGGATCGGTGTAGCCCGGCGCCACGATGATCGCGCCCCAGTGCATCGCCGTGGTGTAGAGCGACAGGATCGTCGCCTCCTGTCCGCCGTGGGTGTTCTGCGCGCTCGTCGTGGCGGTGAACGTCTTGTCGGCCAGCTTGCCCTGCTGCCACAGCGGTCCCAGCATGTCGATGAAGGCGCGCATCTGGCTGGCCGGCACGCCGTAGCGGGTCGGGCACGACACGAAGTAGCCGTCGGCCCAGGCCATGTCGTCGGGGCTCGCCTCGGGGATGTCCTGCATCGTCTGCAGCTGCTCGCGCCAGGCGTCCTGGCCCTCGACGACCTCCTTCGGCGCGGTCTCGCGCACGCGGCGCAGGCGCACCTCGGCCCCCGCCGCCTCGGCCGCCTCGGCGGCGAGCTGCGCGATCCGGTGGTTGGTGCCGTAGGTCGAATAGAACAGGACGGTGATCTTGGGGTTGCTCATCGGGTGGCTCCTTTCGGCTTTCGGCGCCTCAGATAGGACGTCCTGGCGCCGGCGTCCTGTGCGCTGCCGAATGGGCCTCGTGCGCGGTTGCGCGGGCCGGGCTTCGGGTGCGCGTATGTACAGGGGGTGTACGCGGGGTGCATCGGGGGTGACAGGGGGTTTTCCGATCTTCGGCCGATGCCCGTATACAACGGTATGCCACCTTTCCCGGCGCTCGCAGGTGCGCTAAGAGGCCCGCAACCGCGATTCCGGCACGAGAGGGACCCATGTCGAAGATCAAAGTCGAGAACCCCGTCGTCGAGCTCGACGGCGACGAGATGACCCGCATCATCTGGGACTTCATCAAGCAGAAGCTGATCCTGCCCTATCTCGACGTGGACCTGATCTACTACGATCTCGGCATCGAGGAGCGCGACCGCACCGACGACCAGATCACCGTCGACGCAGCCAACAAGATCAAGGAGGTAGGCGTCGGCGTTAAATGCGCGACCATCACGCCGGACGAGGCGCGGATCGAGGAGTTCGGCCTCAAGCAGATGTACCGCAGCCCGAACGGCACGATCCGCAACATCCTGGGCGGCGTCATCTTCCGCGAGCCGATCATCTGCCGGAACGTCCCCCGCCTGGTGCCCGGCTGGACCCAGCCCATCGTCGTCGGCCGCCACGCCTACGGCGACCAGTACCGCGCGACCGACTTCCGCTTCCCCGGCCCGGGCAAGCTGACGATCAAGTTCGTGGGCGAGGACGGCGAGACCATCGAGCACGAGGTCTTCGACGCCCCCGGCAGCGGCGTCGCGATGGCGATGTACAACCTCGACGAGCTCGATCCGCGACTTCGCCCGCGCCTCGTTCAACTACGGCCTGATGCGCGGCTGGCCGGTCTACCTGTCGACCAAGAACACGATCCTCAAGGCCTATGACGGCCGCTTCAAGGACCTCTTCCAGGAGATCTTCGACGCCGAGTTCGCCGACGAGTTCAAGAAGGCCGGCATCACCTACGAGCACCGCCTGATCGACGACATGGTCGCCTCCGCGCTGAAGTGGTCGGGCGGCTACGTCTGGGCCTGCAAGAACTACGACGGCGACGTGCAGTCCGACATCGTGGCGCAGGGCTTCGGCTCGCTCGGCCTGATGACCTCGGCGCTGATGACGCCCGACGGCAAGGTCGTCGAGGCCGAGGCCGCCCACGGCACCGTCACCCGCCACTACCGCCAGCACCAGGCCGGCAAGGAGACGTCGACCAACTCCATCGCCTCGATCTTCGCCTGGACCGGCGGGCTCAAGCATCGCGCCAAGCTCGACGGCAACGAGCAGCTCAAGACCTTCGCCGAGACGCTCGAGAGGGTCGTGGTCGACACGGTCGAGGTCGGGCTCGATGACCAAGGACCTGGCGCTGCTGGTCGGGCCGGACCAGAAGTGGCTGACCACCAGGGCTTCCTGGACAAGGTGGACGAGAACCTGAACAAGGCCCTCGCCTGAACATAAACGCGCGCAGGCGGGGCCACCCTGCCTGCGGCAACTCCGACCCGTCCCGCCTCGGCGTTGCCGCAGCGGCATCGCCCGCGCGGGAGGCTGGCCATTGGCCGCCGGCCGCGCTAGGGGGGCGCATTCTCTCCGCCCCCCAAGGACGCCGCCGGCCCATGGATCTTCGCAACATCGCGATCATCGCCCACGTCGACCACGGCAAGACCACGCTGGTCGACGAGCTTCTCAGGCAGTCCGGCGCGTTCCGCGAGGGCCAGGCCGTTGCCGAGCGGGCGATGGATTCCAACGACCTCGAGCGCGAGCGCGGGATCACCATCCTGGCCAAGGCCACCAGCGTCGAGTGGAAGGGCACCCGGATCAACATCGTCGACACGCCCGGCCACGCCGATTTCGGCGGCGAGGTCGAGCGCATCCTGTCGATGGTCGACGGCGTGGTCCTGCTGGTCGACGCGGCCGAAGGGCCGATGCCGCAGACCAAGTTCGTCACCTCCAAGGCGCTGGCACTGGGCCTGCGCCCCATCGTGGTGCTCAACAAGGTCGACAAGCCCGATGCCGAGCCCGACCGCGCGCTGAACGAGGTGTTCGACCTCTTCGCCAACCTCGGCGCCGACGAGGACCAGCTCGACTTCCCGCATCTCTACGCCTCGGGCCGCGCCGGCTGGGCCGATCGCCGAGCTCGACGGCCCGCGCAAGAACCTCGAGCGCGCTCTACAACCTGATCGTCAGGCACGTGCCGCGGCCGCGCCAGATCGCCCAGGCGGGACGAGCCGTTCCGGATGCTCGCCACCACGCTGGGCAGCCGATCCCTTCCTCGGCCGCATCCTGACCGGGCGGGTCGAGAGCCGGCACGCTCGCGACCGGCGCGACGGTGCAGGCGCATCAGCCGCATCGGCCAGAAGATCGAGCAGTTCCGCGTCAGCAAGATCCTCGCCTTCCGCGGCCTCGTCGCAGACGCCCATCGACGAGGCCGCGGCGGGCGACATCGTCACGCTCGCCGGCATGTCGCAAGGCCACCGTCGCCGACACCATCTGCGCGCTGGCCGTCGACGCGCCGCTGCCGGCGCAGCCCATCGACCCGCCGACCATCACCGTGACCTTCGGCATCAACGACAGCCCGCTGGCCGGACGCGACGGCAAGAAGGTGCAGAGCCGGGTGATCCGCGACCGCCTGATGAAAGAGGCCGAGAGCAACGTGGCCATCCGCGTCACCGACACGCCGGGCGGCGAAGCCTTCGAGGTCGCGGGCCGGGGCGAACTGCAGATGGGCGTGCTGATCGAGAACATGCGCCGCGAGGGCTTCGAGCTGTCGATCAGCCGCCCGCAGGTGCTCTTCCGCGAAGTGGACGGCCAGCGGCTCGAGCCGATCGAGGAGGTCACCGATCGACGTCGACGACGAGTACACCGGCGCGGTGATCGAGAAGCTGACCGGCCCGCGCAAGGGCGAGCTGGTCGAGATGAAGCCGGCCGGCACAGGCAAGACGCGCATCGTCGCCCATGTCCCCTCGCGCGGTCTGATCGGCTACCACGGCGAGTTCCTGACCGACACCCGCGGCACCGGCGTGCTGAACCGCATCTTCCACGGCTGGGCGCCGCTACAAGGGTCCGATCCCCGGCCGCCGGGCCGGCGTGCTGATCTCGATGGAGAACGGCGACGTCGGTCGCCTACGCGCTCTGCAACCTCGAGGATCGCGGCCGCCTCTTCATCGGCGCGCAGGAGCCGGTCTATCAAGGGCATGATCATCGGCGAGCACAGCGCGCGAGAACGACCTCGAGGTGAACCCGCTCAAGGGCAAGAAGCTCACCAACGTCCGCGCCTCCGGCAAGGACGAGGCGGTGCGCGCTGACCACGCCGGTGCGGATGAGCCTCGAGCAGGCCATCGCCTACATCGACGACGACGAGCTGGTCGAGGTGACGCCCAAGTCGATCCGGCTGCGCAAGCGCTTCCTGGACCCGCACGAGCGCAAGCGCCAGGCCCGCGCCTCGGCCTGACGGCCGCGGCGATCGGGCAGCGGACGGTCGCGGCTGCGCCAGAGACGCGTCCTGGGATTTCAGGCCAAGGCGCCGCCGCGCGCCGCCTCAGGTCTCGTCGACGATCACCAGCTCGCGCTCGGCCGCGCCCCGGGCATGGGCCAGCGCCTCCTGGTAGGCCTCGGACAGATAGCAGGCCTCGGCCGCCTCGAGCTGGGGAAGCGCGCGACCACGTTGCGCGGCCGCTCGGTGCCTTCGAGCTGCCGATAGCGCCCGCCGCGGGCCAGGAACACGCCGCCATGCGCCGCGATGGCCTCGGTGGCCAGCGCGGCGTAGCGGCCGTAGGCCTCCTCGTCGGTCACGTGGACATGGGCGATCCAGAGTGCGCCATCGCTATCCCTCCAGGATCCTGGCCGCCGCCGCGATGGCGGCCTCGGCGTTCGGCCACCGTCTTGCGCGCCGCCCTGCGCCATGTCGGGCCGGCCGCCGCCGCCCTTGCCGCCCAGCGCCGCCGACCGCGGCCCGCACGAGGTCGACGGCCGAGACCCGCTCGGTCAGGTCCGCGGTCACGCCCGCCGCGACCGCCGCCTTGCCGCCGGCATCGGCGATCAGCAGCACCGCGCCCGAGCCGAGCCGCGCCTTCTGCTCGTCGATCAGCGCCGGCAGGTCCTTGCCCGAGACGCCGGTGAGCACCTGGCTCACGAAGGCGACGCCGCCGACCTCGCGCGCCTCCGGCGCCGGCGCGCCCGCGCCGCCGCCATGGCCAGCTCGCGGCGCAGCTGCGCCACCTCGTTCTGCAGCGCCCGGCGTTCCTCGATCAGCGCCTGGACCCGCGTCGACGACCTCGGCCGGGCTGCGCCTTGAGCGCGCCCGCGATTTCGCTCGAGGCGCGGGCTCCTGCTCGGCAAGGTGCCGGAGCGCCGCCTCGCCGGTCAGCGCCTCGATCCGGCGCACGCCGGCGGACGAGGCGCTGTCGCCCAGCAGCACGAAGGCGCCGATGTCGCCGGTGCGCCGCACATGGGTGCCGCCGCAGAGCTCGATCGAATAGGTCGTCGCCGTCGGCGCCCTTGCCGGTCTTCGCCGCGGCCCATCGAGACGACGCGCACCTCGTCGCCGTATTTCTCGCCGAAGAGCGCCTGCGCGCCCAGCGCGCGCGCATCGTCGGGCGTCATGATGCGGGTCTCGACCGGCGCGTTCTGGCGGATGAAGGCGTTCACCTCGGCCTCGACCCGCGCCATCTCGCTCGGCGTCAGCGCCTTGGCGTGGCTGAAGTCGAAGCGCAGCCGGTCGGGCGCGTTGAGCGAGCCGCGCTGCGCGACGTGGTCGCCCAGCGCCTGGCGCAGCGCCTCGTGCAGCAGGTGCGTGGCCGAGTGGTTGGCGCGGATCGCGGTGCGGCGGGCGTGGTCGACCTCGAGCTCGGCGCCCTGCCCGCCGCGATCATCGCCCTCGGTGACCTCGGCGAAGTGGATGAAGACGCCGGCGGTCTTCCTGGTGTCGGTGATCTGCGCGCGGCCCGTGTCGGTCTTCAGCGTGCCGGTGTCGCCGACCTGGCCGCCGGCCTCGGCGTAGAACGGCGTCTGGTTGACGACGATCTGCACCTCGTCGCCCTGGCCGAGGCGCTGTCCACGCGCTCGCCGCCCGCGACGAGCGCCAGGATCTGGCCCTCGGCGGTCTCGGTGTCGTAGCCGAGGAACTCGGTCGCGCCGTTCTCGTCGGCGATGTCGAACCAGATCGCCGCGTCCGCCGTCTCGCCCGAGCCGGCCCAGGCGGCGCGGGCCTTGGCCTTCTGCTCGGCCATCGCCGCGTCGAAGCCCGCTGACGTCGACCGTCGCGGCCCTTCTCGCGCAGCGCGTCCTGCGTCAGGTCGAGCGGGAAGCCGTAGGTGTCGTAGAGCTTGAACGCCGCCTCGCCCGGCAGGTCGGCGCCCTCGGGCAGCCGCGCCAGTTCGTCGTCGAGCAGCCGCAGGCCGCGGTCGAGCGTCTGGCGGAAGCGCGTCTCCTCGCGCCGCAGCGTCTCCTCGATCAGCGGCCTGCGCGCGGCCGAGTTCGGGATAGGCCTCGCCCATCTGGCGCACCAGCGCGGGCACCAGCCGGTACATCAGCGGGTCCTTCGCGCCCAGCAGGTGCGCGTGGCGCATGGCGCGGCGCATGATCCGGCGCAGCACGTAGCCGCGCCCCTCGTTCGACGGCATCACGCCGTCGGCGATCAGGAACGAGGTCGAGCGCAGGTGGTCGGCGATCACCCGGTGATGCACCTTGCCCGGCCCGTCGGGGTCGGTCGAGGTGGCGTGGGCCGAGGCCTCGATCAGGCTGCGCATCAGGTCGGTGTCGTAGTTGTCGTGCTTGCCCTGCAGCAGCGCGCCGATCCGCTCCAGCCCCATGCCGGTGTCGATCGACTGGTTCGGCAGGTCGCGCTTGCGGGTGCCGTCCTCGAACTGCTCGAACTGCATGAAGACGAGGTTCCAGATCTCGATGAACCGGTCGCCGTCCTCGTCCGGGCTGCCCGGCGGGCCGCCCCAGATGTGGTCGCCGTGGTCGTAGAAGATCTCGGAGCAGGGGCCGCAGGGGCCGGTCGGGCCCATCATCCAGAAGTTGTCGTCGGTCGGGATGCGGATGATCCGCTCGTCCGGCAGGCCCGCGACCTTCTTCCAGATCTCGGCCGCCTCGTCGTCGGTGTGGTAGACGGTGACCAGCAGCCGGTCCTTCGGGATGCCGAACTCCTTGGTCAGCAGGTCCCAGGCGAAGGGGATCGCCTCCTCCTTGAAGTAGTCGCCGAAGCTGAAATTCCCCAGCATCTCGAAGAAGGTGTGGTGCCGCGCGGTGTAGCCGACGTTGTCGAGGTCGTTGTGCTTGCCGCCGGCGCGCACGCATTTCTGCGCGGTGGTGGCGCGGGTGTAGTCGCGCGTCTCGACCCCGGTGAACAGGTTCTTGAACTGCACCATGCCCGAGTTGGCGAACATCAGCGTCGGGTCGTTGCGCGGCACCAGCGGCGAGCGAGGGCACGACCGCGTGGCCGTTCTTGGCGAAGAAGTCGAGGAAGGTCGATCGGATGTCGTTCAGGCTGGGCATGGGCGTCTCTTTCTCGGCGTGCCTGACGGGATAGCCGTAGGTCCCGAGACGGTAAAGCGGGAAAGGCTGACGGCGCCTCGACGGAAAACCGACGTCTGACCATCCCACCCGGATGACCCTGTCGGGCAGCGAGCCGATCGAAGCAGGTACGAACAAGATGACAGCCATGCCGAGACGACCATGGTGGCGCGCGACCGGCAGGAGGAGGCGGCGCAGGGTCGACGGTCGGATTTCGTCGCTGTCGACCTTGCGGCGGGGCGCCGCTGCGAGCTGGAGGACAGCCGCCTCGGCGACCGGCACGCGCCGTGGTCGACCTTCAAGATGCCGAACCTCCTGATCGCGCTCGAGACCGGCGCCGCCACGGGTCTCGACCACGTTCGGACGTGGCAGCCTGCGCTGCGGCCGGCGGCGCCTTGGTGGCCGCAGGAATGGCGCGAGGCGCAGACGCTGCTATCGGCCTTCCGGCACTCGGTGGTGTGTGATGTCCAGGAGATCGCCGTCGAGGTGGGCGCGCCTGCCTTCCGCGACCGGCTCGGCCGGTGGTCCTGACGGAAACGCGGCAGTGCCCGACGGCGACGCCGCCTTCCGGCTCGACGGGCCGCTGGCGATCTCGGCCAATGAGCAGGTGGCGTTCATGGCGGCGCTCCGGCGCGGGGCCCCGTGGATCCCGGTGCAGTGGCGCAACTCGAGAGGGCCAGCCTCGACTGCCGGTCCGGCCAAGTCGCGCTGCACGGCAAGACCGGCTCGGTCCGGGCCGTACCAGGTAATTTCTCGGGCGACCTCGAGGGGTGGTACGTGGGTTGGCTCGACCGCGGCACGGCGGGCGACGTAGTCTTTGCCCACCATGTGCGGGCCGATAACTACGAAAGCATCGCGAAGTTCCGCCGCGTCATGGCGCCGAGACTGCTCGACGGCTGCGGATTCGCGCCCGCAGCTCCGTTCGAATGAGGCCGCGACCGCGAGAGGCTCACCCGGGGCGGCGGTCGATCCGCCCGTCCCGGGGTCGTGCCCGGATCAGCCCTCGACGACCGCATCCTCGTCGTCGGCGCCGAGGTCGAATTCAAGGCCATGGGCCGCACGGATCTTGTCCTCGATCTCGAGCGCGATCGCGGGATTCTCGCGCAGAAAGGCCTTGGCGTTCTCGCGTCCCTGGCCGATCCGCTCATCGCCGTACGAGAACCACGAGCCCGACTTCTCGACCACGCCGGCCTTGACGCCGAGGTCCAGCAGCTCGCCGGTCTTCGAGATCCCCTCGCCGTACATGATGTCGAACTCGACCTGCTTGAACGGCGGCGCCACCTTGTTCTTGACCACCTTCACCCGCGTCGGTTGCCGACCACCTCGTCGCGGTCCTTGATCGCGCCGATGCGGCGGATGTCGAGGCGGACCGACGAGTAGAACTTCAGCGCGTTGCCGCCCGTGGTGGTCTCGGGGCTGCCGAACATCACGCCGATCTTCATGCGGATCTGGTTGATGAAGATGACCATGCACTTCGAGCGGCTGATCGAGGCAGTGAGCTTGCGCATTGCCTGGCTCATCAGGCGGGCCTGAGCGCCGACCTGCGCGTCGCCCATGTCGCCCTCGAGCTCGGCCTTGGGGGTCAGCGCGGCGACCGAGTCGACGACCACCATGCTGACCGCGCCCGAGCGGACGAGCGTGTCGATGATCTCGAGTGCCTGCTCGCCGGTATCGGGCTGGCGAGATCAGCAGCTCGTCGAGATCGACGCCCAGCTTGCTGCGCGTATTGCGGGTCGAGCGCGTGTTCGGCATCGACGAAGGCGCAGACGCCGCCCTTCTTCTGCTCCTCCGCAACGCAGTGCAGCGTCAGCGTGGTCTTGCCCGACGATTTCGGGCCCGTAGATCTCGACGATGCGGCCCTTGGGAATGCCGCCGATCCCGAGGGCGATGTCGAGGCCGAGCGAGCCGGTCGATGTCGCCTCGATCTCGGCGACGGGGTTGTCGCCGCCGAGCCTCATGATCGAGCCCTTGCCGAATTGCCGCTCGATCTGGCTGAGGGCCGAAGTCGAGCGCCTTCTGCTTGTCCGCGCTGCGCTTGTCAGTCATGTCGAGAAGGTTCGCGATGGCCATTCCGAGGCCTCCTTATTTCATAGCCGCACCCGAGCGGCAATCGGATGCCGCCATCCGCTGATCTGTCCCCTCTATGGGACCAAAACGAGAACAACTCAAACAATTTCGTTCGCACTCCATCAACGGATTCGGTTAACGGGCTCCTAGCGTCGCAGATCGGCCACGATGGAGCCCGGCGTCGCAGCGAGGAAGGGGCCACCACGCCGGTTCGGTCCTTCATTCGAGCACCGGATCTCGAGCGGGCCAGCGACGCCGGCGCCGGTTCGCCGCGCGGGAGGCAAACCGGGAGGCGTGACCGAAGCCGAAAAAAGAGAACGCCGGCAGAATGCCGGCGTTCTTTGGTCCCGATGACGCGTGGCGCTACTGCGCGGCGGCGCGGGCTTCGTCGAGCCAGGCGTTCCACTGGTCCTGATGGCCCGCGATCCAGGCGTCGGCGTGGCGCTCGATGTCGGCCTCGCAGTCCTCGCCGTCGCGCATCAGCAGGTTCTCGGCGCTGATGTCGTTGGCCGAGACCTCCATGATCTCGAAGAGCTTGGCCGCGGCCGGGTTCGCCTCGGCGAACTCGCGGTTGGCGATGATGCGCTGGTCGTTCGCCTGGAAGCCGTAGTTCGTGCCGTCGGGCAGCGCGGTGTCGACGTCCGTGCGTTCGCCCGGCAGCGACGAGAACGGCACCTGCAGCCACGTCACGTCCTCGCCGGGGACGAGCACGCCCGACACCCAGTAGGGCGTCCAGGTGTAGTAGAAGATCGGCTCGCCCTTCTTGTAGCGGGTGATCGTGTCGGCGATGATGGCCGAGTAGGAGCCCTGGTTGTGGGTGACGGTGTCGCGCAGATCGAACGCGTCGAGCTGATGCTCGATCACCTGCTCGCAGCCCCAGCCCGGGGTGCAGCCGGTCAGGTCGGCCTTGCCGTCGCCGTTGTTGTCGAAGAGCTTGGCGATCTCGGGATCCTTGAGCTGGCCGAGATTGGTGATGCCGTGCTCCTCGGCGGTCTTCTTGTCGATCAGGTAGCCCTGCAGCGCGCCGGGCGAATAGACGCCCTTGCGGTAGATCTTGTCGTCGCCGCCGGCTGCCTGCGAAGAAGTCGGTGTGCAGCGGGTCCCAGTGGTCGGCGAGGAAGGTGCCGTCGCCGTTGGCGATGGCGACGTGCGCCGCGGCGTATTCGAGCTCCTTGATGTCCTCGACATCGTAGCCGAGCTCCTCGAGCGCCTTCATCACGAGCAGGGTCTGGAACGTCTCCTCGGCGATCGAGGACTTGAGCGGCGTCACCGTCACGCCCTCGCCGGGCATCTCCTGCGCCAGCGCGGCGCCGCCGGCAGCCAGGCCCAGCGCGGCAGCCGTCACGGCGGCCAGGCCGGTTCGGGTGTTGCGATAAAACATGCGTCTTCCTCCTATATTGTTGCGGCGGCCGTCGCGGCCGCCTGGCAATGCGCGTTCTGCGTCTGACGATAGCCCCTTCGGAGCTACGTCGGCCGGCTCGGCCTTTCCGGCGGACACGCGCCGCGTGCCCTTGCCGAGCATGCGACGGACTTGTCCGACCGGCCCGGTCTCGTACCAGGCGAGGTTGCCGCGGTCGCGCTTGGACACGCCCATCGCCTGGGTCATGCGGTCGATGATGATGGCCAGCATGCACGATGCCGAGGCCGCCGACGGTGGCGAGCCCCATGTCGAGGCGGCCGATGCCGCGCAGCACCATCTGGCCCAGACCGCCGACGGCGATCATCGAGGCGATCACCACCATCGACAGCGCCAGCATCAGGGTCTGGTTGACGCCGGCCATGATGGTCGGCATCGCCACGGCAAGCTGCACCTTGCGCAGCAGCTGCCCTTCGACGCGCCGAAGCTCGTGGCCGCCTCGATGAGGTCGCCCGGGACCTGGCGGATGCCGAGATTGGTCAGGCGGATGAGCGGCGGCAGCGCGAAGATGATCGTCACGACCACGCCAGGCACGTTGCCGATGCCGAACAGCATGACGATCGGCACCAGATAGACGAAGGCCGGCGTCGTCTGCATGGCGTCGAGGATCGGCCGCGTCACCGTCGCCGCCCGGTCGTTGCGGGCCAGCCAGATGCCCGTCGGCAGTCCGATCAGGACGCAGAAGAAGACCGACGTGAAGACGAGCGCCAGCGTCACCATCGCCTCGTCCCAGGCGCCGATAAGCCCGACGAAGATGAAGCGAGACGACCGCGCCGATGCCGAGCCGCGGCCCGGCCGCCTGCCAGGCCAGCAGGCCGATCGAGCGCGACCATCACGAGCGCCGGCACGCCGAGAAGCGCCGCCTCGATGGCCGTCAGCACGCCGTCGATCGGCCAGCGGATCGCCTGGAAGACCGGCCGGAAGTTGGCGACCACCCAGTCGAGGCCAGCTCTCGACCCAGTCCTCGAGCGGGATCGACGCCTCGTGGAACGGGTGCAGGATGTCGAAGTCTGCTCCTGGGCGGGGGCGGCGTTCGACAGCCAGTCGGGCGTCGCCGGCTCGGGCGTGGCTGCCGGCCGCGCCGCCCCACGGATTCGAGGCTGCATCGCTCGCCGACGGCCGGAGGAACGGCCCCCGTGGTTCCGCCGGCCTCGTTCTGCATCGGCGATGCGGCACCGCCGCCGCCGCCGGCGCCCGGCTGCGGCTCGTCGGCAGGCGGCGCGATCGTACCGCCGCCCGTCCACGGTTATCGGCCTGGGCGACCTCGTAGCGTTCGGGCAGAGTGGGTTCAGGCATCTTGCGGTCTCCCTCGAGAGCGCTCCAGCAGGACCGTGCGCGAGACGACGCCGAGATAGCGTCCGTTCGCGTCGACCACGGGCAGGCCGCACGGGGCCGCGCGCGACGGCGTCGATGACGTCGCCGATCTGGCGGTCTGCCTGCAGCGGCTCGATGCCGGGCAGGAAGGCGCGCGTGCATCTGCGGCTCGCGGCTCTTCATCTCCGCGCTCGAGGCGAGCCGCGGAGACGACGCCCTGGAAGTGCTGCGTCGCGTCGACCACGTAGGCGTAGTCGCGGTCGGCCGTCAGCCGATCCGCTCGCAGCGCGCCGCGCAGGTTGCCCTCGCGGTCGATCGATCGTGACCTGGCTCTTCGCGGCGATGTCGCCGGCGGTGAGGACGCTGGCGACGTCGACGCCGCGGAAGAACGACGCACGTAGTCGTTCGGCGGGGTTGTTCAGGATCTCGTCCGGCGTGCCGACCTGGACGACCCGGCCGCCCTCCATGATGGCGATGCGGTCGCCGATGCGCATGGCCTCGTCGAGGTCGTGCGAGATGAAGATGATGGTGCGCTTGTGCCTTCTGCTGCAGCGTCGAGCAGCTCGTCCTGCATCTCGGTGCGGATCAGCGGGTCGAGCGCGGAGAACGCCTCGTCCATCAGCAGGATCGTCGGGTCGTTGGCCAGCGCGCGGGCGAGGCCGACGCGCTGCTGCATGCCGCCCGAGAGCTCGTTGGGATAGCTCTGCGCGTAGGCGCGCCAGGCCGACCTGCTCGAGCGCGGCGCGGGCGCGCTTCTCGCGCTGCGCACGCGGCACGCCGGACAGCTCCAGGCCGAAGGCGGCGTTCTGCAGGACGGTCAGGTGCGGCATCAGCGCGAAGGACTGGAACACCATGGAGATGTGCTCGCGGCGGAAGTCGATGCAGCTCCTTCTCGCTCATCGTCGCGATGTCGGCGCCGTTGACGACGATCTCGCCGGCGGAGGGCTCGATCAGCCGGTTGAGCATCCGCACCAGCGTCGACTTGCCCGAGCCCGACAGGCCCATGACGACGAAGATCTCGCCCTCGCTGCACGTCGAACGTGGCGTCGCAGACGCCGATCGTCATGCCGGTCCTGGCGAAGATCTCGTCCTTGCCCAGCCCCTCGCGGTACAGCGCGATCGCCTCGTCGGGATCGGGTCCGAACACCTTGAAGAGATTTCTGACGGTAAGCGCAGCGCCTGCGTCCAAAACGGCTCCCTTTCGCTTTTTTTGAGGCGCCCTAGACTGGGCTCTGCACCTCATACATGTCAACCGGATCAGAATTCGTGGCCCTGACGCTCATGGCAGCGATCGCCACCGCGGTGCCGTTCTGCATCGACATCGTCCGGATTCAACGGTCTTCCCACGGAAGGCTGTCGTGCAGATTGTCCCCGCGCCACCCAGGTGGCGGCATGGCCGGGTGAGGTGCCGTTACGGAAGACCGTCGAGCACCCCGCCGGCGATGGCAGCCGTATCCTTCCACCCGGGCAGCGCCTCGCCGTAGTGGGCGGCATTCCGGCTCAGCCGTTCGCGCAGGGCGGAGTTCGACAGGATTTCCCGCAGCGCCTCGGCGAAGGCCTCGGGGTCCTCGGGCGGCACGAGGAGCCCGGCGTCCCCCGGCACGGTCTGCGGCACGGCGCCCGTGGCGCAGCTGACGATGGGCAGGCCGTGCACCAGCGCCTCGTCGAAGACGATGCCGTAGCCTTCGTAGCGCGTCGCGAGCGCGAAGACCGACGCCGCCCGGTAGTACCCGTCGAGCCGTTGCGCCGACACGCGCCCCGCGAAGGTGACCCGCGCGCCGAACCCGAGCGCGTCCACGCGCGGCGAGCTCCGCCGCATGGGCGGGGTCCTAGGCGCTGCCGACAATGACGGCCTGCCAGTCGAGGTCGGTGATGCGGGCGAGCGCGCGGAGCAGCATGTCGTGCCCCTTCCGCGGATGCTGGATGCCGACCGACAGGATCAGCGGCGGCGCGGCCGGGGCAGAAGCGCCGGCGGGGCGGTCGGTTCCGGGCCGCGCGATGGTGATCCGGCGGCGGGGCACGCCGTAGTCGGACGAGGATCGCTGCGTGTGCGGGCTCGGCACGAGGACATGGCGCGCGAGCCGAGGTTGTCGCGTTCCGTGCGGTGGAGATGCGCGCGGCGGTCGTCGGTCAGCCCGCTCTCGAGCGCGAGTGGATGATGGATCATCGCGACCACCGGCGCGCGGACCCGGGCGAGCCCCGCGGGGTCGAGCGAGCCGAAGACGAGGCCGTCGAGGATCAGCGGCCGCTCCGGCTCCAGCGCGGCGAGCCGGGCCACGGCATCGGCCATATCGTCGGGCGAGGGGTTGGGGAAGCTCGCGCCGAGCCGGATGTGCCGGACCTCCCGCCCTTCCGCGCGCAGGCCCTCGAGCAGGCGGCGTTCGTAGATGTAGCCGCCCGTAAGCGTCTCGATGTCGCCCGGGATGGCGAAGGCGGCGGCCGGAGACCCCTCGTCACGCGAGCTGCTCCGGCGCGTAGACGGCAGGACGCGCGTTCGACCCGCCCACCGCGGCGTAGGCCAGCGCCGAGAGCACGCTGACGATCGACCACCGCGCTCCAGAGCATGTCGTAGTCCGACAGCGAGGCCGACATCGCCATCAGGCTGCCGATCCCGTTCCCGGTGGCGAGCCACTCCACCACCGTGACGGCGAGGACCGAGGCGGGAACGCCCATGCGCGCGGCGGCGAAGAAGGCGGGCAGCATCGCCGGGATGCGCACGCGCAGGAGGCGCGCGAGCTGGCCCGCGCCGTAGCTGTCGAAGACGTCGAGGATGCTGGCCCGGCGCCTGCCTCAGGCCGTGGAGGCAGGCCACCAGCGTCGGGAAGAACACCATCACCGCCACGAGCACGATCGTCCCGGCGGCCCCCGCCCGAGGATCATCACGACGAGCGGGGCGGTCGTGACGATCGGGACCGAGCGCAGCGCGAGCGCGACCGGCAGGCCACGCGCCGAGGGCGCCGGCAGGAGGGTCAGCAGCACGGCGAGCCCCGCGCCGGCGGCGAGCCCGGCCAGGTAGCCGGGCAGGAGCAGCACCATGGTCTCGGCCAGCGCGGCGCCGAGCGTGGCGCGGGTCGCGGTGGCGTCGGGCCGGTGACAAGCGCGCCCAGACGTCATCCGGGCCGTTTTGCGAAGAACGGGCTGAGGCCGAGCAGCTTGAGCGCCCGCCCACCAGACCCCGCGCGCCACCGCGGCCGCCGCGAGGACCTGCCGCCAGCCGTCCGCCCGGCGCCGGCCCGGACGGCGCATCCGGCACGGCGAGGATCACCGGCGGCTTCTCCAGAGCACCCGCCGCGCCAGCGCCCCGATGCGCCGCGTAGGCGAGGACCGCGACCGCCGTGGCGACCGTCGCCAGCGCCCATGTCATGGACGTCGAGAGCGCGCATCGCGCGGACCGTCAGCACGCCCATCCCGGCCTCGGCCCCGGTGAACTCGCCCACCATCGCCCCGAGGAAGGCGGCCGGCGCGGCGATCTGGAGCCCGGCGAAGAGATAGGGCAGCGACGCCATCATCGCACGTGCAGGACAGCCGCGCCCGCGCCCGCGCCCGTAGCTGCGCACGAGGTCGAACCAGCCCGCCGGCGCCGCGCGGAGCCCCACGAGCAGCGGGATGAGGGTGGTGTAGTAGACGGCGAGCGCGGCCAGCGCGATCTGCGGTCCCGGCCCCGGGGCCGAAGAATACCCGCAGGATCGGCCCCGTCGCCACGAGGGGAAGGCAGAAGACGAGGAGCGCGAGGCTCGTGATTACGCCTTCGCTCCGCGGCCAGAGCAGCGCGAGCGATGGCGAGGAGGATCGCCGCGAGGTTCCCGATCACGAAGCCCGCCGCCGCGTTGCTCGAGCGTGACGCGGAGATCCCGCGGCCGAGCAGCCCCGCGTTCTCCACGATGTAGAGCGCGACCTCGGTCGGCGCGGCGAGGACGAAGGCGCCGGTGAGCGCGCGCGCCGACGCTTCCCACAGCGCACGAGGGCGACGGCCAGCCCGAGCAGGCGCCGCCGGCCGCGCCGGCGCCGGGCAAGCGCCGCCCGGCAGGCAGAGCCGAGGCGCCGGTCATTGCGCGGCGAGCGGCGGCCGGCCGCGGCCATGCCCTGGGCCAGCGCGTCCGACACCGCTGTCGCGATCGCCGCGAACGCGGGGCGTCGCGCGATCTCGGGCTCGCGCGGGCGGGGCAGGTCGACCGCGATGTCCGCCACGACCTCGGCCGGGCGCGGCGACAGCACGAGATCCGGTCCGACAGCATCACCGCCTCGCTCACGGAATGGGTGACGAGCAGCGTGGTCGTGCCCCGCGCCTCCCAGATCCGGGGCAGTTCCTGGGCGAGCTGGTGCCGGGTCAGCTCGTCGACCGCGCCGAACGGTTCGTCGAGCAGAAGCAGCCGCGGCTCCGTCGCCAGCGACCGGGCAATGGCCGCGCGCTGCCGCATCCCGCCCGACAGCGCCGCCGGCCGCGTCTCGCGCGAAGCCGTCGAGGCCGACGAGCGCGACAGCTGGTCCACCGCCGCCGCGTCGGCCGGGCGGCGGGCGAGCTTCAGCGCCAGCTCGATGTTGCCGCGCACCGGTCCGCCAGGGCAGGAGCGAGGGGTCCTGGAAGGCGATCGAAAGCCGCCGCCGCCCGCAGCGTCTCGGCCGGCGGCGCGCCGCCGATCTCGACCGCCCCCGCGCTCGGCCGCTCAAGCCCCGCGATCAGGCGCAGCAGCGTGGACTTGCCGCAGCCCGAGGGGCCGACGAAGGCCGTGGTCCGCCCGGCCCCAGCATCAGGTCGAGCGGCCGGACCGCCTCGATGCCGTCGTCGAACGTCTTGGCGAGGCCGAACAGACGATCTCGGCGGGGCGGACCCGGGCCTCAGCCGCCATGGACCTCTTCGAGGATCGAGCGGTCCCACAGGTCGGGCGTCACCGTCCGCCCCAGCAGCGCGAGCGTCTCGATGTTGGCCTCGACCGCCTCGTCCGTCCACCAGCCGAAGCCGTGCGCCTCGGTCAGATCCGAGAACATCAGCGGCACCTGCCGCTCGGCCTGCAGCCGCTGGGTCTCGAGGTCGAGCCCCGCGTCGGGGAACCGTCTCGACGGTCAGCGCGCGCGGCGGCGTCGGTGTCCTGCCGATACGCCTCCCAGCCGCGCACCTCGCCGGCAAGCAGCGCCACCAGCTCGTCGCGGCGGTTGGCAAGGCTGTCCTCGGTCGCGATGTAGGTCTGCGAATGGACGGAATAGCCGTGATCGGCCATCAGCATCGTCACGCTGTCGATCCCCTGGATGGCCATCGCCACCGGCAGGTCCGTCTCCCAGCAGAGCAGGCAATCGACCTCGCCCGACCAGCAGCGGCTGCGCGGAATACTGGGTCGGCACGATCTCGATCGCGGTGATGTCGACGTCATTCAGTGTGCAGAGCGCCTCGAGCACCGGCGTGTTCGCCAGCGCCATGCCGATCCGCTTGCCCGCGAGATCGGCGGGCACGTTGACCGGGTTGGCGGGCAGCGAGGCGATCACGAACGGGTTCTTCTGCATCGCGACGCCGAGGATGCTTGAACGGCGCCCCCTGCTCCACCGCGGCGGCGGTGTAGTCGGCCGCCGAGATGCCCACGAGCGCCGTGCCCGAGATCACCGGCGGCTCGACCGGCGCGTTCGGCCCCCCCTGCAGCAGCGAGACGTCGAGGCCGGCCTCGCGCCACCAGCCGCTGCGTGTCGCGATGTAGCTGCCGGCGAACTGCACCGAGTGCAGCCACGACAGCTGCAGGCTTACCGGCGTCGGTCTGCGCCGCATGGGCGGCGGCGAGGCCGAGTCCCACGCGGCACCAAGGCCGGCCGAGCCCGTCGCAAGCAGCGGCGCGGCGCGAGATCGTCTTACCTGTCATGATCACCCCTTCTTCGATGTGGAAGCGTAAGCGCCGCATGCAAGCCGCCAGGGCAAGGCGCCGCTGTCGATTGGCGCCGCCGGCCGGCGGGAGCGTCCCGCGCCGAGCGGCAGCGGACGAGGCCCGGCAGGACCGACACCAGAAAGACGAGGCCGAAGGCGAAGCTGGCGGCGAAGCCCTCCGTTCGGCCGTCGCGCCCACGATCGGGAAGAGCGCCGCCGCCGCGCCTTCGCGCAGGCCCCACCCGCTGACCGAGACCGGGATCAGCATCGTGAAGAGGATGAGCGGCACGACGGTCACACCGCGGCGAGCGGGAGCTCGGTCCCGGTGGCCGCGCGCGCAGAAGCGCGAAGGCGGCGAGGTTGCAGGCCGCCGTGCCGAGGCTCAGCGCGACCTGATGTGGCAGCACGTCCGGGCAAGCAAGGCGGTCGCGCGCCGCGGCGGCGAAACTTCAGGCGGCCCGCCCGACGCCGCCGCCGGAAGCGCGCCACAAGCGCGCAGCGACCCCTGACGGCCGCAGCAGCCCCGGCGATCCCGAGGACAAGCCAGCCGACCCAGCCGGGCAAGGCCAGTCCGCCCGGCGCGTCAGCGTGGCCGCGGCGCCCGCGGCGATCATCACGACGGCGACCGCGAACTGGCCGGCAAAGCGCTCGAGCACCACCGCCTGCCCGGCCCGCACGAGCCCGGCCCGTCGGCCCGTGCGCACCGCCCGGCCGGCATCGCCGACCATGCCGCCCGGCAGGGACTGGTTCACCACCTGTCCCAGGTAATACTCGCGC
The DNA here is from genome assembly GCA_963773475.1 of uncultured Alphaproteobacteria bacterium. Taxonomy (GTDB): domain Bacteria; phylum Pseudomonadota; class Alphaproteobacteria; order Rhodobacterales; family Rhodobacteraceae; genus Roseitranquillus. The sequence continues at coordinate 241,675 of CAVZBD010000007.1, read as the reverse complement.
ACGGCTTCGCCCACGCCGATGACCTGGCCGAGGCGCGCGGCGGTCAACCGCCAGCGCAGCGCCGACAGGATCGTCTGCAGCGTCAGCGACACCGACCGCCGCCAGCAGCCAGCCGGCCTCTGCCTCGCGCAGAAGCCGCAGCGCCGCGGGCCCGTCGAGCGCACTCCAGAGGAGCGCGAGCAGCGCAAGCGTCACCGCCACCTGCAGCAGCCGCAAGGGACGCCGCGCGATCTTCACTCCGGCCACGTTCACCCCGCCACCGCTCCTTCCATGCGGCTGCTGAAGCCGCGCAGGATCATTTCGCGCATTCCGTCCATCGGCAGCACCGGCACCGCGTCGTCCGGCAGAAGGCCCGGCGCAAATCCCCACCCGGCAACGCGCTCGACCAGACGTGCCGGGCCGATGACGTGGATCGGGACGTCGGGCCTGCCGTCAAGCGCGACGAACTCTGCCGCCTGATGGTCACCCAGCACGATGATCAGCGGTGGATCCTGCGCATGCCGCTCCGCCCACGAGAACACGGCCCGCAGGGAATAGTCCACCGCGTCGCGATACTGCTCGCGCACACGCTGCCGGTCGCGCCAGACCACGTCCGGCGGATCGCCCGCTTCGGCCATCGCGTCGAAGACGTGACCGTCGCCCACCGCGTCCCACGGCACGAGCTGGGGCACCGGCACCCAGGGCGCGTGCGACGAGACGAGCGCGATCTGCGCGAAGAGCGGCCTTTCGCCGGGTGCCTCGAGCAGCAGCCGGTCCACGGCGCTGAGAGTGAACTGGTCGGGCATCGTCACCCAGTTGAAGGGTCGGCCGGCATAACCGAGATCGTCGGCAGCCAGCACGTGATCGAACCCCATCCGCTCGGCTTCCGGCCAGTCGAGCGTGATCGCCGGCATGGCCGCCGCCGTGCGGAACCCCGAGCGCGCCGCGATATGGAACAGGCTCTCCCGACCGCTGGCCAGCGCGGCGAGGTAGCGGGTCTGGTCGTCGATCCAGAGACCGTTGGCGAAGGTCGCATGGCTGAGCCAGCTCTGCCCGCCCCGCGTCGGCGACGCGAGAACGCCCGACCGCATGGCAAGTCCGGCGGCGCGCAGCCGTTCTTCCGCCGCGGCCAGGGTCGCCCGATGCCGTCCGGCGTAGAAAGGCGTGTCGAGGCTGGTCCGGCCGTAGCTTTCCACGAAGACGATCAGCACGTCCCGGTCGATCCGGTCGAGCAGACCGTCGATGCCGGCGAAGGGATCGAACCGGGCGGCGCGGCGGAAACGCCGCAGGTCGCGCAAGGTCTCCTGCGCCATCTCGACCCGCTCCACGCCGACCCGCGCGGTGAAGGCCGCGCCCGGTGGCGCGATGGGCAGCGACCAGCGGCCCATCGCGTTGCCGATCTCGGCGACCGCCATGGCCCCGGCAAGGCAAGCCGCCCCGGCCGCCACCGACCGCCCCAGCCGACCAGGGCGCAAGCCGCGCCCAGACCCCTGTCGCCCACCAAAGGCCAAGCGCCAGCAGCACGAAGACGAGGACGGCACCGGCCGCCGCGGCCGCGGTCGCCGCCGTGCCGATCGCGCCCGACAGGAGCCGCAGTCCCGCCGCGATCAGCGGCACATCGCCCACCGGGTTGAAGCCGCGCCCGAACGACGTGAACATGCCCATATCGGCCGCCTTGAGCAGCGCGATCAGCGTGAGGGAGAGCACGAGCGCCGCGCGCAGGACCTTTCCCGCAACGCCATGTCCGGCGGCGAGCAACGCCAGAATTATCACCGGCAGTTCCAGCGGAAAGAGCAACAGCGCGCCGGGTGTCATCGCCGCCGGATGGTTGGGCTGGATCAGGACGAGATGCAGAAGCAGGGCCGCCATGGCCGCCGCGGCGATCCGCCCAGCGCGGTGAGGCATCAGGCGCGCCTCCGCCATAGCCAGACCATGTCGCGCCCGAAGGACCAGAGCACCGCCACCGCGGCCAGAGCGGCGAGACCCGAAGCCAGCGGCGGCGCGAAGAAGGGCAGTTGCAGCGCGATCAATGTCGTGAGCTGGAACACGCAGACCGCCTTGCGGCTCAAGCCTCTCCGGCAGCGGGCGGCGCAGCCAGGGCAACGCCAGTCCCATCAGCACGAAGACGTAGCGAGCGAGGCCCAGCACCAGGACCGCGGGGCCGACGACGCCGGCGGCGAGCGCGTGCAGCGCGAGAACCAGGGCGAGCGCCGAGTCGACCTCCATGTCGAACCGCGCCCCGAAGTCGGAGACGAGGCGCTGTCGCCGCGCGAGCAAACCGTCCACCCCGTCGAGCGCCAGCACAACTGCCGCCAGCGCCGCGGCGAGCCACGGCCCCGCGCCGCCCGCGACGAGCGGCGCGATCAGGAGCGCGGTAAGCCCCCCGCGCGCCAGCGTCACCAGGTTGCAGGCGCCAAGCCGCCCGTGGGGATAATGCCGCCCGAGCAGGACGCCGGCCGCCGTTGCGCCTGCGGCATAGAACGCGAGCGCCGGCAGCCAGGACGCGCCGGGCGGCCCGACGAGCGCCATCTGCGCCAGCGCGAGGAGCGGCCGCGCCAATGCAGGCGGCGACCGCAAAGTCGCGTACCGGCGGCGGAGGCAGAAGCTCCACTGTGCCGGCGGTCCGCCATTCGTCCTGTTGAAGAAGCGTCATCTGGCGGAGTGTAGGGCGGCAAGGCCGCCGTCAAGACAACGGGACCGCTTGATGCCTCGGCATCCGACGCTATTTCGCCTGCCGACGGGAGAAGCCATGGCGGACAAGCACGACGGCTACGCGACGACTGGCCGCATCCTGCACTGGACGGTCGCCTTGCTCGTCTTGCTGATGATCCCCGCCGGGCTCACCATGGTGCAGGAGGGGCTCTCGCGCCCGCTGCAGGACACCCTCTTCATCTTCCACAAGAATACCGGCGTTCTCGTGCTGCTGATCGTGGCGGTGCGGGTGGTCTACCGCCTCCTGCGCCCCGCGCCGCCGCTGCCGTCGAGCGTGCCCGGCTGGCAGAAGTTCGCGGCCCGGCTCAACCACGTCGCACTCTACGTCATGCTGCTGGTGATGCCGCTCAGCGGCTACACCCGGGTGCGCGCCGGCGGCTTTCCGATCGAGGCTCTCGACGCGATGGGGGCGCCGTTGATCGTGCCGAGGTCCGATGCACTGGCCGACACGGCGAAGGCGATCCACTTCGGCGGTGCGCTGGTGATCATCGCGGCCGTGTCGCTGCACGTGGCTGCGGCGCTCTACCATGGCCTCGTGCGACGGGACGGCGTCTTTTCGCGCATGTGGCCGCCCCTGGGACGTGGGCGGGCCGTTGCCCGATCCGGCGCGCGGCATAACTGAAGGCGCCGTATCCACCGCCTGTCGGAGAACATCCCCTGACCGCCCAGCCCAGACACGACGCCTTCGCCGCGCCTGCCGGGCCCTCCGTCGTGGCGGCTCTGCCGCGCAGGGAGGCCGGAGGCTGGCCGGCCTTTCTGGCCCTTACGCTTACCGCGGGCGCGGCGCTCATCGCAGCGTTCGCATTCGCGGTCGCAGACTGGACTCCGGCCGCGTTCGTGGCATTGGCGCTGCTGGTCCCGACGGCGCTCTGGATCGCGGGCGGTGCGGCGACCGCAGTGCTGGGTCTGCGCCGCAGCGAGCCGCCGGAGCCGGTCGGCCCTGCGCACGGAAGCGACCGCGATCCTGGTGACCCTGTGCCGTGAACCGCCCGAGCCGGTGGCGCGGCATCTCGTCGCGCTGCGGAAACGCCTCGGGCCGCGGGAGGAGATCTTCGTGCTCTCCGACACGTACGGCGCCGAGGAGATCGCGCGGGAGGAGGCGGCCTTCGCCCCGCTGCTGCGTCTGGGCGCCGTCGCCTACCGGCGGCGGGCGAGCAACGCCGGCCGCAAGCCCGGCAACATCGCCGACTGGGCGCGGCGGCACGCGGCGCGGTTCGACCACATGCTCATCCTCGACGCCGACAGCCGCATGAGTGCCGGACGGATCGCCGCCATGATCGCGCGGATGGAGCGCGAACCGCAGCTCGGCCTGCTACAGGCGGGGATCGGGCTGGTGCCAGGGCCGACGCGCTTTGCCCGGGCGCAGCGAACCTCGGTACGCCTGCTGGCGCCCGTCTTCTGCACGGGCTTCGCCCGTTGGAGCGGAGATGCCGGCAACTACTGGGGTCACAACGCGCTCATCCGAACGCGGGCCTGGAAAGCGGCGTCGTTGCCGCGCCTGTCCGGGCGACCGCCCTTCGGCGGCGACGTCCTCAGCCACGACTTCGTCGAGGCCGCGTTCATTCGGCGCGCGGGCTGGCGCGTGGCGCTCTCGCCTTCCCTCTCCGGAAGCGCCGAAGACGGGCCGCACACGCTCTCGGAGTTCCACAGGCGCGACCGGCGCTGGTGCCAGGGCAACCTCCAGCATGCGCGGCTGGTCGGCGCCCCCGGACTGCATCCGCTCAGCCGTCTGCACATGGCCTGCGGGATGTTCGCCTATCTGGCGGCGCCCGTGTGGCTGGCGCTGTTCCTGCTGACGGCCACGGGGGCGGTGGTGCTGGATAGCGCCCTGCCGCTCGCGCTCGTCGCGGTGCTGCTGGTGGCGCCGAAGTTCTGCGGGCTGGCGCGGCTGCTGGGCCGCCGCGCGACGCCGCGCCGCAGGCGCGTGGCTCTTCGGGCCGCCGCCGGGGAACTCGCGGCCTCGGCCGTTCTGGCGCCGCTCCTGATGGTCCGGCAGACGATCTCGGTCCTCGCGGTGTTCGCCGGTCGCGATTGCGGGTGGAAAAGCGCAGCGCGCAGGGGCCTCCACCTGCCACACGGCATGCTTGAGGCCACGACGGGCGCGGGGCTTGCGTGGATCTGCCTTGCGTTGAACCCGGCCGCGCTGCCCTGGCTCGCGCCGGTGGTCCTGCCGCTGCTCGCGGCGCCCCTCATGGTGCCGTGGCTGGAGGCGGAGCCTTGATCGGACGGCGCGCCTTCCTCGCCGGAGCGGGGGCGGCGCTGGCCTCGCGACGCTCGTCTGCCGAACCCGGCGCAGAGCCCCTGATCGAGACGGCGCGCCGGCTGGCCGCGCGGCCCTTTGCCGGCGCGTCGCCGCCGCTGCCGCCGCCCTTCTCGGCCCTGACCTACGATGCCTACCGCGGGATCCGCCCTATCCCCGGCCGCGGCGCGATGCTGCCGCTTGGCGAGGGATGGGCCTTCGACCTGCTGCCTCCGGGGCTTTATTTCCCCGATCCGGTCGCGGTGGAGGTGACGGGGCCGGACGGGGTGCGCGATGTCCCCTTCTCTCCCGCCCGCTTCGCCTTCGACCCGCGCTATTTCGCCGACGTGCCGGAGGCGACGCCCGGCGTCGGATTCTCGGGGCTGCGCCTGCGTCACGCGCTGGATGCGCCGGACCGCGTCGACGAGTTCCTCATCCTCCAGGGCGGCAGCTATTTCCGCGCCATCGGGCGCGGCATGACCTATGGGCTCTCGGCGCGGGCCGTCGCAATCGGCACCGGCGGCCCGGCGCCGGAGGAGTTTCCCCGCTTCACTCGTCTGCGCCTCCATCCGCCGGATCAGGACGGCGCGCGGGTCGAGGCGCTGATCGACGGCCCCTCGCTCGCCGGGCACATGGAGATGCGCGCCGACCCCGGGGCCGAGACAGTGACGACGCTGTCCGTCACGCTGTTCCCGCGCCGCCGGATCGCGGACATCGGCGTTGCGCCCCTCACCTCGATGTATCTCAAGGGCCCGCTGCGCTCGGCAGTGTCCGACGACTTCCGCCCGCGCGTGCACGACAGCGACGTGCTGGCGATCCGCAATGGCGCGGGCGAGACGCTGTGGCGGCCGCTGTCGAATCCCGCGCGGATCGAAACCTCGGCCTTCGCCGATGATGGTCCGGTTTCGTTCGCACTCCACCAGACGCCGCGCGATTTCGAGGACTTCGAAGACCCGCAGGCGCATTACCACACCCGGCCCTCGGCCGTCGTGACGCCGCGCGGCGACTGGGGCGGCGGCGCGGTAGTGCTCGTCGAGATCCCGACGGGCGACGAGTTCATGGACAACATCGTCGCCTTCTGGCGCCCGGACGCGCCGCTCGAGCCGGGGGCGGAATATCGCTTCGACTACGATGTCACCTGGACGTCCCGCCCGCCCGTCCGCGGCTTGCCTGCGCGCATCGTCCAGACCCGCAGCGGTCGGCAGCACGACATGCCCGGCACGCGCCGCTACGTGGTGGACTATGCCGGGGCGACGGCCGACTGCACGCCCGACCTCTCGATGAACGGAGACGGCGCAGAGGCATCGGGCCTGTCCTTCTTTCCCCTGCCCGACGGACGGAGGCGGGCAAGCTTCCTGCTGACCCCGGGGACGGCGCCGGCGGTTGAGCTGCGGCTTGCGCTGCGCAATGCCGCCGGGCGCGTGGCCGCGCCCGTCTGGCTTCACCGTTGGACGCCCACCCGCGACGGCGGCGTCTGACCGCAGTTCAGCCGGACCCGTGCCGCGAGAGGCCGATGATCCGAAGCCGCCCGGATGCCGGGCCCGTCCAGCACCTGCACCTCCTGAACCGTCGCGCCCCCGCCAGCGAGAACCCGGTCCAGCGGCAGGAAAGGCCACCGCGTCGGGAAGGTCGCCCGCACCGGGCCCGAAAGGCGCAGGCCCGTCACCCGCGGCGAAAGCGCCAGCCCGCCCCAGGGCCGCCACTCGTTGAGATCGCCGCAAAGGACCGTCGGACGCGGCGCGCGCCGGCTGAGGTGCTGGCCTATGACGCGCATCTGCGCGATCCGCGCGGGCTGGCCGAGCGACAGATGCGTGGCGATCAGACGAAAGAGCTGCCCCCTCTTCTCGACGTCCGCGACGACCGCTCCGCGATGACAATGCCCCGGCAGATCGAGCAGGACCACATCCTCGACACCCAACCATGGCGCGACGAGCACCACCACGCCCAGGAATCCGTGGCTCTCCGCGCCCCAGCGGCGGGCCGGCCCTTCGTGGACGCTTTGCAGCCCCGCCTCTTCCCCGACACGGCCGAGATCGAGAAGCCCGGCGTGAGGAGGCCGCTCGTCGTCGGCCTCCGTGAGCACCAGCACCTCCGGGGCTGGCCGAGCGACCTCATCAAGCAGGACGCCCGTCGTCCGCTCCGGCAAGGTCTCGCCGTCGTTGCCGCGGGTGCGGTGCACGTTCCAGGTTACACAGTCGAGCAGGATCGACGCGGTGTGGCTGGTGGCAGTTGCGCTCTTCATCGGCATCTTCTTCCGCGATCTTCCGCGCGATCGTTCGCCGCTTAGCAGGTCCAGATGCACATCCGTATCCCACCAGACTGGCAGCGGGACGGGCTGCTCGGTCCAGCCGAGACAATTCCCGGTCGAAACTGGGATCAACCGAGCGTCGTTCAACGCGCAATTTCAGCCGAACGACGCACCCGCCCCTGCCGCCGATGCGACGGGGCTGTCGGTTGCTTCCGTCGCCCCCGCGCGGCGTCCGCCGGTGACGACCTTTTCCATCAACTCGGGGAAACCCGGAAATGCTTGCCAACGTCGATGCCGAAGCTGGAGCGGCGGAGGTCCGGCCAAGCGCATTCTCGTCACGAGATCAGCCTCGCGCCGTCATGCGCGAGCAGCAAGGTGTCAGGCGCGTCGCCGAGGCATCCAGGTGCGATGCACCATGTGGATTTCGGAATGCGAGAGGCGGCTCATGGCGTGGCTCCTTCGGGAATGTCGGCCTGCCCGGAGGAGACAGCCTCGGGCTTCGATGTCGCGGGCTCATGCGGCGCGATGCGCAGCGCGCGCAGGGCGTTCAGGATCACGGCGACGTCGATCACCTCCTGCAGGAGCGCGCCCTGCACCGGCGTGAGATAGCCGAAGGCCGCCGCGATCATGCCGAGGACCGACAGGCCGATCCCGGCGACGACGCTTTCGACCGCGATCCGCCGCGAGGCCCGCGCGATCTCGATCCCCGGGCCCAGCCGGTCGATCCGGTCGACGAGAAGCACGACGTCGGCCGCCTCGGCCGAGGCCGCGGCGCCCCGTGCGCCCATCGCGACGCCCACATCGGCCGCGGCCAGCGCGGGCGCGTCGTTCACCCCGTCGCCCACCATCATCACCGGCCCGTGCTTGCGCTCGCGTCAGCACCAGCAGAACCTTCTGGTCGGGCGTCAGGCCGGCCCGCAGCCCGTCGAGGCCGAGCCCCTCGGTCACGCGCTCGGCCACGTCCGCGCGGTCGCCGGTGGCGAGCAGGATGCGCGCGATCCCCTCGCGGCGCAGCCCGTCCAGCATGGCGCCCGCGCCCTCGCGCAGCGGATCGGACATCACCAGGTGCCCCGCCATCTGGCCGTCGACCGCGACGGCGACGAGGACCGAGCCGGCGGCCATGGCGGCATGATCGCCCGGCTGCCGCCCGACGCGGGACGCGACGAAGCCGTCGCCGCCGACGATGACCTTGCGGCCCTCGACCTGGCCCACGACGCCTTCGCCCGGGATCTCCGCCACCTCTGACGGAACGGGCAGCGTGAAGCCCCGCGCCTTCGCGGCGGCGACGATGGCCTGCGCGACGGGGTGCTTCGACGCCTGGTCGAGCGCGGCGGCAAGGCGCAGGATGTCGTCCTCCGCCATGCCGTCGTGGCTGTCGATCGACACGATCTGCGGGCGGCCGTCGGTCAGCGTGCCGGTCTTGTCGAGGATCAGCGTGCGGATGCGCGCCATCGTCTCGAGCGGTCCCGCGCCCTTGATCAGCACGCCGAAATGCGCCGCGCGCGACAGGCCGGCGACCAGCGCGACCGGCACGGCGAGGATCAGCGGACAGGGCGTGGCGACGACCAGCACGGCGACGGCCCGGATCGGGTCGCCGGTGAACCACCAGGCCGCGAAGGCGATGCCGACGGTGACCGCGAGGAACCCCAGCGACCAGCGGTCCGCCAGCCGCGACATCGGCGCCTTCGACGCCTGCGCCTCCTCGACCAGCCGGACGATCCCGGCATAGGTGCTGTCCTTGGCCTCGCGCGTCGCCGTCAGGTCGAAGGCCTCGCCCGCGTTGGTCGAGCCGCTCATCGCGTCGGCCCCGCGCGCCAGCCGCACCGGCAGGGACTCGCCCGTCAGCGCCGAGGTGTCGACGAAGGCCGTGTCGGAGGCCACCGTGCCGTCCACCGGCACCACGTCGCCCTGCCGGATCAGCAGCCGGTCGCCGGGCGCGATCTCGTCGAGCGGCACCTCCTCCAGCCCGCCGTTCCGATGCCGGGTCGCCGTCCGGGGCACGCGGGACAGGAGGTCGTGCATCTCGCGCCGGGCGCGGCCCTCGGCGAAGGCTCTCGAGGAAGGTGCCGCCGGAATACATCACCGCGACGACCGCCGCCGCGAGCGTCTCGCCGAAGACGAGCGCCGCCGACATCGACAGCGCGGCGACGATATCGAGCCCGACCTCGCCGCGACCGATGCTGCGCAGGATCTCGACCACGAGCGCGGCGAGCGCGGGAACGACGCCGGCGATCCAGATGAGGTTCGCGATGTCGGGTTGGCCGGCGAAGTAGAACGCAAGTCCCGCGATCAGGCCGGTCGCGGCCAGCAGCAGGATGGCGGTCTTGAAGCGATCGGTCCGGGTCGTTTCCATGCGGCTCATCTCCCCTCGGCTGAGGCGATTGCCGCTGGCTCTTCGGAAAAAAGTCGTCCGACTCCCACGCCCCTTGCGCTGCCGTCATCATCGCGCAGGAGGAACAGGGCGTCGAGCCCGCGTTTGTCTTGCGAGCGCCGCGCCCCTGTCCGGGCCGAGCACCATGAGCGCCGTCGCCCAGGCATCGGCCTCGGCACAGGTGCGGGCCACGACGGTGACGGAGGCCGGCGACGCGATCAGCGGCGCGCCGCGGCGCGGGTCCATCGTGTGCGACAGGCGGCGTCCCTGCACCTCGACCCAGTGGCGGTAGTCGCCCGAGGTCGCGACGGCGGCGTCCTGCAGCGCGAGGATCGAATGCGGCGTCCGGCGCTCGGCGTCCGGCGCCTCGACCGCGATGGTCCACGCCTCGCCGTCCGGCCGGAGGCCGAGCGCGCGCATCTCGCCGTCGATCCCGACGAGGCCGTCGGCGATCCCGTGCTCGCGCAGGGTCTCGGCCAGCCGGTCGACGCCGTAGCCCTTGGCGATGCCGTTCAGGTCGAGCGCGATGGGCGCGGACTTGCGCACATGGGCGCCGTCGATCTCCAGCACCTCGTGCGCCGGGCGGCGCGGGGCGGCCATCGCGGCGCGGATGCCGTCCGGGCGCCGCGGCCTCCGGCCCGAAGCCCCAGGCCGTCACCGCGTCGCCCATGCCGATGTCGAAGGCCCCGCCCGAGGCGCGCCCGATCTCGAGGCCGAGGCGCAGGACCTCGCGCCAGCTGCGTCGGGCACCGCCACCCATTCGCCCACCGGCGCCGCGTTGAGCCGCATCAGGTCGCTGTCGGGCTTCCAGGTCGACATCTGCGCGTCCACCTCGTCCACGGCCGCCTGCAGCGCCGCGCGGACCGGGCCCGGGTCGAAGCCCGGCTCCGCGAAGAACAGCGCCGACCAGCGCGTGCCCATGGTCGGGCCGTTCAGGGCGATGCGCGCCGGTTCAGTAGACATCTTCGACATACCGCCCCTCCGCCTTCAGGACCGCGGGCGTCAGCCCGGCCGGTGCGAGGATCTCGGCCAGCGCGTCGGCCACGCCCGCGGCCATGTCGCGCCCGCCGCAGACCATCACGCGCGCGCCCGTCGCGGATGAGCCGGGCGACCTCGGCGGCCTCGCCGCGCAGCGCGTCCTGCACGTAGTGGGGCCGCGCCCCGCGCGAGACGGCCGTGACCAGCCGGGTCAGACGGCCCTCGGCCTGCCAGGCCGGGCATCTCCTCGCCGTAGAAGAAGTCGCTGTCGGGATGGCGCATGCCGAAGAACAGGTGGACGGGCCGCCGCCGCGCGTTGCCGCGCACGAAGCCCGCGAGCGGCCCGATGCCGGTCCCCGCGCCGATCAGGATCAGCGGCGCGCGGCTCCGGCCGGGACGGAAGCCGGGATTGCGGCGCAGGAAGGCGGTCACCGTGTCGCCCGGCTCCAGCGCCGTGAGCTGGCCCGAGCAGAGGCCGCCGGGATGCTTCTTCACGACGATCTCGACGAAGCCGTCGCGGCGCGCCGGAGGCGAGCGAGTAGAGCCGCGGCACGGCGCTGCCCTCGGGCAGGATGCCGATCAGGTCGCCGGCCTGCGAACCGGGCGAAGCCCGGCCCCGGTCAGCCGCTGCCAGAGCGTGGCGCGCGGCAGGGCGAAGCGCAGGATCGCGGTCGGGGCCTGCACCTCGGCGCCGTAGTCGCGGCGCGAGACGAGGGTCAGCGTCTCGGTCGCCGGCAGGACCGGCTGGTGCGACAGTTCGAGGTCGATCCCCAGCGCCTCGCCGAGCGCGCGGCCCCAGCGCGCGAAGTCCTGCGGCGACTGGCGGTCGATCGTGTCGAGCGGCAGGAGCTCGGGCCAGCCCTTCGCCTCGGCCGCTGCGGCGACGGCCTTGGCGAAGGCGCAGTAGGCGGGAAAGCTGCGGTCGCCGAAGCCGAGCACGGCCAGGGGCGACGTCCGGCGCGCGGTCGAGCGGCGTTCAGCCGGTCGAGGAAGCCCTTGGCCGAGGCCGGCGCCGCGCCGTCGCCATAGGTCGCGGCGAGCACGATGATCCGCTCGGCGCGGGCGTAGCGGTCCGGCGCGAAGCGCCGACATCGGCGCCGACATGGACGCTCTGCCCGGCCTCGGTCAGCGCGGCGTGCAGCGTCGCGGCGAAGCCCCAGGTGCTGCCGCCCTCGCTGCCGACGAGCAGGATCGTCTCGGCGCGCCCCGCGGGCTGGTTGCCCCGGATGCGCGGCCGCCCGCGCCGCCCGGCGAGCCAGACCAGCACGCCGGTCGCGCCCATCGCCGGCACGCCGAGCGCCATGAGCCCGAGCACGAGCCCGAGCGTCGCCGCGCCCTGGCCGGTATGCAGCATGTAGATGGTCTCCGAGACGCGCTCCCACCCGGTCAGGTCGGCCCAGGCCAGGAGCGCCCCGGTGCCCTGGTCGAGATAGCCGGTGCCCCGGTCGGTCTTCAGCGTGAAGACGTCCGTCGCGTCGCCGGGATAGGGAAAGCTCAGCTCGCGCAGCTCGGCGACGGGCGTCTGCCGCAGCGTGGCCATCCGGTCGAGGCGCGACGCCCGTCTCGCCGCTCACCTCGGCCGGGAAGGCCGGCGCGGCGCCGCCGTCGGGCAGCAGATCGAAGGTGGAGGCCGTCATCCACAGGGCGGTGGTCGAGGACAGGACGAGGCCGACGCACCGCGATCCGGGCGATCTCGACGTGCAGCCGCCCGGCGAGCGGCCCGCGCAGCGGCGCGAACCAGCGCCGCCAGCCGCCCGCCCGCCGCGCGACCAGCGCCGCGCCGGAGAGCGAGAGGACCAGCATCGCCGCCGCCCCCGCCGCCATGGCGATGCGCCCGCCATCCCCGAGGAACAGCGAGCGGTGCAGGTTGGTCAGCCAGCGTTCGACCTGGTTCGGGTCGGCCGAGGCCACGCCCTCGCCCGGTCGCCGGGTCGATCACGGCGGCGCCCGGCGCGCCCTCATCGAACCAGTAGGCGGTGATCCGGCCCGAGGGCGACGCGGCGGATCTGCTCGACGCCCGGATAGGCGGCCTGGATGCGGTCCGCGAGGGTCGGCGACGCGTCAGGCCGGCCTCCGCCTGCGGCGCGGCGAGGCGCTCGGCCGCAGGGAAGACCGACAGCGCCGCGCCGCTCAGCGCGAGGACGGTGACGAGCGCGAGGGCCAGAAGACCCGGCCAGCGATGGAGTGCGCGGATCATGGCCCCGCTCCTCACATGTCGTAGGCGAAGCTGGCGACGTAGCGGCGCCCGCGCACCGGCGTGCCGGCGCCCTCGGTCGTCAGCGGCACGGCCACCTCGTTCGGGCTGTCGCGCATGTCCTCGACGGCCGCGTCGATGTGGAGCGTGTAGCCCGCGTCGAAGAGCGCGTCGGCGAGGTCGAGCGTGATCTCGAGCGTGCGGCCCGCGCCGACGCTGGCGCCGGTGATGCCGTTGACCTGCGCGGTGTCGCCGCCGGTGGCGCGGTACCAGTCGCTCAGGTGCTCGTAGTATTTCGACTTGCCGCCGGCCATCCAGAGGCTGCCGACATAGGCGCCCGAGGCGTCGGTGACGTAGAGCGCGAGATAGGCGCCGTCGCCGCCGTAGTTGTTGAGGCGTCGTGGTCAGCGTCACCGGCCGCGCCATGGCGAGGCCGGGAAGCGTCAGCGCGGTGGTGAGCGCGAGCGTTGCGAGAAGCGATTTCATCGGATCGGTCCTTGTTCGGGAAAGGTGCGGCGAGCGGCCTCAGTTCACCTGAACCTGCGGCGGGGCGCCGTTGCCGAAGAGGCCGTTCTGCGGCGGCGCGACGGTGCCGGCGGGCGCGGGATTGCCGGCGCCGACCGCGGCAGTCGTCGTCACCATCGATCTCGTCGATCTGCAGCGTCACCAGATCGAGTTTCATCTCTATCTCCCTATTCCATCATCATCGGGCGCGCGCCACGGCGACCGTCGTCGTCATCGTCGTCGTCGTCATCGTCGATCTCATCATCGTCGTCGTGCCCGCGCCGCGAGCCTTCCCGCCAGCGGCGATCGTCGTCGTCATCGTCGCTTGCGAGAACGAGCGGCAGCGCTTGCGGGCCCGCCTCGAAGAGCGCGGCGAAGGGCCGAAGGCCCCCGCCCGCGGGGGCCTGCATCGCGCTCCAGGCCGGGACGCCGATGGCGGCGGTCAGCGCCGTGGAGGCGACGAGAAGCGTCAGGGTCTTCTTCATGGCAGGGTCTCCTTTCGTCTGCTGGGACAATCTGGAGACCCGACCTGAGGGCTTCCTGACGGTGGAGCGATTCCCGCTTCAGCTTGCCGTCAGGAAGAAAAAGGCCGGCCAGGGCCGGCCTTTTCCGATCGGGAACGCGGGACGGGTTCGTTCCCCGCCCCGATCTTGCATCCTCCAAGTCAATCGGCGGCTCGCGGCGCGTGCGGATTGCCGACGCCCATCATCGGATCCGGATGTTGCGCCGTAGAGCGGCCCGGGACCCACATGGATAGCTGAGGGCGCCATGCTCGCGGCCTGCGGGTGCATAAACGCAAGGACGAGCTGCGCCGCCGGGTAAAGCACCTCGACGTCGCCGGTCTCGTGCCAGATCATCCTTTCCGCGCGGCGCGCGATATCGGGCTCCTGCGCGGCTTCTGCCGCAGCGTAAAGCGCGACCAGCGCGGTGACGAGCTCTACGTCGCCATCCCGAAGCCGCGTCAGTTCGGCTTCTAGGCTCTGCGCGTCGGACAGAGCCATCCCGGCCGCCCGCTTCTTCGTCGCTGCGTCCGCCCAGGCGAGCATTGGCAGAACCAGGCGTTCCTGCGCCGCGTTGTGCGGCCCCATAAGATCGGCCGCGGCACGCGCGGCAACGCCGACCTCGTCGGGCAATCCGGCGATCTCTTCGAGTTCCGCCTGAAAGTCCGCGTGCACTGCGCTGAGGGCATAGGGCGTTTCGTTCCCAGCCGCGAGAGCCGGTAGGGCGAGAACCGATACGACAGCGGCGATGATGAGCTTCGGTTGCATGACAGCCTCTCCTCTGTTGATGCGAGCACCCTGCCCGCGCAACCTGAGGGCTTCCTGACGAAGCGCCGCGATTCCGCTTCAGCTTGCCGTCAGGAAGAAAAGGCCCCGCCGGTGAGGCGGGGCCAGGTGGGGCCGAAGGGACGGTCGGCCGGGGGACTGGGCCGGTCAGGCGATGTCGCCGGGACCGGGCGCGCGCTTGTCGCCGGTGACCATGGCGCGGGCGAGGTTCTCGTGGTGCCGGAAGGAGGCCAGCACGACGCCGCCCACATGCAGCGCCGCAAGCAGCAGCATCAGGTTGGCCAGCGTCTCGTGGACCTCCTTCAGGGCCCCTCGCCCTTCGCCCCGCTCGCCGTATTCGCGTCGCCGTCGTCGTCGGCCCAGGCGGGCGCCACGATCGCAGGCATGCGTCCGGCAGCATCGCCACGCGGTCCGGCTCCTCCATGAGCCAGCCGGTGAAGGCGGTGCCCGACAGCGTCACGAGCAGCGCCACGATCATGGCGGCGCCCGCCGGGTTGTGGCCGAGGTAGCGCCGCTCCTTGCCGCGGATCATGTCGCCGAGATAGGCGAGCGTCTCGCCGGGGCCCTTCAGGAACTGGGCGAAGCGCGCGTAGCGGCTGCCGACGAGGCCCCAGACCAGCCGGAACGCCACGAGGCCGGCGACGGTGTAGCCCGCGATCTCGTGCACCGGCTGCAGCTCGTCCGCGGTCAGCCAGGCCGTCGCGAAGGCGGCGACAAGGCCCCAGTGGAACACCCGCACCAGCGGGTCCCAGACCCGGACCTTGCCTGACGTCCCGGCATTGCAGCTCGGCGCGTCATGCGTGGCAGCGTCAGTCATCGTCGCCTCCTTCGCGATCCCGGCGATCGCTGGCGGCGATCGTCGTCGTCCTCGTATTCGATACTCGATCACCTGGAGCGTCGCCGGATGGACCGTCACCTCGATCCGGCGCCCCTCGGCGTCGCGGCCGTCGATCTCGTAGCAGCCGTCGTCGATCTTGATGCGGCGCACCGTCCAGCCGTTCTCCTCGGCCAGCCGGGCGACGGCGTCGCGCGGCTGCCAGTCGGCCATCGGCACGAAGCAGTCGTCGTCCGCCAGCGCGACACCGGCCGGGAAGACCGCGAGAAAGCCGAGAATTGTCAATGTCTTCTTCATGGGCCAAACTCCTCGCCGCGGCCATCTTGATGCAATTCATGCGCGGCGAAGCTGACGGCAGCCTGAAGCGGCCCTGCCGGCCCGCTTCAGCTTCGTGTCAGCCAGACGGATCATGGAGGGTCATCGGGAAAGGACGGGGACGACCATGCGCATCCTGCTGATCGAGGACGACACGGTTCTGGGCGCCGCGGTGCGCGACCAGATCGCGGCCGATGGCCAGTCGGTGGACTGGGTCACGCGCCTCGACGCGGCGGGCGACGCGGTGAACGGCCGCGTCCTACGACCTGATCCTGCTCGACCTCATGCTGCCGGACGGTCGCGGCATCGGCTTCCTGAAGGCGCTGCGCGCGCGGGGCGACGTGACGCCGGTCATCATCCTGACCGCGCTCGACCAGGTGTCGGACCGGATCGAGGGGCTGAACGCGGGCGCCGACGACTACCTCGTGAAGCCCTTCGACCTCGCCGAGCTGTCCGCCCGGATCGGGTCGGTCGCCCGGCGCTACAGCGGCAACCCGAACCCCATCGTCACCCACGGCCCGCTCGAGATCGACCTCGCCGCGCGCAGCATTCACCGCGACGGCAAGCCGGTCCAGCTGACGGCGCGCGAATGGGCGCTGTTCGAGGCCTTCCTCGCACGCCCCGGTCAGCTGCTGTCCAAGGCGCAGCTGGAGGAGAAGCTCTACGCCTTCGACGCCGAGGTGGAGAGCAACACCATCGAGGTCCATGTCAGCCGCCTGCGCAAGAAGCTCGGCCCCGCCGTCATCGAGACCGAGCGCGGCATGGGCTACAGGCTGGGCAAGCCATGAGGCTGCCGCAGAGCCTTCAGGCGCGGCTCGGCCTGTCGCTCGGCCTCGTGCTGACGGTCCTGTGGCTGCTGGCCGCCACGGTCACGGCGGTGATCGTGCGGGGCGAGATGGACGAGGTCTTCGACAGCGCCCTGCGCGAGACTGCGGAGCGCATCCTGCCGCTGGCCGTGACCGACATCGTCGGGCGCGAAGATCGAGGGAGTGACGCAGCGGCTCGCGCCGATCCGGGAGCACGACGAGTTCTTCACCTACCTCGTGCGCGATGCCGAGGGGCGCATCCTGCTGCAATCCCATGCGGCCGACCCGGCGGTGTTCCCGCCCTGGGACGGGCCGGGCTTTCGCGCAGACCGCGACCCACCGCCTCTACAGCGACGCGGCGCTGCAGGGCACGATCCGGATCACCGTGGCCGAACCGCTGGCCCATCGCGCGTCGGTCGCGCGGGAGATCCAGATGGGCCTCGGCCTGCCGCTGCTGATCGTGCTGCCGGTCGCGCTGGCGGCGATCATCCTCGCCGTCCGCTTCAGCCTCGATCCCCTGCGCCGGTTCCGCGCGCGGCTCGAGTCGCGCGGCGCCCGCGACCTGTCCGAGGTTCCCGCGGACGACCTGCCGACGGAGATCGGCCCGCTGGCCGAGACCCTGAACGGCCTGCTGGCCCGACTGCGCGAGGCGTTCGAGGCCGAGCGCAGCTTTGCGGCGAACGCCGCGCACGAGTTGCGGACGCCGCTGGCGGGCGCCATCGCGCAGGCGCAGCGGCTGAGGTCGGAGACGCGATGAGCCGGCCACCGAAGCGCGTGCCGCCGAGATCGAGGCGACGCTCAAGCGGCTGACCCGGCTTTCCGAACGCCTCATGCAGCTCGCGCGGGCGGAAGGCGGGCGGCTGCGGATGGACCGAAGCGCGGACCTGAGGGCGGTCGCGCGCGTCGTGGTGGACGATATCGGGCGCGCGGGCGCGCCGGGCCGCATCGCGCTGACGCTGCCCGACACGGCCGTCATGTCGGACATCGACCCCGACGCCTTCGGGATCCTCTGCCGGAACCTCGTGGAGAACGCCCTCCGCCACGGGGCGGAGAATGCTCCGGTCGACGTGACCTTGACGGCGGACGGGCAACTGATCGTCGCGAACGACGGTCCGGTCCTGCCGCGCGACACCCTCGACCGCCTGACGGCGCGCTTCGAGCGCGCAGGCGCGAGCACCGACGGCAGCGGGCTCGGCCTCGCCATCGTCGCCGCCATCGCGGACCGGATCGGAAGCCCGCTCATCCTGGAATCGCCGCGTCCCGGTGCCTCTTCGGGTTTCCAAGCGTCCCTCAAGTTGCCGACAGACGTGCGACACACCACCTGAGCTGCGCGTGGCGAAGCCCTTCCCATTGAATCCGAAAGCAATTGGTCTCTTCCAGAGACGCCTCTTGCTGCGGATCGAGGCGACGCTGGTCTACCCTCTCGAAAGAGCCCGTTCAGCATCACAGCTCGGTCGTGAGAGGGCGGTACCCTGGGCAGACCTCACCTCTGACCGGGGACATTCCCGAAAGCAGGCCATGGTCGTCGCGCCATGCCGTACTTCGCCCGCCACTTCCAGAACGTCGCCTCGCTCACCCCGTGCGTGCGGCAGAGTTCTGCTCAGGCCTGGCTGGTGCTCCTTCAGGATGTCGAGAGGCCTAGGCGATGGCGATCAGCGTGTGGCGTTCGCGCCGGATGCGCCGTTCCACCAGCCAGGTGGTCGTCGCGAGCGTCAGCCAGCTCATGTGAAAGACGACGCCGGCCAGCAGAACCGCCAACCCCGGTACCGGTCCGATCGCGGCACGCTGGTAGACCTCCGCGAACTGCGTGATCGGCACCGGGTGAATCGAAAGCTTCGCCGCATAGGCGACAATCTGGATCACGAAGATCCAGGCGTAGTTCTTCCTCAGTCGTCGGCCGACGGCGCGGACATAGCTGATGTGGAACTGCGGTCGCATCAGGTCGTCGGCGAGCATCGTGTTCCAGCGCCCGTCCTGCTGACCGCCAGTTCCCTTCAGCATCGGTGCGAAGAAATCCGTCTCCAGTAGCCGCGCGCGGGCCCGCCAGACGTTGAAGTAACGGTAACGCCGAGCTTCCAGGCTCAGAAACAGCGATGCGAGGAGGCCGACGAGGATCAGCGGCAGCGCCGTCGCCTCGTCGGACGAGAAGCTCAGCGACAGCGCAAGCCCGAGGGTCACGACCGACCAGTTGGTCGTGTTGTCCAGCCGCGAGCGCCAGTTCGTGCTGCGAAACACCTCGGCCCGATAAAGATGCGCAATCGCACTCAGCTCAGCCGCCGTGAACCCGCGGATCAGTGGCGTCTCGTCCATCGTGCCTCTCCTTCCTTCGACAGTTGAGCCTGGCACCCGGGAAGCTCGCCGCCCCGTCCTCGCCGCGCCGATCCGCTGCGGCTCTGCGGCATCCAGCCCTGCAAGGTCGCACGTCCGAGACGCAGTCTACATCAAGCGCGTTGCCGATCTGAAACGCCAGTGCCGCGTCGGCGTCGTGGGGGGCTGACCGCGACGGAGATCGCGCCATCATCCGCTCGACCCGCTGGCGGCCGACCTTGGAACGCCGGCCTGAACCTGTTCCACCAGAACCGCCCCGTCTCGTGGCTGACCTCGATGCAGCGCTCGTGCAGCAGGTCCGCGATGTTCCTTAGCGAGAGCGGGAACAGCACGTAGAGCATCACGGCAAGACGGATGATCTCGGGGCTGGTCTTGAAGTACCGAAACGCGCTGCGTTTGCTCATCGTGCTACGCACTCCGCCGCGAACCGGCGTCGCGCCTCCGTCTCTGTGCTCTTCCTCGACCGCGATTTCTGCAGCAGCACCGACAACCACCCGCCGACCCGCTGAGGACGTCATGTCGTTCGTCAGGCCAAAAGTTCGAGAGAGGACATCCTGTCTGTTCAGCAGGCGATTGTAGGCGATGCTCGACGAGGCCGCGCAGGCGCTGAGCCGGACGCAGACCTTCTCGCCGCTCGGGGCTTGAGCCTGCGGATCGCCAGGGCGGGGGCTCGCCGCCAGGATAGTCGCCGTCGCGCGGAAGCTTGCCACCGTCCTGCACCGCACGTGGCTCGAAGGAAAGACCTTCCACTTCGGCAAGGAGGACTGCCTGAGCCATCGTCCCGAGCTTGAGCCGGCGCGGGGCGACCGGCTCTCGGGGCTCATCTGGATGGCATGATGTGGCGGTCTCGCGCCGACCCCGGACCACTCCACCCACCAAAAATAATCTTCCAGCGCTCAGCAAGAGAGCGAAGAAGGCAATGAAGCGCCTGCCTTCGTAAATCCGCACAATACTCTGGTTGTTGATGCTCCGTGTGCTTGTGTTTCTGGCTTTGACTTCAATAACTGCCGCCATCGATCGATTGGGCAATGCTGTCCCGGCTGTTTCGCTGCCGTAGTCGTGTCGCCTCCCGAAGGGAGATTCTTTGATTTCAGCGTCGGGCCCAGGCAGAAATGTTCATTCCAGCCGATCCAGTGCTTGGCGCTCTGACTGAAGTGCAAGCCCTAGGCGTTCAGGGTTGCACATGTTCAATGACGAGCAAATTGTCATTGCCCCATGGCGCAGTGATCCGGTTTTGCGCGAATCAGATCTGCGTGTTAGTCTTTCGGTTGTGGCGCCGTGTCGACGAGCCGGAATCGGAAATGCGCCAAACACGAACTCTAGATCATCGCTGGCTCGCCGATGCAGTCCCTGATCCGCGCTGAAGACACTCTGGGAATCGCTGATCTGTCGAAACAACCCTCAGACTGAGAATGTGCCACGGCTCCGTGGCATAAAGGAAGCAGCTCTCGTCAAGCAGCTTACGCTAGCGCATTCGATGCGCAAGCCGTGGAAGGTCGAAGGCGGTCGAGCGCAACCGCAATGTCACCTCAGGCCGGATCCGTTTTTTTCATCCCGACTAGTGGCGAGGAGGCTCCATGCCCATTTGCTACCTGAAGTCGTTCCGCATCAAAGCCGCCGCTTGGCTGCTCTTCTTGCTGCTTGTTCCGGCGGCGGTACAGAGCGCGGGCCTCGAGAGGGCGCAGTCCCTTCCCGACGCAGTCACGGACGATCCGCAACGGCGGCCGATCCTTGATCGTCCCGGCGGCCCGCAGGTTCTCGGGGTGTTCGTCATCCAGGAGGACGAGCACTCTCTGCGTCTGGGTCTCAAGCTGGAGTTCCTTGACGGCTACGACGTGCTCGTCGAAGCGCTCGACGCGGAAGGAATGCCGCTTTCAGCTGTGCCTGCAGGCGTCGTGGCGGTGGACCAACCCCTTGACCGCGCCTTCGTTGAACTGGCGGTACCGCCCGGTCCAGAGATGGAGGCGAGCAGCTCGTACCTGCGCATCGTGGCCCGGCGGCAGGAACGCCGCGAGGATTTCCTGCGGCTCTATTATGCCTATGAGAGGATGTGGGAGGCGCCTCCGCCCGTGGTACGGCCTGAACCGATCGGAGAGGCGGTGGAACTGCTTCGTCGGCTGCGGGCCCGCGGCGAGGAACTCAGCGAAGAGGTCGCGGAACAGGCCGAAGCGACGGCCGAAGACGTGACTGCAGAGCAGGCCGAAGCACAACAGGTGCCGGCTGAGGAGGCCGAGGAGCAGCTCCCGTCCATCGGGGTCGTCGAGGAGGCCCTGCCGCCGGACCTGGCGGAGGAAGCGCAGCTCCCGCACGAGATCCTCCGGCCGCAGGTCGAGGCGGTGATCGAGCCACCGGGCGAAGAGCCCCCCGAGATCGCGCTCGAAGAAGGGCTCCGCGAGCTGCGCCCGGGCATCGCGGTTCGCGAGGCGATGTCCGGCCAGCTCCTTGAGACGGCCGAGCCGCAGGACCAACTCCGATCCGGCGACACGTCCGCCCGACCTCAGGCGGCGATCCTGCCGCTGACCGCGACGATGGAGATCGACACCAGCGACTTGAAGATTTCTTCCGGAGCCGGTGCTGGAGCGCGGGGAAGCGGGTGTCCTTGAGGCGCAACCGGTGACGTCCCGTTCACAGGCCTTGAT
Organism: uncultured Alphaproteobacteria bacterium; assembly: GCA_963773475.1. Classification (GTDB taxonomy): domain Bacteria; phylum Pseudomonadota; class Alphaproteobacteria; order Rhodobacterales; family Rhodobacteraceae; genus Roseitranquillus. Next base: position 220,241 of record CAVZBD010000007.1, on the reverse strand, counting down.
CAGCCAGGGGCAATTCGTCCTGAGTGAGCAGGACTTGTTGCAGGGCGGCCCGGCAGCGAACATGGTCCGCGCCGAGGATCTGCTCGCGCTGAACCGGGACGTGCTGTCCGAGCTGCCGCGGCGCGACTTCGAGCTGCGTGATGTGCCTGAACACATCTTTCCCGTTCCCCAGCCGCAGAAAGAGGACGAGCAGGAGTCGACAGAGCCCACGTATCTGGTCGAGACGTCGGGTCCGGCGCTCTTCAGCCTGGTGCGAAGCGAACCGGGGGTCGATGTCGATCTGCACCGGGTGCTCGGCATCGAGCCGGCAATTCTGCCGGACCGGAACGCGGCCAGCGGCATCTATTACTACATCCCGAACACCTATCGGCTGGCTTTCGATCGCGACCTCGGCGGCAGCCGCGGGCTGGCGCTGCGGATCGACTACGACCGGGTGACGGCGCCAGGAACGGATGAGAACGCAGTTCGCGTGGCGATGACGCTCGAGGCGCCACTCGACGGCAACGGGCTCGCGATCGTCAGCAAGTTGATGCAGGCCTATGCCCGCACCCGTTCCGACTTGCGTTTCATGGAGCTTCGTCCGCTGCCGTTGGCGTCGGTTCCGGAATTCGAGTTCGCCGCCAACCTGGCCGGAATGGTCGATCCCGAGGACATTGCGGTGACGGCGTTCTCGGACTTCCTTGAAGGCCTGGTCGTGACCTGGCGCACGGATCCGGTGAGGGCCGAACGGATTCGCCGCGACCTGACGAGCGAGCTGGCCGGCATCACCGGCACCGCCCGCTTCCCCCTGCCCTCGGAGGCCCGGCAACTCGTGCGCGAAATTCCGGCGCAGGTGCGTCTGTCGGACCCGGAGGTGTTCGAGGCGGTGCGCTTCGACTGGTCCGGTGCGCTGGAGAATGTCTCGCCGCTGCCGGTGCGGCTGAAATACCTGCACGCGCTGGTCCTCAGCGCCCCCGGAGGCCCGCGGATCTACTCCTGGTCGCTTGGCGACACGACGATGCCGCCGGGAGGCGAGGCGACGCTGGATCTGGCGAGATTCCCGTCCGCGCTGGACGCGATTGCCGACCGGATCTGGATCGACTACGGCCTCGACCCCGCTTGCGACGGCTGCCTTGGCCCGGTGGTGGAAGAGGCGCTGAACGGCGGCATCTGGCCCGACACGGAGACCATCGAGGTCGATGCGCTTTCCTCGCTGTTCGAGGACGAGGACGAAGTCGTCGAGGTCGAGGTGCTGATGCGCTCACGCTTCTTCGAGCCGGGCGACCGCACGCTGCGCGAGGCACCTCCGTTCTATCTGACCCCGGAGGTGACCCGGCACGCGGTGGGGCCGCTTTTCCCGGACGATTCCGCGGACGCGCCGCTCTACGAGTACCTTCTGAGCGTGCGCTACGGGTCGGGCCAGTTCCTCGAGGGGCAGAACTGGATTGCGCAGGACCGCACGCGGCTCCGCCCGGGGCGATTCCAGCGCGACCAGTCGCTGGGCTCCGCGGCGCTGGACGAGTGATGTTGGCGTCCCATCCACCCCTCCGTCACTCCGGAACGAACCGGAGCAGCCAGCGGGCCGCCTGCATCGCCGGGCTGGACCGGGTTGTGCGCCGACTGCAACTGGCGGCGACCGTCGTGCTGTTGGGCCTGCCGGCCGACGCCCTTCCTGACGCCGATCGACGGGAGACCGCCGCGGGCGTGGTGGTGCTTGGTGACAATACACGATCCGACCTCTTCCACGTCGTGCCGTCCGGCGTGCAGCCGCGGAAGGCCGCCGACGGTGGGCCCGAGATGACGTTCAAACTGGCGCGCTATTCCGGCTCGCGGATCAGCGGCGATCAGGGACGGGTGGACATCACCTCGGTGCTCCGCCTTGGCCTGGTGCTCGAGGTGCCCGACACAGCCGCAATGACGCGGGCAAGCGAGGTCCTGTCGCAGCGGCACGGGCGCCCGGTCGAGCTGCGCCCGCTGGCGCTGAGCCACCTGGCGGCGCGTCTGCTCCACCCCGCCACCCTTGAGACGATCCCGGCTGAACGGACGCACGACGAGGTCGGCACGCTGTGGAAGGAGCGGGACATCGTCCTGCGGCTGGCTCCGACGGAGGCGGAGCTGCTGGAACACATCCTGGAGGACGAGACCGCGGGCCTGACCCTGGCGTGGTCGGCGCACGCGCGGCTCGAGGGCAGCCCCGAAATCACCATCGTCGTCTCTTCGTCGATGCAGGGCACCGGCGAGAGCCCGTTCTCAACCGACGAGCTGGTCGAGGCGCTGCAGGAGGCGGCGCCCGTGACGGGGGCAGAGGCAATCGGCGACGAGGTCGTCGCCGCCGGTGCGCTGGCTCTGCGCCTGACACCGGAGGAACGTGCTCTGCGGGTCGAGCGGTACGACATCGACGCCGCATTGCCGCCGTTCTACCCGGTTCTGACGGCGCTCTGCTTCACCTTCGCCGACGGGCTGCGCCCCGACCTGGTCGAGCGCATCGTCGAGGTCGAGGCGACCGCCCTCGGCGGCTGGCCGACGGAAACCGAGGCAATCTTCAGCACCGAGCGGCCCGAGCGCACATCCGCACCGCTGGCCTTCGAGCACGCCATCGACCTGCGGCACCCGTATCGCTGGCGCGTCCTCGACACGCGTCCCACCGGCGAGATGTGGGTCGGCGACTGGACGACGGTAGACCGCTGGAATGCCTTCATCGACGTCACCAGCGCCGGCCCGGCCGCACCGGCTGATAACGGCGATCCCCAGGAGGAGACGGAATGATCCACCGCGCCCGACATCTTTGCGCCGCGCTCGCCGCGGCTCTCGGTCTGCCCCTCGCGGCGCCGGCACAGGTGGTCGACTACGATGCCGGGGTGCTGACGGTCCAGGGCGTACAGGTATTCCGGGACGCCGACGACCCGCAGCAGCACTACTACCTGCCACAGTTTCCCCGCCTGTCGCGCAACGACGCCGGCGACCTTGAGCTTCTGATGCTGCAGGTCGTATCGGCCGACGAAGAGCCCGACAGCGGGCTTGGCGGCATCTTCCACGCCCTGATCGAGTTCTCGCTGCCAGAGGACATGCGTGCCGCTGTTGAAGCCGAGCTTCAGGAACGGCGCCCCGACGCCGAGTTGGTCGGCGCCCTGCCCCTTCTGGAGCCCAACGAGGAGGAGGCGGCGGCTCTCGGCAGCTTCCGCGTCGTCTCCGCGACGCTCAATTCCGACGCCGAGGGGGTCTCGAACCGGGTGCTGACCTCGGGCCCGGCGCCGCTGCGCCCAGGCTCGAAGGCCGCCGTCGCCGCCCGTCTGACGCCGGAGGAGGCCTCGGTGCTGATGGACACGCTACGCGGCGCGACCTCGGATCTGTCGGTGTCGGTCCGCGGCTTCTACGAGGCGCGGGTCGAGGGCTACAACGCCGTCGTCAACGCCAGCATGGACACGATCTACGAGCACGACTCCAGCGTGTTCAACTATCAGCAGGAGTACACCCGCGACCAGGTGCGCGACATCGTCGACGAACTGCGCCAGGAACAGGCGCTCAACGTCGAGGTCTTCGACCGCTCCGAGGGGCTCGGCATCGAGGCGGACGATCTGGAGAAAATCCTCGACCTCGTCACCGATAAGCTGATCGAGGTGATGTTCGACAGCGAAAGCGGCTGGTCGCAGGTGCCCGAACCCGAACAGGCCGTCACGCAGGACCAGATCCGCGGCCGGCTCGAGCAGGGATGGTTGCAAGGCGTCTTTTCCAACGACGATGACCAGCCGTACTACACCGACAACCAGTACGTCGTGAAGCAGCGCGAGGACGTGCGGACGGCGCGCTTCCACCTCAACCTCAGCCAGTCGACGACGCTGCGGATCCCGTTCGATTCCACCGGCAATCTCGGCGGCTTCTACGATGCCATCGATGAAGAGACGCGCAGTCGGCACTTCCGCATCATCGTGCCCAGCGAAGACGCTGCGCGCCAAAGTCGCGATGTGGTGTTTCAGATCGACGGCGAGATCGCCGAGGCGTTCGCGGGCAGCTTCAATGGCGTCGCGGTGAACGTCCGCCGCAAGGCGCAGGACCACGAGGCCGCCTTCACCCGCACGCTGCGCTTCACGCCCGACGTGATCGAAGGCGAGAACGGGCTGCAATCGGTCACCTTCTTCCGTCGGGGCGACTCCGACGGCGACTGGCTGGAGTACGAGTACCAGACGGTGTGGAGCTTGCGCGGCGGCGACGAGCCGCTGCGCGTGCCGCCCGACGAGACAGAGTGGATCGCTGCGAACGAGGGGCTGGTGGCGCTGAGCCCGCCGCTGGAGCGCGAGGAGATCGACCTTGACGTCGTTACCGATGGCTTCGAGGACCTCGGCATCGCGGCCGTGGAGGTAGAGCTTGCGGGCGAGCGCCAGGGCAAGCCTCAGTACCTCGCCGACGCTCTGATCCGGGCCGAGGCCAGCGAGCCGGCCCCAAGCACGCTGGTCGTCTGGCACGACCCCGGCGAGGACGTCGCCTGGCGCGCCCGCTGGCACACCCGCCGAGGCTCGGCCACAGGAGACTTCCAGTGGCTCGACGGCGGCTTTCTACTGGTCGTCCCCCCTGACGCAGCCTGGTTCGAGGAGGCGCTGCAATGAGCAGCTGCCCACGCCCCGACTCCCTCGCGGCTGCGCAGCCGGCGGCTGTGCAGCGTGCTGCCGCCGAGGCCCCCCGTCGGCACCGCGTCGCGCCGCTTCATGCTGGCGAACCGCCTCGGGGCCTCGCTCGCCGCGTCTGCGTTGCGATATGCGTGGGGTTTTGCGCAGCTTTCCTGGGGATCGGCGGCGGGCCGGCGTACGCCGACGATTTGCTGCTCGACCGGGGGCGTCTGGTCGAGGGGCTTTGGGTCTACCCCTCGCGCTCGGAGCCGTCGCGCTGGCGCTACGTGCCCGATCACGCCGAGCTGGCGCGCGACGGACAAGGCCGGCCGCAGTTCGCGCTGACCTTCTATGTCAGCGAGCGCGCCGGCGCAGGGGAGGAGACCAGCGCCACCTCGGTCGTCGAGGCCGACGGCGGCGGTCTTTTGCACTTCATCGTCCAGTACGGCACCGACCCCGAGCAGGTGGAGGCCGCGCAGACCGCGCTGCGCGAGATGACCGGCGACGACGAGGCCGAGATCGTCGGACCGATCATGTTCGACGACGGGCGCTACTCGGTCGTGACCTCGATCGTCGAGGAGGGCGAGGACGGCGAGCGGCCGGCGCTGCTGGCGCAGCGGTCGGCGCCGCTGATGGAGGGCAATCGGCTGCCGATCACGGCGCGGCTGACGGCAGAGCAGGCGGCGATGCTTCTAGGCTCGATGCGAACGGCGACGCCGGACCTGTCGGTGGTCTTCGAGATGACGTTTTCGGGTCTGTCGCAGGCCTTCGACGCGGTCATGATCGTCGACTGGGAGAAGACGCGCGAGGCGCTGCAGGCCAGCGCCGGCGGCTCCGTCTATTTCGTCTCCGCCGACGTCGAGGCGGTGATCGACGAGGCGATGCAGAACGGCGGCATCGAGCTTCGGGTCAGCGGCGATAACGCCAACATGGAAGCCTTGGTCGAGATGGTACACGCCCGGGCGCTGGACATGATGTTCGCCCCGATCGAGGTGGAGGAGGTACCTGGAGAGGCGCGCGGCGACCTGCTCGACGCGCTGGCAGGGATCGTGGCGCCGGGCGGAGCGCTCAGCAGCGGCAACACGACCGGTTTCGGCGCCCACATGGGCTATCGCGTGAAGGACCTGCGCCGGGAGGGCGAGACGCGCCTGTCGTTCAACAAGCGCGCGCGGCTGGAGCGCCGGGCGGTGCTGACGGTCAACCTCAGCGAGGCCGCGGACCTATCCGTCGACGACCCCGAGACGGTGCAGTACGTCTCCACCGTCGACCCGGCAACCCGGCTGCGGCGGGTCTACGTATCGGTCGACGGCGAGCTGGAACGCGAGCTCGGCGGTTTCGTCAATGCCGTGACGGTGACGCTGCGAAAGGACCATCCCGGCGACCGCGAGACGGTCAGGGAGCTGTTCGTGCGTCCCGAGGCGCAGGAGACCGCGTCGGTTCACGGGCCGCTGACCTACTCCAATGTCGAGCGCGAGGACGAAGAAAGCTGGCTGAGCTACCGCTACAAGAGCGACTGGAGCTTCCAGGGCGGCGGCCGCTTCCGTAGCGACTGGCACGTGAGCGAAGCGGCGATGATCACGCTGACCGCGCCCTACCACCACCACGACGTCTTCATCGAGGGTGAAACCGATCCGCTGATCGACGCCGGCGTCCGTGCGGTCATCGCCGAGGTCTCGGCCGACTTCTTCGGTGACCGGCAGAGCGAGCGGCGCATCATTCGGCCGGAAAGCGCCGGCGAGACCCTGGCGGTCGAGCCGATCTCGCTGACGTTGCCGGCCGGCGACTTCGCATACGACTGGACCATCGTGTGGGCGCTGGACGACGGCACCCGACGCACGCGCTCGGGTCGCGACGATCTGGGCTTTCTGTTCGTCGACGAACTGCCGTCTCCCCCCGACGAGATCGACACAGCCCCGACACAAGAGGAGGAAGATCGATGACGATGCGTATTCTGATCGGCGCCGCCCTGACGACGGGCATGTCCATTGGCGCCGCCATGCCGGCGGCAGCCGAAACGCTCGCCGCCGACCGCCGCGTCTCGTTGGTGCTGGAAGACGGGACCGACGTGCTGCTCTACGGCGCAGCGGGGCCGGCGCGGGGCGGCATCAAATACTACTACCTTCCGCCAGAGCTGACGGTTTCGACGGGCGAGACAGGGCGGCCCGAATTCCTGTTCATGAAGTTCATCTCGGACGAAGCCGAAGAGACCGGCGGCGTTTCGGGGGCGGTCCTGCACTTTCTCGTCGAATGGGGCCTGACGCCCCAGCAGGAGGAAGAGATCAACCGGCGGCTGGAAAACTAGCACGGCGGCACTCTCGCCGGCGCCGCGACGATCTTCCCGGTGACGGACCAGGGGCCCAGTTTTTCGATCGTTTCGGCCACGCTCGATGACGAGGAGCTGGGCGGCGAACTGATCACCTCGGGACAGGCGGCGCTCATGCCCGGCGGCAAGGCCGCGGTGGCGACGCGGCTCGACAACTATGGGGCGCAAATCCTCAGCGAGACGTTCGAAGAGGACTCCACCATTGCCGACGTCACGGCGGTGATGACGATGGAGTACCCCGTACGCGTGCCCGGGGTCGACGGAACCGTCACGGTGGAGTGGGAGCGGATCTTCGAAGAAGGCGAGGATCTGCTGATCGAGTACGAGCGAGAGCTGCAAGAGGACGCGCGCACCGAACGGCGCTGCTTCATCGTCTGGTGCCACGACAACACGCTCGACGACTACACCTACTCGTACGAGGAGACGCACGATCAATGGCGGTTCCTCGAAGAGAACGAGTACGTCGATTTCAACTTCGTGCAAGGTGACATCCCCGAGGAGGTCGCAGCCCCCATTCGCGACGCCTTCATCCAGTACTTCATCGCGAAGGTGACCGAGGCGCAGGCGCCCCGGCCCGAGCCGCGCCAGGCGGAAAGCGAGGACGACGGGGAGAACCGCCAGCTTCCGGACGTGCGCCAGGGCGCGGAATACACCTACGACGTCGAGCGCCTGCGCGAGGAGGAGGAGCGGGGAACCCAGACCCTGTCGCTCGATATGGATCTGACGGTGCGCTACCCGTTCCAGATCGTCGGCAACATGAAGGACTGGCACGACGAGGCGATCGAGGCGGATCCCTTCGCCGTCCAGGAGGTCATCCTCGGCGACCCGTTCTACGATCGGCGCGACATCGTGTTCATCCTCGACGGCGATCTCAAGGACATGTTCGACGATCACGTGAACGCGGTCACGGTCGAGGTCCAGAAGGAGCGGCCCGAAGGCGATTTCAATGACGACCTGGTCTTCACCCAGGAGACGCTGGCGGACGGCGGCAAGTTGAAGCGGGTCACCTACGCACGCGGAAGCGAGCCGGATTCCGAGGGCTACGACTATCGGGTGAAATGGAACTTCCGCGGTGACCTTGAGTACATCGAGCCGCCGAGCGGCTGGAAGGACGGCAGCTGGGAAGGCGTGACCCTGGCGGCGCCGGTGGAGTCCCGCACCGTCGAGCTCGAGGCCGATCAGGAAGAGCTCGATGCGCTCGGCATCCGGCGCGTGACGGCGCAACTGCGCTACCCGATCCTGGGCGAAGAGCGCGGCACCAATATCCAGATGTCGCCCAGCCGGGACGAGCCGATCGTGTCGGAGAAGATCTTCCTCGACCGCGACGCAAAAGGCTACGCGTTCCGGCTGATCTTCAACCACGAGCGTCTCGGTCGCCTCGCCACACCCTGGAGCGCCCGCACGCGGACCGACAACTACATCTTCGCGATCGTCCCCGACGAGCTGCGCGAGGGCCTGGAGACTGCGACGGCGACCGAAGAGGTCGAGGCAGCACAGGAGGCTGTGACGGCCGAGGAGGACGACGGTCTCGCCGCCATCGAGGAGCAGTTGGATTAGGAGGGTTCATCAGTGACCCGACACGACAAGATCATCGGCGTCGCGCTCGCGGGCGGCACCGCCCTCTCCCACGGTCAGGCGGCGGAGGTGGCCTCGCCGCCCGATCTTCTCGATCGCGTCGCCGCGCTCAAGGCCGAGGCGCGGGAGGCAGCGGCGGAGACGACCGTCACTGCGCCGCTCGATCTCGCCGAGGAGCTTTCGAACGTTGCGGAGAACTTCGAGGCCGAGGAGGACACCGCAGCCGCCGAGGCCGCGCGGTCGCTGGCGGGGCCAGAGGGCGCCGACCGCCACAGTGCCGTCGCCCGGCATCTGGAGGAACAGATGGCGCCGCTGCGCGCGACCTACTCCGACGCGGCGGTGTCCAGGCTTGCCGACGAGCTTGCGACCGGTGCCGTCTTTCGCGAGTACGCCGCCAGCGTCCGCGTCGGCGCCCGGATGGCCGACGCCATGGCCGGCCGCCTGTCCGGCGACGAGACCGCCGCTTACGGACGCGTCGCGGCCGCCTTGCGAGCGCGTGCAGCCGAGTTGGAGACATTCGCCGAACAAAGCGACAGCCCCAGCCGCGAGATCGCCGTTTTCCTGGGGGCGCCCTACCCGCCCCCGGACCTGGTCCGGAACGTCACGGTCGATCTTCGCAAGGCACGACCTCAGGGCGACTTCGCCGAAAGCGTTACGCTACCGCTCGGCGACGAGGCCGGCGTATCGCGCAGTGCCACCTATCGCTACCTCCCGGGGCTCGACCCGGACCCTTCCACCTATCGCTATCGCGTCGAATGGATTTTGCGCGACGGCCAGACGCTGACGGATCCGGAGGCAGGCTGGCATGCGACGGACCGGTCCGCGATCGCGCTCGTATCGCCGGTGACGACGACGACGGTCATGTTCGAGGGAGACCTCGAGCGCCTGCGGGACGCCGGAATTGTCGAAGCCACCCTTCACTTCCGCCGACCCGTCGCCGGTGAGCCGCGGACGGCCGAGGTCACGCTTCCGGCGTTGGACGGGGCGCCGGTCGCCGAGGCGCAGATTGCGATCGACACCGAGTCCAGACCGCTGGAAGCGGCCTGCGCTTCTCGGCTGGTCCTGGGGCACGAGTCGCACGGCGCCCTAGCGTTGCCGTGGCGCGAACGAGACTGCTCGCCGGGCTTCGTCTGGGCGCGCGTCCCCGACGAGCTTTATGACGCGCTGACCACCGAGAGCGACCATCCCGCCATCGCCGCCGCGCAAGCCGCGGCCGAGGACGCCGACGCCGACGCCCCCGGCACCTCGGATCTCGTTCCCATGGAGGACAGATGAGCATGAATTCGTCGACCGTCCCGATCCGCCGTTGCGCCCTTGCGCTGCTGTTGTCGACGTGGGCGCTGCCGGGGCTCGCGCAGCAGATCGTACTTGACCGACAGGTACGCGCGGGACCGCTGACCCTGTTTCCCTCGGTCTCGGACGATACCGAGTTCTTCTACGCCCCGACCGACGCCCGCCTGGCCCAGCACGAGGATGGCACCCCGCAGTTCGCTTTCACCCGCTATATCACGCCGGTCAGTGGGGAGACCGAGACCAATCTGGCCGACGCCGTCGGCGTCGTCACCGCCGTCGTCGAGCTTGGCGTCACCGACGAGCAGATCGAGGAGGCGCGCGACGCGGTCGCCGACGTTGTTCCCGGCGCGACCGTCGTCGGCCCCGTCACGTTCACGTCGGGGACGTTTGCTCTGATCTCATCGTTCGCCGAGGAGGGGTCCGAGACGACCGAGACCGTGGTCGGCGTCGGCAACATGCCGCTGCTCGAAGGCGATCGTGCGGCGGTGTCGCTGCGCCTGACCCAGCAGGGGACGCTGGAGCTGTGGGAGAATTTCAACCGGGCGACGCCGGACGTGTCGTTTTCGTTCGAGGCCGAAATCGATGGATACAGGGCACCGAAGCAGGCGCTGATCGAAGCCAACTTCGACCGGATCTACGATCACGAAGCGTTCGAGGCCGGCGTGGCGACCCCGTATCTGCAGGCCGAGATCGAGACCGCCTTCGACGAGCTGCGCCGCGAAGGCGCGATCAGCATCACCCAGGTCGGCGAAGATGAGAACATGAATGCGATCATCGAGACCGCCTATCAGAGGCTGATCGACGTTATCTTCGAGAAGGCCGAGACGACGGGCGTCGGATCGGTGTCGGAGCTGTCGAGCGCCGCTGGCGGCCAGTCCAGCACCTCGATGCTGGACAAGGCGTCGGACCTTCTGAAGCAGCGTCGCGACGAGGCCGCGGACGCCAACGACGACATCCGTCGCCGCAATGCCGAACGCACCGAGGCGCAGGCCGAGGCGGCGCAGGCGGAACGCGCGGTGCAGGCGACCGAGAACCGGCGCGACAATGCCCAGCAGAGCGCCGCCGAGCTGCGCCAGCGCGCGCGGGCCGCACGCGAGGGCGCCGCCGAGGCAGAGGCCGACGCCGAGCAGTTCGAAGGCGAAGTCGCCGAGGCGGCGCGTGCCCTCGCCCGGGAGTTCAGTCAGCAGGCCGAGCGCTACGAAGCGATGGCGGCCGAGCAGGACCAGGTCGCGGCCCAGGCCGAGCAGCAGCTCGCCGAGCGTCAGCAGGCGGCCTCCGAGGCCCGGGCCGACGCCGAGGCGGAAGGCGAGATCGAGTCCGAGGAGGAGGCGGTGCCGGTTGCAATCGTGGCCGCCTACCGGATGAAGCGCGTGCGCGAGACGGGCGAGTACACGATCGACCTCAACAAGCACACCGCCGACACGATGTCCCTGCGCTTCGACGAGAACATCGGCGACCTGACCGAGTTTCGCGACGACGAGGACGTGTTCCACACCGTCGATCTGTCCGACACCGCTGCACGCCAGCGCGAGGTGCCGGTGTTCATCGACGGGCTGAACGCCGACGACTTCGGCAAGTACGTGAACTTTGCCACCGTTGTGCTGCGCAAGGAGCGCGGCTCCGAGCCGCCGGCGCTGCAGGACGTCCGGATCGACAGGGAGAACTTCGCCAGCGAGGGCAACGACTTCCGCCTCAGGTACGTCAAGCTCGAGGACGAGGCGACGGAGAGCTTTCTGGAATACGATTACCGAGTGGCCTGGAACTTCTTCGGCGGCGAAGAAGTGGTGGGCGAGTGGCAGTCGACCGAGCAGAACGCCATCGTCATCGTCCCGCCATTCGAGCGGCGCACCGTTCGCCTGGACGCCGACTTAGACGCTCTTGAGGAGGAAGGCGTGCGCGGTATCGAGGTGCGGCTCTACTACGAGCTGGGCGGCACCGAGCACTCAAGGCGGATTTCGCTGCGCCCGGACGAAGGCGAAGGCGTGTCCGAGAAGATCCACTTCATGCTGCCCGCCGATCAGTACGAGTACGCGTACGAGGTGTTCTGGCGCATGGACGACAGGACGACCCGTAGCACCGGGCGCGTCAACAGCGAGTTCCAGACAATCTTTCTCGACGATGTCCCGGAGGCCTGATGATGCCACGACTGACGACGCTTTGCCTGGTCCCGCTTGTGGCCTTGGCCGCCGGAGGCGCGGGGGCGCAGGACGATGACCCGCCCGTCACGACCTTCGATTTCGAACCCATGCGCATCGACATCAATTCGTGCTGGTTCGTCGAGGGCCGGGTGCGCGACATCATGGAGACCCCCGACGACTACCGCGCGATCGCGCAGTACCTGCGCGAGGCGGAGAAGCATGTACGCCGCTATGTGGAGGACTCGCTGGGGCGGCAGCAGGACGCCGTGGCGATGGCGTTCCGAGACTTCGCCGCCTGGCATCGACACCGCGTCGGCGAGGAGAACGCCGAAGCGCTCGCCCAGCAAGAGCTGGCGAACCTGCTCGGGGCCGGCCTGCAGCACGCGATGAACGTCATGCTGCCGGGATCGGGCGCCGTCGCCTCGACGATCCGCAGCGCCGGCAACACGACCTATTCTCAGGTGGTCGCGAACGCGGGCGGCGGGACGACCGACCCAAAGGCGTATCTCGACGCCGTCTCGGATCGACTGGAAGACACCGAGGCATTGCGCGAGACGTTCGCCGACGCGATGTTCAATACCGTCGACAATCAGACGCTGCGCGACCGGGTCGAGGCGATCAAGTTCGAATACGTGATGGAGCGGCGCGCCGCCGAGCGGCAGGCGTCGCAGGTCATGACCGAGCTGCGGCCGGACACCTGCTCGGGGCAGATGCTGGCCGATCTCGGGATCCCCCGCCCGAGCGAGGTCAATTTCCACCGCACCCGCCGCGAGGTCCTGGAAAGGCTGATGTTCGAGAAGCTGTGCATCGAGCATCGAGGCAACCCGGTCGGCAACTGCGACACGACGCAACACCAGATCCGTGCGGCGGCCGAAGGCGGGGCGCGGCGGCTGATCCAGGTCGGGCGCGCGAACGTGGCGCAGATGTGGAACCTCACCGATCCCGAAGATCTGGCCGCTATCTGCCCCGATGACTATTACCCATTTGGCGCCTTCAGCGGCCCCCATCGCGATTGCCGAGAGTGGAAAGCCTCGCAGCGCTGAGCTCCTGGCACCGCCGATTGTTGCGACCGACGCGTTTTAGGAAAGGCGCGGCTCATCGCGCTCGCCGGCGTGGGCCAAGCGCAGGCCGACCGCCCCGGAGGTTCGGATTTCCTCCACCACCGAGCGCAGGTCCTCGGCGTGCCGGTCGGCGTTCCGCGCGATCACTTCGCGAAGCCGCTGTCCGCCCCGTCCAGCCCGCCTCGGCGCGGCTGCGCCGTTCGGGTCGCCCAGCCACACCCACGGCCCTGGCGGCCGCCAGCGCGTCCCTTGGCGCGCCGCGAGGTCGCCTCCCGCTTCTGCTCGAAAGGGATCAGTCGGCCGAGGCGAGCGCGCGAGAGGCGTCGGGCGCCCCGAGGCCGCGATACCAGGCGATGATCCTGTTTCGCTCGGCCTCTTGCATGAACGAGACGTTGGCGGGCGGCATGGCGTGGGTGACGCCTGCCTGCAGGTAGATCGCGCGGGCCGCCCGGGCGACGTCGGCCGGGGTCTCGAGCAGGACCGATTTGGGCGCCCAGCGGATGCCGTCGTAGAAAGGCTCGCGCGCGTGGCACATCGAGCAGCGCCCGGCGACGATCGCGTGCACCTCGTCGAAGCCGTCGCTGGCGACGATCGTCCGTTCGGCCTCGGTCAGCGGCCGCGCCTCGGCCTCCTCGACGGGCGCGAAGAGCGGCGCGGTCGAGAGCCACATGATGGCGACGAAGAGGATCGCGGTCGCCGGCCAGGTCCAGGTCGGATTCCCGGCGCGGGCATGCATCGAGTTGAAGTAGTGCCGGATGGTGACGCCCATCAAGAACACGAGCGCCGCGATGATCCACGCATATTCCGTCGAGGTTGCCAGCGGGTAGTGGTTCGACAACATCAGGAACAGCACCGGCAGGGTCAGGTAGTTGTTGTGCGTCGAGCGCAGCTTGGCGATCTTGCCGTACCTGGGGTCGGGTGCGCGGCCGTTTCGCAGGTCGTCGACGACGATCTTCTGGTTCGGGATGATGATGAAGAAGACGTTGGCCGACATCACCGTGGCCGTGAACGCGCCGAGATGCAGCATTGCCGCCCGGCCGGTGAAGATCTGGTGATAGCCCCACGACATCGCCGCCAGCAGCACGAAAAGCAGCAGCATCAGCAGCGTCGGCCGCTCGCCGAGGCCCGACTTGCACAAGGCGTCGTAGACCAGCCAGCCGACCGACAGCGAGGCGGCCGAGATCACGATGCCCTGCCACGTCGCCAGGTCCGTCTTCTCGGGGTCGATCAGGAACAGCTCGGCCCCGGCCCAGTAGACGATCATCAGAAGCGCGGCGCCCGACAGCCACGTCGCGTAGCTCTCCCATTTGAACCAGGTCAGGTGGTCGGGCATGTGCTCGGGCGCGACCAGGTACTTCTGGATGTGGTAGAAGCCGCCGCCGTGGACCTGCCATTCCTCGCCGTGGGCGCCGGCCGGCAGGTGCGGCGCGCGCCTGAGGCCGAGGTCGAGCGCGATGAAGTAGAACGACGAACCGATCCAGGCGATGGCGGTGATGACGTGGAGCCATCGTACCGCAAAGCCGACCCAGTCCCACATGACGGCATAGTCGTACATGGCGTGCCCTCCCAAGGTTCGCGCCAGACTACCCGAGGCGACATTCGTCGCGTATCGTTGCCAATGAACAAGGAGCCTCAAAAATCTCCGAACAATGTCCTACCTCGACAACGTCCGCACCTTCGTCCGCGTCTTCGAGCTTGGCAGCATGTCGGCGGCCGCGCGCGACCAGCGAATCTCGCCCGCGGTCGCCTCGGCGCGGATCTCGCAGCTCGAGGACCATCTGGGCGTGCGGCTGTTCCAGCGCACGACGCGCAGCCTGACGCCGACCGAACAGGGCAACATCTTCTACGAGGGCGCCTGCCGCATCCTGGAGAGCGTCACCGCGGCCGAAGCCGGCGTCAGCCACGTCACCCAGAACCCGCGGGGGACGCTTTTCGTGGCGGCGCCGCTGGGCGTGGGACGGCGGCTGATCGCGCCGCTGGTGCCCGCCTTCGGTGCGGCATTCGAGCAGGTGAACGTCCGCCTCCGGCTGAGCGACCGCAAGGTCGACGTGACGACCGAGGGCCTCGACATCGCGTTCTTCCTGGGGCGGCCGGAGGATTCAACGCTGCGCATCCGCAAGATCGCCGACTGCGAGCGCGTCCTCTGTGCCAGCCCCGCCTACCTTGCCGAGCGGGGCACGCCCGAGAGCGGCGCCGAGCTGACGGCGGGCCATCACGAGTGCCTCAACCTGCGCTTCCCCGGCGCGTCGGAGTTCCAGTGGACGCTGCAGACCGACGAGGGCCCCAGGCGCTTCGCCGTCCGCGGGCGGTACGAGTGCGACGACGGCGACGTGCTGACCGACTGGGCGCTGGCCGGCCACGGCATCGTGCTGAAGCCGGTCTTCGAGGTGGCCGAGCACCTGAAGAGCGGCGCGCTGGTCCGGGTCGCGAAGACAACGCCGCCCGACCCGGTGCAGATGGCCTGCATCTACACCCACAGGCGGCATCAGGACCCGAAGGCGCGCCTTTTCATGGAATTCATGATCCCGCGCATCACCGAGCGGCTGCGCGCGGGACAGGCCGGTCAGCTTCCGCGATAGGTCGCATAGCTGAACGGCGACAGCAGGAGCGGCACGTGATAGTGCGCGTCCTCGTCCAGACCGAAGCGGATCGGGATCACATCGAGGAACCGCGGCGCGCCGGGGGCGACGCCGGCGGCGTCGAAGTAGCGGCCGGCATGGAACTCGAGCTCGTAAGTGCCGGTGCGAAACCACTCCTCGGGCAGGATGGGGGCGTCGGTGCGGCCGTCGGCGTTGGTGATCGCCTGCGCCACCTCGTCCCGCGCGCCGCCCTCGAGCCGGTAGAGCACGATGCGCAGCCCCGCCGCCGGGCAGCCTTGGGCCGTGTCGAGCACGTGTGTAGTGATGTAGCCTGCCACGGCGATCCTCCGGTCCTGGTGTCAGTTCATCACTGCGCGGACGGCGGACGGCCGTAAAGGTCGGCGGGGTCGACAACTGCTTCACGATCTTTTTGAAAGTGTCCGCCGGCGCTGCGGAATATTGACGAGGCGGACCCCGGGAAGGAGGCGGAATGAACAGATATCCCCGCGACATGCACGGATACGGGCCGACCCCGCCCGATGCGCGCTGGCCCGGCGGCGCCAGGATCGCCGTGCAGATCGTGCTGAACTTCGAGGAGGGCGGCGAGAACAACATCCTGCACGGCGACGCCGCCTCCGAGGCGTTCCTGTCCGAGATCGTGGGCGCAGCTCCCTGGCCCGGGCAGCGGCACTGGAACATGGAGTCGATCTACGAATACGGCGCCCGCGCGGGCTTCTGGCGGCTCCACCGGCTGTTCACCGGCATGGGGATCCCGCTGACGGTGTACGGCGTGGCGACGGCGCTGGCGCGGGCGCCGGCGCAAGTGGCCGCGATGCAGGGCGCCGGATGGGAGATTGCGAGCCACGGGCTGAAATGGGTCGAGCACAAGGACATGCCCCCCGAGGAGGAGCGCGCCCAGATCGCCGAGGCCATACGCCTGCACGCCGAGGTCACCGGCGCGCCGCCCCGCGGCTGGTACACCGGGCGCTGCTCGATGAACACGGTCGCGCTGGCGGCCGAGACCGGGCAGATGGACTGGATCTCGGACGACTACGCAGACGACCTGCCCTACTGGCGGCGGATCGACGGGCGCGACCAGCTTATGATCCCCTACACGCTCGACGCCAACGACATGCGCTTCGCAACGCCGCAGGGCTTCAACTCGGGCGACCAGTTCGAGGCGTATCTGCGCGACAGCTTCGACTGCCTCTATGCCGAGGGCGCGGCGGGCGCGCCGAAGATGATGTCGGTCGGCCTTCACTGCCGGCTGGCGGGGCGGCCTGGGCGGGTCATGGCGCTGAAGCGGTTCCTCGAATACGCGCAGGCGCACGAGGACGTGTGGTTCGCGACCCGCCTGCAGATCGCGCAGCACTGGGCGCGGGAACATCCGCCGCGACCCGGCGCGCGCCCGTCCGAGATGAACCGCGACGACTTCGTGGCGGCCTATGGCGGCGTCTTTGAGCACTCGCCCTGGATCGCCGAGCGCGCGCACGCGCTGGAGCTGGGACCGGCTCACGACACCGCTGTAGGGTTGCACAATGCGCTGGCCCGCGTGTTCCGCGCCGCCCGGGAGGATGAGCGCCTGGGCGTGCTGCAGGCGCACCCCGACCTAGCCGGCAAGCTTGCCGCCGCGAAGCGGCTGACCGCCGAGAGCAAGTCCGAACAGGCGTCGGCCGGCCTCGACGCGCTGACCGACGCCGAGCGCGAGCGGTTCACCGCGCTCAACGCGGCCTACGTGGACAAGCACGGGTTTCCCTTCATCATCGCGGTCCGCGACCACGACAAGGCAGGCATCCTCGCCGCGTTCGAGCGCCGCATTGACAATGACCGCGCGACCGAGTTTGCCGAAGCCTGCCGCCAGGTCGAGCGCATCGCCGCGATCCGCCTTGCCGACATGCTGCCGGCATGACCCGCGAAATCGTCACGCGGCCGCTGACGGAAGCGGCGTTCGCCCCCTTTGGCGACGTGCTCGAGGCGTCGGGGGCGCCCGACCGGCTGATCAACCAGGGGCTCTGCGGCCGCTTCCACGACCGGGCGCGGCTCGACTTCGGCGAAGGGCGGGCGGGGATCTCGATCTTCGACGCACGGCCGCGCACCCTGCCCCTCGCCCTCGAGATGGTCGAGCGGCATCCCGCGGGCAGCCAGGCATTCCTGCCGATGGCGCACGCGCCGTTCCTGGTGGTGGTGGCGCCCGACGAGGGCGGCAGCCCGGGACGGCCTACCGCCTTCGTGACGGCGCCCGGACAGGGCGTGAACTACTATCGCGGCGTCTGGCACGGGGTGCTGACGCCGCTTTCGGCGCCCGGCCTCTTTGCCGTGGTCGACAGGATCGGCGCGGGCGCGAATCTGGAAGAGCACTGGTTCGACGCGCCCTGGACCATCGTCGCCGCAACCGGCTGAACCGCGAGCCGAGCATGGCGGCGCCGGTCCGAGGCTGAGAGCTACCTTCGGAGCAGGCGCCGAGCCTCGGGACGGCGGGCGCGATCCACGCGCGCCCGGCCGTCCCCTGTCCGAGCGGCGTCGGCCGGCCGCGACCCCGCGGCGGGCCGGAGCGACGGGCCGCTCCGGACGGCGGCGTCAGTGGCCGCCTTCCGAGGCCATCGCGCTCTCGCGGGCGTCGGCCTCGGCGTCGATGGTGGTACCGTTGAAGAAGACGTTGAGCAGCACCGCCGAGATCGAGGCGAGCAGGATGCCGCTGTCGATCAGCGGATGGATCGCGTGCGGCATCCACATCTTGAAGTCAGGCGCCACCAGCGGGATCATCCCCAGCCCCAGCGAGATCGCCACGACGAAGAGGTTGAAGCGGTTGGTCTTGAAGTCGACGCCCGAGAGGATCCGCACCCCCGTCGCCGCGACCATGCCGAACATCACCAGCCCCGCACCGCCCAGCACCGCGACGGGAAGCGATTCGACCAGGCTCGCCATCTTGGGGATGAGGCCGAGCACGATCATGATCGCTCCGCCGGCCACGCACACATAGCGCGAGCGGATGCCGGTCACGCCCACCAGACCGACGTTCTGGCTGAACGAAGTGTAGGGGAAGGTATTGAAGAGCCCGCCGATCAGCGTACCCAGCCCGTCGGTGCGCAGCCCCGCGGTGAGCGACGGCCGCTCGATGCGCTTGTTGCACATCTCGCCCAGCGCCAGGAACATGCCGGTCGACTCGATCATCACGACGATCATGACCAAGGTCATCGTCACGATCATGATCGGGTCGAAGATGGGCACGCCGAACCGCAGCGGTGTGACAATGTGGAACCAGTCTGCCTCGGCCACGCGGTCGAAGCTCATGATCCCCAGCATCGCCGCGAGCAGCCCGCCGACGACAATGCCGACCAGCACCGAGATGTTGGCCAGAAAGCCGCGGGCGTAGCGCGCGACGAGGACGATCGTCAGCAGCACGACCGCCGAGATCGTGATGTTCGTGGGCGAGGCGTAGGCCACGTTCTGCACCGTGGGCGCAAGGGAGAGGCCCTCGGGAATGGGCGGCACCGCATCGCCCAGGCCGCGCACCGCGTCGAGCCATTGGGAATGCGCCGGATCTACCACCCGCGGCGCGGTGGGCCCGACCGGCAGGCCGAAGATCCAGTTGATGCCGATGCGCATCAGCGTGACGCCGATCACCAGGATGATCGTCCCGGTCACCACCGGCGGGAAGAACCGCAGCATCCGGCTGACCAGCGGCGCGATCAGCATCGCGATGATGCCCGCCCCGATGATCGCGCCGAAGATCATCCGCGCGCCGTCGACGCCGGGATTGGCCGCGGCGATCGACACCATCGGGCCGACGCTGGCGAAGGTGACGCCCATCATCACCGGCAGGCGGATGCCGAACCATTTCGTCGCGCCGAGCGACTGGATCACCGAGACGATCCCGCAGACGAAGAGGTCGGCCGAGATCAGGAAGGCCACCTGCTCGGGCTCGAGCCGCAGCACCCGGCCCACGATCAGCGGAACGGCAATGGCGCCCGCGTACATGACCAGCACGTGCTGCAGGCCGAGGGTGAAGAGCTTGCCGGGCGGCAGCACCTCGTTCACCGAGTCGTAGGGCCTCTGCGTGACCGGATCGACGGTTGCGGACATTGGTTCTCCTCCTCGTTGGATCTTGTTGGGGCGGACCGAGCGCGGCATCAGAACGGCATCTTGACGGCGACGCCTCTGGCCGCTGCCAGCTCGACGACGGCCGACGCCAGCGCGAGGTCCTGCAGCCCGACGCCGGTGCCGTCAATGAGCGTGACCTCGTCATCCGCCTGCCGGCCCGGATGATCGCCGTTGATGACGGCGCCGATCTCGACGATATCGTGTTCGGCCAGGTCGCCCGCCGCCACCGCGTGCTGGCACTCGCCGACCGAGACCGCCTGCGCCACTTCGTCGGTGAAGACGCGGGCGCGGGCCGGCAGCGACGCCTCGACCTCCTGCTTGCCGCTCGTGTCGGTGCCCATGCAGGCGACGTCGGTGCCGGGCCGGGCCTGCCCGTCGCCCAGGACGGGCGCGAAGCTCGAGGTGATCGTCACGATGACGTCCGCCTCGGCCCCGAGCCGGTCGAGCGACACGGCCTGGAAGGGCAGCCCCAGCTCGTCGGCGACGGCCGCGAGCGTGGCCAGCCTTTCCGGCGTCCGGTTCCAGGCCACGACCCGCTCGAAGGGCCGCTGTTCGGCCACCGCGCGCAGCAGGAACGCCGCCCGGTGCCCGGCCCCGACGATGCCCAGCAGGCGCGCATCCGTCCGGTATCGGCGTCGAACAGGAACACCGTCGACTGATGGTTGCCGAGACTTTTCGCCGCGTTGCCCAGCCAGTAGCCGCCGGACTTGAGCCCGAGCGCAAGACCCGCCCGGTCGAAGCCCGACTTGAACCCGTAGAGCGCGTCGGCATGGCCGATCGCCTCGCGCACGACGGGGAAGTTGCAGGCCGTGCCCCGGGCAATCGAGGCGAACACCCCCTCGACCGCCGCGAACGCGTCCGCGCGCGTCACAAGGTCGGCGATGGCGGCTTCGGGAACGATGGTCATCCCTGTCCTTTCCGGCGCCGCCGGGCGGAGCGGCGCCAAGGGTCCGTCAGTACGCCTTGCCCCGCGCCGACACCGGCCAGAGCGTCTCGACCCGGCCGTTACGCACGCCCACGTACCAGTCGTGGACGTTGCAGGTCGGGTCGCAATGCCCCGGCACCAGCCGCAGCCTGTCGTTGACCTTCAGCGCCCCTGTTGGATCCTCGATCACGCCGTGCTCGTCCGAGCACTTGACGTAGCGCACGTCGTCGCGGCCGAAGATCACCGGCAGCCCGCTGTCGATCGACTGCGCCTTGAGGCCCGCGTCGCAGATCGCCCTGTCGGGCTTGGCGTGGCTCATGACGCTGGTCAGGATGAAGAGAGCGTTCTCCCACTCGGACCGGTCGATGCGGTTGCCGTCCTTGTCGCGGATCCGGCCGTAATCGGCGTCCATGAAGGCGTAGGAGCCGCACTGGAGCTCGTTGTAGACGCCCGACGCGGTCTCGAAATGATAGCTGCCGGTGCCGCCGCCCGAGACCAACTCGGGCTCGAGCCCGCGCGCCTTGAGCGCGGCGACGGCCTCGCTCACCAGGTCGATGGCGGCGTCGAGCATGGCCTTGCGCTCATCATAGCTGCCGAGGTGCTGCATCGCGCCCTGATAGGCTTGGATGCCGGTGAAGTGCAGCCCCGGCGCGGCCTCGATCGCCCGCGCGATCTCGACCACCGCCCCGGGCGTCGTGACGCCGCAGCGCCCGGCGCCGCAATCGATCTCGACCAAACAGTGCAGCGTGGTGCCGTGCCGCTGCGCTGCCTGCGACAGTTCGTCCACGTTCGCCGCGTCGTCGACGCACACCGTGATACGCGAGCCCAGCTTCGGCAGCCGTGCCAGCCGCTCGATCTTGGCCGGGTCGCGCACCTGGTTCGAGACCAGCACGTCGTGGATGCCGCCGCGGACGAAGACCTCGGCCTCGCTCACCTTCTGGCAGCAGACGCCGACCGCGCCGCCCAGCCGCTCCTGCAGCTTCAGGATGTCGACCGACTTGTGCATCTTGCCGTGGGCGCGATGGCGCATCCCGTGCGTGCGGGCGTAGTCGCCCATCTTGCGGATGTTCCGCTCGAGCGCGTCGAGGTCGAGGATCAGGCACGGCGTCTGGATCTCGTCCTCGGCCATGCCGGGCCTTGCGGGGATGTCGTAGCCGACTTCCAGCGCCTCGAGGTTGGGGATGTCCTTCATCTTGCGTCCTTACATCCAGGGCAGCTTGTCGAGGTCGACGTTGCCGCCGGTGACGATGACGCCCACGCGGCGCCCGCGGAACGTCTCGGGGTTCTTCAGGATCGCGGCAAGGGGCACGCGCCGAGCTTGGCTCGATCACGATCTTCATCCGCGCCCAGACCAGGCGCATTGCCTGGATGATCTCATGCTCCGACACGGTCAGCACATCGGTCACGTGGTTCGACACGAAGTGCCAGGTGAGTTCCTTGAGCGGCACCTTGAGGCCGTCGGCCACAGTGTCGGGCGCGTCGTCGGCGATGATGCGGCCGGCGCGGAAACTGCGGGCGGCGTCGTCGGCCTGCTCGGGCTCGGCGGCGTAGACCTCGACGTCGGGGGCCGTGGCCGAAAGCGTGAGGCAGGTGCCCGAGATCATGCCGCCGCCACCGATCGGCGCGACCACGGCGTCGAGCCCATCCACCTGCCCGAGCAGCTCGCGCGAGCAGGTCGCCTGCCCCGCGATCACCCGCGGATCGTTGTAGGGGTGGACGAAGTCGGCCCCGGTCGCCGCCTGCACCTCGGCGAACGCCGCCTCGCGCGAGGAGGTCGAAGCCTCGCACTCGGTGATCTGCCCGCCATAGGCCGTGACGGCGTGCTTCTTGGCCTGCGGCGCCGTGCGCGGCATGACCACATGGCAGGGAATGCCCCGTCGCCCGGCGGCGTAGCTGAGCGACAGCGCGTGGTTGCCGCTGGAATGGGTGGCGACGCCCCGCCGCGTCTGCGCATCCGACAGGCCGAAGACGGCGTTTGACGCTCCCCGCACCTTGAAGGCGCCGGCATTCTGCAGGTTCTCGCACTTGAAGAAGAGTTCGGCGCCCGCAAGCTGGTTAAGGAAGCTCGAGGTCAGGACCGGCGTGCAGTGCACGTAGGGGTGGATGCGCTCGTGCGCCTCGACCACGTCGTCCCAGGTCGGGATGGTGATTCCGGTCAGGTCCTTCATCAGGCGGCCGCCTTCTCGTTAGTGGGCGAGCCGAGGCGATAGACCTCCTGTGCCGCAGCGACGCCCGAGCCGAGGCGCGCCGGCAGGCCCAGATCGGCCACCACCATCTCGACCGTGGCGAGGCCGGACAACATCATCGCATCGGTAAGGCTGCCGAGATGGCCGATTCGGAAGACCTTGCCCGCCACCTCGCCCAGCCCGACGCCGAACGCCATGCCGTAGCGCGACGCCGCACGGGTGACGATGGCGGTCGCGTCGAAGCCCTTGGGCATATGGACCGCACTGACGGTATCGGAGCGCACCTCAGGCGTTGCCACGCAAAGCGACAAGCCCCAGGTCGAGACCGCCGCGCGGACGCCCTCGGCCAGCCGCCGGTGGCGGGCGAAGACGTTTTCCAGCCCCTCGTCCAGCAGCATCTCGCACGAGAGCCTGAGCCCGTTCATCAGCCCCACGGGCGGGGTGTAGGGATAGCCGTTCACGGCATGGCGCGGACGTCGAAGAACGTGCGCGACAGGCGGGCCATCTCGGTTGCGGCGAGAGCCCTGGGACTGAAGTCCACGATGGCGAGGCCGGGTGGCAGCATGAAGCCCTTCTGGCTGCCGGTGACGGTGACGTCCACGCCCCAGGCGTCGAACCGGAAGTCCATCGAGGCGATCGATCTCACCCCGTCGACGAGGAGCAGCGCCGGGTGGCCAGCGGCATCGAGCGCCCGGCGCACCGCCGCGACGTCCGAGCGCACACCCGTCGCAGTTTCGTTATGGGTGGCCAGCACGGCGCGGATCAGGTGGCCGGTATCGGCCGCCGTCTCGACGGCGCTCGGCGCCCGCGTCAGCCGGCCCCCGGACGGGTAAGGCGATCGCGACCGCCCAGCTTGGCGTGGCGGTTGACGTCCTTGTAGAGCAGGTACCGGAACCGACCAGGTCCGCCCGCGTAGCAGGCCTGCGGGCAGAAGGCGCGCAGCCACATGTAGTCGCCCGCCTCGACCTCGACCCAGTCCTGGTTCAGCCGGTAGACCGCCTTTCCCTCGAGCACGTAGAGCCCGTGCTCCATCACATGGGTCTCGGCGAAGGGGATCACCGCGCCCGGCTCGAAGGTGACGACGGTGACGTGCATGTCGTGGCGCATGTCGGCGGGGTCCACGAAGCGCGTCGTGGCCCAGCGCCCATCGGTGCCCGGCATCGGCGTCGGCGCCACCTCGGCGTCGCTGGTGACCAGCGCCTCGGGGGCGTCGAGCCCGGCCACAGCCTCGTAAGCCTTGCGGATCCAGTGGAAGCGGGCCGCACCCTCGCCTTCGGCGCGCAGGCTCCAGCGGCAGCCCGGCGGCAGGTAGGCGAAGCCCCCAGGACCGAGCGCATGCTCGCGCCCGTCGAGTACGAGGCGCAGGCGACCTTCCATGACGAAAATCGCACCCTCGACCCCGGTCTCGGTCTCGGGGCGGTCGCTGCCGCCGCCGGGCTGCACCTCCATGATGTATTGCGAGAAGGTCTCGGCGAAGCCAGAGAGCGGCCGCGACAACACCCACAGGCGCGTGGCGTCCCAGAACGGCAGGGCACTGGTCACGATGTCCTGCATCGTGCCGCGCGGGATCACCGCATAGGCCTCGGTGAACACGGCCCGGTCCGTCAGCAGCTGCGATTGCGGCGGATGGCCGCCGCGGGGGGCGAAATAGCTGCGTTCCTGATCCGGCATCGAGAGCCTCCGCTACGGATTGTCGCCCGCACCGTGGGGCGCGCGGCACCGCGGGTCCAGCCTCGAAAGACGAAAGGACCTTATGGCGTTCGCTGAGAATGCCGTTGGCCCAGAAGCGCCGTGTCTCGGCGATCAGAGCAGCGTTCTCATCACCGCGATGAGTTCGGACTTGGCCTCGAAACCGACGCCCGGGATCTGCGGCAGGCCCACATGGCCGTCCTGCACCTCGATGTCGTCGGCGAAGCCGCCGAAGGGGCGGAACACGTCCGGATAGCTCTCGTTACCACCCAGATGCAGGCCCGCCGCGATGTTCAGCGACATCTGGTGGCCCCCGTGCGGGACCACGCGGCGCGGCGACCAGCCCATCGCCTCCATCACCTCGAGGGTGCGCAGGTACTCCACCAGCCCGTAGGAGAGCGCGCAGTCGAACTGCAGCCAGTCGCGGTCGGGGCGCATGCCGCCGTAGCGCAGAAGGTTGCGCGCGTCCTGGTGCGAGAAGAGGTTCTCGCCGGTGGCCAACGGCGCCTCGTAGACCTCGGCCAGCCGCGCCTGGATCTCGTAGTCGAGCGGGTCGCCCGCCTCCTCGTACCAGAAGAGGCCATAGGGCTTCAGCGCCTCGGCGTAGGCCAGCGCCGTTTCCAGGTCGAAGCGGCCATTGGCGTCGACGGCGAGGTTGCCGCCCTCGCCCACCACTTCGAGCACCGCCTCGATCCGCGCCAGGTCCTCCGCCAGCGAGGCGCCGCCGATCTTCATCTTCACGGTCCTGTAGCCGCGGTCGAGATAGCCGCGCATCTCGTCCTGAAGCTGGCGGTGGTCCTTGCCCGGGTAGTAGTAGCCGCCCGCCGCATAGACCCAGACACGCTCGTCGGCCGCGCCGCCGCGATAGCGATCGGCCAGCAGCTTCCAGAGCGGCACGCCCGCGATCTTGGCGACCGCGTCCCAGACAGCCATGTCGATGGTACCGACGGCCACCGAGCGTTCGCCGTGGCCGCCCGGCTTCTCGTTCTGCATCAGCGTCGCCCAGATCGCGAATGGATCGAGATTGTCGTGCACCTCGTCGACGAGGCTGGCCGGGTCGGCCTCGAGCACGCGGGCGATGAAGCGGTCGCGCATCAGCGCCCCCTGCCCGTAGCGGCCGTTCGAGTTGAAGCCGAAGCCCACCACCGGGCGGCCGTCGCGCACCACGTCGGTGACGACCGCGACGACCGAGCAGGTCATCTTGGAGAAGTCGATGTAGGCGTTCGAGATTGGCGAGGCGATCGAGACGGTCTTCTCGCGGATGTCGGTGATCTTCATCGAGGGTCCTGTGGGCTGGGCGTCGGCGGCGCGGCGCGCGTCCACACGGTCTTGCCGTCCCGGACGCCGGGAGACAAGTTCCGTCGGACATGCGCGTCTTGGCCAGCGGAAGGGCCGGCGCGCACTCCGCCAGCCGCGGGGCGCGGCGAGGCCGGCGCGAACGCCGGTCAGCAGAACGCTACCGCGTCGAGGCCGGAGAGGGAGTGTCGGTGACGACGCGGCGCTCGGGCGGCATTGCCTCGAGGGCCAGATCCTCGGTGGCAATCGTGTGCCGGCCGCGGCCCACACGTTTCGAGGCGTAAAGAGCGGCGTCGGCGTCGCGGTGCATCTGCTCGGCCCGCGGCTTGGCGTAGCGCCGGCTGATCGTCGAGCCGATGCTGGTCGAGACGTGGCACTCGGTCCCCTCCCACGGGATCGGCTGCTCGACCTGCTCGATGAACCGGTGCGCGATGTAATCGACCTGCTCGGGGTCGATCATGCCGTTCAGCACGATCACGAATTCGTCCCCGCCCAGTCGGGCGATGGTGTCGTCGCCCCGCACCTCGCGCCTGAGAAGCTCCGCGACGGTGCACAGGACATGATCGCCGGCGGCGTGGCCCAGCGTGTCGTTGACCTCCTTGAAGTAGTCGAGGTCGAGATGCATCAGCGTGAACGGACTGCCCGAGCCGATCATCCGGGCCATCATCTGATCCAGCGCGCGGCGGTTTCGCACGCCTGTCAGCGGATCGGTGAAGGCCTGCTCTTCGGCGGCCATCTTGGCGCGCTGCAGGCGAAGGTTGAGGTTGCGCGACTCCTCCATCGCGGCCGACTTGGCCTCGACCAGGTAGAGCATCTCGATGGCCAGATCGGTGGCCGCGAAGTCGCTTGCCGTCAGGTCGTAGTCGCGCACCGCCTCGATCACGTCGATGCCGAAGGAGATGTTGATCAGGTAGCCATCCGCCTCGGGAAGCGAGACCGCGACCCCCTTGAGCGATGTCCGCGGGGCGTCGCGGAACTGCAGATGCAGGCGCGCGCCGTCGGCGGGGGCGAACCCGGACCCGCCGCTCGTGCGCGGGCGCCGAACCTCGAACATCTCCGAGAACAGGCGGTTCTCGAAGGCGCCGGCCGGCCGCAGCCGCGCCAGCGTCGGCCCGGCATGCCGGATCACGCCGTCGCGGCCAAGGATCAGGTGCATCGGCATCACGATGTCGAGCGCCTCGCGCCCGACCGGCACCGGCCCTGTTGCCGCCGCGGCGCTCATGCACCCTCCGCATGGCGCGAGAGAGCGAAGCTGCGCCCCTCGGCGAAGCTCGCCTCGTGCACCTGGATCGAGATCATTTCGACCCCGTCGCCGCCACCCAGATGCTCGAGCAGGACGAGCGCGCCGTAATCGTCGGCGATGGCCCTGAGAACTCCCACCAGCACCCAGCCGAAACCCGCCACGGGCGAGCGGCAATAGAGTGTCGCCGCGCCCTCCTGGTGCTCGATCAGTTCGAGATCGGGAAGGTCGAGGTCGGGCACTGCAAGCCGCGCGCGATCCGGCAGCTCCTCAAGTGAGCCGAGGAAGTCCTGGAACGTGACGCCGCCGAAGCGCAGCAGCCGCCGCACCGCCTCGGTGGACGGGTGCGAGACCAGGTAGGTGCCAACATCCTCGAGCAGCACGTCGCGCGGCTTGCCCAGCCGCTCGGACGCGGCGGCGAGCACCGCCTCGGTGAGCGCGGGATCGTAACGCAGCATCGCCTCGAACGTCTCGAAGTCGAGCCCGCCCGCACAGGCGATCTCGTTCCAGACGCGATGCCCGTAGGTGTCGCGAATGAAACATTCGATCGCCCTGTTCGACAGACCGTGCATCGTTCTCCTCGCTCCTGTCCCGAACCTAGATCCGCGCCATTAATAAAGGCTCAACATCGACCGTTTGCCGGCGCGACGCGACATGAATTCGTGAAGAATTGCAGTGATATGGGTTAATAGTCGGTTGGCGCGCCCCCTCGGCGCTCCGCCGCGCGACGAAGGTCGCAAGTTCTTCGCGTATGGCGGGGTCCATCGGCGGCGGCTCGAAGCCGGCGACGATGGCGCGGAACATCTCGTGCGCCCGCTGTGCCGTCCAGACGCCGCCATCGAGCGCCCACGCCTCGAAGTTGCGCAGGTCCGACAGGAACGGCCGGTAAAAGGCGGTGCGGTAGCGGTCCTCGGTGTGGGCGATGCCGAAGAAGTGACCGTCCGGGCCGACCTCGGCGATGGCGTCCACGGCCAGCGCCGCCTCGTCGGTGGCCCAGATGGCGGGGTCGCAGTAGCGCTGGATCTGCTGCAGAAGCTCGCAATCCATCACGAATTTCTCGGGGCTGGCGATCAGCCCGCCCTCGAGCCAGCCGGCGGCGTGGTAGACCATGTTCGTGCGCGACTGCACTGCCGCCCAGAGCGAGTTCGACGTCTCCCACATCGCCTGGCCGTCGGGCACGTTCGCCGCGCAGGCCGCCGACGAGCGCAGCGGCAGCCCGTAGCGGCGAACCATCTGCCCGGTCATCTGGGTGGCGCGCATGTATTCGGGCGTGCCGAAGGCGGGCGCGCCCGAGCGCATGTCGACGTTCGAGGTGAAGGTGCCGAAGACGCAGGGCGCACCGGGCCGCACCCACTGCGCCAGAGCGATCGCCGACAGCCCCTCTGCCAGGCTCTGCGCCACGGCCCCCGCCATCGTCACCGGCGCCATCGCCCCGGCCAGCGTGAACGGCGTGACCACCACCGCCTGTCCGCGGCGGACGCAGCGCAACAGGCCGTCGATCATCAGCGTGTCGTGCTTGAGCGGCGAGGTCGAGTTGATGTTGGTGTACATGCGCGGGGCGGCCTCGAACTCCGTTGCGTCGAGGCCGCAGGCGATGCGCACCATCTCCATCACGTCCTCGACCCGCTCGCGCCCGAGGCTGTAGGCGTGGGCGACCTTGTCGGTCAGCGTGAGCTTGTCGAACAGCACCTCGAGGTGACGGACCCGCGGATGCACGTCCACCGGCTCGACCGGATAGCCGCCGGCCACGTGGATGCAGTTGAAGGCCTGCGTCAGCTTCAGCAGGTCGCGGCAATGGGCCATCCGCCCGGGTACCTTGCCGGTCGTCATGTCCCAGTAGTTCGGCGGCGACGAGACGTTGACGAAGACCATGTGCGCGCCGCCGATGGTCAGCGCCCGGTGGGGGTTGCGCGGGGTCAGCGTGAACTCTGCGGGCGCGCGGCCCAGCATCTCGGCCACGAAGTCGCGACCCATCCGCACCGTGCGGTCCTCGACCCGGCAACCCGCCTGGCGGAAGAGCGCCAGCGCCTCGTCGTTGAGGAAGGTGATGCCCACCTCCTCGAGGATGCGCATGGCCGCGTCGTCAAGCGCCGCGACGCCCTCGTCATCAAGCGGCTCAGTGGGGCGGTCTGGGTTGAGCGGCGGCGCCCAAGGCGACTGGCGGATCACCGCCGCGCCCGCCCGGTCGGCGTGGCCGGCGCGCCCGCCCGCCCTGCGACGGGTCCGCGCAGTGCTGCTGTCGGCGGCGTCCTCCATGGAGCAAGCAAACGCCAGACGCCCCGGCCTGCCGCGTCAGCTTGCGACGTGGCATGTCGCTTCCCGCCTCAACTGTCGAGCCAGCGCGGCAGATGGCCCACATGCGGCAGCACCGCCTCGGCGTGGGGCGCCAGCGCTGCGACATCCAGCACCCCCGTCGTCACCGCGAGCGGGCGCATCCCCGCCGCCCGTGCCGCAACCAGGTCGTGCAGAGCATCGCCCACGACCACCACGCGCGCCGGTTGCAGCCCCAGCCGTCCGGCCACGGCGCGGAACGGGCCCGGATCGGGCTTTGCGCCGTGGCCCGAGTCGTAGCCCAGGATCAGCTCGAAGCGGGTCTCGATGCCGGCGCGGCGCAGGTGGGCGCGGGCCGCCGCCTCGGCATCGTTTGTGACGCAGGCCAGCGCCAGCCCGCGCCCGCGCAGCTCTTCCAGGAGCGGCACGAGGGGGGCGGCCTCGACCTGGGGCGTCGCCGCGGCCGAGGCCACCAGCCGCTCGAGAAGGCGGTGCCGGTCGGTTCCGGTCGGCAGCACCGGCAAGAGCGCATCGACGATTGCCTCGGGCGTCTCGGCCACTACCACGCTGTCGGACCTCAACCGGCCGGCGCGCCGGTCCCAGCCGAGCATTGTCTCGATCCGCCGTTGCAGTCCGGTCTCGCCGCCGGCCAGCTCGGCGGCGACGCCCTCGGCCCAACGCGACCAGGTGGCATGGAAGTCGAAGAGCGTGCCGTCCTTGTCGAAGATGATGGCGTCGATGAGCACCCGCGTGGCCTCAGGTCCAATGCACGGCCTCGCCCCCAGGCAACAGGGCGCGCGCTCGTGCAATATCGGCGGGAGGCACGTCGGCCGCGTGGCAGAACGCGATGACCCATGCGTCGTCCATCATCACGAAGTCGAGAACGGCAGCGAGAAAGGCCGGATCCTCGGCCCCGGCCCGCAGATCGGCGAGCGTCGCCCCAGTGGCGCCGAGGAAGACCGGAAGGAGCTCGTCGCTCCCCGCCAGCCAGCCCAGCGCCTGCACCGCGAGCGTATCGGCTGATTCCCGCCGCATGGAACGTTGCCTCCCCCATCAGGTAAACGTTCGTTAACCAATCTGGCTGAAGGCTAAGCGCAACCAGAATGAACGCAATGGCATTGAGGTGGTGATGTCCGGGCGCATCCTCATCGCGGAAACCGAAACCAGCCATCGCGACGCTCTTGCGGCGATGCTCGTTTCGGCTCGCTACGAGGTCGCCCAGGTCGACACCGCCGAGGCGGCCCTGCAGCAGGCGCGGACCGGCGGGTTCGACCTGGCGCTGGTCGACGAGGGGATCGATGCCTCGCGCGGGACCGACCTCTGCCGGACGCTCAAGGCCGACCCCGCGGCGCGCGGCATGTCCATCATCCTGATGTCCGAGCAGGACGACACTGCCGCGCGGCAGATGGCGCTCGAGGCGGGAGCCGACGAGCTTCTGCGCCGGCCCCACGACGAAGTGGTGCTGATGGCGCGAGTCCGCTCGATCCTGCGGCTGCGCGAGACCAGCGAAGAGCTGCATCGCCGCCGCACCACGGCCGACGAACTGGGTTTCGCCGAGGCCGCCGCCACCTTTGCCCCGGCGGGCCGCATCACCTTCATCTGCGACGAGGATACCGGCGACGCCTGGATCGCTCGGCTGCGGCCGCTGATCCGGCACCGGATGCAGGTGGCGACCGCCGACGACGCGCTTGACGAGGCGACTGCCGGGCGCGGCGCCGACGTCTACGTGGTCGAGGCCGGCGGCGACAAAACGCTGAAGGCGCTGCGGCTGATCTCGGACCTGCGCAGCCGGCAGCACTCGCGGCACGCGGCGATCCTGGCGATCTTTCCCCGCAGCGATGGCGAGGCCGGCGCGATGGCGCTGGACCTTGGGGCGAACGACCTGGTGTCGAGCGACTTCGACGCGCCCGAGATGGCGCTGCGGCTGCGCGCCCAGATGCGCCGCAAGCGCGAGGCGGACCTGCTGCGTGCGGCCGTCGACGAGGATTTGCGGCTGGCGGTGATGGACCCGCTGACGGGGCTCTACAACCGCCGCTATGCCACGACCCACCTGGCCAAGATCTCGGCGCGCTCGGCCGAGACGGGGCACACCTTCGCACTGATGGTCGCCGACCTCGACCGGTTTAAGGCGATCAACGACCACTACGGCCATGCCGGCGGCGACGCGGTGCTGGTCGAGGTGGCGCGCCGGCTGAGGGACAACCTCCGCGGCGCCGACCTCGTGGCCCGGATCGGCGGCGAGGAGTTCCTGGTCGTGATGCCCGACACCGACCTGCACGAGGCAGGGTTCGCCGCGCAGCGCCTCTGCCAGGTTATCGACGAGGCGCCGGTCACCCTGCCGGACGGCGAGGCGGTGCACGTCACCCTCAGCATCGGCGTCTCGGTCGGCGGCGGTATCCGCGGGCACGACCCGGTCGCCGCGCTCTTCGAGAAGGCCGACCGGGCGCTCTTCAGTTCAAAGGCCGACGGCCGCAACAAGGTGACCGTCAGCTCGGCCGCCTGAGGCGCCCGGTGGGCGCGGCGGACATGTTCGCCGGTCGGAACGACCTTTTCCCCGCGGCATGAATGACTAGATTGGCGGCACGGATTGCTGCGGGAACATGCGATGAATGACGTCGGACATCACCTTGTGGACACGGTCGACCGGCCGGCGGCGCCGGCGCTGATGCGCGGCTGGCGGCGGCGCTGCCCCGCCTGCGGCGACGGGGCGATGCTGAGGGGCTACCTGAAGGTGCGCGACGCCTGCCCCGCCTGCGGCGAGCCGCTGCACCATCACCGGGCCGACGACGGGCCCGCCTACCTGACGATCCTGATCGTGGGCCACCTGATGGCGCCGCTGATCCTGTGGGCCTACACCACCTTCCGCCCCGAGCCGATGGTGATGGCCACGACGTTCTCGCTGGGGTGCCTGGCGCTGTCGCTCTATCTGCTGCCGCGGCTGAAGGGCTCGATCGTGGCGCTGCAATGGGCCAAGCGCATGCACGGCTTCGGCCCCGCGTGAGCTCGCAGCAGCCGCGCGACGCCGCGACGATCATCCTGATACGCGACGCGGCGACGCATCCGCGCGTGCTGATGGGCAAGCGCGGCACTCGTGCCGCGTTCATGCCGTCGAAGTTCGTCTTTCCCGGCGGCGCGCTCGACGCCGCGGACACGGACGTGCCGCTTGCCCGGCCGATGTCGGGCCTCTGCGCCGGCCGCCTCACCGAGCAGGCCGGCACCGTCTCAGCCTCGACCTTCGCCGCCGCCGCCATCCGCGAGCTGTGGGAGGAGACGGGTCTGGTCCTGGGCGTCCCCGGTCCCTGGCCCGGCACCCCGCCCGAAGGATGGCAGAGCTTCGCGGCGACCGGCCACCTGCCCTCGCCCGCCGGTCTTTCCTACGTCTTCCGGGCGATCACGCCCAAGGGGCGGCCGCGCCGGTTCGACGCACGCTTCTTTCTGGCCGACGCGTCCTGCGTGGCGGGCGACGTCGACGACTTCTCGCGCGGGACAGACGAGCTGAGCGATCTGAGCTGGCTGTTGCTGGACGAGGCGCGCGAACTCGACCTGCCCTTCATCACCGAGGTGGTTCTGGCCGAAATCGCCGAGCGCCTGCCCGACCTGGGCCCGCCGCCCGACGTGCCCTTTTTCCGCAACGACGACGAACTCAACGAGATCGCGCGGCTTGGCGGCCGCCGTCCGCACGAGGCGCGCCGCTAGCCTGCGGTTGCGTCGCGCGGTGCGGGAGCGCGCCGCGGCGGCGGGTGACGGCTCCGCGCACCCTCGGTCCCGCCTTCGCCGTCCCTCAGCGGGTGCGCCACCGGATCCTTAGCGCGCCAGAAATGGCGGCGAAAGAGCGTCGCGTACGAGGGAAAGACGTAGCTGCCGTTGCGCCGAAGGTAGCGTCCGCGGTTCTCGCGATAAAGCGTGGGCAGCCGGTACCAGGCCACCTTCGGGTGCATGTGGTGCACCACGTGCAGGTTGTTGTTCAGAAAGATCAGCGCGAGCGGCCCGCGATCCTCGATGACCACGGTGCGGCCGCCGGCATGCGCGTGCGCGCGATGCTCGGCGTAGGTGCGCACCTTGAGGATCGCGTGCGAGAGGTACGCCGCCGCCAGCACCGCCCAGAGCGGCATGAAACCGATGGCGGCGTGGGCCGCCATCACCACGCCCACCGCCGGCAGGTGCCAGGCCCAGGCGCGCAGCACCGCGCGGTCTCCCCGCAGCACCGCCCGCACATCGCCCGCCGCGAACACGGCGAGCGAAATCGCAGGCCCCACCGCCATCCGCCCCGCCAGGGTGTTGTTGAAGCCCAGCAGCGTCCGCAGCTCGGCCGGCAGGCGCCGCCACCGGGCGGGGTGGAGATAGTTCGAACTCGGGGTCGTCGTAGGGGTCGGTCAGGATCGCGTCGCGATGGTGCGCCAGATGCTGGTCACGAAACCGCCCGTAGGGCACCCACAGCGTCAGGGCCGGAAACACCAGCGCCGCGTTCAGCCGCGGGTCGCGGAACGGATGACCGTGGATCGCCTCGTGCTGGAGCGAGGCGTGCAGCGCGCCCGCCACGCCTGCCGCGACGATGCCGGCCGGCAGCCACGCGGCCGAGACAGGGCCGATCGCGAGCGCCCAGGCGACATAGCAGGCCGCCGTCAGCAGAAGCGTCGGCCATTCCACACGGTCAGACATCGGCGCGCCCCCAGCGGATCGTCGCCCAGAGGCGCTCGTGCACCAGGCAGAAGGCGAAGCCGAGGACGGTGTTGATGGCCGCCAGCGCCCCACCGATTACGGCCGAACCGGTCAGCAGCCACCCCGCCACCCCCGTCACCGCCAGCCCCAGCGTCTGCCACGCGGTCGCCTTCGCGAGGCTGCGCACTCGCGTCTCCATCCCCTTGCTCCTTCACTTGTCTGCTCGGAAACGACGTTAGCCGCTGGTCGAGGTGTGGCGAAACGGGTACGCTGTCAGCGTTTCCCGCCTGTTGTTTTGGATTATCACCGGTGATTACACAAACCGACAAGCGCGATCGGGCGCGGTTGCTGCGCGAGCGTGTGCTGGCGCGGATGTCCGAACGCGGCCTCAGCCAGAGCGCGCTGGCCCGTGAGGTTGGCATCGACCGTTCGACCGTGTCGCAGCTCCTGTCGGGGCCGATGCCGCGGCTGCCCAACGCGCAGGTCATCGCCGGCTGTGCCGTGGCGCTGCGGGTATCGGCCGACTGGCTGCTGGGCCTCAGCGACCGGCCCGAGAGCGCCGCCGACGTGGTCGCCTCGTCGCTTTCGATCACCGCCGCGCCACGCGCGATGATCGACGAGCAGGTCTTTGCCTGGCACCGCGAGGCGGCGGGCTACAAGATCCGCCACGTCCCCGCCGCCCTGCCCGACATGCTCAAGACCCACGACATGCTGCGGTGGGAATACGCGCCGCACCTCGGCCGCAGCACCGAGCAGGTGATCGGCGCTTCGGACGACCGGTTGAACTGGATGCGCGCCATGCGCTCGGACTACGAGATCGCCATGCCGCTCTACGAGGTGGCCAGCTTCGTGCGCGGCGAGGGTTATTACGAGGGGCTGCCCGACGATGTGCGTCGCGCCCAGATCGACCACATGATCGCGCTGCACCAGCAGCTCTACCCGACGCTGAGGATCTTCCTCTTCGATGCGCGGCGGGTGTTCTCGGCGCCGGTGACGGTGTTCGGCCCGCTGATGGCGGTGCTCTACATCGGGCAGAGCTACATCAGCTTTCGCGACAGCGAGCGCGTCGGCACCTTCACCCGCCATTTCGACCTGCTGGTGCGCGAGGCGGGGGTGGCGGCGCGGGACTTCCCGCGCCACCTCGAGACGCTGGCGCAAGCGGCCCTCTGAGGCGTCAGTAGGGCAGCGGGTGCGCCCGGTAGGCCGCCGCGAGATCGTTAAGCACCGCCTGGTCGAGCGTCAGGTCGACCGCGCCCAGCGCCGTCTCGAGCTGGTCGAGCGACGTCGCCCCGAGGATCGGGATCGAAGGTACAGGCCGGGTGCGGATCCAGGCGAGCGCCATCGCGCTGGGGTCGAGCCCGTGCCGCCGCGCCACCTCGAGATAGGCATCGACGGCGGCGAAGGCGCGCTCGGTCTTGCGGCCGCCGAGGTCGGGCGTGCGGCTCATCCGGCTGCCCTCGGGCACGCGCCCGCCCTGGTACTTGCCCGTAAGCAGCCCCGCGCCCAGCGGCGAGAAAGCCAGCAGCGTCACCTCCTCGTGGTGGCAGGTCTCGGCAAGGTCGGTGTCGAAGAGCCGGCAGAGCAGCGAGTACTCGTTCTGGACCGTGGCGACGCGCGGGCCGCCGGTACGCTCGGCCGCGGCGATCCACTGCTGCGTGCCCCAGGCGGTTTCATTCGACAGGCCGAAGGCGCGGACCTTGCCCGCCGCGACCAGCTCGGCCATCACCCCCATGATCTCGTCCATGTGCGCGCGTACCGCGGCGGTGTCCTGGTTCGTGGGGTCGTAGGCCCAATGCTTGCGGAAGTGGTACGAGCCGCGGTTCGGCCAGTGCAGCTGGTAGAGGTCGATCACGTCGGTGCCGAGCCGGCCCAGCGACGCCTCGACCGCCTCGCGCAGGGCGCCCGCGTCGATGCCGCGGCCCTCGCGCACGAAGCCGCCGTTGTCGCCGGTGATCTTGGTGGCGAGCACCACCCGGTCGCGATGGCCGGTGCGGGCCAACCAGCTGCCAATGATGCGCTCGGTGGCGCCCACGGTCTCGGCGGTGACGGGCTGGGTGGGATACATCTCGGCGGTGTCGATGAAGTCGATGCCGGCGTCGAGCGCGCGGTCGAGCTGGGCATGACCCTCGGCCTCGGTGTTCTGGGCGCCCCAGGTCATCGAGCCGAGGCAGTAGTCCGAAACCTCGATGCCGGTCCGGCCAAGCTTCATTCGCTTCATCTGTCCCTCCGTTCTGAGCGCCCGAGGGATAGGGCACCGGCCGGCGGTGGCAAGGGACCGCTTGAGAACGAAAACAGAACATTGTAGCCTGGCGACATGATCGAGGCTGCAACCCACCTGCCCGGCCTTGCCGCCCGCGGGCGACGGGCGGCGCCCGGCCTGACGGTGGTCGAGGGGCTGACGCTGACGCCCGGGCGGGTGCACGAACTCTGCGGCACCGCCCGGCGGACGCTGGCGCTGCTGGCGGCGCGGGCGATGCGGGGGCCGGTCCTCTGGATCGCGCCGGACTGGCTGCCCGACCGGCTGATGGGCGACGGGGTCTGCACGCTGATCGATCCGGGGCGGCTGATCTTCGTGCATCCGCGCCGGCCCGAGGACCTGCTCTGGTGCGCCGAGGAGGCGCTGCGCGGGGGCGCCGTGCCGCTGGTGGTGGCCGAGCTGCCGGCCCTGCCGGCGCTGACGCCGGTGCGCCGACTGCACCTCGCCGCCGAGGCCGGCGCGGCCACGGGCCGGCCGCCGCTCGGGCTGTTGCTGACGCCGGGGACGGGCGGCGCGGCGGGGGTGGAAAGCCGCTGGTCGCTGAGCCCCGCCCATGCGGGCGAGGACGAGGCCTGGCGGCTGGAGCGCCTGCGCGCCCGCACCGCGCCCCCCGCCGCCTGGCACCTGGCCGGCCGGGAAGGCTTCCGCCCGCCCCTCGCCTGACCCCGCGGCGAGGGGGAACGCCCGGCCTCGGGGACCCCTCCGGGACCCCCTCGCCCGGTCGTGCTGCCGCGACAGCGGACAGCGCGACGGCGACCGACGCACCCGCGGCAGCAACAAGGCGGCGCCGGAGGGCCGAGATTGGGGGTCGCCGCCGGCGCCGGGCCGGGGCATGAAGGCATCGCCCGTCCCATGCACTGCCACGAGCCCGCATGAGCCTTCTGATCTCGTTCGCCGCCCTCTTCCTGTCGGTCGTGCTGCTGCAGCTCGGCACCGGGGGCATCGCGCCGCTCGACGCGATCTCCGGGCTGGCACTGGGGTTCAGCCGCGGCGAAGTCGGCCTCCTGGGCTCGGCTCACTTCTTCGGCTTCTTCATCGGCTGCTGGTGGGCCCCGCGGGTCATGGGCCAGGTCGGCCACAGCCGCGCCTTCGCCGCCTTCACCGCCTCCGGCACCATCGGGATCCTTGCCCACATGCTCCTGATCGACCCGCTTGCCTGGGCGCTGATGCGCGTGGCGAGCGGCTTCTGCATCGCCGGCTGCTACACGATCGTCGAAGCCTGGCTGCAGGACAAGGTCACCAACGAGACGCGCGGTCGAACCATGGGCGTCTACCGCGTCGTCGACATCGGCGCCTCGCTGGGCGCGCAGCTGATGATCGGCGTGCTCGAGCCGGCCTACTACGTCAGCTACAACCTGCTGGCTCTGATCTGCTGCGCCGCGCTCCTGCCGCTGACGCTGAGCCGCGTCGCCCAGCCGCAGATGCCGCGGGCGCCGCGGCTGCGCCCCTCGCTCGCCTGGCGCCGCTCACCCCTGGCGGCAGCGGGCGTGATCGTGGCCGGCCTGACGGCGGCGGCCTTCCGGATGGTCGGCCCGGTCTACGGGCAGGAGGTGGGGCTGTCGGCCGACCAGCTCGCGCTGTTCCTGGCCGCCTTCGTGCTCGGCGGCGGGGTCGCGCAAGTGCCGGCGGGCGCCCTCGCCGACCGCTTCGACCGGCGCTGGATCCTGATCTGGCTGTCGGCCGCCGCAACCGGTGCCTGCGCGCCTGACCGTGGCCCTCTCCGGCGCGGGCAGTGGCGCGGTACTGCTGGCGTCGGCGGTCTTCGGCTTCACGACCTTCCCGATCTACTCGGTCTCGGCAGCGCACGCCCACGACTTCGCCGAGACGGCCGAGCGCGTCGAACTCTCGGCGGCGCTGCTGTTTCTCTACGCCGTGGGGGCCATCGCCTCGCCCTATGTCGTCTCGGTCCTCATCGGGGCGTTCGGCCCGGCGGCGATGTTCGCGTTCGTCGGGCTGGCGCACCTGGTGCTGATCGGCTTCGGGCTGCTGCGCATGCGCGCCCGCCCGATAAGCGAGCGGCGCACCCGCTACGTCTACGCGCCGCGCACATCGTTCCTCATCGGCCGCCTGATGAAGCGCAACCGCGAACGCTAGACCCAAAAGCGTCGACGCAGCGGCAGCCGCTGAGGGCCGCTTTGGCGACACGGCCCCTCCCGACGCGACCGCGCCCGATCCGGCGCTAGCCCTCGCGCGTGTCATCCGCTAAAGGGCGCCACGGGCAGCGAAAGGGGCCGCGCATGGCACGCATCCTGATCACGTCGGCGATCCCCTACATCAACGGGATCAAGCACCTGGGCAACCTGGTGGGCTCGATGCTGCCGGCCGACCTCTACGCCCGCTACATGAGCGAGCCGCGGCCACGAGGTGCTGTTCCTCTGCGCCACCGACGAGCACGGCACGCCGGCCGAGCTTGCCGCCGCCAAGGCGGGCGAGCCGGTGGCCGAATACTGCGCCCGCATGCACGAGGTGCAGACGGAACTGGGCGCCGGCTTCCGGCTGTCGTTCGACAAGTTCGGCCGCTCGTCCTCGCCCGCAGAACCACGCATTGACCCAGCACTTCGCCGGCCGCCTCTACGAAAACGGCCTGATCGAGGAGCGGGTCGAGCGACAGGTCTATTCCGTCGCCGACGGCCGCTTCCTGCCCGACCGCTACATCGAGGGCACCTGCCCCAATTGCGGCTACGAGCGGGCCCGCGGCGACCAGTGCGAGAACTGCACCAAGCAGCTCGACCCGACCGACCTGATCGACCCGCGCAGCGCGATCTGCGGCTCGACCGACCTCGAGGTGCGCGAGACCAAGCACCTCTACCTGCTGCAGTCGAAGATGCGCGGCCGGCTGAACGATTGGATCGACAGCAAGACCGACTGGCCGATCCTGACCACCTCGATCGCCCGCAAGTGGCTCAACGACGGCGACGGCCTGCAGGACCGCGGCATCACCCGCGACCTCGACTGGGGGGTGCCGGTCAGGCGCGGCGACGAGGACTGGCCCGGCATGGAGGGCAAGGTCTTCTACGTCTGGTTCGACGCGCCGATCGAATACATCGCCTGCGCCAAGGAATGGGCGGACTGTCACGGATACCCGGACGAGGTCTGGCAGAGCTGGTGGCGCACCGGTCAGGGCGCCTCCGAGGTGCGCTACGTGCAGTTCATGGGCAAGGACAACGTGCCGTTCCACACCCTGTCCTTCCCCGCCACGATCATGGGTTCGGGCGAGGACTGGAAGCTCGTCGACTACATCAAGTCGTTCAACTACCTGAACTATGACGGCGGCCAGTTCTCGACCAGCCAGGGCCGCGGCGTCTTCATGGACCAGGCGCTCGAGATCCTGCCGCCCGACTACTGGCGCTGGTGGCTGCTCAGCCGTGCGCCCGAGACCGGCGACAGCGAGTTCACCTGGCCCAGCTTCCAGGCCGACGTGAACAAGGATCTGGCCGACGTGCTGGGCAACTTCGTCAGCCGGGTGACCAAGTTCTGCCGCTCGAAATGGGGCGAGGTAGTGCCCGAGGGCGGCGAGTGGGGCGAGGCCGAACACGCGCTGGCCGCCGAGATCGACCGCCGCCTGCGCGCCTACGAGCGTCACATGGAGGCGATCGAGGTGCGCAAGGCCGCCGCCGAGCTGCGGGCGCTCTGGGTGGCGGGGAACGAGTATCTGCAGGCCGCGGCGCCGTGGGCCGTCTACAAGACCGACCCCGCCCGTGCCGCCGTCATCGTGCGGCTGGGGCTGAACCTGATCCGGCTCTACGCCATCGTCTCGGCGCCCTTCATCCCCGATGCCTCGGCCACGATGCTGGCCGCAATGGGCACCGACGACGATGCCTGGCCGCGCGACACCGAGGCAGCGCTGACCGCGCTCGAGCGCGACCACGCCTTTGCGGTGCCCGACGTCCTCTTCGCCAAGATCACCGACGAGGAGCGCCTCGACTGGCAGACTCGCTTCGCTGGCCGCCGCTGATCCGCCGGCGCCGCACTGGCAGGTCCCGCCCTCTGACTGTCTGCGCTGCGCCGCCGCCTGCCTTTCCGGCCGCGGCTATCTGCCCGAGGGCGGCTAGCTGCGGGCCTTCGCCATCGCGCGGGCGTCGAAGCCCTGCGCCTCGAGATCGGCACGGGTCAGCGTCGGGCCGGCGAGCAGCCGGCGCGCGGCCATGTGGGTGCCGGGCTCGTTGATGGTCTCGACCCCGGTCAGCGCCCCGTCGGCGAAACACCAGACGGCAAGCTTCGGGGGGCGCCCTCGATCACCGCGACATCGTCCGACCCCGCGGTCAGGCCGGCGATCTGCAGCTTCAGGTCGCCCTGGTCGCTCCAGAACCAGGGGACCGCGTCGAACCCGCCCAGATGCCCGGTCAGGCGCTTGGCCACGAAGCGGGCGTGGTCGGTCGCCGCCTGCACCGACTCGAGCCGCACCCGGCCGCCGCCGTCGGCCCGCGGCACCGAGGCGCAGTCACCGATGGCCGAAATCGCGGGGTCGTCCGTCAACAGCGTCGCGTCCACCGCGATGCCGTTCTCGACTGCGAGGCCCGCCGCCTCGGCCAGCTCGACGTTGGGTACCACGCCGGTGGCCAGCAGGACCGTATCGCCCGCGATCTCGCGCCCGTCCTGAAGGCGAACGCCAGCGGGCTCGGCCTCGTCGGAAAAGAGGATCGCGGCCACCGGCGCGCCGAGTCAGGACCTCGGCGCCCGCCTCCCGGTGCGCCGCCTCGAAGGCGGCCGAGATCGGCGGCGAGACCACCCGCGCCATCAGCCGGTCCGCGGCCTCGACCACGGTGACGGCAACGCCCGCGGCGCGCGCCACCGACGCGAATTCCAGACCGATAAAGCCGCCGCCAATAACGATGGCGTGGCCGATCCGCGGCATCCGCTCGCGCAGGCGGTCCGCGTCGGCCAGCGTGCGCAGCCCCAGGATGCCGGGCGCGGCCGCTCCCGCGATCGGCGGGATCGCGTTGCGCGCGCCGGTTGCCAGAACCAGATGGTCGTAGCCGCGCCGCGACCCGTCATCCAGCACGATCTCGTGGCCCTCGCGGTCGA
Organism: uncultured Alphaproteobacteria bacterium; assembly: GCA_963773475.1. Classification (GTDB taxonomy): domain Bacteria; phylum Pseudomonadota; class Alphaproteobacteria; order Rhodobacterales; family Rhodobacteraceae; genus Roseitranquillus. The sequence goes on along the minus strand of CAVZBD010000007.1, from coordinate 179,043 downwards.
TGCGCTCGACCCGCGCACGCTCGAGCCGGTCGATCGCGCCCTTGTCGTAGAAGCCCGCGGGCTTGAGCGTCAGCCGGTCGACGCGGCCGTCCTTCATGTAGGCCTTCGATAGCGGCGGGCGCTGGTAGGGCAGGCCCGGCTCGTCGCCGATCAGGGTGATCGTACCCTCGAACCCCTCGCGCCTCAGCGCCGCGGCGGTCTCGAACCCGCCCTGCCCGGCGCCGACGATGACGACCCGCCCGACGCTCATCTCCGACCGAGAGCGCGGCCGCGGCGCACCGGCGCGGACGATCGCTTTCCTTCGGACGGCGGCATCGGCAGGCTCCCCTCGGGCGCGGCGCCCGGGCGCCGCCACTCGCGCCCGACGGTACGGCCGGGCGGGGCGGTGTCAACACGGGGTCGGCCGACCCCGCCGTTTACAGCCGGCAGCCCCGGGCTTAGAGGAGGGGCCGGGCCGCAGAGAATGGCAGCGATGAACCGGATGACACCTCCGCGCGACGACCTCGACGCGCTCTGCCGAACGGCCATCGCCGACGAGGCCGAGGCGCTGCGCCGTTTCGCCGACGCGGCGGGGCCGGAACTGGCCGCGGCGGCGCGGCTGATGCAGGGGGCGCGCCAGCCGCTCGTGGTGTCGGGCGTCGGCAAGTCCGGGCACGTGGCGCGCAAGATCGCCTCGACCCTCTCGTCGATCGGCAAGCCCGCCCTCTTCGTCCATGCGGCCGAAGCCAGCCACGGCGACCTGGGCCTGGTCGCGCCCGGCACCGTCGCGCTGATCCTGTCGAACTCGGGCGAGACGCCGGAACTCTCCGACCTCATCCATTATTGCGGCGCGCACGCGATCCCCATCGTGGCGCTGACCGGGCGCGCCGAGAGCACCCTGGCGCGCCGGGCCGAGGTCACGATCTGCTACGGCGCGGTGCGCGAGGTCTGCCTGATCGGCCTTGCGCCCACCACGTCGACGACGCTGCAGATGGCAATCGGCGACGCCCTGGCGGTCGGGCTGACGCGGCTGATGGGCACGGTCCCCGACGACTTCCGCCGCTATCACCCCGGCGGCAAGCTAGGCGCGCGGCTGATGCAGGTGGCGGCGGTGATGCATACGGGCGCCGACCTGCCCATCGTCGCGCCCGACGCGCCGATGAACGAGGTCGTCGTCGAGATGACGCGAAAGGCGCTGGGTCTCGCGATCATCTCGGAGGCGGGCGAGATCGGCGGCATCATCACCGAGGGCGACCTGCGGCGGAACCTCGACCAGCTGTGGGAGGCGCGCGCGCGAGACGTGGGCACGCTGAACCCGGTGGCGGTTGCGCCGGACATGCTGGTGCACGAGGCGATGGACCTGATGACCGAGCGCGGCATCACCTCGCTGATCGTCCAGGACGCGCCGGGGCGGTTGGCCGGCCTCGTCCACATCCACGACTGCCTGCGGCTGCTGTGAGCGTGGCGGCCGATACGACCCGCCGGGCGGGAACAGCATGAGGGCGGCGGTCGTCATCCCCGCCCGTTATGCTTCGCAGCGGTTTCCGGGCAAGCCGCTGCACCCGCTGCGCGGCCGCGACGGGACCAAGCCGCTGATCCAACGTACCTGGGAGGCCGCAATCGCCGCCGTGGGCGAGCCGGACGTGTGGGTGGCGACCGACGACGGGCGCATCGCCGAGGCGGTCGAGGGTTTCGGCGGCCAGGTGCTGATGACGTCGTCCGAGTGTCGCAACGGGACCGAGCGCTGCGCCGAGGCGCTCGACCGGCTGGGCCAGATCGACATGGTGGTGAACGTGCAGGGCGACAGCCCGCTGACGCCGCCCTGGTTCGTGACCGCGCTGATCGACGGGCTGGCGGGTTCGGACGCAGAGGTGGCGACGCCGGTGCTGCGCTGCGACCCGCAGGCCTGGGCACGGCTGCGCGAGGACCGTGCGGCGGGACGCGTCGGCGGCACCACGGCGGTCTTCCGCAACGACGGGCTGGCGCTCTACTTCTCCAAGGAAGTCATTCCCTACGTGCCCGAGGGCATCGCGGCGCCGCCGGTCTTCCACCATGTGGGGCTTTACGCCTTCCGGCCAGCGGCGCTGGCGCGCTACGCCGCACATCCGCCTGGCAAGCTGGAGGAGATGGAGGGGCTCGAGCAGCTGCGCTTTCTCGAGATGGGTGAGCGGGTGCTCTGCATCGAGGTGCAGGCCGAGGGCCGGGTATTCTGGGAACTCAACAACCCCGTGGACGTGGCGCGGATCGAGGAGGTGCTGTGACGGACGTCGAGATAGGCGGCATCACGGTCGGCAACGACCGGCCCTTCGCGCTGATCGCGGGGCCGTGCCAGATCGAGGGGCTGGACCACGCGCTGATGCTGGCCGAGCGCATCCGCGACGCGGCCGAGGCGGCGGGCGTGCCGTGGATCTACAAGTCGAGCTTCGACAAGGCGAACCGCTCGTCGCTCGGCACGCAGCGCGGCGTGGGGCTCGAGGCGGGGCTCGAGGTGCTGGCCGAGGTGAAGCGGCGCTTCGGCTGCCCGGTGCTGACCGACGTGCACGAGCGCGAGCAGTGCGCGCGCGCGGCGCAGGCGGTCGACATCCTGCAGATCCCGGCCTTCCTGTGCCGGCAGACCGACCTGCTGCTGGCCGCCGGCGAGACGGGGGCCGTGGTCAACGTCAAGAAGGGCCAGTTCCTGGCGCCCTGGGACATGAAGAACGTCGCCGACAAGATCGCCTCGACCGGCAACCGGCGGATCCTGCTGACCGAGCGCGGCACGTCTTTCGGCTACAACACGCTGGTCACCGACTTCCGCGCCCTGCCGCAGATGGCCGAGACGGGCTGGCCGGTGGTCTTCGACGCCACCCATTCGGTGCAGCAGCCGGGCGGCCTCGGCGGCGCCTCAGGCGGCGACCGGCGCTTCGTGCCGGTGCTCGCGCGGGCGGCGGTGGCGGTGGGGGCGGCGGCGCTGTTCATGGAGGTGCACGAGGACCCCGACAACGCGCCCTCGGACGGGCCGAACATGCTGAACGTGGGCGATCTTGGCCCGCTGCTGAAACGGCTCAAGGCGATCGAGGCGGCGGCCGCCTGACGGGGGAGCGTCCGAAGGGGGCATCGAACCCCCTTCGGCCGCGCGCGGCAGCGCCGCGCCTGCGCCCCACCCAGATGTTTCCTGAAGATCCAGAAGGTTGGAACCCGATGTTCACGCGAGACGAGCTTGAGGAGGCAGCCCGCCTGGTACACCGCCAGGTGCCGCCGACGCCGCAATACGCCTGGCCGACCCTGTCGGCACGCGCAGGCTGCGACGTCTGGGTCAAGCACGAGAACCACGCGCCCACCGGCGCCTTCAAGGTGCGCGGCGGCAGTCACCTTCATCGACTGGCTGCGGCGCGCGCGCCCCGAGTGTCGCGGCATCATCACCGCCACCCGCGGCAACCACGGCCAGAGCCAGGCCCGCGCCGCCCGCGCCGCGGGCCTCAGGGCGGTGATCTACGTGCCGCACGGCAACTCGGTCGAGAAGAACGCGGCGATGCGCGCCTTCGGGGCCGAGCTGGTCGAGCATGGCGACGACTTCGACGCGGCGCGCGAAGAGGCGATGCGCGTGGCCGAGGCCGAGGGGCTGTTCCCCGTGCCGCCCTTCCACCGCGAGCTGGTGCGCGGCGTGGCGACCTATGGGCTGGAGCTGCTGCACGGACAAGCCCGACCTCGACACCGTCTACGTGCCGATCGGCTGCGGCTCGGGCATCTGCGGCGTGATCGCGGCGCGCGACGCGCTGGGGCTGCAGACCCGGGTCGTGGGCGTCGTCAGCGAGAGCGCGCGCACGGCGCGAAGCTTTCGGCCGAGGCGGGCCGGCCGGTCGAGACCGAAAGCGCGCGCACCTTCGCCGACGGCATGGCGGTGCGCGTGCCGGTGCCCGAGGCGCTGGAGATCTATGCGGCGGGCACCGACCGTATCGTCGCGGTCAGCGACGATCGAGGTGGCCGAGGCGATCCGCGCCTACTTCACCGACACCCACAACCTGGCCGAGGGCGCCGGCGCGGCGCCGCTGGCGGCGCTGATGGCCGAGCGCGAGCGGATGGCGGGGCGCGAGGTGGCCGTGATCCTGGGCGGCGGCAACATCGACACCGGCTGGATGCGGACGGTGCTGGAAGGCGGTACCCCCTCGGTCTGACGGTCCCCATTGCGCGGGCTCAGCCCAGCGGGTAGCGAGCCAGCTCCTCGTAGTCGGCGCCGTCTTGGCGCAGGTGCGAGCGGTAGAGGCAGAACGCGCCGGCCGCGAACGGCGGCGGCGCGATCAGCGAGCGGCGGGCGACATAGGCGGCGACGGGCGCGGAAATCCTCGCGCCGGCCCTTGAGGCGGGCGATGGTGACGTGGGGAACGTAGCGCCGCGCCGGAACCTCGACCCCCGCGCCGCGCGCCGCCTGGGCCAGCTTGGCCTGCAGGTGCCGCAGGGCAGGCTCGTCGGCGACCACGGCGTGAACGGACCGCGGCGCGCGCGCGCCGAACGCGCCCAGCCCGCGGATCGCCACGTTGAAATCGGGCACGCGCACGGCCTCGAAGGCGCGGTGCACCTCGTCGAGGTCGGGCGGCCGCAGATCGCCGAGGAAGACCAGCGTAAGGTGCATGTTTTCGGGCAGGATGGGGCGACCCGCCGGCAGGTCGTCCTGCGCCTCCTCGAGCAGGTCTGTCACCGCCTCGGGCAGCGGGATCGCGGCGAAGGCGCGGATCATGGCCCCGAGTCCTTGGCCGCGCGGCCGCCCTGCGTCAAGCTCGGCCTGACGGCGCGGCGGCCGCGCCGCCCGATGGCGACGGAGGTCGGAGCATGGAAACAACGCTTCTGGTCGCGCTGGTGGGCGCCATTGCCGGGGTCATCGGCGGCATCATCGCGCATTTCACCGCGATGCGGACCACCGAGCGCAGTTCGGCCACCGAACTCGGGCTGAAACGGCTCGAGGTCGAGAACGCCGTCCGCCTGGCGCGCGACAAGCACGACCACGAGATGGCCTTCGGCCAGCAGACCTTCGTGCGCGAGATCATCCAGGCCACGCTGGAACGCACGCCCGAACCGGACGACCAGATCCGCAACCTGCGGGCCTATGCCAAGATCGGGCTGATCGGGCCGCCCTACGCCGCGCGCATCCTGGAGATGGACAAGGAAGACCTGCCGCAGGTCAGCGGCCTGGAACGGATCCTGTCCGATCCGGGCGTCGATCTTCCGGTGTCGTACTTCGAACGGCTGCTTGAGGTGAGTCGGGCGGTAGGCATGATCCGCGGCGATTCCCCGCAATTCTCCAGCACCGGTTTCCTGGTCGGCGACGGCCTGGTGGTGACGGCGAACCACGCAATCCCCGACGAGGCCACGGCGGCCGACGCGGTGATCGTCATGGACCTCGAGACGAGCGCGTCGGGGCAGGAGAAGACACCGCAGGAGTTCCGGCTCGATCCTGACCGGCTCTGCGTCTTCGTGCCCGATCTCGACCTGACGGTGGTCGCGGCGGCGCGGCGCTCGGCCGGCGGTGCCGCGATAGGCGACTACGGGCGCATCGGCGGCGCCGCAACGAGTGTCCGCGCGGGCGACCGCATCAACCTGGTCCATCACCCGATGGGCGGCCGCAAGAGGATCGCCATTCGCGAGGGTCGTGTCCTCATGGCCGAGGAGACGCGCCTGTTCTACGAGGCGGCCACGTCGCCCGGCTCGGGCGGGGCGCCGGTGCTGAACGACAGCTTCGGCATCGTGGCCATGCACCACGCCAAGGTGCCCGAGTTCACCGAGCGCGGCGATCTGCGTCTGCGCAGCGGCCGGGTCGCCAGCCGCCTGGACATGCCCGACCGGGAGCAGATCCAATGGATCTCCTGCGAAGGGATCCTGTGGGACGCCGCGATCGCCGCCCTGCGCGCCCGGGCGGCCGAGGGCTCGGCCGACGAGGCCGCGCTTCTGCAAACGATCTGGCAGTAGGCGCGGGAGTGACGGGGGCGGCACCGGGGCGCAGCGCATGAAGCCGGCCGCGGACGCGCCGCTGCCACTCAAAACCAGGGCCGTGCGCGCGCGGCCAGGGCGGCGAGGCGGGTGCGGATCTCGTCGCGAAGCGGCCCCTCGCGCGGGGCGTCTGCAAGGGTGGTGAACCAGATTTCGGGGCGCGGGACGGCGCGGCGGCCGGTCCAGTCGAGCGAGCGCAGCACCGCCTCGGCGTCGGGCGGCAGCCGGTCGGGGATCTCGTGGCCGGCCAGCGTGGCCCACACGCCGGTCCAGCATCGGGCCACCGACCAGGGATTGTAGCCACCGCCGCCCAGGACCAGGAGACGAGGCGCGAGTCCCACGAGCGACGCCGCCACCAGCCGATGCGCGGCGTTGGAGAGGGCGAGCCGCGACAGCGGGTCCTCGTCCACCGCATCGGCGCCGCACTGGAGCACGATCGCGTCCGGGCGGTGACCCACCACGAGCGGCAGGATCATCTGCTCGAGCGCCGCCCGCATCTCGGTGTCGTTGAAGCCGCGCGGCACCGGCAGGTTCCAGACGCCGCCCGCGCCCCGATCGTCCAGCGCGCCGGTGAACGGCCAGCGCCCCTCCTCGTGGACAGAGACGACGAGGACGTCGGGGTCGCGGGCGAACGCGGCCTCGACCCCGTCGGGGTGATGCGCGTCGATGTCGACGTAGGCGATGCGGCCGAGACCCTGCCGGCGCAGCGACAGGATCGCGAGGACCGGGTCGTTGAGGTAGCAGAAGCCGCCGGCCCGGTCGGGATGGCCGTGATGCGTGCCGCCCGCCGGATGATGCACCACGCCGGGCCGCGCCAGCAGCTCGGCCGCCAGGATCGCGCCGCCCGCGGCGGTGGCGGGGCGACGGTACATCTCGGGGAAGACCGGGTTCGAGACGGTGCCCAGGCCGTGGCGGTGGCGCACGGCGGCGCTGACCGCACCCTCGGCCTCGGCCCGCTGCAGCGCCGCCACGTAGCGCGGCGTGTGGAAGGCGTGGAGCGCGGCGGGCTTGGCGCGAGGGCTGGCGACGTAGCGCGCGGGCGGCAACCAGCCCAGCGCACGCGCCAGGTCGATCACGGTCGAGACCCGCGGGATGCGAAGCGGATGCCAGGCGCCGTAGGACGAGCGGCGATAGATCTCGGAGCCGATGAAGCGCGGCCCGCAATCCAGCGGAGCCGGCTGGCGCCGGCACGCCTTCACTTGTGCAGAAGACGGCGGCGCCATACCGGTCATCGGCGTCCGGGGGCCGCCGCGGTGGCCCGGCCGACGCTCGTGCCGCGCCAGGGGCCGGCGTTCGGCCCACCCAAACGGGCGCCGCCGCCCCCGTATTGCTGCGCCGCTGCCGGCAGGAACGCAGCGCGAAGAAGGGCGAAGGCACGGAACATGGCAAACCCCTGGTCGTTTCATCAGCTATCGCCGGGCTGCCGGCGGTCAAGCCGGCGGACCGCTTTGCCTCGACCGCGGCACGCGCCTATGTATGGCAGCGAGATGAGGACCGACACGCCATGATCCGTTTCGCCCTGCGATGCGCCAACGCGCACGACTTCGAGAGCTGGTTCCGCTCGGCCGAGGCGTTCGACCGGCTGCAGGCGGCGCGCGAGATCGTCTGCCCCGACTGCGGCTCGGCCGAGGTCGGAAAGGCGGTGATGGCCCCGAACGTGGCCGCCGCCCAGCCGCCGCACGAGGCCGCCGACCCGCGGCGCGAGATGCTGGCCCGGCTGCGGCGCGAGGTCGAGACGAAGTCCGACTATGTGGGCCGCGACTTTCCGGCCGAGGCGCGGCGCATCCACGAGGGCGAGGCCGAGCGGCGCTCGATCTGGGGCGAGGCGCGCCCAGAGGAGGCGCGCGCCCTGGTCGAGGAGGGCGTCCCGGTCGCGCCCCTGCCCTTCATGCCGACGCGCAAGACGAACTGATGCGGGTTCTGGTCACCGGCGCCACACGCGGCATCGGCCGCGCCCTTGTCCGCCACTATGTCGGGCGGGGCGACACGGTGACGGGCACCTTCCGCGAGGCGCATCCCGCCGAGGCCGGGGCGGAGTGGCTGGCGCTCGACGTCGCGGACGCCGGCGAGCAGGCGGGGCTGGGCCGGGCGCTGGCCGACCAGGCGCTGGACCTGCTGGTCTGCAATGCCGGCGTCTATCCGGACAAGGGCCAGACACTCGAGGACGGCTATCCGCCCGACCTCTGGGCCGAAACCTTTGCGGTCAACGTCACGGGCGTGTTCCTGACGGTCCGCGCGGCGCTTCCGGCGCTGCGCCGCGCCGGCGGCCGGATCGCGATCATCGCCAGCCAGATGGGCTCGAGCACCGAGGCGAGCGGCGGCTCCTATGCCTACCGCGCGTCGAAGGCGGCGGCGATCAACCTGGGGCGCAACCTCGCGCGCGACCTGCGGAGCGAGGGAATCGCGGTGGGCATCTACCATCCCGGCTGGGTGCGCACCCGGCTGGGGGGCGACGGCGCCCCGCTCTCGCCCGAGGACGCGGCGCCCGGCCTCGCGGCCGAGATCGACCGGCTCGACCTCGCCACCACCGGCAGCTTTCGCGGCGGCAACGGCCGGACGATCCCGTTCTGAGGGACGCGGCGCCGCCGCCTGATGGCGCGCGCGCCGCCGGGGCACGGCCGAGCGCTCTTGCCCTGCCCTGCCCGCGCATCCTATGACACCGCCGGTCAGGGGACGGGGCGCGAGGGACATGCCGCGACTGGTGATGAAGTTCGGCGGCACCTCCGTCGCCACGCTCGACCGCATCCGCCGGGCCGCCAAGCGCGTCGGCCGCGAGGTGGCCAACGGCTACGACGTCATCGTCATCGTCTCCGCCATGTCCGGCAAGACCAACGAGCTGGTGCGCCTGGTGGACGAGACCTCGCCCCTCTACGACGCGCGCGAATACGACGCCGTGGTCAGCTCGGGCGAGAACGTCACCGCCGGCCTGATGGCGCTGACCCTGCAGGAGATGGACGTGCCCGCGCGCAGCTGGCAGGGCTGGCAGGTGCCGCTGCGCACCACCCGGCCCACGGCGCCGCCCGGATCGAGGAGATCCCGACCGAGAACATCGCCGGCCGCTTCGCCGAGGGCATGAAGGTCGCCGTGGTCGCGGGCTTCCAGGGCATCAGCCCCGAGGGCCGGATCACCACGCTGGGCCGCGGCGGCTCGGACACCACCGCCGTCGCCTTCGCCGCCGCCTTCGGCGCGGTGCGCTGCGACATCTACACCGACGTCGACGGCGTCTACACCACCGACCCGCGGATCAGCAGCAAGGCGCGCAAGCTTGACCGGATCGCCTTCGAGGAGATGCTGGAGCTCGCCTCGCTCGGCGCCAAGGTGCTGCAGACCCGCTCGGTCGAGCTGGCCATGCGCTACAAGGTGCCGCCTGCGGGTGCTGTCGAGCTTCGAGGACAACTGACGAGAACGCCGGCACGCTGGTCTGCGCCGAGGAGGACATCATGGAAATGAACGTGGTCGCCGGCGTCGCCTATTCAGCCGCGACGAGGCCAAGATGACGCTGATCTCGGTCGCCGACCGCCCCGGCATCGCCGCCGCGATCTTCGGGCCGCTGGCCGAGGCGCGGGGTGAACGTCGACATGATCGTGCAGAACATCTCCGAGGAGGGGCGCACCGACATGACCTTCTCCTGCCCGGTCGACCAGGTGCGGCGCGCCGAGAAGGCGATGGACGAGGCCAAGCAGCGCGGCGACGATCAACTTCCACCGAGCTCGTCGCCGACACCGAGGTGGCCAAGGTCTCCGTCGTCGGCATCGGCATGCGCAGCCATGCCGGCGTCGCGGCGCAGATGTTCAAGGCACTGCGCGACGAGGGCATCAACATCAAGGTCATCACCACCTCCGAGATCAAGATCTCGGTCCTGATCGACCGGAAATATATGGAACTCGCCGTTCAGGCGCTCCATGATGCCTTCGGGCTGGAGAAGGCCGCCTGACGCCACAGCCTCGACGGGGAGACATGGCCGCAACCGAAAGCGAGAGCCGCAAGCTCCTCGGCCGGCTGCGCGAGGCACTGGCCGAAGACCGCGCGGGCAGGAGCGGCTCGACCGGATCGTGCAGCTCATCGCCGATTCGATGCGCACCGAGGTGTGCTCGATCTACCTCTTCCGCGACACCGAGACGCTGGAGCTCTGCGCGACCGAGGGGCTGAAGGCCGGCCGCCGTGCACCAGACGCGGATGCGGCTCGGCGAGGGGCTGGTGGGCCGCGTCGCCCGCACCGCCCGGCCGATCAACACCGCCAACGCCCCGGCGGAGCGCGGCTTCCGCTACATGCCCGAGACGGGCGAGGAGATGTTTCTCGAGCTTCCTCGGCGTGCCGATCCAGCGGCTGGGCGAGCGGCTCGGCGTGCTGGTCGTGCAGTCCAAGGAAGCGCGCGAATTTCACGGACGACGAGGTCTACGCGCTCGAGGTCGTGGCGATGGTGCTGGCCGAGATGGCCGAGCTCGGCGCCTTCGTCGGCGAGGGCGCGGCGCTCAAGGCGCGGCACCAGCAGCCGGTCATGTTCCGCGGCACCGTCGGCCAGGAGGGCACGGCGGAGGGCCGGGTCTGGCTGCACGAGCCGCGGGTGGTCGTCACCAACCCGATCGCCGACGACCCCGCGCACGAATGCGAGCGGCTGCGCGAGGCGGTGGACCAGCTGCGGATCTCGGTCGACGACATGCTCGACGCACGTGCGACTCGGTCGACAAGGAGCACCGCAGGTGCTCGAGGCCTACCGGATGTTCGCCAATTCGCGCGGCTGGCTGCGCCGGATGGAGGAGGACATCGAGCGCGGCCTCTCGGCCGAGGCGGCGGTCGAGAAGGAGCAGTCGGCGGCGCGCGCGCGGCTGCAGCCAGGTGCCCGACCCCTACCTGCGCGAGCGGCTGCACGACCTCGACGACCTGTCGAACCGGCTTCTGCGCATCCTCACCGGCCAGGGCCGCGAGACCGGCGCCGAGATGCCCGACGACCCGATCCTCGTCGCCCGCAACATCGGGCCCGGGCGAGCTTCTGGACTACGGCCGCAGCCTGCAAGGGCATCGTGCTGGAGGAGGGCTCGGTCGGCAGCCATGCCGCCATCGTCGCCCGCGCGCTGGCGATCCCGCTGGTGATCCACGCCGAGCGGCATCACCACCGAGGCGCTGAACGGCGACCAGATCCTGGTCGACGGCGACCAGGGCATCGTCCACCTGCGCCCCGACGACAGCGTCGTCGACGCCTTCCGCGACAAGATCGCGATGCAGGCCGAGGCGCAGAAGCGCTACGCCGACCTGCGCGACCAGCCGGCGCGCGCGCTTTGCGGCACCACGGTCGAGCTGCACATGAATGCCGGGCTGATGGCCGACCTGCCCTCGCTCGAAGGCTCGGGCGCCGAGGGGGTGGGCCTGTTCCGCACCGAGCTGCAGTTCCTCATGCGCAACAAGGTGCCGCGCCGCGGCGAGCTGGCCGCGCTCTACGGCCGCGTGATGGATGCGGCGCACGGCAAGCGGGTGGTGTTCCGCACCCTCGACATCGGGTCCGACAAGGTGCTGCCCTACATGAAGCCCCAGGACGAGCCGAACCCGGCGATGGGCTGGCGCGCGATCCGGGTGGGGCTCGACAAGCCGGGCGTGATGCGGATGCAGCTGCAGGCGCTGATCCGCGCCGCGAACGGCCGGCCGCTGACGGTGATGTTCCCCTTCATCGCGCAGTTCGACGAGTTCAAGGACGCGCGCCAGCACCTGCTCGACGAGATCGAGCGGGAGCGGCAGCCTGGGCCACGTCCTGCCCGACAAGGTCGAGATCGGCGCGATGCTCGAGACGCCGTCGCCTCGCCTTCGCGCCGCGGCAGTTCTTCGAGATGGCCGACTTCGTCTCGATCGGCGGCAACGACCTCAAGCAGTTCTTCTTCGCCGCCGACCGCGAGAACGAGCGGGTGCGCCGCCGCTACGACACGCTGAACGTGAGCTACCTGACGCTGATCGAGACGATCGTGGTGCGCTGCGTCGGCACCGGCACCCCGCTGTCGTTCTGCGGCGAGGATGCGGGCCGCCCGGTCGAGGCGGTGTGCCTGGCGGCGATGGGGCTGCGGTCGCTGTCGATGCGGCCCGCCTCGATCGGGCCGGTCAAGCGCCTCCTGCGCCGGGTCGACCTGCAGGAGGCCAAGAAGATCATCGACGACGCCCGCGTCTCGGGCGAGCAGACGGTCCGGCCGGCGGTGATGGAGTGGCTGCGCCGCGTCGCCTGAGGCACCCCCTGCCAGGCAAAGAAAAAGGCCGCCCCACGCGGGGCGGCCGTTTCAGGTTCATGCATGAACCGCTACAGGGTCACTGGTTCAGGATGTCCTGAATCTTGGTGCGCTCCTCGCTGGACGAGTCCGTGCTGGTGTCCACCAGGTAAAGCGCCGAGAGCGTCTCGTCGTCGAGCGACGACACGTCGACGTTCATGTCGTAGGTCTCGAGCATCTGCTGGACGAGCGAGCGCAGCTGGTTGCGCGGCATCGTCACCTGCACCTCTTCGGTGTCCTCGTCACCCGGCATCGGGCGATAGGTGCGGATGCTGTTGGCCCGCTCGGCGTTGCCGTCCTTCAGGATGCGGTCGTAGCGATCCTGGCGAACGCTCGAGGAATCGGTGCTGGTCGCGATGAAATAGAGCTGGCTCAGCTCCGCCTCGGACAGCTGGCTCACGTCGACGTCGTAATTGTACGTCTCGAGGTCCTGCGCGACGAGCTCGCGCATCTGGTTGCTGTCCATGTCCTGCGCGGCGGCCATGCCGGCCGTGCCCAGGACGAAAGCCGTTGTGATCAGAAAGCGTTTCATGCCGTATTTCCTTCCTTGCTATCGCCGGCTCTGACGGCCGGCATCGCTCATACGGCACCTCAACCAGCGCTGAGGGCGTGGGTTCCAAGGGACTTGGCCGCCCTCACGAGAGCGTGTTGCGAGTTTAGTTGCCAAGCTTGCGCTGGACGCGGTCGCGGAACTCGGCCACCAGCGTGGCATGGTCGTACTGCCCGTCGAGCGCCAGGCGCCGCAGGCCGAAGTACACCTGCGCCATCTCCTGATAATAGCTGGTGAAGGCATAGTTGGTCGCCGCCCCCGCCGCCGCGCCGACGATCGGCACCGCCTGTGCGGCCAGCTTCTGGCCCAGCACGCCCGCCAGTCGCGGTGCGACGCGGGCGATCAGCCCCTTCACCGATGCCGAGGTCAGGGCCATCCGCGTGGTCAGGAAAACCAGGTCGGCGGCATCGTCGTCCTCCAGCGGGCCCGCGGCCGCGAAGACCTGCACGCATTCCAGCCGCACGGTCTCGTCGTTGATGTCGAAGCCGTGCGCGACGGCGATGTCCTGGATCGCGCGCAGCATCACCGTCGTGGTCACCGGCAGCTCGGCCAGCGCCGTCGGCAGGCCGCCGAAGCCGCCCGCCGCGCCCATGGCGGTGGTCAGCGCGGTGTTCACCCATCCCTGCTGGTCGGGCAGATGCTCGCGCGAGCGCACCGCCGCGTCGAACGCGATCTCGAGCGCCCGGCGGGTGGCCCCGTCGAGGCGGTCGCGCACATTGGCGGGCAGCCGGTCGATCAGCGTCTCGGCCCGGGCGCCGAGGGCGGTGACCACCTGCATGACCGAGGCCGTCGGCGCTGCGGTAGCGGGCGGCCAGCGCGTCGAGGCGCGCCTCGGCCTCGGCGTCCAGCGGTGCGGTGATGATCTGGGTGTCGCTCATGGCGCGCATCATGGTGCGGCGCGGTCCGACAGGCAAGCGTCCCAGGGGCGGACCGGGCCGCTGATGCCGTCCCACGCGCCCGGCACCAGCGCCAGGCCCAGTACCCGGTCGGGATTGGTCGGCGGCGGCATCTCGACCCCGTCGAGCCGGCGAAAGCCGAAGCGGCCATAATAGGGCGCGTCGCCCACCAGCAGCACCCGCGTCCAGGGCTGGCGCCCGCTCGATCGCGGACGCGGATCAGCAGGCCGCCCAGCCCTTCGCCCTGCCGGGTCGGGTGCACCGCGACCGGCCCCAGCAGCAGCGCCGGCGCGCCGCCCACCCGGACCGGCCAGACCCGGATCGCGCGCGGCGAGCGACGCCCGCCTCGCGCGGGCCAGGCACAGCTCGGCCACCGGCGCCACCCCCTCGCGCAGCCGGTAGGACGACAGCGCCGTGCGCCCGGGCGCGAAGCAGAGGTCGTAGAGCGCCTCGACCTCCCACCAGTCCTCGGCGCGTTCCTCCTCGACTGCGGATGCGCCGCCCTGCCCTCCGGCTGGCACTGGTGGCGCCCTAGCATGCGCGCTAGGTCGGGCGACAAACCACGAGGAGACGCCGATGTTCTACCGACCCGAGGACGGCCACGGCCTGCCGCACAACCCGTTCAACGCCATGGTCTCGCCGCGGCCGATCGGCTGGATCTCGACCCGCGGCGCGGACGGCTCCGACAACCTCGCGCCCTATTCGTTCTTCAACGCCGTCGCCTACGAGCCGCCGCAGGTGATGTTCGCCTCGACCTCGGCCAAGGACGACCGCGGCGACACCAAGGACAGCGTCGCCAACATCCGCGACACCGGCGTCTTCTGCGTCAACATCGTCGCCTACGCGATGCGCGACGTGATGAACGTCTCGTCCGGCCCCTGGGACCGCGAGGTCGACGAGTTCGACGAGGCCGGCATCGAAAGCGCGCCGATTGCGAGACGATCGACTGCCCCCGCGTGGCCGCGGCCCGGCCACCTGGAATGCCGGCTGACCCAGATCGTCCGGCTGGCGGGCGAGTCGAACTTCCTGGTCCTCGGCGAGGTCACGGGCGTCCATATGCGCGACGACTGCCTGGTGCGACGGGCGCTTCGACGTCACCGCGCTACCAGCCGCTGGCCCGGCTCGGCTACCGCGACTATGCCCGGGTCACCGAGGTGTTCAGCCTGAAGCGCCCGGGCGAGTAGCCCGAGGGGACGCCCGTCCGCGGGGACCCTCCGGGACGCCCTCGGCCGGGCGTGCTGCCGTCTGCGGGCGGCAGCCGGTGCTAGGGCGGCAGGGGACGGTTTGCCTTGCCGCGCGCATCGCCTAGGGTGCGCCGGCCAGGGGGAGCATCATGGCAGAAACGAACGCGCCGAAGGCGTCTTCATCAATTTTCCCGTGGCCAACGTGGCGCGATCACATGCTTCTTCGAGAGGCTCGGCTTTGCGCATCGTCCCCCGGTGCTGGGTCGAGGACCGGCGCGGTCTGCATCGTGCTGACCCAGGAGATCTCGGCGATGCTGCTTGACGCGAGAAGTTCAAGGCGCGTCTGCCCAAGCCGTTGGCCGATTCGGCGACGGTGCCGGCGGTGCTGACCGCCTGAGGTTCTCGGTCGCGCCCGGCCATCGACTCCCTATGGATGCTGCGCTGGCCGCGGGCGCGACCGAATCCACGGCCGCCCGCGCGACAGGACGGCGATGTACAGCCGCGCCTTCGAGGCCCGACGGCCACCTGTGGGAGCTGCTCTGGATCGACTCGAGCCGCTGAGCCTTTGCCTCGGCCGCGCGGCCCCCTTTCAGTACCGGCAGAGCAGCGACGGGGCGGCCATGGGCGACGTGATGATCGGCGTCATCGGCGGCTCGGGCCTCTACGAGATCGACGGGCTCGAGGACGCGCGCGTGGCAGCGCGGTCGAGACGCCCTGGGGCGCGCCCTCGGACGCGATCCTGACCGGCACGCTCGACGGCGTCGGCATCGCCTTCCTGCCGCGCCACGGCCGCGGCCACGTCCACGCGCCCGCCGACGTGCCCTACCGCGCCAACATCGACGCGCTGAAGCGGCTGGGCGTGACCGACCTGGTCTCGCGTCTCGGCCTGCGGCTCGTTCCGCGAGGAGATGGCGCCGGGCGACTTCGTCGTCGTCGACCAGTTCATCGACCGCACCTTCGCGCGCGAGAAGTGCTTCTTCGGCCCGGGCTGCGTCGCCCATGTCAGCGCTCGCCCACCCGACCTGCCCGCGGCTCGGCGACCGCCGTGCGCCGAGGCCGCCGAGGCGGCGGGCGTCACGCGTGCATCGCGGCGGCACCTACCTCGCGATGGAGGGGCCGCAATTCTCCACCCTCGCCGAAAGCCGCCTCTACCGCGACGGCTGGGGCTGCGACGTGATCGGCATGACCAACATGCCCGAGGCCAAGCTCGCCCGCGAGGCCGAGCTCTGCTACGCCTCGCGTCGCGATGGTCACCGACTACGACAGCTGGCACCCGGACCACGGCGCGGTCGACGTCGCCGCAGATCATCGCGCACCCTGCAGCGGCAACGCCGACAACGGCGCGCGGGCTGGTCGCGCGGCCTGCCCGCGCGCCTGGGCGCCGAGCCGCGCGCCCTGCCCGCACGGCTGCGACCGCGCGCTCGACCACGCGATCATGACCGCGCCCGACCGGCGCGACCCGGCGCTGGTGGCGCGGCTCGACGCGGTCGCGGGCCGGGTGCTGTGAGCGGCGGCGCCGACACCGCGCTGCGCGCCGACGCGGCGCTACCCCGAGGCCGCCGACACGACCATGACAGACCGTCCGCGACTACATCCGCACCATCCCCGACTTTCCCGCACGAGGGGATCCTGTTCCGCGACGTGACCACGCTCTTCGCCGATCCGCGCGGGCTTCCGGATGGCGGTCGACCAGCTGCTGCACCCCTACGCCGGCGCAGCGATCGACAAGGTCGTGGGGCTCGAGGCGCGCGGCTTCATCCTCGGCGGCGCGATCGCGCACCAGCTGTCGCTGGGCTTCGTGCCGATCCGCAAGAAGGGCAAGCTGCCGGGCCGCGACGATCAGCCAGAGATACAAGCTGGAATACGGCGAGGCCGATGGTCGAGATCCACGACGACGCGATCGCCGCCGGGCGAGCGGGTGCTGCTGGTCGACGACCTGCTCGCCACCGGCGGCACCGCCGAGGCGGGCATCCAGCTGGTCGAGCGGCTGGGCGGCGCAGATCGTCGGCTGCGCCTTCATCATCGACCTGCCCGAGCTCGGCGGCCGGCAAGTGCTGAAGGCGAGGCATGACGTCCACGCCCTCTGCGCCTTCGAAGGCGCCTGAACTTCTTCGTGCAGTTTCGCGTTCAGGTTGCGACGGCCGACGGTCAGTCAGCCGTTGCCTGCACCGGCTCACGAGAGGGCGTCGCGCCTGCGCGAGCGCCCTCGTCGCATCGCAGCACCGCGCCCGGGTTCAGGATCCCCGCCGGGTCGAGCGCCGCCTTGATCGCCCGCATCACCGCCAGCTTCGCCGGATCGCCGTAGCGCTCCAGGTCGTCCGACCTTCAGCCGCCCGACCCCGTGCTCGGCGCTGACCGACCCGCCGCGCGCGTGGACCAGGTCGTGCACCGCCCGCTTGATCGCGCCGCGCTGCGGCCTCGTAGTCGCGCGCCGGCTCGGCCCCGGCGGGAAAGACGTTGTAGTGCAGGTTGCCGTCGCCGAGATGGCCGAAGCAGTTGATCCGGAAGTCGCCGAGCGCCGCGAGCCGCCGCCGCGCCTCGTCGATGAAGCCCGGCGATCGCGCCCAGCGGCAGCGAGATGTCGTGCGAGGCGATCGCGCCGATCGCGCCGGTTCGCCTCGGGGATCGTCTCGCGCAGCGTCCAGAACTCCTGCGCGCTGCGCCTCGGATCTGCGCGATCACGCCGTCGCTGACCAGCCCGCGCCTCGAGCGCCGCCGCGAAGAGCGCCTCCAGCGCCGCGTCGGCGGTCGAGCGCCGCGCCGGCAGGCCGAGGTCGATCAGCACCGTCCAGTCCGGCGGCGTCGGCGAACGGGCTGGCGCACCTCGCGCCGGTCTCGCCGCAGGAAGTCGCAGCCCCTGCCGCGCGATCAGCTCGAAGGCCGAGACGCCTCGCCCAGCCGCTCCTGCGCCAGCGCCAGCAGCTCCAGCGCCGCGGCGGGCCCGGCACCGCCAGCAGCGCCGCGCCCTTCGCCGCGCGGCCGCGGACAGAGCCGCAGCGCCGCGGCGGTGATGATGCCCAGCGTCCCCTCGGAGCCGATCAGCAGGTCGCGCAGGTCGTAGCCGGTGTTGTCCTTCCGCAGCCGCGTCAGCCCGTGCCAGATCGTGCCGTCCGGCAGCACCGCCTCGACCCCCAGGCACAGCTCGCGCGCGTTGCCGTAGCGCAGCACGTTGACGCCGCCGGCGTTGGTCGCCAGCAGGCCGCCGATCCGCGCCGAGCCCTCGGAGGCCAGCGACAGCGGGAACAGCCGGCCCGCCTCCTCGGCCGCCGCCTGCACGTCGGCCAGGATCGCGCCGGCCTCGGCGACCAGCACGTTCTCGCGCGGGTAGACCGTCGCGGATCGCGCGTCATCCGCTCCAGCGACAGGACCAGCGGCGCCGGCCCGTCGCTGCAGCATCTGCCCGCCGACGAGGCCGGTGCCGCCGCCGTAGGGCACGATCGCCGACCCGCGCCTCGCCGCAGGCGCGCACGACCGTCGGCCACCTCCTCGGTCGCGGCCGGCGCCAGCGACCAGCGCCCGCCTGCCCGTGCCAGCGGCCGCGCGGCTCCTCGAGGTAGGCGCGGCGGCCTCGCGGAACGGCCTCGGCCTTCGGCGGCAGGCGGCCGCGAAGGCCGGCGTCGGATCGATCAGCATCGTCGCCGAGACAGGCGTTCAGCGGTCAGGGCTCAGTCGGTCGAGCAACGCTCGGGCTCGAGGACCAACGACCGTCGGCCGGTCGGGGCAGCGTCCGCAGGCGAGACCTCGAGCTGAGCTCGCCCGGCGCGCTCGATCTGGAACTCGTCCGCCATGCCGGCGAGGAAGGCGTCGAGCGAGCCGCGCGCCGAACCAGTGCATCGGGATCACCACCGACGACCGCAGCCGCTTCAGCACCCGGATCATCGTCGGCAGGTCCAGCGTCAGGCCGCCGTCGACCGGCGCCATCACCACGTCGAGCCGGCCGATCGCCGCGTATTGCTCGCGCGTCGGGCTCGTGGTGCAGGTGGCCCAGATGGCCGATGCAGAGCCCCGCCGACCTCGAACACGAAGATCGAGTTGCCGTCTCTCGACCCCGCCGCCGAAGCGCGAGCGGATGTCGGTCGGCACGTTGCGCACCAGCATCTCGCCGAGGTCGAGGTGGTGCTCGGCCGGCGTCCGCCCGTCGCCCCAGCCCCGCAGCACGTGCGGGATCGCCGGGTCGGGCGCGGCGGTCCAGTGGGTGGAATGGGCGTGGTTCATCGTCACCACGTCCGGGATCAGCGTCGGCGCGTGCCCGATGAAGCCGGTGTAGTCGGTCACCGCGTTGAGCCCGCCGGGCGTCTGGATCAGGAACATCGAGTGGTCGACGTAGCTGATGCCGCACCGTAGTCGTCCGGCACCGGCGTCGCGCGCAGGCCGCCGGCTGCAGGTACTCAGCCCCGGCGCGGCATCGGCGATGGCGATGCAGTGGCTCGGCCGGCGCTCCTGCGCGTGCGGCGGGAACGGTGGCGGCAAGGACGACGGACGAGAGCGAGACGCAGCATGCGGATCCCTCCTGTTGGCTTCGCGCCCGCAGTCTAGCACGATCGCCGCGGCGCGACGCTGCTGGCGCGCGTGGCCGCCTCACAAGGCGTCGGTCCGCCCGCGCCGGTCGCTGCGCAGGTTGGCGTAGAGCACGTGGTTGCGCCAGCGGCCGTCGATCTGCAGATAGCTCTGCGCCACGCCCTCGTACTTGAAGCCGCATTTCTCCAGCACCCCGCGCGAGGCGGCGTTCTCGGGCAGGCAGGCGGCCTCGATCCGGCTGAGGTCGAGCTCGGTGAAGGCGTGGTGCACGACGCGCCGCGATCGCCTCGCGCATGTAGCCCTGCCGCGCATGGGGCTCGCCGATCCAGTAGCCCAGCGTGCCCGCCTGCGCCGGGCCGCGGCGGATGTTGTCCAGCGTGATCGCGCCCAGCAGCGCCTCGTCCTCGCGCCGGATCAGGAACAGCGGCACGCGCGGTCCCGGCCGCGATCGACGCGCTGCGCCCAGTAGACGCGGTTGGTGAAGGCCTTGCGCGTCAGGTGGTCGGCGGCCCAGGTCGGCTCCCACGGGCTGCAGGAAAGTCGCCGACTGCGCCGCGCAGGTCGGCCCAGGCGCGATAGTCGCCGTGCTGCGGCGGGCGCAGGGTCATGCCGCTCGGTCTCGATCCGGACCTCGCCGCGCCGAGCGCATCATCAGGCGGCCAGCCTTTCGCGCAGACGCCTCCAGGTCCGGCGCGCTCGCCGGCCGGGCCGTAAAGCGCCAGCGCCGCCGCGCGCGGCCGGCGCAAGCCGGCCGCCAGCGCGCGCACGTCGTCGGGCGTCGACCGCGTCGATCCGCGCCACCGTCTCCTCGAGCGGCGGCACCCGGCCCCAGATCGCCAGCATCCGCGCCAGCCGCTCGGCCCGGGCCGACGGGCTTTCGAGCCCCATCAGCAGCCCGGCCTTCATCTGCGCCCGGGCGCGGGCGACCTCGGCCGTCGGTCATGTCGCTCGGCCGCGCGCGCCATCTCGTCGACCGTCAGGCCGGGCGAGGTCGCGCGATCTCGTCGGCGCCGGTGCCGGCATAGATCGTCATCATGCCGGTATCGGCATAGGCCGCCGGCCTGCGCGAAGATCGTGTAGCACAGGCCGCGCTTCTCGCGCACCTCCTGGAACAGGCGCGAGGACATGCCGCCGCCCAGCGCGGTCGCATAGATCTGCGCGGTGTAGATGTCGGCGTCGCGATAGCCGGGCGCCTCGAAGGCCAGCGCGAAATGCACCTGCTCCAGCTGCCTGACCTCGCGCCGCTCGCCGCCGCGGAAGCGGGCCGTGCTCGGCCGCGTGCCGCCGCGCGCGCGCCGAGGTCGCCGAAGAGCCCTCGGCCGCGGCGCACGATCGCGTCGTGGTCGACCGCGCCGGCGGCCGACGAGGATCATCTGGCTCGGGCCCGTAGTGCTCGGCGACGAAGCCCGCCAGGTCGTCGCGCGTGAAGCTCGCCGACCCGCTCGGCCGGGCCCAGGATCGTGCGGCCGAGCGGCTGGTCGGGATAGGCCACCTCCTGCAGCCAGTCGAAGATCATGTCGTCGGGCGTGTCGAGCGACCTGGCCGATCTCCTGCAGGATCACGCCGCGCTCGACCTCGATCTCGCGCGGGCTCGAAGACCGGGTTCAGCACGATGTCCGCGATCACGTCGAGCGCCAGCGGCACGTCGGCCTGCAGCACGCGGGCGTAATAGGCCGTCATCTCGCGGCAGGTATAGGCGTTGATGTAGCCGCCCACGTCCTCGATCGCCTCGGCGATCTGCAGCGCGCTGCGCCGGCTGCGTGCCCTTGAACGCCATGTGTTCGAGGAAATGCGCGATGCCGTTCTGCTCGAGCCGCTCGTGCCGGCCGCCGGCGTTGACCCAGACGCCGACCGCGGCCGAGGCCAGCCCGGGCATCGCGCTCGGTGACGATGCGGAAGCCGTTGGGCAGGGTGTGCAGTTCGGACGCGTCATGCCGCGCGCCTTTCCCGGATCAGCGCCTCGATCGCGGCGAGGTCGTTCGGCGACCCGCGTCACCCGTTCGGGCCGGTCGATACAGGTCCGCCATGCGCGGCGGGCAGAGGCGGGCGGATGCCCGGTCGCCGCCTCGACCGCGTCGGGGAACTTGGCGGGATGCGCGGTGGCCAGCGTGATCATCGGCACCGCCGGGTCCAGATGCTCCTCGGCCACCTTCACGCCGACGGCGGTGTGCGGGCAGAGCAGCTCGCCCGTCTCGGCATGGACGCGGCGCGATGGTGGCCGAGCCGTCTCCTCCTCCGAGGCGCGGCCGCGAGGCGAAGCTCTCGCGCAGGCGCTCCGAGCGCGCCCTGGCTGATGCGCGAAGCCGCCCCGCCCTTCAGCTCGTCCATCAGCTGCGCCACGGCCGCGCCGTCGCGGTCGTAGACGTCGAACAGCGCGCGCTCGAAGTTCGAGCTGACCTGGATGTCCATCGACGGGCTGATCGAGGGGCTGCACGCCCTGCTTGCGGTGCTCGCCGGTCGCCAGCGTGCGGTGCAGGATGTCGTTCTGGTTGGTGGCGATCACCAGCCGGTCGATCGGCAGGCCCATGCGCCGCGCGATGTAGCCCGCGAAGATGTCGCCGAAATTGCCGGTGGGCACGGTGAAGCTGACCTGGCGGTGCGGCGCGCCGAGCGCGACGGCGGAGGTGAAGTAGTAGACCACCTGCGCCAGCACCCGCGCCCAGTTGATCGAGTTCACGCCCGCCAGCCCCACCTCGTCGCGGAAGGCGAAGTCGTTGAACATGTCCTTCACGCGCCGCCTGGCAGTCGTCGAAATCGCCGTCGAGCGCGAGGGCGTGGACGTTGGCCTCGGCCGGCGTCGTCATCTGCCGGCGCTGCACCTCGCGACACGCGGCCATGCGGGAACAGGATGAAGACGTCGACGTTGCGCAGGCCCCGGAACGCCTCGATCGCGGCCGATGCCGGTGTCGCCGGAGGTGGCGCCGACGATGGTCACCCGCTCGCCCCGGCGCGCGTCAGCGCCGACCTGGAACAGCTGGCCGATCAGCTGCATCGCGAAGTCCTTGAAGGCCAGCGTCGGCCCGTGGAACAGCTCCAGCAGGAAGTGGTTCGGCGCCGAGCTGCACCAGCGGCGCGCGGGCGGCGTGGCCGAAGCCGGCATAGGCGCGCGCCGATCAGGCGGCGCGAACTCGTCGTCGGCGAAGGCGCCGCCGACGAACGGGCGCATCACGCGGAACGCGACCTCCTCGTAGGGCAGGCCCGGCGAGCGCGGCGATCTCGGCCGCGCTGAAGGCGGGGATCGGCTCGGGCACGTAGAGCCCGCCGTCGCGGGCGAGCCCGGTCAGCATCGTCTCCTCGAAGCCGAGCACCGGGGCGCTGCCCCCGGGTCGAGATGTAGTGCATCGCCGGTTCCCTCACTCGTTCCGCCGCCTGATACGCCAGAGCAGAGCAGTGTCATCCCCGCCCAGACGACCGCCAGCGCGAACCAGGTGATGGCGTATTGCAGGTGGTCGTTGGGGATGCCCGCGGTGTCGACCGGCAGCGGCGCGCGACCCCGTCGCCGGTCGGCCTCGCGCGCGACGATCAGCACCGGCTCGGTGTCCAGCGCCGCGGCCATGCGCCGGCACGTCGCGGGCGAACCAGATGTTGTCGGTCGGATGTCGGGCTCCGGGGTGAAGCTGTCGCGTCTCGTCGCGGCCAGTGCAGGTTGCCGGTGACCGTCACCGGCGCTCGGGCGGCGCGGCGGGCGTCCTTCGCGTCCTCGGCGACGAAGCCGCGGTCGACCAGGACCCGCCGGCCGTCATCGGTCACGAACGGCGCGATGACCCGGTAGCCGGCGCCCGGTCGCGGCGGCTGGTCAGCACGTCGAGTCTCGCCGGGCCGGAATGCGCCCGGCACCTCGACCGGCAGGTAGCGGTCGCGCCCGGGTCGGGCGCCGTCGGCAGCGGCACGGGCGCCGCCGCGATGCGCGCCTCGATCTCGGCCAGGATCGCCTCCTTCCAGTGCGAGCCGCTGGACCTGCCAGACGCCCAGCGCCACCAGGATCGCGGCCCCGACGAGGCCGAAGCACCGAGCGGCAGCGATCATGCCGTGTCATGCTGTCCATCCCGGAACGAAAAGCGCGCGCCCGCGGCGCGCGCCCGTCTGGTCGCGCGGTCCGCCGGATGGCGTCAGCGAGCCCCAGATGTAGATCGACGGCGAACAGGAACAGCCAGACCACGTCGACGAAGTGCCAGTACCAGGCCGCCGCCTCGAAGCCGACGTGCTTGTTCGGCGTGAAGTGCCCGGCCAGCAGCGCGCAGCAGGCAGACGAACAGGAAGATCGTCCCGATGATGACGTGGGAGCCGTGGAAGCCCGTCGCCATGAAGAAGTTGGCGCCGTAGATGTTGCCGGAGAAGCCGAAGGCGGCGTGGCTGTATTCGTAGGCCTGGAAGACGGTGAAGCAGCGCGCCCAGCACGATCGCCAGGATCAGGCCGTTGACCATGTCCTTGCGGTTGTTCTCGTGCACCAGCGCGTGGTGCGCCCAGGTCGCCGCGCGCCCGAGCACAGCAGGATCAGCGTGTTGATCAGCGGCAGGTGCCAGGGGTCGAAGGTCTCGATCCCCTCGGGCGGCCAGACTGCCGTACTCCGCCGGTGCTCGGCGCCATCGGGTAGAGGGCGTGCTTGAAGAACGACCAGAACCAGGCCGAGAAGAACATCACCTCGGACATGATGAACAGGATGAAGCCGTAGCGCAGGCCGATCCGCACCACCGGCGTGTGGTCGCCCTGCGTTCGGCTTTCGGCGACCACCTCGGACCACCAGGCGAACATGACGTAGAGCACCAGCGGCAAAGCCGATGAGCAGCCATCCACGGGCCCATGCCGTGCATCCAGCAGCACCGCGCCGAACAGCATGATGAAGGCGCCGACGCCGCGCCGAGGAACGGCCAGATCGACGGCGGCAGGATGTGGTAGTCGTGGTTCTTCTCGTGCGCCATTGGTTCGGCTCTTCCTCGGTGGGCTTACTCGTTGTTCGGTCGGCGGCGCCGGCAGCGAGCCGCGGCGTGCTCCTCGGGCAGGTCGATCTCGTGGAAGGTGTAGGACAGGTGATGCGTGTGGACGTACTTCGCGTCGCGGTCGTCGACGATCGCGGGGTCGACGTAGAAGGTGACCGGCATCTGCACCGTCTCGCCCGGCTGCAGCACCTGCTCGGTGAAGCAGAAGCAGTCGATCTTGGTGAAGTAGCCGCCGGCCTCGAACGGCGCGACGTTGTAGCTCGCCTGCCCGGCGATCGGCGCGGTCGGTCGGGTTGTGGCCTCGTAGAAGGCGAGCCCGTCTCGCCGATGCGCAGCTTCATCTCGCGCTGCACCGGCTTGAAGTTCCACGGCATCCCGCGCTCGAGCGAGCCGTCGAAGCGCACCGTGATGGTCTGGTCGAGGATCGTGTCGGAGCCCGCCTCGGCGACGCTGGTGGTGCCGCCGAAGCCGGTGACGCGGCAGAACCAGTTGTAGAGCGGCACCGCAGCCCAGGCGAGCGAGCCCATCAGGACGACCACGCCCACGGTCAGCGCCGATGCGGTCTTCTGCGGACCGGCCAGCTTCACTCGCGCAGGCTCCGTCAGTGCCGGCCGGACGCGTGGTCGAAGGCCTCGCATCGGTTGGCCGGCCGTGATCTTGACCACGGTCAGCCCGAAGACCATGGCGACGAAGCGCCAGCAGCACCAGCCCGAGGCCGAGGTTGCGGCGACAGCCGGCGCTTGTGCAGTTCGTGCTCGACGCCGGATCGCCATCACAGCCACCCCCGACCGGCGCGCAGCGCCGCCTCGGCCAGCAGCGCGCCGAAATGCAGGAAAAGGTAGGAGAGCGAGAACCGGAAGAACCCCTTCTCGACCGCGTAGCTGTCGGCCTCGGCCGCCGCCTCGTCGCGCGCGCCAGATCGCGCCGGCGCCCATCAGGAAGCCAGGCGTTCAGCACCACCGCCACGGCCAGGTAGACCGGCCCGCCGATCGAGGTGAAGCGCCAGCGCCGAGCGAGACCGGCGCCAGCAGCAGCGCGTAGGCCAGGATGTGCGCGCCGCGTCGCGCGGCGGCCGTGGGTCACGGTCAGCATCGGCACGCCGGCGTCGGCGTAGTCCGACCTGCATGAACAGCGCGAGCGCCCAGAAATGCGGCGGCGTCCACATGAAGATCAGCGCGAACATCAGCACCGCCTTCGACGCCAGACGCCGCCGGTGGCGACGGCCCAGCCGATCATCGGCGGGAAGGCCCCGGCGGCGCCGCCGATGACGATGTTCTGCGGCGTCGCACCGCTTCAGCCACATCGAGTAGACGACGGCGTAGAAGAAGATGGTGAAGGCCAGCAGCCCCGCCGCCAGCAGGTTCGCCGCCAGCGCCAGCATCACCACCGAGAAGCCCGACAGCGCCAGGCCGAGCGCCAGCGCCTCGTCCGGCGCGACCCGGCCCGCGGGGACCGGCCGCTTCGCGGGTGCGGCGCATCACGCGCGTCGATGTCGGCGTCCCACCACATGTTCAGCGCGCCCGAGGCGCCGCCGCCCACCGCGATGAACAGGATCGAGGCGAAGGCCACCACCGGATGCACCGGCACCGGCGCGACCAGCAGGCCCGACCAGCGCGGTGAACACCACCAGCGACATCACCCGCGGCTTCAGCAGCGCGACGTAGTCGCCGAACTCGGCCTCGTCGGCGCGGTCGGGTGATCGTCGTCATGTCGCTCACGTCGTCATGCGCGCGCCTTCGGCTCGGCCTGCGGTCACTCGGCCGAGGCGACGTCGACGGTGCGCGGCTTGCCGGCGTATTCGCTCGATCGCGCCTGTCGAGCCAGGCGTCGTAGGCCTCCTGGCTCACCACCTTGACGGTGATCGGCATGTAGGCGTGGTCATTGCCGCAAAGCTCCGAGCACTGGCCGAAATAGATGCCCTCGCTTGCTCGGCACGGAACCACAGCTCGGCCAGGCGGCCGGGCACCGCGTCCTGCTTCACGCCGAAGGCGGGCACGGTCCAGGAATGGATCACGTCGGCCGCCGGTGACCTGCACCACGATGGTCTTGCCGACCGGCACCACCACGGCGGTGTCGGTGGCCAGCAGGTACACGTCCTCGGCGATAGCCGTACTCGGCCAGCTCGTCGTCGCTCGGCCGCAGCCGATCATGTAGCTGTCGAAGTCGAAGCTCGTGGTCGGGATACTCGTAGCCCCAGTACCACTGGTAGCCGGTCGCCTTGATGGTGACGTCGGCCTCGGGGATTTCCTGCTGCTTGAACAGCACCGGCAGCGAGAAGGCGCCGATGAACACCAGGATCACGATCGGCACCACCGTCCAGGTCATCTCGAGCGGCGAGTTGTGGGTGAAGCGCGCCGGCTTCGGGTTCGCGCCGGCGGTTGTAGCGCACGATCACCGTAGACCAGCAGCGCCGATCACGAACAGCGAGATCGCCGTGATGATGACCAGGATCATGCCGTCGAGCCAGTGCATGTCGCGCGCGAGCTCGGTCGCCGCGGGCTGGAAGCCGATCCCGCCCGCATGCGGCGCGCCCGATGATCGGCAGGCCTCGGTCGCGTCCTGCGCGAGCGCCGTGCCGGCCGACGAGGGCTGCCGCAGCGGCGGCCGCGAGGCCGTCGCGATCGAGGTCGTGATCGCATCGTGTCATTCCTGTTCGCTGCGGCTTCGGCGCCGCGCGGCCGGCGGCCTGCCAGGCCGGCCTCGGCCGCCGACCCGTTGTGTCCTGCGCGCTAGAAACCATATTATCAGGCGATCGGACAAGCCGACGGTGTTGCGGCAAACGGCCGCCTGCTTGCCCGGATCAACCGACACCGACAGGAGCCCCATGACCATGCAGGACCGCCTTCCGCCCCTTCGAGACCGCACCTCGACGAGGCCGCCGCGCTGCGGCCTGCTGCGCGACGCGGTCGCCGGCGCCGACGACGGCGAGCTGTTCCTCGAGCGGCGCCGGTCGGAGGCGCTGGTGCTTCGACGACGGCCGCGCTGAAGACCGCCAGCTACGACGCCTCCGAGGGCTTCGGCCTGCGCGCGGTGCGCGGCGAGACGGCGGGCTACGCCCATTCGACCGAGATCACCGAGGCGGCGCTGCGGCGCGCGGCCGAGACGGCGCGCCTGGCGGTGGGCGACGGCGGCGGCACCCTGGCCGCAGCCGCCGCGCGCGACCAACCGCCGGCTCTACGGCGACGCCGACCCGATGGCCGACGCCGGCTTCCCGCTCAAGGTCGACACGCTGCGCGAGATCGACGCCTTCGCCCGCGGCCTCGACCCGCGCGTGGTGCAGGTCTCGGCCACGCTCGCCGCCTCGCTGCAGGAGGTCGAGATCCTGCGCCCCGAGGGCGCGCCTCGTGCGCGACGTGCGCCCGATGACGCGGCTCAACGTCAGCGTCATCGTCGAGGAGAACGGCCGGCGCGAGAGCGGCAGCACGGGCGGCGGCGGGCGCACCGGGCTCGATCGGGCTGATCGACCGCGACCACTGGCAGGAGGCGTGCGCGCGAGGCGCTGCGCATCGCGCTGGTCAACCTCGCGGCCGAGCCGGCGCCCGGCGGGCGTCATGGACGTGGTGCTCGGCCCCGGCTGGCCCGGCATCCTGCTGCACGAGGCGGTGGGCCACGGGCTCGAGGGCGACTTCAACCGCAAGGAGACCTCGGCCTTCGCCGGGCTGATGGGCCAGCGGGTCGCCGCGCCGGGCGTGACCGTGCTCGACGACGGCACCATCCCCGACCGCCGCGGCTCGATCACCGTCGACGACGAGGGCACGCCGTCGGGCAAGAACGTGCTGATCGAGGACGGCATCCTCGTGGGCTACATGCAGGACCGCCAGAACGCCCGCCTGATGGGCGTCGACGCCCACCGGCAACGGCCGGCGCGAGAGCTATCGCCCACACGCCGATGCCGCGGATGACCAACACCTACATGCTGGGCGGCGACGCCGACCCGGCCGACATCGTGGCCGAGCTGAAGGACGGCATCTATGCCGTGGGCTTCGGCGGCGGGCAGGTCGACATCACCAACGGCAAGTTCGTCTTCTCCTGCACCGAGGCCTACCGGGTGAAGAACGGCAAGGTCGGCGCGCCGGTGAAGGGCGCGACGCTGATCGGCGACGGCGCCGACGGCGCTGCAGCAGATCCGCGCCATCGGCAACGACATGGCGCTCGACCCCGGCATCGGCAATTGCGGCAAGGCCGGGCAATGGGTGCCGGTGGGCGTGGGCCAGCCGACGCTGCTGATCGGCGGGCTGACGGTCGGCGGCTCGGCCGCCTGAGCCGCCGCACCGTGCGGACGCGCCGGCGCCGGCCCGTTCGGCGTGGACGGGCCGATGGCCCGGCGCCGTCTGCCGCGACGCTGTTTCGGGCCGGGCGCTCCGCAGACGATCCGGCCGGTTTGGCAGATCCGTTCAACGCTGTCGACCGTTCACGCTCCTTAACCGACTCGCGTCAGACGTGTCCTGCAAGACGGCGAGGCCAGGATGGCAGTGGATTACATCCTCTTCCCACACCCCCTCACCCCACCCACCACGGAGGAAGACAGCTGTCGACTGGCTTCGCCTCTTGCGCTCCCGCCGCGTCGGGCCCGACGACCTTCTACCGCCTGATGGCCGAACACGGCACGCGCCGCCGCCGCGCTCGCGGCGCTGCCCGAGATCGCGCGCGCCGCCGGCGTCGACGACTACGCGCCCTGCCCGCGAAGGCGTCGCCGCGGCCGAGCTGCGCGCCGGCCGCGCGCGCCGGGCGCCCGGCTGCTCGCCTGCGGGCATGCCGGCCTACCCCGCCGCCGCTCGCCGACCTCCCCGACGCGCCGCCGCTGCTCTGGGCGCTCGGCGACGCCGCGCCTGCTCGCCGCGGCCGATGGTCGGCGCTGGTCGGCGCGCGCAACGCCTCGTCGCCTCGGCACCGCGCATGGCGCGCGCGCCTGGCCGCGCGAGCTGGGCGAGGCCGGGCTTCGTCGTCGTCTCGGGCCTCGCCCGCGGGATCGACGCCGCGGCGCACGCCGCCGCGCTGCCACGGCGGCACCGTCGCGGTGCATGGCCGGCGGCGTCGACGTGATCTACCCGGCCGAGAACGCCGATCTCGCCGCACGAGATCGCGCGAGACGGGGCTGCGCCTGTCGGAACAGCCGATGGGCCTGCAGCCGCAGGCCCGGCACTTCCCGCGCCGCAACCGGCATCATCTCCGGCCTCGCCCGCGCCGTGGTGGTGGTCGAGGCCGCGGCGAAGTCCGGCAGCCTGATCACCGCGCGCGACGCGCTCGACCAGGGGCGCGAGGTGCTGGCGGTGCCCGGGCCACCCGTTCGACGCCCGCGCCGCGCGGCTGCAACATGCTGATCCGCGACGGCGCCACGCTGGTCCGCGGCGCCGAGCGACGTGATCGAGGCGCTGGCCGCCGGACGCCGCCGCGCGCCGCGCCGCGCCGCCGCGGCCCGGCCGGCGCCCGCCGCCGCCGCGCACGCCGGCCGCCCGCCGCACGCCGCCGCGCTGCCGCGCGACCGGCGTCCGGCCGAGCCTGCACGGCCGCGATCCTCGACCGCCTCGGCCCCTCGCCCGCTGGCCGAGGACCAGCTGATCCGCGACCTCGGCCTGCCGCGCCGGCCAGGTCGCGCCCGAGCTCGTCGACGCTGGAGCTCGACGGCCGGATCGTGCGCCAGCCCGGCGGGCTGCTGTCGCGGCCGATCGGCCGTCCGCGCACCTCGCCGGAGCCGCGGCCGCCTCGCGCGGCCGGCTCCCGCACCGCGTCCGGCGACCCGCTCGCGCCGGCAGATCGCGCCGAGCGGCCCGGCCGGACAGGCCCCGCCCCGCGCCGCGGCATTGACAAGCCCCGGCCGACGCGCCCACATGTTGCGCCGGCCACGTCCGCCACGCGACCGCTCCGCAAAGGTCACTGCATGCCCGTCGTCGTCGTCGAATCCCCTGCCAAGGCCAAGACAATCAACAAGTATCTCGGCGCCGACTACACCGTTCTCGCCTCCTACGGCCATGTCCGCGACCTGCCGCCGAAGGACGGCTCGGTCGATCCCGAGCACGATTTCGAGATGAAATGGGAGGTCGGCGCGCGACAGCCGCAAGCACGTCAAGGCGATCGCCGACGCGCTGAAGGACGACAACGCGCTGATCCTCGCCACCGACCCCGACCGCGAGGGCGAGGCGATCTCGCTGGCACCTGGAGGAGGCGCTGCGCAAGCGCAAGCGCGATCAAGAAGGACACGCCGGTCAGCCGCGTCGTCTTCAACGCGATCACCAAGACCGCCGTGACCGAGGCGATGAAGAACCCCGCGCCAGGTCGATGCGCCGCTGGTCGAGGCCTATCTCGCCCGCCGCGCGCTCGACTACCTCGTCGGCTTCAACCTCTCGCCGGTGCTCTGGCGCAAGCTGCCCGGCGCGAAGTCGGCCGGCCGGGTGCAGTCGGTCTGCCTGCGCCTCATCGTCGAGCGCGAGATGGAGATCGAGGCGTTCCGCGCCCAGCGAATACTGGACCGTCAAGGCGCTGCTCGCCACGCCGCGCGGCCAGGAATACGAGGCGCGGCTGACGGTGCTCGGCGGCAAGAAGCTCGACCGCTACGACCTCGGCGAACGAGACCGCAGGCCGAGCTGGCGGTGCAGGCGATCACCTCGCGCGACCTGACGGTCACAGTCGGTCGAGGCCAAGCCCGCCACGCCGCAACCCCTCGGCCGCCCTTCATGACCTCGACCCTGCAGCAGGAGGCCAGCCGCAAGTTCGGCATGGGCGCGCGGCCAGACGATGAGCGCGGCGCAGCGGCTCTACGAGGCCGGGCTACATCACCTACATGCGGACCGACGGCATCGACATGGCGCCCGAGGCGGTGATGGCCGCGCGCGACGCGATCAAGGACCGCTTCGGCGCGAGTACGTCCCCGACAGCCCGCGCATGTACAAGAACAAGGCCAAGAACGCGCAGGAAGCGCACGAATGCATCCGGCCGACCGACATGACGCGCGACGCCGACAAGCTGCAAGCATCTCGGACGCCGACCAGCGCAAGCTCTACGACCTGATCTGGAAGCGCACGCTCGCCAGCCAGATGGAGGCGGCGCGGCTGGAGCGCACGACGGTCGACATCGGCCTCGCGCCGACGGCCAGGTGGAGCTGCGCGCGACCGGCCAGGTCGTGCTGTTCGACGGCTTCCTCAAGGTCTACGAGGAGGGCCGCGACGACGCCGAGTCGACGACGACGACAGCCGCCTGCCGCAGATCAGCCGAGGGCGAGGCGGCCGAGAAGACGCGGCGTCACGCCCGAGCAGCACTTCACCCAGCCGCCGCCGCGCTACACCGAGGCGACGCTGGTCAAGCGGATGGAAGAGCTCGGCATCGGCCGCCCCTCGACCTATGCCTGATCGTCACCACGATCCAGGACCGCGAATATGTCCGCAAGGACAAGAACCGGCTGATCCCCGAGGACAAGGGGCGG
Organism: uncultured Alphaproteobacteria bacterium; assembly: GCA_963773475.1. GTDB lineage: Bacteria > Pseudomonadota > Alphaproteobacteria > Rhodobacterales > Rhodobacteraceae > Roseitranquillus. Next base: position 147,354 of record CAVZBD010000007.1, on the reverse strand, counting down.
CTGGTGACCGCCTTCCTGTCGAACTACTTCCGCCGCTACGTCGGACTACGACTTCACCGCCGACCTCGAGGAGCAGCTCGACGACGTCTCGCGCCGGCGAGCGCGACTAGAAGGAGGTGCTGGCCCGCTTCTGGCGCGACTTCTCGGCCGCGCATCGCCGAGACGTCCGACCTGCGCATCACCGAGGTGCTGGACAAGATCGACGAGGTGCTGGAGCCGCACCTCTATCCCGCCGCGCGAGGACGGCACCGACCCGCGCGCTCTGCCCGCATCTGCGGCAAGGGCCGGCTGTACGCTGCAAGACCGCGCGCTCGGGCGGCGCCTTCATCGGCTGCTCGAACTACCCCGAATGCCGCTACACCCGGCCCTCTCGGCCCGCCGGGCGGCGGAGGACGGCCGCGATCGGGCCCGACGGCAAGCTGCTGGGCGAGGACGAGGGCGACGAGATCAGCCTGCGCGACCGGCCGCTTCGGCCCCTATGTCCAGCGCGGCGAGGCGACCGAGGAGCAGCCCGAAGCCGCCGCGCGCCAGCCTGCCCAAGGGCTGGGCGGCCGAGGACGATGGACCTGGAAAAGGCGCTGATGCTGCTGTCGCCTGCCGCGCCAGATCGGCCCGCACCCCGAGGACGGCGAGACGGTCGAGGCCGGCATCGGCCGCTACGGCCCCTACGTGAAGCACGGCACGCATCTACGCCAACCTGCCCGAGGTCGACGAGGTCTTCACCATCGGCATGAACCGCGCGGTCGAGGTGCTGGCCCAGAAGGCCGCCGCCGCGGCGCGGCGCGGCGCGGCGGCCAAGCCGCTGAAGGAGCTGGGCGAGCATCCCGAGCGGCGGCGCCGGTCAGCGTGATGGACGGGCCGCTACGGGCCCTATGTGAAGTGGGAGAAGGTCAACGCCACCCTGCCCAAGGACACGGAGCCCGAGGCGGTGACGCTGGAGCAGGCGGTGGAGCTGATCGCCGAGAAGGCGGCCAAGAAGGGCGGCAAGAAGGCCGCGCGCGAAGAAGGCCGCGGCGAAGAAGCCGGCGGCCAAGAAGACGGCCGCGAAGAAGCCGGCGGCGAAGAAGGCCGCGGCGAAGAAGGCCGCCGGCGAAAGCCGCCGGCCCGCGACGAAGGCTGCCGCCGCAGGGCTGCGCGCCGGCGCCCGACGCCGGCGATCCGACTCCGCGCCCCTGCACCGCGGCATCGATTGACACTGCCCGCCGCCGCGGCGTCACATACTGGCAGCGACGCGATGCGACGGGAGGATGCGCATGAAGAAGGTCTACGGCACCGCCGCCGAGGCGCTCGACGGGCTGCTGTTCGACGGCATGACGATCGCGGCGGGCGGCTTCGGCCTCTGCGGCATTCCCGAGCTGCTGATCGCAGGCGATCCGCGACGCGGGCACGAAGGACCTGACCGTCGCCTCGAACAACTGCGGGCGTCGACGATTTCGGCCTCGGCATGCTGCTGCAGACCAGGCAGATCAAGAAGATGATGTCGTCCTACGTGGGCGAGAACGCCGAGTTCATGCGGCAGTACCTGTCGGGCGAGCTGGAGCTGGAGTTCAACCCGCAGGGCACGCTGGCCGAGCGGATGCGCGCCGGCGGCGCCGGCATCCCGGGCTTCTACACCAAGACCGGCGTCGGCACCGCAGATCGCCGAGGGCAAGGAGCACAAGGAGTTCGACGGCGAGACCTACATCCTCGAGCGCGGGATCGTCGCCGACCTGTCCATCGTCAAGGCGTGGAAGGCCGACGACGACCGGCAACCTGGTCTTCCGCAAGACCGCGCGCAACTTCAACCCGCCGGCGGCGATGTGCGGCAAGGTCTGCGTCGCCGAGGTCGAGGAGATCGTGCCGCGCCGGCAGCCTCGACCCCGACCACATCCACCTGCCCGGCATCTACGTGCACCGCCTGATCCAGGGCGAGCACGAGAAGCGCATCGAGCAGCGCACGACGCGCGCCGCCTGAGCACCGGACGAGACTGCGCATGCGCCGCCCGACGCATCCACGGCCCAGGCCGAGGCACGAGCATCATCAGCGACACATGACGCGCTGATGGCGTTCTCGCGCTCGACCGTCGTCGATGGTGCTGACCGATCCGCGGCAGCCCGACAACCCGATCGTCTACGTCAACGCGCGCCTTCGAGCGGATGACGGGCTATTCCGCGCGACGCGGCGATGGGGCGCAACTGCCGCTTCCTGCAGGGCGAGCGAGACCGACCCGAACGACGTCGAACGCGCTGCGCGAGGCGATCGAGGAAGGGCAGCGAGATCGTCGCTCGACCTGCTGAACTACCGCGCCGACGGCAGCCTTCATCAACCGGCTGATCATCGCGCCGATCCGCGGACGCGGACGGCGTGCCGATCTACTTCCTCGGCATCCAGAAGGACCTGTCGCGCATCGACGCCGACGCGCGCCCACCCCGACGGCCGACCGGACGATGCAGCGAGATCCAGCACCGGGTGAAGAACCACCTGTCGATGATCGTCGGCCTGATCCGGCTGCAGGCGCGCAGACGCTCGGCCGCGCAGCGACTACGACACCCTGGCGCGCCGGGTGGAGAGCCTGCAGCTGCTCTACGAGGAGATGAGCCGCCCCGATCTGGCGCAACCGCTCGAGCGGTCGTCGCTCGGCGCCTATCTGCCGCGATCGGCTCGGCGATCGCGCATCTCGACGGGCGCGCCGGGATCCGCGTCAACGTCGACGATCGACGCCGCTGCACGTCGGACACCGAGACCGGCGCTCGAGGCTGGGCCTGATCATGTCCGAGGTGCTGACCAACGCGCTTCAGCACGCCTTCGCCGGGCGCGAGCGCGGGCTGCGTCGAGCGTGCGCGTGGCGCAGGCTCGACGGCGGCGGCCGTGCGGATGACCGTCACCGACGACGGCGTCGGCATGCCGAAGAGACGCGAGTGGCCGAACCCGCGACAGCCTCGGCGGGCGCGATCGTCAGCGGCCTGATCGACGGGCTCGACGGCAAGCTGGACGTGGCGCGGGCGCGAACGGCACGATCGTCGTCCTCGACGTGCCGAGCTCGACCATGGACCGCCGAGCCGCGCACTCGACATCGCAACGTATGGCGTCAGCAGGCCTGACAGGAACGGAGAGCGCGATGCCCTGGGATCGTGACCAGATGGCCGCACGCGCGGCGCAGGAGCTCGAGGACGGGATGTACGTCAACCTCGGCATCGGCATCCCGACGCTGGTGGCGAACTACATCCCCGAGGGCGTCGACGTGACGCTGCAATCGGAGAACGGCATGCTGGGCATGGGCCCGTTCCCGACCGAGGACGAGGAGGATCCCGACCTCATCAACGCCGGCAAGCAGACCATCACCGAGCTGGCCGCGCACCTCCTATTTCGACAGCGCCACGAGCTTCGGCGATGATCCGCGGCGGCAAGATCGCCATGGCGATCCTCGGCGCGATGGAGGTGGCCGAGAACGGCGACCTGGCGAACTGGATGATCCCCGGCAAGCTGGTCAAGGGCATGGGCGGCGCGATGGACCTCGTCGCCGGCGTGAAGCGGGTCATCGTGGTGATGGACCACACCAACAAGGCCGGCGAGTCGAAGCTGCTCAAGAATGCACGCTGCCGCTGACCGGCACCGGCGTGGTCAACCGGATCATCACCAATCTCGGCGTGCTGGACGTGGTCGAGGGCGGGCTGAAGATCGTCGAGACTGCGCCGACGGCGTGACCGAGGACGAGCTGCGCGCGGCGACCGAGGCGACGCTCGTCAACTGACTTTCCGCCGCGGCGGCCCGAGCGGGTCGGCGCGGGCGCCCCTGCCCCCGGCGGCGCCGCGCCCGATCCCGCCTGCAGCGGCCGGCGCGCACCCACTCCCCTTCAGATCCAGGCGATTTCACCCGCAGCGGGCGAGGCCGATCCGGCGTGCGCGCCCGTGAGATGTACTCGCCGAGGGCGGCGCAATGGCGGGCTGCCGGCGCGCCGTCGCCGGCAAATGTACCTTCCCCGCCCAAATCTCGCCCGATTCGCGGGGCCATATGGCCCCATGCCGACGCGGCGAGAAGGAGACCGAAGAGGTCCACCCGCCCGGCGAAACAAGGACCAGCCCGGGCGGCCCCCGCGCCCCCTCATCGAAGCGGAGACAGACACATGAAACTGAACAACCTCGTCCGGACCTTCAAGAACGACGAAAGCGGCGCCGTGACGGTCGACTGGGTCGTGCTGACGGCGGCCATCGTGGGCATCGGCATCGCGGTGCTGGGCTCGGTCGGCACCGGCATCGACAGCCTGACCGACGCGATCAACACCGACCTGACGACCAGCACCACCGGCGCCGGCGCCGACGCGATCACGCCCTGATCGCCTTTCGGCGAGACGAATTCGGTCGGGGCCGCATCGACGGATGTGGCCCCGTTTGCGTAGCCACGCCCGGCGGCGCGTGAGGGTCTCTTAAGTTTCCTGCCCTCTGCTTGCGTGCCGGGACCACGGAAAGGCTTGCGAGATGAGATCGGTGTTTCTGGCGGTGCTTCTTCTGGGTGTGGGGCTGGCGGGCTTCGCGGTGTACATGGCGCGCGGCTATGTCGGCGCCTATCAGGCCGCCCTCGAGCAGGAGCGCGCGGCGCGGGCCGAGGTGATCCCGCTGACCGAGCTCTACGTGGCGGCCCGCCCGGTTCGCTACGGCGAGCCGCTGACCGAGGAGGACGTGCGCCTCGTCCACTGGCCGACCGACGCGGTGCCCGAGGGCGCGTTCGCAGGACCAGGCGGCCCTCTTCCCCGAGGGCGCCGACGACGCTGCGCACGGTGCTGCGTGCCATGGAGAAGGACGAGGCGGTCCTGGCCGTCAAGCTGACCGAGCCGGGCGAGGACGCCGGCGTCTCGTCGCGCCTGCCGAAGGGGATGCGCGCCTTCGCGATCCGGGTCGACGTGGCGTCGGGCGTCTCGGGCTTCCTGCGTCCGGGCGACCGGGTCGACGTGTACTGGAGCGGCCGCACCGCCGGCACCGGCGCGCTTGAGGTCGAGGTCACCAAGCTGATCGAGCCGGGCCTGCGGCTTCTCGCGGTCGACCAGTCGGCCGACGAGCGACCACGCCAACCCCGTCGTCGCGCGCACCGTCACGGTCGAGGCCAGCCCCGCGGCAGGTCGCCGCCCTCGCCCAGGCGCAGAGCACCGGCCGACTGTCGCTTGCGCTGGTCGGCGCCGGCGACGACACCTTGGCCGCCGCCGTCGAGATCGACCAGCGCGAGCTTCTGGGCATAGAGGAGGTCGTGGCCGTCGCCGCCCCCGAGCCCGAGGAGGTGTGCACGATCCGCACCCGCCGCGGGGCCGAGGTGGTCGAGATGCCCGATCCCCTGCACCAACTGAGGCCTCGCCGGCGGCAACGGTGCAGAAATGTCGCATCGCCGCGCGGCGCCCCCCTTCCCGCCACGCGCGGCCACCGCGATTCTTGCGTCGCGAGTGCCACTTGCGCATGATTCACCCTGAGAGGTCGCAAAAGGCCCGAGCAGTGACGTGATCGAGAGGCGGGTCACATGGCAATCGACAGGTGGATCGGGGCGGCCCTGCTGGGGCTGGGCCTGACCCTTACACCGGCCGGCCCGGCCTCAAGCCAGGCGTTGCGCGTGATGGAGGGGACGGCCGCGGCCGACCTGCGGGTTCCCGTCAGCCGGGCCGTCGTCGTCGAGACCGAGCAGCCCTTCGCCGAGCTTTCCATCGCCAACCCCGACATCGCCGACATCTCGTCGCTCTCCGACAGCACGATCTACGTGCTGGGCAAGGCGCCGGGGCGGACGACGCTGACGCTGCTGGACCCCGAGGGCCGGCTGATCACCAACGTCGAGGTCCAGGTCACCCCCGACATCGCCGAGTTCAAGGAGCGGCTGCGGCCAGATCCTGCCGGACGAGCCGATCGAGGTGCGCACCGCCAACGACGGCATCGTCCTGTCGGGCACGGTGTCGTCGATCGAGAACGCTCGACCGCGCGCTGACCTTGCCGAGCGCTACGCGCCCGAGCGGGTCTCGAACCTGATGAGCGTCGGCGGCACGCAGCAGGTCATGCTCAAGGTCCGCTTCACCGAGATGCAGCGGTCGGTCACCAAGGCCTGTCGTCCGGCCTCGACCGTCTTCGGCGGCGGCGGCGACGTGCGCGGCTCGATCGGCCTCGGCAGTGGCACGACCAGCGGCATCGGCGGCGCGGGCTCGACGGCGGATTCAACCGCGACCCCGAGGCGCAGGGCTCGATCGGGCTCGGCATCAACGCCGGCGACCTGTCAGTTCGCAGATCCTGCTCGAGGCGCTCGAGTGCAAGGGCCTCGTGCGCACCCTGGCCGAGCCGAACCTGACGGCGCTGTCCGGGCAGGAGGCGAGCTTCCTCGCCGGCGGCGAATACCCGGTGCCGGTGGTCGACGACGACGGCGGCGTCATCGTCGAGTACAAGCCCTTCGGCGTGGAGCTGACCTTCACGCCGCGCGTCGTCGACGGCGACAGCATCAACCTCGAGATCAACGCCGCGGTCTCGGGCATCGACACCACCGATGACGTTCCGGACCGCAGGGCTTCTCGATCAACGCCTTCCGCCGGCGCGAGACCTCGACCACGGTCGAGATGCGCGACGGCGAGAGCTTCGCCATCGCCGGCCTGCTGCAGGACGACTTCCGCGACCTGGCGGGCCAGGTGCCGTGGCTCGGCGACATGCCGGTGCTCGGCGCGCTGTTCCGCAGCGCCGACTACGAGCGCCAGCAGAGCGAGCTGGTCATCATCGTCACGCCGCACCTCGTCACGCCCGACGCGCGGCGAGGCGCTGGCGCTGCCGACCGACCGGATCCGCCCGCCGACCGAGAAGGAGCTGTTCCTGCACGGCAGACGCGACCGGCGCGCGCACCCGACGGCGCTGCCGGCGAGGTGGCGCGGCAGGACTTCATCGGCTCCTACGGCTACGTGATGGAGTGAGACGCCATGCGCGCTCACTGCCGCTCGCGCTTCTCGGCGCTCGCCCTGGCCGCCTGCGACGCCGAGCAGACCACCTTCTACCGCCGCCGGCCGGCGCCGAGCTCGACGAGGGCGGCTTCGGCAACGCGACGATGAACAACACGCTCGTGCAGTCGGGCGAGGCGGGCTACGTCGTCGACCTCAACACCCGCTTCGCCGCAGCCGTGACCACGATGGTCACCTTCCCCTTCGACAGCGCCGCCCTCGGGCCCGAGGCGCGGGCGATCCTCGACGGCAGGCGCGCCTGCATCCGGCAGTTCCCCGAGGTCCGCTTCCGCGTCTACGGCCATGCCGACCTGGTGGGCGACGCCGACTACAACTATCGGCTCGGCCTCCGCCGGGCCCAGCGCCGTGGTCGCCTACCTTGCCGGACGCGGCGTCGATGCCGGCCGGCTCGAGGCGCTGGTCTCCTTCGGCGAGAAGCAGCCGCTGGTCCCGGTCCCAGGGCCGCGAGCGACGCAACCGCCGCGCCGTCACCGAGGTCTCGGGCTTCGTGAAGACCCACCCGGCGGTGCTGAACGGCAAGTATGCCCAGATCGTCTTCCGCGAATATGTGGGCTCGGCGGTGCGTGCGCGCGACGGCGCCGCCGCCGGAGGCGAAGCAATCGACCGCATCGGCTACTGATCGTCCCGCAGCGGCGGACAATCGCCCCGCCCTCGCCACAATTCCGCCGCCTTCGTCGCGCGATCCGCTTGGCGTGGGCCGACGACCGGTCCGCGTCCGACGATCCTTAGGAGTGGCCCCCATGAGCGTCGATGCCGCCGTCCGCGCGACCCCCGCCGATGTCCGCGCCTGCACCATCTGCCGCGAGCTGCCGCGCTTCGGCCTGCTGGCCGAGGAGATGGGCGCGCTGATGAACGCCGATTGGGGCAACCTGACCCCGGCCGAGGCGGCGGCCTACCTTGCCGGCCCCGAGGCCCGCAAGCTCGAGTTCGCGGCGCTGGTCCTGGGGCGCGAGGACGAGGACGCGCTCGAGCCGGCGCTGCGCATCGTCCGGCAGGCGGCCGCGTCTGGCGTGCCGCTGATCCTCGTGCCGCGCGATATCGGCGCTACGGCGCTCCACAGGCTGATCTCGGAGGGCGCGGCGGGCTTCGTGCCCTACCCGCTGCCGCAGGGTGCGCTGTCGCAATCCGTCGAGCGGCTGCGCGCGGCGCGGTCGGCGCCGGCCGCCGGGCCGGGCGAGACGACCGGCACCGGCGTGCCCCGCAACGGCATGGTGCTGCCGGTGCACGGGCTGGGCGGCGGCGTCGGCGCCACGACCTTCGCCGTCAACCTGGCGTGGGAGCTCGCGACGCTCAGCCGCAAGGCCCCGCCGCGGGTCTGCCTGATCGACCTCGACCTGCAGTTCGGCTCGGTCGCGACCTTCCTCGACCTGTCGCGCCGCGAGGCGGTCTACGAGCTTCTGTCGCAGGCCTCGCAACTCGACGGCGACGCGCTCGACCCGGCGCTGGCGCACTACGAGGAAACGCTGAGCGTGCTGACCGCACCCGCCGAGATCCTGCCGCTCGACTTCGTGGGCCCCGACGACGTGCAGCGTCTGATCGACCTGGCGCGCTCGCGCTTCGACTACGTGGTGATCGACATGCCGAAGGCGGTCACCCACTGGACAGAGACGGTGCTGAAGGCGAGCCACGTCTACTTCGCGCTGCTCGAGCTGGACATGCGCTCGGCCCAGAACGCGCTGCGGCTGAACCGGGCGCTGAAGGCCGAGGGGCTGCCGCACGACCGGCTGCGCTTCGTGCTGAACCGGGCGCCGGGCCGCTGGGACGGAAGCGGCAAGTCGCGCGCCGCGCGGCTGGCCGAGACGCTGGGGATCGCGCTTGACGTGCGGCTTCCCGACGGCGGCCGGCGCGTCGCCGACGCCTGCGACCACGGCCGGCCGCTGGCCGACGTCTCGCGCCGGATGCCGCTGCGCCGCGAGATCCGGCAGCTTGCGCGGGCACTGCGAGACCTCAACGAGTCGGTAACTGCCGCAGGCTAGTCTGCCGGGCCATGTTCTCGCGATACCGCAAGCCCGCCGATGCGGGCGATTCCCAAGATGTCGTCCTGGCCGCCGCGCTCGCCGCGACCGCGGCGACGACGGGGCTGGCGCCACGCGCGCCGGCCGCCGCGCCCGGCGCAGGCCGCGCCGGCCGATCGCGACAAGAAGCGCAAGGAGCGTCTGGCCGAGCTCAAGGTCGAGATGCACAAGCGGCTGCTCGACGACCTGAACCTTTCCGCCGTCGAGACCGCGAGCGAGGCCGACCTGCGCGCCGAGATCGGCGCCATCGCCGGTGAGGCGCTGGACGAGATGGGCGTGGTGCTCAGCCGCGACGAGCGCGCCACCCTGAACCAGGACCTCTACGACGAGGTGACGGGCCTCGGGCCGCTCGAGGCGCTGCTGAAGGACGACAGCGTCAATGACATCCTGGTCAACGGCCCGCACCAGGTCTTCGTCGAGCGCGACGGGCGGCTGCAGCTCTCGGACGTCACGTTCAAGGACGAGAAGCACCTGCTCAGGATCATCGACAAGATCGTCTCGGCGGTGGGCCGCCGGGTGGACGAGTTGAACCCCTATGTGGACGCGCGCCTGGCCGACGGCAGTCCGCTTCAACGCGATGGTGCCGCCGATCGCGGTGGATGGCAGCCTGGTCTCGATCCGCAAGTTCAAGAAGGAAAAGCTGTCGGTCCCCGACCTGGTGCGCTTCGGCGCGTTCAGCGAGGACATGGCGCGCTACCTCGAGGCGGCGGTGGCCACCCGGCTCAACGTCATCGTCTCGGGCGGCACCGGCTCGGGCAAGACGACCACGCTCAACGCGCTGTCGTCGTTCATCGACAATTCCGAGCGCATCCTGACCATCGAGGACACCGCGGAACTGCAGCTCCAGCAGATGCACGTGGGCCGCATGGAGAGCCGGCCGCCCAACGTCGAGGGCAAGGGCGCCGTCGGCCAGCGCGACTGCCTTCGCAATGCGCTCAGGATGCGGCCCGACCGGATCATCGTCGGCGAGACCCGCGGCGACGAGGTCATCGACATGCTGCAGGCGATGAACACCGGCCACGACGGCTCGATGACCACGATCCACGCCAACGGCGCGCGAGACGCGATCAGCCGGCTCGAGAACATGGTGGCGATGGCGGGCTTCGAAATGCCGCTCAAGGCGGTGCGCGCCCAGATCGCCAGCGCCGTCCACCTGATCGTGCAGGTCAGCCGCCTGCAGGACGGCAGCCGCCGCATGACCTCGATCACCGAGATCACCGGCATGGAGGGCGAAATCCTGTCGATGCAGGAGGTGTTTCGCTTCCAGCGCACCGGCTTCACACCGGACAACAAGATCGCCGGGCACTTCACCGCGACCGGCGTGCGCAGCGCGTTTTCCGACCGGTTCCGGATGTGGGGCTACGACCTGCCCGCGAACATCTTCGAGCCGCAGGGGGTCTAGGCCATGGTCATCTCGCCCGAACCGCTGATCTACGGCGGCGTCTTCCTTGGCGTCTTGCTGCTGGTCGAGGGGCTGTACCTCACGATCTTCGGCCGCTCGATCAGCCTGAACCGGCGGGTGAACCGGCGGCTGGAGATGCTCGAAAAGGGCGCGCGGCGCGAGCAGGTGCTGGAACAGCTCCGCAAGGAGATGGGCCAGCACGGGGGCATGCGCGGCGTCCCGCTCTACGCGATGCTGGCCGACAAGGCGCAGAAGGCCAACATCGCCTTCTCGCCCGTGCAGCTGGTCGCGATCATGGCGCTGCTGGGTGGTGTCGCGTTCGTGGGGCTGACCATCGGCACCTCGGCCGCACTGCCGGTGAGGCTGGCGGTCGCCGGCGCAATGGGCGTGGGCGGCGTCTATGTCTGGATCAACAACAAGGCCAGGAAGCGCCTCGCGCTCATCGAGGAGCAGCTTCCGGACGCGGTCGAGCTGATGGTGCGCTCGCTCCGCGTGGGACACCCGTTCCTGTCGACGGTCGCCATCGTCGCCAAGGAGGTCGCCGACCCCCTGGGCAGCGAGATGGGCGTGATCGCCGACGAAGCCGCCTACGGCCGCGACGTGGGCGAGGCGCTGAAGGCGATGGCCGAGCGGCTGGACATGCAGGACCTGCGCTTCCTCGCCGTCGCGGTGACGATCCAGCAGACCTCGGGCGGCAACCTGGCCGAGATCCTCGACGGACTTGCGCGGGTGATCCGGGCGCGCTTCAAGCTGTTCCGGCGCGTCAAGGCGATCACGGCCGAGGCGAAGTGGTCGGGCATGTTCCTGTCGGGCTTCCCGATCCTGGCACTGGTGGGCATCAACGTGCTGCAGCCGGGCTACTACGACGAGGTCAAGGAGACGGCACTGTTCGTGCCCGCCTGCCTTGTGGTCGGCGCGTTCCTGACGGCGAACATCTTCGTGATGCGCGCGCTGGTAAACATCAAGGTCTGACGATGTTCGCGCACTTCCTCGCCCTCGCCGAGGCCCAGCTCGGCCCGTTCGGGCCGCTCCTCGCGGTCGGGATCCTGGGCCTGGCCTGCATCTTGCTGGCGTTGCCGACCCTGCTGCAGCGGCGCGAGGACCCCTTCGACAAGCTGGCCCGGTCGCTCAAGCCCACGGACGCGGACGCTTCGGCGAAAGCGGGCCTCCGCCGGGGCGGGAAGCACGACAAGCTCGAGAAGTACGCCACCTTCCTCGAGCCGCAGGACCAGGAGGAATATTCCGCGGTCCAGCTGAAGCTCCTGCAGGCGGGCTATCGCTCGAAGGGCGCGGTGCGGTTCTACCACTTCGCGCAGTTCGTGCTGGGGCTCGGGCTGATGGCCGCGGGCGGGCTCTGGACGCTCATGCGGATGGCTACCGGCGGGCTCGACACCCGCACGGCGGTGCTGGCCGTCGTGATCCCGGGGGTCGTGGGCTACATGCTGCCGAAATACTGGGTGAACCGCCGGCGGCAGGCGCGCCAGGAGGAGATCACCAACGGATTTCCCGACGCGCTCGACATGATGCTGGTCTGCGTCGAGGCGGGCCAGTCGCTCGACCAGTCGGTGCTGCGCGTGGCGCGCGAGATCCGCGCCGGCTACCCCGCCCTCGCCGACGAGTTCGAGATCGTCAGCCACGAGATGAAGGCCGGCAAGGAGCGCGTGAACGTGCTGCGCGACATGGCCGAGCGGGCCGGCGTCGCCGACGTGGCGAGTTTTGTCACAGTGCTGATCCAGAGCCAGCAGTTCGGCACCTCGATCGCCGAGGCGCTGCGCGTCTACGCCGCCGAGATGCGCGACAAGCGGGTGATGCGTGCCGAGGAGAAGGCCAACACCCTGCCCACCAAGATGACGCTGGCCACGATGATGCTGACGGTGCCGCCGCTGCTGATCATCCTGATCGGGCCCTCGATCTATCAGATCGCCCAGACGTTGAGCCGCGACTTCTGAGCTCAGCCGCGACAGTGACCGAAATGCCGCCATCGGGCGCGAAGGCTCGCCGCGCGGCTGACACGCGTGAAGAGATCGGCGTATCGTCCTGACAGACAAGAAGTTCGCCGCGGTGCGGCGGGGCCGTTCCCTGCCCGACCGACAGAGCGGACGCGAGCAGTTGAGGGACGCGACCAATGCGCCAGAACATCGTTGCGGCGTTCTGCCTGAGCGGAACGGTCCTGATCGCGGGATGCGGGATGCGCGGGCAGGAGGCCGAGGTCGACCGTGCGCTCGACCCGGTCAACATCATCGACAATGCCGGCCTGAACGACCTGATGCTGTCGACGGCCGACCCGGCCGAGGCCGTTGCCTACTTCAAGGGTGCGGTCGAGGAAAAGCCCGACCGCATCGACCTGCGCCGCGATCTGGCCTCGGCGCTGGTGCGCGCCGGGCGCCCCGTGGCCGCGGTCGACGCGTGGCGCGACGTGGTGCGCCACCCCGACGCCATGCCCGAGGACCGGGTGAAGCTGGCCGACGCGCTGGTCCGGCGCGGCGCCTGGGACGAGGCCGAGCGTGTGCTGGACGCAATCCCGCCCAGCCATGCAAGCTATGACCGCTACCGGCTCGAGGCGATGATCGCCGACGGAAACGGCGAGTGGGACAAGGCCGACAGCCTTCTACGAGACGGCCGTGACGATGGGTGACAAGCCGGCGGGCGTGCTGAACAACTGGGGCTATTCCAAGCTCACCCGCGGCGCATATGGCGAGGCCGAGCGGCTGTTCTCAGAAGCGCTCGACCTACGATCCCGACCTCTTCACCGCCAAGAACAATCTGGTACTGGCCCGCGGGGCGCAGCGCCACTACGAGCTGCCGATCATGCCGATGACCCAGCCCGAAAAGGCGCGGCTTCTGCACACGCTGGCGCTGGCCGCGATCAAGCAGGGCGACGTGACGACGGGCGAGGCGCTGCTGCGCGAAGCGATCGAGACCCACCCGCAGCATTTCGAGCCGGCGGCCCGGTCGCTGGCCGCGCTCGACCGCCAGTCCGGCGCGCTGATCGGGTGACGCCGCAAGCGGCCGCCTGGTTCCTCGCTCGCCGCCACGCCGATCTGCCTCTGGGTCGCGTGGTCGGACATGGCGCGGATGAGGATCCCCAACGTCTCGGTCCTGGCCTTGGTCGCCGTCTTCGCGCTGGTCGGGCCGCTGGTCCTGCCGCTGGGCGAATGGGGCTGGCGCTGGCTGCACCTGGCGGTGGTGCTGGTCATCGGCTTCGTGCTGAACCTTGCCCGCGCGGTTGGCGGCGGCGACGCCAAGTTCGCCGCGGCGATGGCGCCTTTCGTGAGCCGGCCGGACGCGGGCGCCTTCCTCGTCCTCTTCGCGGTGATGCTGCTAGCCGCGATCGCCACCCACCGGGCGGCACGCGCCCTGCCCCCGCTCGCAACCGCGTGCCGCACTGGGCAAGCTGGCAGGGCGGCGACTTTCCCATGGGCCTGGCGCTGGGGGAACGCTGATCGCTCTATCTGGCACTGGCCGCCGCCCCGGCTCTGGCCTCGGCCGTCCATCTTTTCGCCACGATTGCGCGCTAGCCCCGGCGTCCGAACCACGACGAAGGGGGCTCAGGCCATGAACATGCAGGTCGCAGGCGTCATGGCGCCGCCGGCTCCGCGCTCGGCTGCCGAGATGCGGCTGCCGCCGGTCATGATGCGCGACATCCTGCTGAAGACGATGTTCCGCACAGAACCTCGACCAGGTCTCCGACATCGCGCGCGGCGCATCTGCCTGCCGGCCGCCGTGACGCAGGAGCTGGTCGACCTCGCCCGCGCGCAGCGGCTGCTCGAGGCGACGGGCACGCTGCACGCCAGTTCCGGCGGCGAGATGGGCTTCCAGCTGACCGACGCCGGCAAGGCGCGGGCGCTGGACGCGCTGGGCCAGTCGGAATACTTCGGCGCGATGCCGGTGCCGCTGGACGTCTACGGCGAGCAGGTGAAGCGCCAGTCGATCCGCAACATCCAGATCACCCGCGACCAGCTGACCTCGGCGATGGGCCACCTGATCCTGCCCGAGCGACCTGCTCGACCACCTGGGCCCGGCGGTCGGCGTCGGGCCGGTCGATCCTGATGTACGGGCCGCCGGGCAACGGCAAGTCCTCGATCTCGAACGGCATCCGCGACGCGCTGGGCGACAAGATCTATGTCCCCCGCGCGATCGAATACGCGGGCCAGGTGATCACCGTCTACGACCCGATCGTCCACTCCGCCGCCGAGGATGAGCAGGACGACCCGACCTCGCTGCGCCGCACGCCGACCGCTTCGACACGCGCTACGTGCTGTGCGACCGGCCGACGGTCATCACCGGCGGCGAACTGTCGCTCGACATGCTGGACCTGGTCTACAACCCGACCGCGCGCACCTATCAGGCGCCGCTGCAGCTGAAGTCCACCGGCGGCGATCTTCATCGTCGACGACCTTGGCCGGCAGGAGGAGCCGCCGCAGGCGCTGATCAACCGCTGGATCGTGCCGCTGGAGGAGAATCAGCGACATCCTGGCCCTGCAGTCGGGCGAGAAGTTCGAGGTGCCCTTCGACACGCTGGTGATCTTCTCCACCAACTTCCACCCGAACAAGATCTTCGACCAGGCGGCGCTGCGCCGGATCTTCTACAAGATCAAGATCGACGGCCCGACCCAGGAGGATTTCCTCAAGATCTTCGCCATGGTCGCGCGCAAGAAGAAGATGCCGCTGGACGAGGCGCGCTGATCCACCTGCTGAAGAAGAAGTACCCGACGATCGACAACGTCTACGCCAACTACCAGCCGGTCTTCCTGATCGACCAGATGCTCTCGATCTGCGACTTCGAGGGCATCCCCTACCAGATGACGCCGGCGCTGATCGACCGCGCCTGGGCCAACATGTTCGTCCGCGACGAGGAGATCGCCCGCTGACGGGCGCGCGGCAACCGGATGACCCACCTCGGTCATCGTCCCGCACGGGATCTCAGAACGAGGTGCACATGACCCTGCGACCGACGGCTCTGGTGCTGGCTGCGGCCATCGCGCCTCTCTTCGCGCCCGCCGCCGCGCGGCAGGCCGTCTCGCTCCTCGGCAACGGTTATCTCTCCGGCGGCTCCGCCCTCGTCCCGGTGCGCCGCGAGATGCCGCTCGCGACCCAGCGCGCGCCCTTCATCGCCGCCCGAAGCGGCGCGGCCGACAGCGCCCGCTCCGGCCCCAGCGCTCTTCGGCGGCACCGCGCGCGGGAGCCTTTTCGAACCGCTCCAGCACCTCGAACGCGCCCTCGACCAGGCCGAGGCCTCCGGCACCGACCTCAGCCTCGGCGCCGCGCCCGGCTATCGAGCGCCTGCGCCACTTGTGGGCCAGGCAGAATCGCGCGCCGACGGCTACGACGCGATCAACTACGGCGCGAAGAAACTCCCGGCAGGCGCCCGACCGAGATGACCCTGGGCGAGGTCTACGCCTGGATCGACGCCTCCCCCGGCCAGCCCCACGCCATCGGCCGGTTCGCAGTTCATTCCCAAGACCCTGCGCCGTCTCGCCCGCCAGGTTGGCGCCGGCCCCGACGCACGCTTCTCGCCCGCGCTGCAAGACCGGCTGGCCGACGAGCTCTTCGCCGAAGCCGGCTATCACGCCTTCCGCGATCGGACGCTGAGCCAGACCCGGTTCATGAACAATCTCGCCGAAATCTGGGCGGGGCTGCCGAACTCGTCGGGCCGCTCGCACTATCACGGCTATGCCGGCAACGCCGCCACCATCGGCTGGGACGAATTCGAGGCCGAGATGGCCGAGATCTTTCCCGGCTGAGCTCCCGCCCCGGTGAAGAGGCTGCTGACCCGACCCGGCAGGCCGGTTAAGTCTGCCTCCATGGACGCGCTGCCGCCCCGCTTCGATCGCTGGTTCGCCGCCCGCGGCTGGTCGATCCACCCGCACCAGCAGGACATGCTGGAGCGCGCCGCGCGACCCGGCGCTGCTGCTGATCGCGCCCACCGGCGGCGGCAAGACGCTGGCGGGCTTCCTGCCGACGCTGGCCGAGCTGGCCGACGGGCGCCACGCAGGGGCTGCACACGCTCTACGTCTCGCCGCTCAAGGCGCTGGCCGCCGACATCCGCCGCAACCTGACCCGCCCGTCGAGGAGATGGGCCTGCCGATCCGGATCGAGGACCGCACCGGCGACACCTCCTACACGCGCCAAGCAGCGCGCAGCGCGCCGATCCGCCGCATATCCTGCTGACCACGCCCGGAAAGCCTGGCGCTGCTGCTCAGCTACGAGGACGCGCCGCGGATCTTCGCCGGGCTGGAGCGGGTGATCGTGGACGAGATCCACGCGCTGGCGGAATCGAAGCGCGGCGACCAGCTGATGCTGGCGCTGGCGCGGCTGCAGACGCTCGCGCCCGGGGCTGCGCCGCGTCGGCCTGTCGGCCACGGTCGAGGACCCGGCGGCCATCGCCCGCCTTCCTGGCGCGCCACCCCGACCCCTGCCCGATCCTGCTACGCCGATCCCGGCCCCGACCCCGACATCGCGCATGCTGGCGACCGAGGAGCCGCCGCCCTGGTCCGGCGGCGGCGGCGCCTATGCCGATCCCCGCGGTGCTGGAGCAGGTGCGGCGGCACCGCACCACGCTGATCTTCCACAACACCCGCGCGCAGGCCGAGATCTTCTTTCACAACCTCTGGCTCGCCAACGAGGACGGCCTGCCCATCGGCATCCACCACGGCAGCCTCGCCCGCGAGCAGCGCGAGAGGGTCGAGGCGGCGATGGTGGCGGGCGAGCTGCGCGCCATCGTCTGCACCGGCACGCTCGACCTCGGGCATCGACTGGGGCGACGTGGACCTGGTGATCCAGGTCGGCGCGCCGAAGAACGTCAAGCGGCTGGTGCAGCGGATCGGCCGCGCCAACCACCGCTACAACGCGCCGTCCAAGGCGCTGCTGGTGCCCGCCAACCGCTTCGAGGTGATCGAATGCGTCGCCGCGCTGGAGGCGGTGCGCGCCCACGACCTCGACGGCGATCCGCGCGGCCCCGGGCCGCGCGACGTGCTGTGCCAGCACATCCTGATCACCGCCTGCGCCGGGCCGTTCGACGCCGACGCGCTCTATCGCCGAGGTCAAGACCGCCGGCGCCTATGCCGGGCTGACGCGGGCCGCATTCGACGACTGCCTCGATTTCTGCGCCACCGGCGGCTACGCGCTGCGCGCCTACGACCGCTGGCAGCGGCTGAAGCAGCGCCCGACGGGCTGTGGCAGCTGCGCGACCCGCGCGCGGCGCGCGGATCCGCATGAACATCGGCACGATCATCAGGACACCGACCTGCTCAAGGTGCGGATGCAGCGGCCGCGGCGGCGCGCCGCTGGGCGAGATCGAGGAGGGCTTCGCCGCCACGCTCACGCCCGGCGACACCTTCCTGATCGGCGGCCAGGTCGTGCGCTACGAGGGCCTGCGCGAGATGACGGTCGAGGTCACGCGCCGCCGCGGCCGCAAGCCGCGCGATCGCCGCCTTCATGGGCACCAAGTTCGCCACCTCCACCCAGCTTTCCGCAGCGCATCCTGCGCATGTTCCGGCAGGAGAGCTGGCCCGAGCTGCCCGCCCATACCGCCGACTGGCTGGCCCTGCAGCGCGAGGTCTCGCACCTGCCGCGAGGCCGACCGGCTGCTGGTCGAGAGCTTCCCGCATGACGGGCGCGCGCATACCTGCGTCTACGGCTTCGCCGGGCGCAACGCGCAGCAGACGCTGGGCCTGCTGCTGACCCAGCGGATGGAGGAGCTGGGCCTGCACCCGCTGGGCTTCGTCGCCGACCGACTACGCGATGCTGATCTGGGGGCTGGACCCGGTGCCCGACCCGGCGCCGCTGTTCGCGCCGGGCGACCTGCGCGAGGGCGTTCGAGACCTGGCTGGCCGGCAACGCGGTGATGAAGCGCACCTTCCGCGCGTCGGCGACCGATCGCCGGCCTGATCGACCGCGCAGACCGCGCAGGGCCGCCGCAAGCCGGCGGCAGGCGACGTTCTCGTCCGACATCCTCTACGACACGCTGCGCCGCTACGACCCCGACCACCTGCTGCTGCGAGATCACGCGGGAGGAGGCGCTGCGCGGGCCTCGTCGATTTCGGCCGGATCGAGGAGATGCTGGCCCGCACCGCCGGGCCGCATCGACCACGTGGTGCTGGACCGGCGTGACGCCGCTGGCCGCGCCGCTGTTCCTGGAGATCGGGCGGGTGCCGGTCGAGGGGCGCGGCGGAGGAACGGCTGCTGGAGGAGCGAGGCGGAGCGGCTGATGGCCGAGGCCGGGCTTGACCGACTGCGAGCCGCGGGCGGGCACCCCCAGCCCGCACGTGTGCGAAGGCTTGCGCTCGCGCGCGGGTCGGCCACGAACGAAGCATGAACGCACTACGCCTTCACCCTGCCGGCGCGACGCCGCTGCGCCGGCTGCCCTCCGGCGCGCTCTGGTGGCCGGCGGAGGGGCTGCTCTGCGTCTCCGACCTGCACCTGGGCAAGTCCGAGCGCATCGCCCGGCGCGGCGGGCACGTGCTGCCGCCCTACGAGACCGCGGACACGCTGGCGCGGCTCGAGCGCGACATGGCCGGCGACCGGCGCGCGCGACGGTGATCTGCCTCGGCGACAGCTTCGACGACGACGCGGCGGCGCCGCGCGCTGGACGAGGCGGCGCGGCAGCGGCTGGCTGCGGCTGCAGGCCGGGCGGCGCTGGATCTGGATCGAGGGCAACCACGACCCCGCCGTGCCCGAGCTGGGCGGCGACGGCGGCCGGAGAATGGACGGACGGGCCCCCTCACCTTCCGCCACATCGCCGCGGCCGACGCCGCGGGCGAGATTTCGGGGCATTACCACCCCAAGGCGCGGGTCTCGGCTGCGGGGCGCGCGCATCAGCCGGCCCTGCCTTCTCTACGATACGCGGCGGATCTCTGCCGGCCTACGGCACCTATACCGGCGGGCTCGACTGGACGGCGCCGCCGCTGCGCGCGCTGATGGAGCCCGACGCCTGCGCGATCCTGATCGGGCCGCATCCGCGGGCGCTGCCGGTGCCTGCCACGGCTCGCGCCCGGGCCAGCGTCCGATGACGCCCGAGGTCGAGCGGGCGGTGCGCGCCAGCTTCGCGCGCCAGGGCATGATGCGGACCTTCGGCGCCGCGGTCGAGGAGCTGGCGGCGGGGCGCTGCCGTCCTCGCCGCGCCGATCCTGCCCGCGGCCACGCCAGCAGCACGGCTTCGGCCATGCCGCGCTGACCTTCGCGTTCGGAGATACGGCCGCAGGCTATGCCGCGCTCAGCACCCTGCCGGAGGGCCACGAGGTTCTGACTGCCGAGATCAAGATCAACCTGCTCGCGCCCGCGCGGGGCGACCGGCTGGTGGCCACGGGCCGGGTGGTGCGCGCCGGCCGCCGCCTGATCGTGGTCACCGCCGAGGTCGCCGCCGAGGTCGAGGGCCGGGAGGCGGTGGCGGTCGCGCTGCTGCAGGGCACGATGATCCCGCTGCCGCGCGGCGACTGACCGCGCGGGCTCAGACCTCCAGCGGAAGGATCTCGGCCCGCGGCGCAGGACCTGCGAGATCGAGCCGCGCCACGCTGACCGGCAGACGGAAGCGGCGCGGCCCGGCGGACCCGGGATTGAGGTAGAGGACGCCGTCGCGCGTTTCGACGGCCGGGCTGTGAGAATGGCCCGAGATGACCACCTCGATCCCCTGCTCCGCGGGCAGGACGTCGATCTGCTTGCGGTCGTGCAGGACCAGGATGTTGCGTCCCTCCAGCCGGACTACCGTCTCCTCGGGATAGGCGCGCGCCCACTCGGCGGTGTCGACGTTGCCGCGGATCGCGGTCACCGGCGCGATCTCGGCCAGCGCATCGACGATCCAGGGCGCGCCGATGTCGCCGGCATGGACGATGTGACCGACGCCGCGCAGCCGCTCCAGCGCCTCGGGGCGGAGCAGCCCGTGCGTGTCGGCTATGACGCCGACAACCCTTCGGGCGCGGGCAGACCGTGCTGGCGGCAGGCGGCGGTGAGCGTGTTGGCCAGCAGGCAGGCGATGGTCATCGGCCCGACGCCGCCCGGCACCGGCGTGATCGCGCCCGCGACCTCGGCCGCGCCGGCGAAGTCGACGTCGCCGACCAGCTTGCCGTCCTCGATGCGGTTGATGCCGACGTCGATCACCGTCGCGCCGGGCCTCAGCCAGTCGCCGCTGGACGAACGCCGGCCGGCCCACCGCGGCGACGACGATGTCGGCCCGCCGCACAACCTCGGGCAGGTCGCGTGTCCGCGAATGCGCCATCGTGACGGTGCAGTCTTCGCTGCAGCAGAAGCTGCGCCATCGGCTTGCCCGACGATGTTCGAGCGGCCGATCACCACGGCCTCGTGGCCCGTCAGATCGCCCAGCGTGTCGCGCAGCAGCATCAGGCAGCCCAGCGGCGTGCAGGGCACCAGCGCCTTCTGCCCGGTCGCCAGCGCGCCCGACATTGACATGTGGAAGCCGTCGACGTCCTTGGCCGGGTCGATCGCGTCGATCACCGGCTCGGGGTCGATGTGCGGCGGCAGCGGCAGCTGCACCAGGATGCCGTGCACCTCCGGGTCGGCGTTCAGCCGGTCGACGAGGTCGAGCAGCTCCCGCCTCGGCCGTCTTCCGACAGCCGGTGCTCGAAGCTGGCCATGCCGGCCTCGGCGCAGCGCGCCCCTTGGAGCGGACGTAGACCTGGCTGGCCGGGTCCTCGCCCACCAGCACCACGGCCAGCCCCGGCGTGATGCCCATCTCGCTCCAGCCGCGCGACCTCCTCGGCGACCTGCTCCCGCAGCTTGGCCGCCAAGGCCTTGCCGTCGATCATCGTGGCCGTCATCGCAACGCCTCCCCCTGCATGCCGCCACAGGTCGCACCGTGGGGCGCGGGCCTGCAAGAGACAAGCCGCCGCGACGCCACCCTCAGAACAGCCCCTCGACCTGGCCCGCCGCGTTCAGCCGGATCGTCTCGGCCGACGGCACCCGCGGCAGGCCCGGCATCGTCATGATCTCGCCGCAGATCGCCACGACGAAGCCCGCCCCCGCCGACAGCCGCACCTCGCGCACCGGCACCGAGTGCCCGGTGGGCGCGCCGCGCAGGTCCGGGTCGGTCGAGAACGAATACTGGGTCTTGGCCATGCAGATCGGCAGGTTGCCGATAGCCCTGCGCCTCCCATGCGTGAGCTGGTCGCGGACCTTCGTGATCGGCGATCACCTCGTCGGCGCGGTAGATCCGCCGGGCGATGGTCTCGATCTTCTCGAAGAGCGGCATCTCGTCGGGGTAGAGCGGCGGAACTGCGCCGCGCCGCCCTCGGCGATCTCGGCGACCCTGCGCGCCAGCTCCTCGATTCCCGCCGAGCCCTCGGCCCAGTGCCGGCAGAGGATCGCCTCGGCGCCCTTGCCCGCCACGTAGTCCCGCACCGCCTCGATCTCGGCCTCGGTGTCGCCGGACGAAGTGGTTGATCGCCACCACCGACGGGCACGCCGAATGCTTTCGACGTTCTCGAGATGGCGGCCGAGGTTGGCGCAGCCCTTCCGCACCGCCTCGACGTTCTCGGCGCCCAGGTCGTCCTTCGCCACGCCGCCGTTCATCTTCATCGCCCGCACCGTCGCCACGACCACGACCGCGTCCGGCGCGCAGCCCCGCCTTGCGGCACTTGATGTTCATGAACTTCTCGGCGCCGAGGTCGGCGCCGAAGCCCGCCTCGGTCACCACGTAGTCGGCCAGCTTCAGCGCCGTCGTCGTCGCGATGACCGAGTTGCAGCCGTGGGCGATGTTGGCGAAGGGGCCGCCATGGACGAAGGCGGGGTTGTTCTCCAGCGTCTGCACCAGGTTCGGCTGCATCGCGTCGCTGCAGCAGCACCGTCATCGCCCCGTCGGCGTTCAGGTCGCGGCAGGTCACGGGCGTCCGGTCGCGCCGGTAGGCCACGATGATGTCGCCCAGCCGCCGCTGCAGGTCGTCCAGGTCGTGGGCGAGGCAGAGGCATGCCATCACCTCGGAGGCCACGGTGATGTCGAAGCCGGTCTCGCGCGGGAAGCCGTTGGCCACGCCGCCGAGGCTGGCCACGACTTGCCGCAGCGCCCGGTCGTTCATGTCCATCACCCGCCGCCAGACCACCCGGCGGATGTCGATCTCCTGCTCGTTGCCCCAGTAGACGTGGTTGTCGATCATCGCCGCCAGCAGGTTGTGCGCCGAGGTGATGGCGTGGAAGTCGCCGGTGAAGTGGAGGTTCATGTCCTCCATCGGCACCACCTGCGCCAGCCCGCCGCCCGCCGCGCCGCCCTTCATGCCGAAGTAGGGCCCGAGCGAGGCCTCGCGGATGCAGATCGCGGTCTTCTTGCCGATGCGGTTGAGCCCGTCGCCGAGGCCGACGGTCGTCGTCGTCTTGCCCTCGCCCGCCGGCGTCGGGTTGATCGCGGTCACCAGGATCAGCTTGCCGTTGGGCCGGTCGCGCAGGCTCTCGATGAAGCCCTGCCAGACCTTGGCCTTGTCGTGGCCGTAGGGCAGCAGGTCCTCGGCCGGAATGCCCAGCTTCGCCCCGATCTCCTGGATCGGCTTCTTGCACGCCTCGCGCGCGATCTCGATGTCGGTCTTCATTGCCGTGCTGCCCCCCGCCGCGCTGTCTTTGCCCCTCTTGATACGAAGCGATCCCGGGGCGGAAGGCGACATTTGCGACGGAACGGCAGCCGGTTGCGGCCGTGTCGCCGGCGCGGAAACGGTATGTTCAGGAACATGGCCCCATCAATGACGTTCGCATGGTGTATCTTCGGTTCACCAGTTCAAGGTTTGTTGGTCATGTTCACGACACTCGCCATCCATTCGGGCCTCGCCGTCGGTCTCGGCATTGCGGCATTGCTGCTGATCTGACGGCTCAGTCCGCGGCCCTGGCGGGGGCGGCTGTCGCGCAGACCCTGCCACGCCCGCTGGTCCGGCACGAAGAGGCGCAGCGCGTCGCCGACGGCAATCGGGCCCTCACGCTCGACCCAGGCGGTGACGCCGCGCAGCCCTTCGGCCGCCGCCTTGAAGCGCCGCCCCGCGCCCGCGAGATCCGTCGATGACCTTCGCCGGCAGGTGGCAGGGGCGGTTCTGCATGTCGATGACGAAGGTGGTGCCGGCCGGGGCCTGAAGGCGGGACGAAGGCGGCAGGTGGCTGAAGTCCGGCAGCCCGCGCCACCATCTGCGCCCCCAGCCACGCCGGATCGACCCGTCGACACCCATCCGCCGCGCATCTCGGCCAATTCCTCCTCGGCCGAGGATGCGTCAGCTGGCGGACATTGCGGATCTCGGTCCCCTCGGATGCTAGCGCCGACACGCGGCTGCAGGCGCGGCCGCGTCAGGCCCGAATGCGCCTCGCCGCCAAGGCCGGCAAAGCTGGCCTCGGACCCGCTCCATCGTCGCCGACGCAAGGTGCGGCGCGGTCGGCGACGTGGCCGAGCCAGGTGACAGTGGCGAGATGAGGCGTGGGTTCGAGCGCGGCCATGGCACCAGAATGGCCGACGGAGCCGGACAGGGTCAAACGTGATCATGCGCCTGCGGCCCGGCCTTTGGGCAGAAAAAAGCCCCCGCGGCCATGTCCTGGCGCGGGGGCTGGATAACGACGGTGCTGGCCGGCGTCAGGCGCTGGGTTCGGGCTCGAGCCCGCCGTCCGGCGTCTTCGGGCGCGGCTTGGTCTTCGGGATCGCCGTGACCGAGCGCGCGTTGCCCTGTCGGTGGGCGTGTGGTCCTCGTCGTCGCCGCGGTTCAGCGGCTCGCCGGCGATGACCTGGGTGATCTCGTCGCCGGTCAGCGTCTCGTATTCCAGCAGCCCCTGCGCCAGCCGGTGCAGATCGTCGATCCTTCTCGGTCAGGATGCGCTTGGCCGTCGTCGTAGCCCTCGTCGACGATGCGCTTGACCTCTGCGTCGATCCGCTCCTGCGTGTCGGGCGCGGCGTTCGAGGGCGCTGTTGTAGGCGCCGAGGTAGCTCTGCTGCTCGTTGGCGTAGTCGATCTTGCCCAGCTCTTCGGAGAAGCCGAACTGCGTCACCATGGCGCGCGCGATCTTGGTCACCTGCTGGATGTCGGAGGCGGCGCCGGAGGTCACGTTCTCCTTGCCGAAGATCAGCTCCTCGGCGACCCGGCCGCCCATCGCCATGGCGATCTTGGACTTGTACTTGGTGCAGCGTCACCGACAGCTGGTCGCGCTCGGGCAGGCTACAGCACCAGGCCCAGCGCGCGGCCGCGCGGGATGATCGTCGCCTTGTGGATCGGGTCGTGCTGCGGGACGTTCAGGCCGACGATGGCGTGGCCCGCCTCGTGATAGGCGGTCAGCTTCTTCTCGTCCTCGGTCATGACCATGGAGCGGCGCTCGGCGCCCATCATCACCTTGTCCTTGGCGTTCTCGAAGTCGTCCATCGTCACGAAGCGCCGGCCGACGCGCGCGGCCATCAGCGCCGCCTCGTTCACCAGGTTGGCAGATCGGCGCCCGAGAAGCCGGGCGTGCCGCGCGCGATGATGCGCAGGTCGACGTCCGGGCCCAGCGGCACCTTGCGGGCATGGACGCCGAGGATCTTCTCGCGGCCCTTGATGTCGGGGTTCGGCACCTGCACCTGCCGGTCGAACCGGCCGGGGCGCAGCAGCGCGGGGTCGAGCACGTCGGGCCGGTTGGTCGCGGCGACGATGATGATGCCCTCGTTCGCCTCGAAGCCGTCCATCTCGACCAGAAGCTGGTTCAGCGTCTGCTCGCGCTCGTCGTTGCCGCCGCCGTAGCCGACGCCGCGCGAGCGGCCGACCGCGTCGATCTCGTCGATGAAGACGATGCAGGGCGCGTTCTTCTTGGCCTGCTCGAACATGTCGCGCACGCGGCTGGCGCCGACGCCCACGAACATCTCGACGAAGTCGGAGCCCGAGATGGTGAAGAACGGCACGCCCGCCTCGCCCGCGATGGCGCGCGCCAGCAGCGTCTTGCCGGTGCCCGGCGGGCCGACCAGCAGCGCGCCCTTCGGGATCTTGCCGCCGAGGCGCGAGAACTTCTGCGGGTTGCGCAGGAACTCGACGATCTCCTCGAGCTCCTCCTTGGCCTCGTCGATGCCGGCGACGTCGTCGAAGGTGACGCGGCCGTGCTTCTCGGTCAGCAGCTTGGCCCGGGACTTGCCGAAGCCCATGGCGCCGCCGCGGCCGCCGCCCTGCATCCGGTTCATGAAGTAGATCCAGACGCCGATCAGCAGCAGGAACGGCAGGAAGGTCATCAGCACGGTGGTGAAGCCCGACTGCTCCTGCGGCTTGGCGTTGACGGTGATGTCCTTGGCGATCAGCCGGTCGGTGATGTCGGTGCCCTCGGGGCGGATCGTCACGTAGTCGCTGCCGTCGCTGCCGCGGAACAGCACGCGCTCGCCGTCGAGCGTGACGCTCGACACCTCGCCGCGCTCGACCGCCGCGACGAAGTCCGAATAGCTGATCGAGCGGCGACGACATCGTCGACTGGCCGCCCGAGAACAGGTTGAAGAGCGCCAGGATCAGCAGGAACAGGACGACCCAGAAGGCGATGTTGCGCGCGTTGCCCAAGGAGAATCTCCTTCGAAGTCTCGGTCCGGTTCCGGCGGACCAGACCCGGTTCGGCGTTGCTGTAAGATAAAGATCGGCGCACGGTCGTTCAATGCGTGATCAGACGCGGCGAAGAACGCGTTCGCCGTCACGGCACCAGCGAAGCCGACCATCCGGCGTCGAGGCCGGCGACCGGCGCGGCGACCAGGGCACCCTCCGCCAGACCGCGGGCGTGGCCAGCAGCGACGGCGCGCGGCAGGCCGGCATCCGCGCCATCCGGGCACTCGATCAGCCGCCTCGCCCAGCGCCGCGACCACGTCGCCCGGACGCGCCGGCCCGGCAACGCGCCAGCGCCCGTCCCAGGGCGCGTCCGGGGCGGCCCGGGCCGCGGCGGCCTCGGCCTCGCGCGTCACGCGCAGCTCGTCCGGCGCAGGAGCGATCAGGACGCCGGCCAAGCGTGCAGCGCCTCCTGCGGCCTCGAGCGCGCGGCCGCAAGCGGCGCCAGGCGCGGGCGGTACGGCGCGGCCGCGATCCAGTGCAGCGCGTGCGGCCAGAAGCCGCAGGCGCGTCTCGTCGGGCCAGTCGGCGAAGGCCGCGCGGTCGACAGACCACGTCGCCCGTGCTGCAGGCTCGACCGTGGCGCGCGCCGCGCAGCTGCGCCAAGCGCGCTCGAGCGCGGCGCGCGCCATGTCGAGCCGCCGCCGCCGTCGCGGCAAGACGCTCGCTCGTCGAGCCCAGCGGCGCAGCTGCAGCGAGCGCGCGCCGTGCCGACCCGGTCGAAGGCGGGGTCGTCGTTGCTGCGGGTCCTCGACCACGGAAGCCCCGCCGCGCGCGAGGTAGTCGCGCAGTTCGGCGCGGCCGAGGCCCAGAAGCGGGCGCAGCCAGGTCACGCCGTCAGCAGCGCTACGCTCGCGCATCGCCGGCCAGCCCCTCGACGCCCGACGCCGCGCGCCAGCCGCATCAGCACCGTCTCGGCCTGGTCGTCGCGCGTGTGGGCCAGCAGCGACATCGGCGAGCCCGTGCGCCGCGCCCAGTCCGCGATCAGCGCGCGCCGCGCGTCGCCGCGCTGCGTCCTGCAGGTTGCCGCTGCCGTCCCAGCCCTCCAGCGCAGCGTCGTGCGGCACGC
The DNA here is from genome assembly GCA_963773475.1 of uncultured Alphaproteobacteria bacterium. Lineage (GTDB taxonomy): Bacteria > Pseudomonadota > Alphaproteobacteria > Rhodobacterales > Rhodobacteraceae > Roseitranquillus. The sequence goes on along the minus strand of CAVZBD010000007.1, from coordinate 120,415 downwards.
CCGAGCCCGGCGCACAGCGCCGACGCATGACGCGCCTCGGCCGCCGCCTCGGGCCGCAGCCCGTGGTCGACCGTCACGGCGCGCAACGCGCGACGCCCGAGGCCCGCGCCCAGTCGGCCGCCAGATGCAGCAGCGCCATGCTGTCGCCGCCGCCCGAGACGGCGACGCCGAGCGGTCGCGAAGCCGGGGCCGAGCGATAGCTCGGTCCAGCGCCGCATGCGCTGGCCGGCGACGCGTGCGTCAACGGCAGCCGAGGCTGGGCCAGCGCCGTCTGCGCCTCGACGCCGTCGGGCGGCCCGGGAAAGCGCGCCGCACCTCGCCCAGCGTCGACGCAGGCATCCTGCCGCTGGCCGAGCCGGTTCAGCGCCAGGCCGAGCTGCAGCAGCGCCTCGGGCGCGACGCGCCGTCGCGGCGTCGCCCGAGAAGCCGTCGAGATAGGCGCGCGCCGCGTCGGCGTCTCGCCCAGCTGCGCCAGCGCCTCGCCCCGCAGGAAATGCGCCTCGCCTGTCAGCGGGCCGCCCGGTATAGGTCTCGGTGAAGTCCGCGAAGAGCTCGGCCGCGCCGCGAAAGTCGCCGGCGTCGAAGGCCTCCCTGCGCCCGGTCGAAGTCCGCCTGCTCGCCCACGGCCAGCTCGGCGCCCGCCGGTCGCAGGCGCTGCCCGGGGCCGGCGCGCGCGGCGCGCCGGGCCCGGCCGCGGCCTCGCCGCCGAGCGGCGGGGTGTCGCCGAGCTGCGCCGATGTCGCAGCCGGCCTCCAGCTCGCAGAGCCGGAACTCCAGGTCGCCGATCCGGTTGGTGCCGTCGCTGACGACCCGGTTGATCCGGTTCTCCAGCTCCTCGGCCCGCGCGGTCAGCGCGCTGCAGCTCGCCCTCGATCGCGTCCATCCGCTCGAGCGTCGGTTCGCCCCGGCGCGATCGCCGCCGGGCGCGCCGGTGGTCGACAGCTCGCGCTTGAGGCGCTGCATCTCGACCTAGAGGACCGACAGCTCCTGCCGGATGTCGGCCAGCGTCGCGGGCGTCCCTGGGCCGGCGGCCGGAACGCGCGCGATCGCCAGCGCGAGGGCCAGGATCGAGCGCGCATCGCGATCAGACGCCCGCGCCCGGCGGCGATCACGGTCACGGCGCGGCGGTTCTTGGCGTAGCAGCCTCGGTCGAGCAGACCTCGATCGGGCGCTCCTTGCCGTAGGTGACGGTGCGCAGCCGCGCCGGCGCGACGCCCGCGCGACACAGGTATTCGTGCACCGCGTGGCGCGGCGGGCGCCGAGCGCGAGGTTGTATTCGCGCGTGCCCTGCTCGTCGGCGTGGCCCTCGATCGACCGCAGTGATACTCGGGGTTGCTGCTGCAGCCACTCCGCCTGCCCGTCCAGCGTCGCTGCGCGCCTGCGGCGTCAGCGTCGACTGGTCGACGGCGAACAGCACCCGGTCGCCCACGGTCTGCTGGAAATAGGCCGGGGTGGTCGGAGCCGCGGTGACGCCGACCGGCACCGCCGCGGCCCGCCCGCGCCGCCGGACCGCCGGCGCCCGGCGCCCGCGCCGAAGCGGTCGGCGTTCGGGCAGGCGGCGAGCGCCGAGCACCGGCCGATCAGCAGAGCTAGCGAGGTCTTCAGTCGCTGGCTTGCACGTGCTTGCCCGTATCGTCGGTTCGTCGGACAATGGCTAGCACCCGGTTCCGGCACGCTCGTCACGGCAGCAAGCGGCGACCAGGCCGGGTCCGAGGCGCGGCCCCTGCGGTCGGCACCCGCCGCAGGTTGCGCCCGAGATGTCGACCGAGTAGAGCGCCGGCGCGCCCGCCGGCGCCCGCGCGTCTCGCGGGTGAACATGATGCACCCGGCCGTTCGGCGCCCAGGTCGGCCCCTCGTCGAGGAAGGACGCCGTCAGCAGCCGCTCCTCCGAGCCGTCGGTGCGCATCACGCCGATGTGGAAGCGGCCCGGCGTTCTGCTTGGTGAAGGCGATCAGGTCGCCGCGCGGGCGACCAGACCGGGGTGCCGTAGCGGCCCTCGCCGAAGCTGATGCGCCGCGGCTCGCCGCCGCCCGCCGGCATGACGTAGAGCTGCTGGGTGCCCGAGCGGTCGCTCTCGAAGACGATCTGGCTGCCGTCGGGCGAAAAGCTGGGCGCGGTCTCGATCGACGGCGCCTCGGTCAGCCGGCTGCTCTGGCCGCTCGCCAGGTCGAGCAGGTAGATGTCGGTGTTGCCGCCGCGGGTCAGCGAAAAGACCACGCTGCGCCCGTCCGGCGCGTAGCGCGGCGCGAAGGTCATCGTGCCCGGCGCTCGTCCAGCGCGCGGCTGCCCAGGGTGCCGACGTCCAGCTCGTAGATCCGCGGGAAGCCCGATCTCATAGCTGGTGTAGAGCACGCGGTCGCCGTCGGGCGAGAAGCGCGGCGCCAGCACGATGCTGTCGGCGCCGGTCAGGTACTGCACGTTGGCGCCGTCGTAATCCATGATGGCCAGCCGCTTCTGCCGGGCGTTCTTCGGCCCGGTCTCGGAGACGAAGACGACGCGGCTGTCGAAATAGCCGCCCTCGCCGGTGATGCGGCTGTAGACCTGGTCGGCGACCTTGTGCGCCATCCGCCGCCAGTTCGGATGTCGCCGCCGAATCTGCAGCCCCTCGCCCAGCGGCGTCTCGGAGAAGACGTCGAAGAGGCGGAACTTGACCGTCAGCCGCTCGCCCTCGGCCGCGACCGCGCCCGATCACGAGCGCCTGGGCGTTGATCGCCTTCCAGTCGGCGTACTGGACGGCTCCATCGAGCGTGGCGGGCCGCGAGATGAAGGCCTCGGGCGGGATCTCGCGGAACAGGCCGGTCCCGACCAGGTCGGCGGCGACGACGCGGGTGATGTCGGCGGCCCAGCGCTCGGCCTCGGGCGTCTCGGCCAGGAAGGTCGGGATCGCGAACGGCAACGGCTCGATCACGCCCTCGGTGATCTCGATGCGCAGCGGGCCGCGTTCCTGCGCGAGGGCGCCCCCCGCGGCAAGCGCGAAGCCGAGCACGAGAAAACGGAGGAACTTCGTCATAGGCCAACTCCCTCGGGGTTGAAGGTCATCTCGATCTCGGCCCAGTGCTCGTACTTCTCCGGGGGCAACGGGAAGCCCGAGCGGCCGCAGATGTTGATCGCGCGCTTCGCGGCCTCGAAGGCCTGCTGGGCCGCGGCCTCAGACCCGTCGCGCCAGCCCTCAAGGCGGATGCTCGCGGTATCGGGCTTGCCGTCGCGCCGCATGCGCACGCTTACCACGACGGTGGTGCGGCTTGCCTCGGTCGAGAGCGAGCCGACATTCCAGCACTTGCCCACCGCCACCTTCAGCGCCTCCTTTTCGCCGAAGGTCATCGGCGGGCCGGCAGGTGCGCCGGCCGAAGGCGCGGTCTCGGCGGTGTTCGCCTCGCTCACCGCCGCGGCGATCGCGTCGGCAAAATCTTCGGCCTCGTCCTGCTGCGGCTCGGGTTCCGGCTCGGGCGGCTCCTCGGGCGTCGAGGCGGCCGCGAAGGTCTCGCGCTCCGATCGCGGCGGCTCGGGCGCCTCGGGTTCTGGCGCCTCGGGTTCGGGCTGCGCCGCGGCCAGTCTCTCGGGCCGGCGGCGCGGGCGGGTGCTCGGGGCAGGCGCTTCGCTCGCCGGCTCCTCGGCCTCGGTGACGATCTCGGGCGCAGCCTCGGGCGGCGCGGTCGCCACGGGCTCGTCCTCGACGACCGGCGCGTCGGGCTGCGGCTCGGGCGAGGCCAGCTCGATCCGTTCGAGCGCCCGCTCGGCCTCGGGCGGGGGCGGCGGCGCGGCCTCGGGCGCCACGCGTGGCGACGCCTGCGGCACCGGCTCGGCCAGGCGCGGCGCATCCTCGGCCGCCACCGGCGGCGAAGGCGGCGCGGGCGGCAGGTCCGCGACCTCGGCTTCGGGCAGCGAGCGGTTGCGGCGTCTCCTGCGGGGCCGCGTCGGGCTCGGTCGCAGCCCGGGTCTCAGGTGGCGGCGCGGGCTCGGGGCGCGCGTCGGGCGGCGGCACGACCGGCGCCGGAGCGTCTTCGGGCGCAGCCGGCGCAGCGGGCGCGGGCGCCACCGCCGGACCGACCTCGGGCCGCGTCAGCGCCGCGAACTCCTCGGCCGAAATCAGCTGCACGTCGGCAACCTGGACCGGCGGCAGGTCACGGCTGAACAGCTTGCCGAACAGGATCAGCAGGATCAGGGCTGCGTGACCCGCGCCCGAAATGAGAATGCCGACCCTCACGCCCCAGCCTCAGCCGTCGCGTCCGTCCATCCGCGGACCTCCGGCATCGGTGACCAGGCCGATGTTCGAAAATCCCCCGGCATTGAGCGCCCCCATCACCTGCATCACGCGCGCATAGGCGATGGTGCCGTCGGCACGCAGGAACACCTTGTCGTTCGTGCGCTCGGCGGCGATGGCGCGCAGCCGCGGGATGAAGGCCTCCTCGCCCACCTCGGTGGTCTGGATCTGGATCCCGCCGTCGGGCGTCAGCGTCACGGTCAGCGGCTCTTCCTGCTCGACCGGCAGGGCCTGCGCCGCGGTCTTCGGAAGCTCGACCGGCACGCCCACGGTCAGAAGCGGCGCCGCCACCATGAAGATGATGAGCAGCACCAGCATCACGTCGACGAAGGGCGTGACGTTGATCTCGGCCATCGGCCGGACGCGCGACCGTCGCCGGCGGCGCCCCCCCTGCTCGCGCTGCATGACGCCGGCGCCCATCTCAGGCCGCCTGTCCATCTGCCGCCCGAGGATGGCGGCGAACTCGTCGGCGAAGGTCTCGTAGCCGGCGGCGATCCGGTCGGCGTCGGTCGAAAGCTTGTTGTAGAAGATCACCGCCGGGATCGCCGCCAGAAGCCCCAGCCCTGTCGCCAGAAGCGCCTCGGCGATGCCGGGCGCCACGACGGCGAGGTTGGTGTTCTGCTGCTCGGCGATGTTGATGAACGCGTGCATGATGCCCCAGACGGTCCCGAAAAGGCCGATGAAGGGCGCGGTCGCCCCGACCGTGGCCAGCAGCGGCAGGCCCGAGGTCAGCCGCTCGGTCTCCTTCTGGATCGCCACGTCCATGGCGCGGTCGATGCGCGAGGTCGCGCCGGGGATCATGCCGCCGTCCTGGCGGTAGCTGCGCCGCCACTCGGCCATGCCGGCGACGAAGACGCGTTCCGAGGCGCCGTCGGGCCGCGACCCCAGTTCGTCGTAGAACTCGTCGAGCGGCTCGCCAGACCAGAACGCTGTCTTCGAATTCCGCGCGCTCGGCGCGGGCGCGGCGATAGTCGATCAACTTCTGCACGATGATCGCCCAGGCCCAGATCGAGGCCGAGATCAGCACCAGCATCACCAGCTTGACCACCAGCGTGGCGCGCAAGAACAGCGCCCAGAACGAGAAATCGATCTCGGCGACACGTGCGAGGGCTTCGGTTTCCATTGTGACTGCTCTTCTCCGGTGGCCGCGTCGGGCACGGCTCTCATTGCGCGGAAGCCTAGCCCAGTTCCACCCGCATGGCCAACACAACCGCGTCATGCCGCTGCGTCGCGGCGGTCACTCCGAGGCTCGGCGGACTTCCGCCGGCAATCGCGCGGGCCGGCCCTGCAGCGTCATCGCCACGATGGTAACCCGTGCCCGGAACACGATGGCGCCGTCACGCGTCACCTCCTGCTCGAGCAGCACGCGCGCCGGGCCGCCCGCGACGGGCCGTGTCGTCACCTCGAGCATGTCGTCGAATCGCGCAGGCGCGACGAAGTCGGCCTCGATCCGGCGCACGGCGAAGACCAGCCCGGCCTCGCGCAGCACCCGCTGGTCGAACCCCAGCTCGCGCACCCAGTCCGAACGAGCCCGCTCGATGAACTTGAGGTAGTTGGCGTGATAGACGATCCCGCCCATGTCGGTGTCCTCGTAGAACACCCGCGTGCGAAACGTGTGCATCAGTCCGACGTCACCAGCCCCGAGAACCCCGCCACCGCCAGCAGCGACAATGCCCAGCCCGCGGCAATGTGGGTCCACAGATACCACCGCGCCAGCGTGCCCACCGGTTCGACCCGGTCATCGGGGATCCAGAACCCCTGCATTTGCATCGACACGATCGGCAACAGCGTGTCGAGCGAATAGAGCCCGGCGTTGAACTGCGGATACGACGCCGCCTCGGGTTGATCCAGGAAACAGGCGAGCTGCGACTCGTGATGCCCGCGCCATCGCAGGGAAGGGCCGTCAGCCCCGGCCACATATGTCGGCGCACACGCCGCCCACTCATCGGCGCGCAAGACCACCGGGCTGTTCGGCTTCATTGCGTCTGCCGTGGCCGCATCATGAAAGACCCATGTCCCAAAGAGCGCAAAACCCGCGAGCCACCAGAGCGCGACGAGCGGCTTGTGACCGTAACGCACCGTTCCGCCCAGCATGTGGTCCCAGAACCAGAACCACCATCTGAGGTACCACGGCCGCCGCGCCCGCTCCGCCCGCTGCCGCTTCTCCTTCTCGATCAACACATGCCGCGCATCCTCGGCGTGGCCCATCTCGCGCAGCACCTTCGCGCATTGCTCCCAAGGCTGCGGCCGAAAGTCGACACAGAGAAACTTGGGATGCTGCATCCCCAGCCACCGTTTGCGGTCCAGGCCGGTTACGCCGCCGCCCGAGAACCCCCCGTAACGACACCGCTCGAGCGCCAGCGTCATGGCATCCGTCCAGCAGGCCGGATCGTCGGCAAGCGCGCCGAACGCCGCCCCGCTCAGATCTTACAAACCCCGTGGCCGAGGCCTCTTGGCGCCAGTACCACGCCCCTCGGACGCGAGCGTTGTCGAGGTGCATTGCCGAACTGCTCTTACCCGCCGTCAGCGTCGCGCCTTCGCAGTCAAGGTCGCCGCCGAGCATTGCGCCAAGCAACCGCACCTCCCCCGTCGCGGTGACGCGGACCAGAGAGACGCCTCCTTTCGCGTCGAGGCGGTCTGCGCTCAAGGCATTGCCGCTCTCGCCTGACGTCAATGTCGCCCGATCGCAGACGAGGTTGCCCCCCAGCTCCGCGCCAAGCAGCAGCAATTCTCCCTTCACCTAGGCATTGCTCAGGAAAAGGTCGCCCTTCGCGTTGAGGCGGTCCGCCCGAATCCCGGCTTCTAGACGACTCGCATTCAAGAATAGACTATGGATACTAGCCCCACCCAGGTGCAGTTTATCGGGGATGCGGCAAGCCATGAGGGCAAGATCGCCCTCGAGCGTGCAGCCCTCGAGATCAAGGCCGCGGGTCTCCGCCCCCTCCGGGCCGTCGCCGACGATCCAGGCGCCCGACAGCAGCACGCCCTTCGCGTGCGGGCGGCAGGCGGGGCAGCCGCCTAGGGCGAGGTAGCGGATGAAGCTGGCGCGCACCCGCACCTCGGGCGCGTCGGCCTCGGGCACGCCGCCGGAGATCTCCACGAGATGCCCCTGCCCCACCTCGTCGCGCAGCTTGCGCTCGGCGGACGTCAGCGCGCCGAAGCCGGTCAGCCCCTCGGCGCGGCCGGCCGAGCGGACGGGGCGGATCGCGGCCGGGCTGCGGCGCGTCATGCAGAACGCTCCAGGCGGGCGAAGAGGCGCAGGGCGTGGGACGGGTCGGTCGCGGCGGAGGGCAGGACCGGGTCGTAGGCCGCGCGAATGATGGCCGCGATGTCGGGGCGCAGGACCGCCGCGCCGCCCGGCAGCAGCGCCAGCGGCGAGCGGTCGCGGAACGCCTCCTCGGACCAGAGCAGCATCGTCTGCACCGCCTGGGTCAGCGCCAGCCGCTCGGCCGGCATCTCGGCCAGCGGGCCGTCCATCCGCAGGAACACGAAGGCCGCGCGGATCGCCCCGGCGTCGTCGAAGCGGAAGGTGCGGTACTGGTTCGCCCCGGCCGCTCCCAGCCGCGCTACCAGATCGCCCAGCCCGGGGATCAGCCGGTCGAGGTTCGGCACCTCGGGCAGCTCGGCCCAGTCGCGGCAGAAGAACATCATTAGATTGGCGCCGAGTTCGGGGTCGGTCTCGGCCGTCTCGTGACCGGCCAGCTGGCAGACCGCCTCGAGCGCGCCCTTGATCGTGCCGAGCGTCCGGTCGTCGACGCCGAAGACCACCGGCGCGAGTGGCCGGCCCCACCGGGCGAACGCGTAGCCCCCGTCGTCGCGGGTGAAGAGCGCCTGCACCGCCTCGGGCGTCGGCGGGCCGTCCGCCTCAGCCATCGTCGAAGAGCCCCGCCTGCCCCGCCGGCCGCGGCGCGTCGAGGCCCAGATGCGTCCACGCGCGGCGACCCAGCATCCGGCCGCGTGGCGTGCGCTGGACCAGTCCCTGCTGCAGAAGGTACGGCTCGATCACCTCCTCCAGCGCGTCGCGCGCCTCCGACAGCGCGGCGGCTATCGTCTCGATCCCGACCGGGCCGCCGCCGTAATGTTCGGCGATGAGGCGCAGGTAGCGCCGGTCGGCACCGTCCAGCCCCAGCTCGTCGACTCCCAGCCGCGTCAGCGCATTGTCGGCCAGCGCCCGCGTCAGCCGCCCGTCACCCTCGACCAGCGCGAAGTCGGCCACGCGGCGCAGAAGCCGCCCGGCGATGCGCGGCGTGCCTCGGGCGCGGCGGGCGATCTCGCGCGTGCCCGCCGGCTCGGCCCCGAGCCCCATCAGCCGCGCGCCGCGGGCAACGATCTCGTCGAGCTCGTCCACCTCGTAGAACTGCAGCCGGATCGGAATGCCGAAGCGGTCGCGCAGCGGCGTGGTCAGCAGGCCCAGCCGCGTGGTCGCGCCGACCAGCGTGAAGGGCTGCAGGTCGATGCGCACCGTGCGCGCCGCCGGCCCTTCGCCGATCACGAGGTCGAGCTGGAAGTCCTCGAGCGCGGGGTAGAGCACTTCCTCGACCACCGGGTTCAGGCGGTGGATCTCGTCGATGAAGAGCACGTCGCGCGCCTCGAGGTTGGTCAGGATCGCCGCGAGGTCGCCCGCCCTGGCCAGCACCGGACCGCTGGTCATCCGGAAGTTCACGCCAAGTTCGGCCGCCACGATCTGCGCCAGCGTCGTCTTGCCGAGGCCGGGCGGCCCGTGGAACAGCGCGTGGTCCATCGCCTCGCCTCGGCGCCGCGCGCTCTCGATGAAGACGGCGAGGTTGGCGCGCGCCTCGGCCTGGCCGATGAAGGCGTCGAGGCTGCGCGGACGCATGGCGCGGTCGTCCTCGGGCAGCCGCTCGGGCCGCAGGGTCGGGTCGGGTTCGGTCATCGCCTCGGGCCGTGCTTGCGGATGGAGAGCGTCTGCCTGCGGCAACCCACGGATGCAACCGCCGGGGCCGCCGCGCTACGGCTGTGGCTCGGGTCACCCCAGGACCGGCTGGCCGCATCCGGCGCGGGCCAAGCGGATGCACGGGTCCGCGGCGAGGTGCCTCTGCCGACCGGCTTCCCCGGCATCATGCCGGCGCGAGGCGGCGCAGAGCGGCGCGGATCAGGGCGGCGGTGTCGGCGTCCGGCGCCTCGCCGGCCGCCTCGGCCACGGCGCGATGGGCATCGGCGGGCGCGTAGCCGAGGTTTGCCAGCGCCGACAGCGCCTCGGCCTCGGCCCCCGCCACGGCGAAGGGCGGCGCAGCGGCCGCCGCCGCGGGCGCGAAGCCGCCGCTTCCGGCCGGCGCCTTGCCCTTGAGCTCGTTGACCACGCGCTGCGCGATCTTCGGCCCGACCCCCGGCGCCGCCTTGACCGCATTCCAGTCGCCCAGCGCGACCGCCCGCTCGACCCCCTCCGGGCCGAGCGCCCCGAGGATCGCCATCGCCGCCTTGGCGCCGACGCCCTGCACGCCGATCAGCAGCTTGTGCCACTCCTTTTCGGCGGGGCTCAGGAACCCGAAGAGCTGCAGCAGGTCCTCGCGCACCAGAAGCTCGGTCCAAAGCGCCACCGCCTCGCCCCGCGCCGGCAACGCCGCCAGCGTCCGCTCGGACACGTGCACCACATAGCCGACGCCACCCACGTCGATCAGCACGTGGTCGACGCCGCGATAGTTCCAGCCGGCCCGCGAGGCGCCCGATCATCGCCCGGCCCGCGCGATCGCGGCGGCAAGACCAGAGCCCGGTCCCGCCTGGTGCGCATGGCAGATCGCGACCGCAAGCGCGTCGGCCGCGTCGGGACCGACGAGCTGCGCGCCCGGCAGCAGCAGGCAGACCATCCGCGCGATCTGGCGCTTTTCGGCATGTCCGACGCCGACCACGGTCTTCTTCACCGCGTTCGGCGCGTACTCGCCCAGCGCCAGCCCCGCCTGCGCCAGCGCCAGCACCGCGACGCCGCGCGCCTGGCCAAGCTTCAGCGATGCCCGCGCCGTCGCGGTTGACGAAGGTCTGCTCGATCGCCGCGGCCTCGGGGCGATGGCGGGCCAGCACCTCGGTCAGCTGGCCGTGCAGGTCGAGCAGTCGCTGGGCGAGCGAGGCCGAACGGTCGGTGCGGCACTGCCCGTTCGCCACGTGGCTGAGTCGCCCGCCGTGGCCGAGATGACCCCCCAGCCGAGCGACTGCAGCCCCGGATCGATGCCGATGATCCGCATGTCCCGTCCGCCTCAGATCACATTTCGTTACCGCCTAGCACGAAACGCGAACGCCAGCCAGCGCCAAACCGGCGGCAGCGGAGCCGATCGTGTCCTGAATGCGTCACCGACTCGTCTGCCCGCGACATCCGGCGCATCCAGAATACCGTTATGTTGTGAGAGAGTTACCGGCCGTCGCTCAGAACGGGAAGAGTGCCGCGGATCGGGCATATCACCCCTCTTGCGCGTGCCCGACGGCGCTTCTAGGTGCGCCACATGGACGCCCGCCGCCCGCACCTTCCAAGGACCGCCCCATGGCCGCCTACGACACCATCCCCGCGCCCGCCTCCGCCCTCGGAGTCCGGCGAATTCCCCACCTTCTCCGCGCCGGCGTCGCCAGCCTGCTGACGTGGAACGACGTCCGGATCAGCCGCAAGGCGATGCGGCGCCTGTCCCAGCGCGAGCTGTCCGACATCGGGCTCGAGCGCGGCGATCTCGACGCGCTCTTTGGCCGCCGGCTGATCAGCCGACGCGCTCGATCACCAGCGTCGACCACGCCTCGACCCGCCGCGTGTCGCGCAGCGTGAAACCCGCCGCGCGGTAGGCGTCGGCGACACCCCTCGGCCTGATCGTGCAGCAGGCCCGACAGGATCGCGCGCGCGCCCGGCGCCGCGTCGCCGCGGCCATGTCGGGCGCAAGCGCGATCAGCGGTCGCCTTCAGGATGTTGGCGAAGACCAGGTCGAAGGGCGCCGCCGCCTGCAGAGCGCGGATGATCGAAGCCCGCGGCCTCGACGCAGGCGATGCGCCCGCTCGAGCCCGTTCGCCGCCACGTTGGCGCGCGCCACCTCGACCGCGACCGGATCGATGTCGCCGGCCAGGACCGCGCCGCGCCAGACCCGCGCCGCCGCCATGGCCAGTACCGCCGTGCCGCAGCCGATGTCGGCGACGCGGCCGGGCGCCAAGCCCTCGTCGACCAGCCGGTCGAGCGCCCGCAGGCAGCCCAGCGTGGTGCCGTGGTGGCCGGTGCCGAAGGCCATCGCCGCCTCGATCAGCAGCGCGACGCGCCCCTCGGGCACGCTTGTCGGCGTCGTGGCTGCCGTAGACGAAGAAGCGCCCGGCCTCGACCGGCGCCAGCTCGCGCCGCACCTTGGCGACCCAGTCGGTCTCGGGCACCTCGGAGACGGCGAAGGGCCGCGCGCCGAAGGCCGCGGCCAGCAGCGCCAGCGCCGCCTCGTCGGGCGGCGCGTCGAAATAGCCGCCGACCTCCCACAGGCCGGAGCCGTCCTCCATTCGAAGACGCCGACGCCGGTGGGCTCGGGCTCGAGCCGCTCCATCGCCTCGCCCAGCGCCTCGGCGCCGGTCCTCGCCCGGCAAGCGTCGTCAGGGCGGTATAGGTGGTCATCGACAAGGCCCCCGGCAGCTCAGACCGCGCGCTATAGCGCGCCGCGCGGGATTGCCCGCAACCCGGCCGCCCTCGGCGCACGTCCCGGGTCACCACGGCACCTGCGCCGACGATCGCGCCGTCGCCCACCGTCACGCCCGGCAGAAGGATCGCGCCACCGTCCGATCCAGACCTCCGCGCCCGATTGCCACCGGCAGCGCCCGTTCGAGCCCCTGCCGTCGCTCGGCAAGCCCCCGGTGGTGGTCGGCGCATAGATCTGCACCAGCGGCCCCAGCATCGTGCGGCGATCCGATCGTCACCGGCGCTGTGTCGAGCACCGTGCACCCGGCGTTGATGTAGACCCCGTCGGCCAGCCGCAGATTGCGCCCATAGGCCACGTGGAACGGCGCCTCGATGAAGACGCCGCGGCCGACCCCGTGCAGCAACGCCGCAAGCTCGGGCGCGCAGGCGCCGCGCGCATCGGGGTCCATCGTGTTGTGGCGATGCACGGCGCGCCGCGCCTCGGCCCGCAGCGCATCCAGCTCGGGCGTCATGCAGTTGTACCACTCACCGCCGGCGATGCGCGCCAGCGCCGGATGGCTCACGCCTGTTCCGCGCCCAGCCCGACGGGGCAACTCACGCCGGTGCCGCCGATGCCGCAGTACCCAGCCGGGTTCTTGGCCAGGTACTGCTGGTGGTAGTCCTCGGCGAAGTAGAACGGTCCGCGCCTCGGCGATCTCGGTCGTGATCTCGCCGTAGCCGGCCGTCGCGCAGCCGCTTCGGGAAGGCGTCCCGCGTCCGCTCGGCCGCCTCGCGCTGCGCGGGCGTCGACCAGTAGATCGCCGAGCGATACTGGGTGCCGCGGTCGTTGCCCTGCCGCATCCCCTGCGTCGGGTCGTGGCCCTCCCAGAACACGCGAAGCAGCTCCTCGTAGGAGATGACCGCCGGATCGTAGACCACGCGCACCACCTCGGTATGGCCGGTGCGGCCGGTGCAGACCTCCTCGTAGGTCGGGTTCGGGGTGTGGCCGCCGGCATAGCCCACCATCGTCAGGTGCACGCCCGGCAGCTTCCAGAACATCCGCTCGACGCCCCAGAAGCAGCCCATGCCGAACATCGCCACCTCCATGCCCTCGGGCACCTCGGCCGTCAGCGGGCCGGCCGCTGACGAAGTGCGTCTCGGCGGTAGGGATCGGGGCGTCGCGGCCGGGCAGCGCTTCGGCCGGCGCGACCATCGTCGACTTCGAGAAGAGGGAACATCTGCGTCTCCTGCATGTCGGTAGGCGTCATATAGTGCGCGGGCGCAAGCGCGCCGCTATTCGGCCGGCGCGGGCGCCAGCCCCGCCAGCACGGTCTCGTTCCCCGGCGCCGGGTGGCGCGGCACCAGCAGCGCCAGCGCCAGCGAAGCGGCCGCCATGGCCGCCGCCAGCACGAACACCGCGCCCGGCGCACACGATCCAGAGATAGCCCAGCAACGCCGGCAGGAACACCGCCGCGATGTGGTTGATGGTGAACGCCACCGCCGCGGTCGGCGCGATGTCGGCCGGGTCGGCGATCTTCTGGAAGTAGGTCTTCAGCGCGAAGGCCAGCGCGAAGAACAGGTGGTCGACGACGTAGAGCGCCGCCGCCAGCACCACGCCCCAGCCGAAATAGTAGATCCCGCCATAGGCGAGAAACACGCAGACGAGGCCGCCGTATTCGAACATCAGCGCGCGCCGCTCGCCCAACCGCGCCCACCGCCCGGCCCATCAGCGGCGCGAATGCCATGTTGGCCACGAAGTTCAGAAGAAACAGCGCCGTGACCTCGTGCACCTCGAAAGCCGAACCGCTCGACCATCATGAAGGCCGCGAAGACCACGAAGATCTGCCGCCGCGCGCCCGACATGAACTGCAGCGCGTAGTAGAGCCAGTAGCGGCGGCGCAGCACCATCCGCTTGAGCTGCGGGTCGGGGGCCTCGAACTGCGGGAAGGCGAGCATGCAGCACAGCGCGATCGCCATGCAGGCGCCGCCCGCCAGCATGTAGACGGTGGAATAGTCGAGCTCGAACGTGCCCCACGTCACCACCAGCAGCCCGTAGGACACCAGCGACGCGCCCGAGCCCGTCGCCACGATCCAGCCCAGCGTCTGCGGCGCCCGCTCCTTCGGCGATCCACTGCAGCTGCAGGGACTGGTTCACCGTCTCGTAATAGTGAAAGCCGATCGACGAGAGCATCGTCACCACCAGTATGCCCGCCGAAGCTGGGAAAGAAGGCGGTGACCGCGGTCGCCGCGCCCAGCAGCATCAGGCGACCAGCGCCCAGCACCTGCTCGCGCACCAGAAGATAGGACGGCGATGACCCCGACCGCGAGGAAGCCGGGGATCTCGCGCACGGTGTGCAGCCAGCCGATGCTCGACGCCGGTAAAGCCCGCCGCCTCGATGACGAAGTTGTTCAGCAGCGCCGACCACGTCGCGAAGGCCAGCGGCATCGCCGCCGCCATCAGGAACAGCAGCGTCGACGGCCGCCGCCAGAGCGGCAGCGTTCGGGCCTCGGCCAGCGGAATCGGAGGACCACCTAACATGACAACCCAGATACCGCTCCGAACGCGGCGGGGCGAGAGCCCGGATGTGACATGGATCAATGTCCGCCGCCTCGGCACCGGTCATATCGCGCGACATGAATATGGACCTGATTCCTCTCGTCGACCGACTGGGCGAGGCCCCCGCCGCGCTGCTCTTTGGCACCATCACCGGGATCGTGTTCGGCATCGCCGCCCAGCGCAGCCGGTTCTGCCTCCGTGCCTCGGCGGTCGAGTTCGCGCGAGGCGAGTTCGGGCCGCGCATGGCGGTCTGGTTCCTGTGCTTCTCGACCGCCGTCGTCTGGGTGCAGGCGGCCGCGCTCAGCGGAATGCTGCGCGTGGGCGAGGCGCGGATGATGGCGGTGCCGGGCTCGTGGTCCGGCGCGGTCATCGGCGGCCTGATGTTCGGCGTAGGCATGATCCTGTCGCGAGGCTGTTCGGGCCGGCTGCTGGTGCTGGCGGCCACGGGCAACCTGCGCGCCATCGTCTCGGGGCTGATCTTCGCGGTCGTCGCGCAGATGTCGCTGGCGGGCTGGCTCGCGCCGGCGCGCAACTGGCTGGCCGGGCTCGCCGTGACCCGGGGCGGGCACAACCTCGACCTGCTGCGCGTCTCGGGCCTCGGCCACGAGGGCGGGCTGATGATCGGCCTCGCCTTCGCCGCGCTGGCGCTCTACCTGGTCCGGCGTCGCGCCCTGCCCCTGCGGATCCTGATCTTCGGCTCGGGCGTCGGCTTCGCCGTGGCGCTGGGCTATGTCCTGACCTTTTCGCTGGCGTCGATCTCGTTCGAACCCACGACGGTGGAAAGCGTCACCTTCACCGGCCCCTCGGCGCGGACGTTGATGTTCTTCCTCAGCCCCGACCCGACCATCGACTTCGCCATCGGAATGGTGCCGGGCGTCTTCGCAGGCTCGTTCATCGCCGCCGCCGTCGCGCGCGAGCTGGCCTTCCAGGGTTTCGACGGCGTGGTGGGCATGCAGCGCGCGATGATCGGCGCGGCGCTGATGGGCTTCGGCGGCATGCTGGCCGGGGGCTGCAGCATCGGCAACGGCGTCAGCGGCACGTCGATCTTCGCCGGCACCGCCTGGCTGGCGCTGAGCTGCATGTGGATCGGCGCGGTGGCGACAGACTACCTGCTCGACCGTCCGGCGATGCGCCCCGCCATCTGACCGCGCCCCGTCACAGGAAGCTCTGCGGGTCGATGTCGACGGCCAGCCGCAAGTTCGCCGGCAGGCGCACCTGGCCGATCCACTCGGCCAGCGCCGGCTGCAGCGGCGCGCCCTCGCGGCCTTCACCAGCAGCCGCACCCGGTGCCGCCCGCGGATCCGCGCGATCGGCGCCGGCGCCGGCCCCCAGACCTCGGCCCCGATCCGCGCGCAGCGGCGCGTCGTGCCGCGCCAGCTCGTCGCCGAGGTCGAACACCTCCTGCACGTCGGGCGACGACAGGACGATCCCCGCCATCCGCCCGTAAGGGCGGCATCCCCGCCGCCCGCCGCTCCGCCGCCTCGGCGCGCCAGAAGCCCTCCTCGTCGCCCGACAGGATCGCCCGGATCACCGGATGCTCGGGCTGGAAGGTCTGCAGCAGCGCCACCCCCGGCCGCTCGGCCCGCCCGGCGCGGCCCGCGACCTGGCGCATCAGCTGGAAGGTCCGCTCGGCGGCGCGCAGGTCCGAGCCCTGCAGCCCGAGGTCGGCGTCGATCACGCCGACCAGCGTCAGCAGCGGAAAGTTGTGCCCCTTGGCCACCAGTTGCGTGCCGATGACGATGTCCGCCTCGCCCCGCCGCGATCGCCTCGATCTCGGCCTTCAGCGCGCGGGCCGAGCCGAAGAGGTCCGACGACAGCACCGCGATCCGCGCCGCCGGGAAAGCGCGCCGCCGCCTCCTCGGCCAGCCGCTCCACGCCCGGCCCGACCGGCGGCCAGCTTGCCCTCGACCCCGCAGGAGGGGCAGGCCTCGGGCATCGGCCGGGTCGCGCCGCACTGGTGGCAGACCAGCCGCTTGCGGAAGCGGTGCTCGACCATCCGCGCGTCGCAATGGTCGCAGCCGATCTGGTGCCCGCAGGCCCGGCAGAGCGTGACCGGCGCGTAGCCGCGCCGGTTGAGGAACAGGAGCGCCTGCTCGCCCGCCTCGAAGCCGCGCCTCGCCGCCCGCGCCAGCGTGTCGCGAGATCCAGCGGCCCGCCGGCAGCGCCTCGAGGCGCATGTCGATCGCCCGCATCCGCGGCATCTCCGCCGCGCCGAAGCGCGCGGTCAGGTCCAGCCGCGCGTACTTGCCCGCCTCGACGTTGGCCCAGGTCTCGAGCGACGGCGTGGCCGAGGCCAGCACCACCTGCGCGCGCCGCGATCGAGGCGCGCAGCACGGCCATGTCGCGCGCGTTGTAGAGCACCCCGTCCTCCTGCTTGTAGGAGGTGTCGTGCTCCTCATCGACGACGATCAGCCCGAGGTCGCGGAACGGCAGGAACAGCGCCGAGCGCGCGCCGACGACCAGCTGCGCGCCGCCCTCGGCCACCATGCGCCAGCAGCGCCGCCGCTCGGTCATGGTGACGCCGGAGTGCCATTCGGCCGGGCGCGCGCCGAAGCGGGCCTCGACCCGGGTCAGGAACTCGGCCGTCAGCGCGATCTCGGGCAGCAGCACCAGCGCCTGCCGCCCCGCCGCAGGCATTCGGCCACCGCCTCGAGATAGACCTCGGTCTTGCCCGAGCCGGTGACGCCCTTCAGCAGCGTGGTGCCGTAGCGCCGCGAGCGCACGCCCGCGCGCAGCCGCGCCGCCGCCGCCGCCTGCTCGTCCGTCAGGGCCACGCCGCGCGCGGCGTCGGGTCGAGGCGCGGATAGGGCAGGTCGCGCGGCGCCTCCTCCTCGACGCACCGCGCCCTGCGCGACCAGGCCCTTACACGACCGAGCGGTGACGCCGGCCGCCTGCGGCGAGCTCGCCCAGCGTGAACGCCAGCCCGCCGAATTCCTCGCAGCACCGCCAGCACCCGGCGCCGCGCGTCGGTCATCCGGTCGGGCTGCCCTCGCCCGCGCGGTAGACCCGTGCGGCATCGAGGGCGGGTCGCCGAGGCCGGGCGAGCGCGTGGCCAGCCGCAGCATCGCGGGCAGCGGCGTCAGCGTGTAGTCGGCCGCCCGGGCCAGGAACTCGCGCATCTCGGCCGCGCATCGGCGGCGCGTCGAGCACCCGCGTCACCGGCCGCAGCTCGCTCGGGCGTCGAAGTCGCCCTCGCCCGGCCCCCAGACCACGCCCAGCACCCGGCGCGGGCCCAGCGGCACCTCGACGAAGTCGCCCGCGGCGCAGCCGCCCTCGGGCGCGCGGTAGTCCAGCAGCCGGTCGAGCGGCTGCGTCGTCAGCACCCCCACCAGCTCGCCCGGCGCGAAGGCGTCCCGATCGCTCACGCAGCGGCTCCGCCGGGGCTTTCGGCGGCAGAGACGCTGCGCTAGATCAGAAGCGGGACAGCGGCCGCCTGCCCGAGGAGGGCGATCCATGAAATTCTTCGTCGACACCGCCGACATCGACGCGATCCGCGAGCTGCACGAGCTCGGGCATGGTCGACGGCGTCACCACCAACCCTTCGCTGATCATGAAGTCGGGCCGCGACATCAAGGAGGTCACGCGCGGAGATCTGCGAGATGGTCGACGGCCCGGTCAGCGCCGAGACCGTGGCGCTCGATGCCGAGGGCATGATCGCCGAGGGCCGGGAGCTGGCCAAGATCGCCGACAACATCACGATCAAGGTGCCGCTGACCTGGGACGGCCTCAAGGCCTGCAAGACGCTGTCCGACGAGGGGCGGATGGTCAACGTCACGCTGTGCTTCTCCGCCAACCAGGCGCTGCTGGCGGCCAAGGCCGGCGCGACCTTCATCTCGCCCTTCATCGGGCGGCTGGACGACATCAACCTCGACGGCATGGAGCTGATCCAGGACATCCGCACGATCTATGACAATTACGGGTTCGAGACGCAGATCCTCGCCGCCTCGATCCGCACGGTCAACCACATGACGGAGGCGCGCCCGGATCGGCGCCGACGTCTGCACCGCGCCGCCGGACGTGATCCGCAAGATGGCCGCCCACCCGCTGACCGACAAGGGGCTCGAGGGCTTCCTCGCCGACTGGAAGAAGACCGGCCAGAAGATCATCTGAAAGGCGTCCGGAATCCCGTCGGAGTTGATGTAGCCTGCCCGAAAAAGAGCAGAGAGGCAGGCACATGGACACCGACACCGCCCCGATCGGCGAGGAGGTGCGCGCGCGCATCCTCGCCCGTCCCGACGTGATTCTCGACGACCGCGAGATGATGCAGGCCCTGGCCGCCGCCAACGGCGCCGCGATGGGCGACAACGTCATCGACCTGCGCGGCATCGCGATGGAGCGGCTCGAGGCGCGGCTCGACCGCCTCGAGGAGGCACATCGCAGCGTCATCGCCGCTGGCGCACGACACCCTCAACGGGATGGCGCTGATCCACCGGGCGACGCTGCGCCTGCTCGAGGCGCCCGACCTCGACACCTTCCTGCGCGACCTCGCCGGCCCCGTGGCCGAGATCCTGCGGGTCGAGCGGGCGACGATCCTGCTCGAGGGCGGCGAGCGCCCCGAGATCTCGGAGGGGCTGGCGATCCTCGGCGCCGGGCAGGTGACCGAGATCCTGACCGGCGGCCGCCCCGTCTCGCCACGCCGCGTGACGCTGCAGCGGAACGGCGAGGGGTCCGAGGCGCTGCTGCTGCTGGACCTCGGGTCCAACGCGCCGGCGGCGGTGCTGCAGCTTGTCGCCGCCGATCCCGCGCAGTTCGCCCCGAACCAGGGGACCGACCTTCTGGCGTTCCTGGGCGGGGTGGTCGAGCGCGCGCTGCGGCGCTGGCTGTGATCTCGGCCGGGCTGCGCGACGCGCTCGAGGGCTGGCTCACGCACATCGCCGCGCTCGACGGCGCCTCGGCCAACACGGTCGCCGCCTATTCCGGCGACCTGCGCGGCTTTCTGGTCTTCGTGACGCAGCACCACGGCGAAAGCCTCGGCACCGGGGCGCTCGGCCGGCTCACGGTCAGCGACATGCGGGCCTGGATGGCGCACGAGCGCGGCCGCGGCGTCTCGGCGCGCTCGCTCGCGCGGTCGCTCTCGGCGGTCAAGTCGTTCACCCGGTGGCTGGCCGAGCGCGAAGGCTTCGACCCGACCGCGATCCTGTCGGCGCGCTCGCCGCGCTACCAGCGCCGGCTGCCGCGCCCGCTGAGCGAGGACGCGGCGCGCGAGGTGCTGGGCACGGTCGGGGCGCAGGCGCGCGAGCCCTGGATCGCCGCCCGCGACGCCGCGGTGCTGACCCTGCTGTGGGGCTGCGGGCTGCGCATCTCGGAGGCGCTGGCGCTGGACGGCGCCGACCATCCGCTGCCCGAGACGCTGCGCGTGGCCGGCAAGGGCGGGCGCGAACGGCTGGTGCCGGTCCTGCCCGCCGCCCGCGACGCCGTCGCGCAATACGCCGCGCTCTGCCCCTACCCGGTCGAGGCGCAGGCGCCGCTTTTCCGCGGCACCCGCGGCGGCCGGCTCTCGCCGCGGACGATCCAGCACGTGATGGCGGCGGTCCGCGCCCAGCTTGGCCTGCCGGCCACCGCCACGCCGCACGCGCTGCGCCATTCCTTCGCGACCCACCTGCTCGACGCCGGGGGCGACCTGCGGGCGATCCAGGAGCTTCTGGGCCACGCCTCGCTCTCGACGACGCAGAGCTACACCGCCGTCGACGCCGCCCGCCTGGTCGAGGTCTACCGGATGGCGCACCCGCGCGCGGCGACCAAGACGCCGGACGGGACGTGACCGGCACCGGCGGCCCCGGAACCGATCTGTTTGCGCCCGAGCGGCGTTTCCGTCATCACGAGGGCATGGAGACGCCACGCCGCCGCGCCCTGCTCGTCCACCTGCTGACCGCGACCGGTGCGGCCTTCGCGATGCTCGCCCTGCTCGAGGCCGTCCAGGCCGACTGGGAGCTGATGTTCTTCTGGCTGGTGGTGGCCTTCGCCGTCGACGGGATCGACGGCCCTCTGGCCCGACGCTACGAAGTCAAGCAGAACGCGCCCGAGTTCGATGGCGAGTTGATGGACCTCATCATCGACTACCTGACCTACGTCTTCATCCCGGCCTACGCCCTCTTCGCGAGCGACCTCTTGCCGGGCTGGACCGGGTGGATCGCGATCTTCGTCATCACCTATGCCAGCGTCGTCTACTTCGCCGACACGCGGATGAAGACGAAGGACAACTCGTTTTCGGGCTTTCCGGGCTGCTGGAACATGGTCGTGCTGGTGCTTTTCGCGGTCGAGCCGAACTTCTGGGTCACGCTGGCGGTGGTCGTGGTGCTGGCGGCGGCGATGTTCACGCGGCTGAAGTTCATCCACCCGGTGCGGACCGAGCGCTGGCGCGCGGTCTCGCTGCCCGTGGCGCTGGCGTGGACGCTCTTCGCCGGTTGGGCGGCGTGGGTTCACTTCTCGCCCGAGAGCTGGGCGCTCTGGGGGCTGGTCGGAACGTCGGTCTACCTGATCTCGGCGGGCGTGCTGCAACAGGTGATCCCGCAGCGCGGCTAGAGCCGCATCAGCACCACGCCGGCCACCATCAGCAGCGCCGCGACGCCCTTGGCCCGGTCCATGGGCTCGCCCAGGGCCAGCCAGCCGATCAGCACCGCGAACAGGATCGAGGTCTCGCGCAGCGCCGTGACCAGCGCGATCGGCGCCACCGTCATCGCCCAGACCGCGATCGCGTAGGCGGCGTAGGACGCCAGCGCCGCGGCGGCCCCGCCCGCCCAGGCGCGGCCGGTCCGCGGCACCACCGCGCGCCCGCGCAGCGCCACCATCCCGCCCACGAAGAGCACCGCGTCAAACACGAAGAGCCAGGCGACGAAGGCCGCCGCGTCGCCCAGCACCCGCGCGCCCAGCCCGTCCACGATGGAATAGGTCGCCGTGGTCAGGGCCGAGGCCAGCGCGAACGGGATCAGGCGCCGCGACTCGCCGCGCAGGATCGCGCCGCGCGCCAGCGCCAGGATGCCGAAGCCGATCAGCGCGATGCCCAGGTATTCGCGCGTGGCGACCGGGTCGGGCAGGAAGGCGAGGCTGGCCAGCATGACCAGCATCGGCGCCGCGCCCCGCGCGATCGGATAGACGCGCGACAGATCGCCGTGCTCGTACGCGAAGCTCAGGAAGAACTTGTAGGCCGCGTGCACGACGCCCGAGGCGGCCAGCCACGGCCAGGCCTCGGGCACGGGCCACGGCCTGCCCGCCGCCACGGCCAGCCCGACGCCGCCCTGCACGATCGACAGGACCACCATCCCGCCGATCCGCGAGGCGCCGACCTTGATGAGCGCGTTCCACGAGGCGTGGAGGAAGGCCGCCAGCAGGACGGCCAGCAGCACGCCCGCCGTCACGCGGGCTCAGCCCGCGGACGGCCGCGCCCGGGCGGCACCGGACGGGACCGGCTCAATCCAGCGCGTGGTCGCAGCGGGCGCAGACGCCCGGATGGGCGTGCGTGCCCACGTCGGGCAGGATCTTCCAGCAGCGCAGGCACTTCTCGCCCTCGGCGCGGGCGAAGACACCGCCACCCCCGGCACGTCGTCGAGGCGGAAGGCGTCATCGGGCGCCGGATCCTCGACCACCTCGATGTCCGAGACGATGCAGATGTCGTCGAAGGCGACCTCGGCCAGCGCGTTGCGGGTGGCCCCGTCGGCGACGTGAACCACCGGCGCCGCCTCGAGCGAGGCGCCGATCACCTTCTCGCGCCGCTCGACCTCGAGCGCGGCGGTGACGACGCGGCGGACGCGGCGCACCTCGGCCCATTTCTCGGCCAGCGCCTCGTCGCGCCAGTCTCGGGCGTCTCGGGGAAGTCGACCAGGTGGACCGAGCTGCCCTCGCCCGGGAACCGCTCGAGCCAGACCTCCTCCATGGTGAAGACCAGGATCGGCGCCAGCCAGGTGGTCAGCCGGTGGAACAGGATGTCGAGCACGGTACGCGCCGCGCGCCGGCGCAGCCCGCCCTCGGGGTCGCAGTAGAGCGCGTCCTTGCGGATGTCGAAGTAGAACGACGACAGCTCGACCGTGGCGAAGTTGAAGAGCGCCTGGAACACCCGCTGGAAGTCGTAGGCGGCGTAGCCCTCGCGCACCAGATCGTCGAGCTCGGCCAGCCGGTGCAGCACCCAGCGCTCGAGCTCGGGCATCGACGACGGCTCGACCCGCTCGCGCATCGTCGAAGCCGGCCAGGTTGCCCAGCAGGAAGCGCATGGTGTTGCGCAGCCGGCGATAGCTGTCGGCAGTGCCCTTCAGGATCTCGTCGCCGATCCGCTGGTCGCCGGTGTAGTCCGACTGCGCCACCCACAGCCGCAGGATGTCGGCGCCGTACTGCTTGACCACGTCCTCGGGCGCGACGGTGTTGCCGAGCGACTTGGACATCTTGTTGCCCTTGGCGTCCAGCGTGAAGCCGTGGGTCAGCACGCCGCGATAGGGCGCGCGCCCCTTGGTCCCGCAGGCCTGCAGCATCGAGGAATGGAACCAGCCGCGGTGCTGGTCGGTGCCCTCGAGGTAGAGGTCGGCGATGCCGTCCGGCGCCCCGTCCTCGCGGTCGCGCAGCACGAAGGCGTGGGTCGAGCCGCTGTCGAACCAGACGTCGAGGATGTCGAACACCTGCTCGTAGTCGTCAGGCGTCGTGGTCGTTGCCCAGGAACCGCTCCTTGGCGCCCTCGGCATACCAGGCGTCCGCGCCCTCGGCCTCGAACGCCGCGGCGATGCGGGCGTTGACGGCTCGGGTCGCGCAGCAGGAAGTCCGCGTCCTCGGGCCTGGCGCCCTTGCGGACGAAGCAGGTCAGCGGCACGCCCCAGGCGCGCTGCCGCGATCAGCACCCAGTCGGGCCGCGCCTCGATCATCGAGTGCAGGCGGTTGCGCCCGGTCCGCGGCGTCCAGGTCACCAGCTCGTCGATCGAGGTCAGCGCGCGCTCGCGGATCGTCTTGCCGTAGCGCGTCCGGCCCGTCGCCGACGGCGCGGTCGATGGCGGCGAACCATTGCGGCGTGTTGCGGAAGATCAGCGGCGCCTTGGAGCGCCAGGAATGCGGGTAGGAGTGCTTCAGCCGGCCCCGCGCGATCAGCGCGCCGGCCTCGGCGCAGCTTGTCGATCACCGCCTTGTTGGCGTCGCCCTCCTTGCCGTTGGGCTTGAGGATCACCTTGCCGCCGAAGAACGGCAGGTCGGCGCGGAAGGAGCCGTCCTCCAGCACGTTGTAGGTCATCGGCAGGCCGTATTTCAGGCCGATCTGATAGTCGTCGTCGCCGTGGCTGGGCGCGGTGTGGACGAAGCCGGTGCCCGCGTCGTCGGTGACGTGCTCGCCCGGGCAGCAGCGGCACGTCGAAGTCCCACTCGCCCTCCGCGCCCTCGGCGCCGCGGAAGGGATGCGCGCAGGTCAGCGCGCCAGCTCGTCGGCGTCGACGCCGCGCAGCCGCTCCCACGCGCTCGACGCGCGGCGGCCGACGCACGCTCCTCGGCCAGCGTCGTCGGCGACGATCAGGTCTCGCCCACGCGCGCCCAGTTCTCCTCGGCCGCCCGGTCACGCGCGTAGAGCGCCGTAGGCGATCTCGGGGCTGAAGCAGATCGCCCGGTTCTGCGGGATCGTCCAGGGCGTCGTGGTCCAGATCACCACGCTGCGCCGTCGCGCAGCTGCGTCGGCCACCGCGATCGGCGGCTGCGCCCGTCGTCGCCGATCTCGTCGATCGGCACGAGGCACTGCGCGGGCCGGACGACCGGGAACTTCACCCAGATCGTGTGGCTCTGGTGCGTCGTGGTACTCGACCTCGGCCTCGGCCAGCGCGGTCTTCTCGACCGGCGACCACATCACCGGCTTCGAGCCCTGGTAGAGCGTGCCGTTCATCAGGAACGTCATGAACTCCTCGGCGATCACCGCGCTCGGCGTGGAAGTCCATCGTCAGGTAGGGCTCGGTCCCACTTGCCGGTGACGCCGAGCCGCTTGAACTCCTCGCGCTGGATGTCGATCCAGCCCTCGGCGAAGCGGCGGCATTCCTGGCGGAAGTCGACGACCGGCACCTCGTCCTTGTCGCGTGCCCTTGGCGCGGTACTGCTCCTCGATCTTCCACTCGATCGGCAGGCCGTGGCAGTCCCAGCCGGGGACGTAGCGCGCGTCGCGGCCCATCATCTGCTGGCGAGCGGACGACCATGTCCTTGAGGATCTTGTTCAGCGCGTGGCCGATATGCAGGTGCCCGTTGGCATAGGGCGGGCCGTCATGCAGCATGAAGGGCGGCGCGCCCGTCGGCCTTCTCGCGCAGCCGGTCGTAGACGCCGATCCGCTCCCACCGCTCCAGCCAGCCGGGCTCGCGCTTGGGCAGGCCCGCGCGCATCGGGAAGTCGGTCTGCGGCAGGTTCAGCGTGTCTTTGTAGTCGGGCGTGTCGGCGCACATGGGAGGGCTCCGTCAAATCGGTCGTGGGTCAGGGTGTGGCGGTCGGCGCGGAGGCAGTCCATGCGCCTTGTCCCGGCGGCTCAAGTCAGAGCGCCGGGCCGGTAATTCGGCCATGGATCGCCAGGATCGACATGGCCGTCTCTATAGGCGCCGGATCTGGCGGGGTAAAGACGGCGGCCAAGGGGCTCAGACCTCGAACAGGCTGCCCACGGCGTAGGCGATGAAGGCCGCCGTTCCGCCGATCGCCGGCGTCTCCGGCCCCGAGGGCCACCACGGCGCGGGCGCCCAGTGGCTCTTCATAGCGCCGATGGCGAAGAAGACGCCGCTCGTCATCGCCGCCGAAGCCTCGACGGCCTCGCTCCCGATGAAGAAGAACGGCAGGAGCGGCACCATGCCCGCGGCCCCGAGCCGTCGATCGCGCCGTAGATCGTGTCGCGGAGATAGCTGCGCCGGTCGTGCCGCTGATAGCCGTCGAGCGCCGAGACATCCTCGACCGCCATCGCCCCCGCCTCCTGCCGCGACCCGCTCGCGCATCCTCGGGGCGCCGCCGCCGTGTCAGCGGACCCGACGTTCGGCGAAGAAGTCGCGCAGCAGCGCCGCCGCACTCGACGGCCCCGATGCCGTCATAGACCTCGGGGACGTGGTGCGCCTGCGGATGGGCGAAGACCCGCGCCCCGTGCGCCACGCCGCCCGACTTGGGGTCGGCCGCGCCGTAGTAGAGCCGCGCGACCCGCGCGGCCGCGATCGCCGCGGCGCACATCGCGCAGGGCTCCAGCGTGACGTAGAGGTCGCAGCCCGGTCAGCCGTTCCGACCCGAGCGCGGCGCAGGCCTGCGCGGATCGCCAGCATCTCGGCATGGGCGGTGGGGTCGGCGAGCTCGCGCGTGCGGTTGCCGGCCGCGGCCGACGATGCGCGCCGCGAGCGGACCACGACGGCGCCCACCGGCACCTCGCCGCGCGCGCCGGCGGCGCGCGCCTCGGCGAGCGCCGCATCCTCATGTGGCTGTCGAACCTCATGCCATGGCGTGATGCCGCCCCGCGCGGCGGAATCCAAGCCGCTTTCCCGCCGCGCGGCGTAGGCCGCGCTATGCCGCGCGCATGCGATCGGCGAGCGCATCGCCAAGGTGCTGGCCCGCGCCGGCGTCGCCAGCGCGCCGCGAGGCCGAGCGGATGATCGCGGCCGGCCGCGTCGCGGTCAACGGCAAGGTGATCGAGAGCCCGGCGCTGAACGTCATCGCCGCGCGACCGCATCACCGTGGACGGCAAGCCCCTGGCCGCGCCCGAGCCGCCGCGGCTCTGGCTCTACCACAAGCCCGCGGGCCTGGTGACCACGGCGCGCGACGAGAAGGGCCGGCCGACCGTCTTCGACGACCTGCCGCCCGAGCATGCCGCGGGTGATCACCGGTCGGCCGGCTCGACCTCAATTCCGAGGGGCTGCTGCTGCTGACCAACGACGGCGAGATCAAGCGGCGGCTGGAGCTGCCCTCGACCGGCTGGCTGCGCAAGTACCGCGTCCGCGTCAACGGCCGGCCCGACGACGACGATGCTCGAGCCGCTGCGCCGCGGCATCGTCGTCGAGGGCGAGCGGTTCCAGCCGATGACCGTGACGCTCGACCGCCAGCAGGGCGCCAATGCCTGGCTGACGGTGGCGATCCGCGAGGGCCGCAACCGCGAGGTCCGCCGGGCGATGGAGGCGGTGGGCCTGGCCGTCAACCGGCTGATCCGCATCGGCTACGGCCCGTTCCGCCTGGGCGAGCTGCCCCCGGCGCGGTCGAGGAGGTCGCGCCGAGGATCGCTGCGCGACCAGCTCGGCCTGACGGAGCCGGCGAACGCAGGCGCCAGCCCGGCGCCGGCCAAGCCCGGCGGGCGCAAGACCCGGCCGCCCGGCAGCCGGAACGCGGGCACCGGGCCGCGGCGTGGCGCGGCGGCCGGCGAGAGCAGCCCCGAAACCCGGCCGGACCGTCCGAAGGGGCGCGGCAAGCCGTCGGCGCCGGCGGGCGGCGGCGCGAAGCCGCCGCGCCAGCGCCCAGGCGGCCCCGGAGTCGGCGCAGAGGCCTGGCGCGCGCAAGGGCCCCGGGGCGGCAGGCCCGGCGAGCCCGCGCCGCAAGCCCGGCGGCAAGGGACCCCGCCCGCCCCGCGGACGCTGAGGCGCCCGGCCCGCGAGGCCGCCCCGCGCTGGCGAGGCCGCCGCCCGCCCCGGGGTGCGCGGCATCGGCGCCATGGCCCGCGCGCCTGCGCCGATTGATGCTCTGGCACGTGCCGGACGCCTGAACCTGGAGTGGCCCCCGTCTCGTATAACGAGCGAGCGTGTCATGCAACGTCTGGCCCTGGCTGTCCTCGCTGGCGATCGTCTCGGCGACGGTTGCCGTCGCGGGCGCCGGCCTGCGCGCCACCCTCGCCGAGCGGCGGTACCGGTCCGCCGAGACAGGGGAACGACCGTGCAGAAGCTGGCATATCGCGGCGCTCTTCGCCCTGATCCTGGCGTCTACGTCGGCGTCGCTGGGGGGCGTCGTGATGGCGCAGCGCTACGGCGGCAAGCACTCGCCCCGGCGGGCGGCGATGCGCGCCGCGCCGCCCGCGCATCCACGGCGCGCCCGAGCCGCGCTGGCGCTGCGGGTCAACCTGCTCTTCCTGGCGCCGTGCCGCTGCTGTTGACCGCCTTCCGGGCGGCGCGGTGGCGCATGGCCACTCGACCTCGCGCGCGCTGGCGCTGCTGCTGCGGGGCGGCCTGGCTGACCGGCGAGGGTCTGCGCGCCGAGGCCGCCTATGACGCGCGCAAGGTCGCCCGGCGCCCGGCGCTCCCGCGCAAGATCTTCGGCTCGGCGCTGACCGGCGCGGGCTCGCGCTGGCCGGCGTCGAGGCCGGCGGCGGCGTCGTGGCGCCCGCTGATCTTCGGCGCTGCTCGGCGCGGGGCTGCACGTCGCCGCCTTCGGGCCCGACCCGCTGCGCGACAAGGGCGCCGAGGGCGTCGACGAGCTTCCAGACCGACCGCGTCGCCCGCGCCGTCGACGAGGCCGAGCGCCAGCTGGCCGCGATGCGACGCCGCGATCCGGCGCGCCGGCGACCGCCGGCTCGAGCGCCCGGGTGGACGGTTCCAGGCCACCGCGCGCGCGCATGTTCCGCACCGTCGAGGAGGACCCGCGCGACCTGACCGCGGCGCGCCGCTATCTCGGCGTCTACCTGCTGGGCGCCGCGCGACGCGACGGTGCGCTTCGCCGACCTCTACGCCCGCAACCGCGACCCGCAGGCGCGGGCACGATTACGTGGCGCTGCTCGACGATCTGGAGCGCAACTTCGCCGCGCGCAGACGCCGCCTGCTGGACGAGACCGGACCGACCTCGACGTCGAGATCGAGGTGCTGCGCGACCGGCTGCAGCGCGAAGGCGTCCGCCGCAGAGCGATCCCAGGAGCACGACCGATGTCCGAGACCGTCCGCGCCGAGGCCGCCGAGGCCCAGACGCTGGTCGGACGAGTCGCCCGCGAGATGCCTGCGCCGAGCCGTGCGCCGACGCGGTGCCCGATCGCCGCGACGCCCCGGCCGAGCCGCCGCCGAGATCGACGCAAGCGCATGGCCGAGATCGACATGGCCGACACCCAGTCGATCGTCTCGCTTCGGCGCCGCGCGCGCAGGCCGAGCTGCAGCAGATCAGCCAGGCGATGCTGGCCGGACGTGCGCAACAAGGACGTGGGCCCGGCGGGCGACAGCCTGCGCGACATCGTCACCACGATCCGCGGCTTCTCGGTCTCCGAGCTCGACGCGCGCCGCAAGCCGCTCCTGGTGGGAGCGGCTGACTGGGCCGCGCCACGCCGATGGCCAAGTTCGTCGCCCGCTACGAGGAGGTGCAGGGCCAGATCGACCGATCACCGACGACCTGCTGGGCCACGAGCACAAGCTGCTGAAGGACATCAAGTCGCTCGACATGCTCTACGACAAGACGCTGGCCTTCTACGACGAGCTCGGCGCTCTACATCGCCGCCGGCGAGGAGAAGCTGCGCCGCGCTCGACGACACCGAGATCCCGCCAAGGAGGCCGAGGCGATGGCCGACGCGCCGAGGAGCGAGGCGTGATGGAGGCGCAGGAGCTGCGCGACCTGCGCGCCGCCCGCGACGACCTGGAGCGCCGGGTGCACGACCTGAAGCTGACGCGGCAGGTGACGATGCAGTCGCTGCCCTCGATCCGGCTGGTGCAGGAGAACGACAAGGCGCTGGTGACCAAGATCAACTCGACCCTCGTCAACACCGTGCCGCTGTGGGAGACGCAGCTCGCCCAGGCGGTGACCATCCAGCGCTCGCGCGAGGCGGCCGGCGCGGTGCACGAGGCCAACGACCTGACCAACGAGCTGCTGACGGCAGAACGCCAAGAACCTGCGCGAGGCCAACAGCGAGTCCGCACCGAGATGGAGCGCGGCGTCTTCGACATCGAGGCGGTGAAGGCGGCCAACGCCGAGCCTGATCGCCACGATCGAGGAGAGCCTGCAGATCGCCGACGAGGGCAAGGCCCGCCGCGCCGCCGCCGAAGAGGAACTGCAGCAAGATGGAGGCCGAGCTGCGCGACGCGCTGGCCGCCGCCAAGGCGCGCCGGCACCGGGCCGGCGACGCCGGCCGCGTCCATGATCGGCGCGCTGCGCAGCCTTGCGATCCTGGTCGGCGCCGGCTGCTGGCTCGCGGCGCTGCGAGCCTGCCGCCGCCGCGACGCGCCGCGCCGGGCGCCCGCCGCGCGCCCGCCGCACGCGGCCGAACCCGAGCCGCCCCGTCCGCGTCCGTCGCACAGCGACGCGCTCGAGCGGTACTATGCGCGGGTGCAGAACGGGCTGCTGGCGCAGGGCCTGCTGCGCACCGACGGCGGCGCGCCGCGACACGCCCTTCACGGCCGCGCGACCTGGTCGAGAACTTCGATGCGCATCGCGCTCTACGACGAATACGCCACGGTCGACGGCCGCCTCGTCGCGCGCCAGACCCCGAGCCGCCTGCGCCGCTGGGAGAAGCCGGTGCGGCTGCAGCTTGTCGTTCGGCGAGACGGTGCCCGAAGCGGAGCGGGTGCGCGACCGCGCCGCGGTGGCGGCTATGCCGCCCGCCTGGCGCGGGTCACCGGCCATCCGGTCAGCGGTCGACGAGGGCGGGCAACTTCCACGTCCTGGTCGTCAACGAGGAGGCGCGCCGGTCGCTCGGCCCCCGCTGCGCGCGCCTGTGCCCGGCATCGACGAGGCGGCGTCGACACGGTGCTGACGCTGCCGCGGTCGACCTACTGCCTGGTCTTCGCCTCGATCCCGCCGACACCGGCGGCTATCGACCGGCCGTCGCGGTGATCCGCGCCGAGCATCCCGACCTGCTGCGCCTGTCCTGCATCCACGAGGAGATGGCGCAGGGGCTGGGCCTCGCCAACGACAGCCCCGCGGCGCGGCCCTCGATCTTCAACGACGACGAGGAATTCGCGCTGCTGACCGACGCAGGACGAGCTGATGCTGCGGATGCTCTACGACCCGCGGCTCGAGCCCGGCATGACCGCGGAGCAGGCGCGGCCGATCGTCGAGGAGATCGCCGCCGAGATCCTGCGCGGCACCTGACGAAAGGACCGCCATGGCCGTTCTTGGACTTCCTCTCCGGCCAGTTCATCGACGTCATCGACTGGACCGACGACACCCGCGACACGATGGTCTGGCGGTTCGAGCGGCGAGGGCCACGAGATCAAGTACGGCGCCAAGCTGACCGTGCGCGAGGGGCAGGCCGCCGTCTTCGTGCACGAGGGGCAGCTGGCCGACGTGTTCACGCCCGGCCTCTACATGCTCGAGACCAACAACATGCCGATCCTGACCACGCTGCAGCACTGGGACCACGGCTTCCAGTAGCCCGTTCAAGTCCGAGATCTACTTCGTCAACACCACGCCGCTTCACCGACCTCAAGTGGGGCACCAAGAACCCGATCATGCTGCGCGACCCCGAGTTCGGGCCGATGCGCCTGCGCGCCTTCGGCACCTACGCGATCCGCGTCACCGACCCGGCCAGCTTCCTGCCGGAGATCGTCGGCACCGACGGCGAGTTCACCGCCGGACGAGATCACCTTCCAGATCCGCAACATCATCGTGCAGGAATTCAGCGCGCGTGATGGCGACGTCCGGCATCCCGGTGCTCGACATGGCGGCCAACACCGCCGACCTGGGCAAGCTGATCGCCGCCGAGATCTCGCGCACGATGGCCGACTACGGGCTCGAGATGCCCGAACTTCTACATCGAGAACATCTCGCTGCCGCCGGCGGTCGAGAAGGCGCTCGACAAGCGCACCTCGATGGGCGTGGTCGGCGACCTGGGCCAGTACACCCAGTTCTCGGCGGCCGAGGCGATGACCCGCGCCGCCGCCAATCCCGGCGCCGCCGGCGCCGGGCATGGCCGCCGGGCTGGGGCCGGCATGGGCATGGCGATGGGCGGCCAATGGCGGCGCGGCAGGGGCCCTGGGGCGCCGCGCGCCGGCCACAGCCGCGCCGCCGCCACCGCCGCCGCCGGTCGAGCATGTCTGGCACATCGCCGAGGCCGGCGCAGACCCGCGGCCCGTTCTGCAAGGCCGCGCATGGGCCGGATGGCCACCGACGGCGCCTGACCCGCGAGACCCTGGTCTGGACCGCCGGGCAGGACGGCTGGAAGCGGGCCGACGAGGTGACCGAGCTGGCGCAGCTCTTCACCGTGCTGCCGCCGCCGCCGCCGGGGCGGAATGAGGCCGGCGGACGCCGTACGCCGGACGTACATCGGGGCGGCCGCACGAACGGGGCCCGGCACCGGCGGGACCCGGCCCGGGGGCGCGATGACAGGAGCCGCCGCCCGCGCCACCGTCCCCGAAGCAGGAGCACCGCTTCCCCTGCCCCGCCTGCGGCGCCGACCTGCGCTTCGACCCCGCGCGCGAGGCAGCTGGTCTGCGACCATTGCGGCCACGTGGAGCCGATCGAGGGCCGAGCCGCCGCGCGCCGCGGCCACTCGTCGAGCTCGACTTCCAGCGCGCCGCTCGACGCCGCACGTGCCCGAGGCGGAGATCGAGGAGACGCGCATCGTCCGCTGCCAGAACTGCGGCGCCGAGGTCGAGTTCGAGCCCGGCACTGCACGCCACCGAGTGCCCGTTCTGCGCCACGCCCGTCGTCACCGACACCGGCGCAGCCGCCACATCAAGCCGCGCGCGCCGTCCTGCCCTTCGCGCTGACCGAGGAGGCGGCGCGCGCAGCGCGATGACGCGACTGGCTCGGCCGGCTGTGGTTCGCGCCGAACGGGCTGCAAGGAGTACGCCCGCAAGGGCCGGCAGATGCAGGGCATCTACGTCCCCTTCTGGACCTACGACGCCGCGCACCAGCTCGACTATCGCGGCCGAGCGCGGCACGTCTACTACGCCGGACGCGCACCGTGTGCGCAACGGCAAGCGCCAGACGGTGCAGGCAGACGGTGATCCGCTGGCGCCCGGTCTCGGGCCAGGTGGCGCGCTTCTTCGACGACGTGCTGGTGCTGGCCTCGCGACTCCCTGCCGCACGACTATACCGACGCGCTCGAGCCCTGGGACCTGGCGGCGCTGGTGCCCTACGCGCCGGAATACCTCGCGGGCTTCCGCGCCGAGGCCTACCAGGTCGAGCTGGAGCGAGGCTTCGCCGAGGCGCGCCAGATCATGGACCGCCAGATCGAGCGCGACGTGCGCTTCGACATCGGCGGCGACCGGCAGCAGATCCACGACATCCGACACCCGGTCGGCCGTGACCTTCAAGCACGTGCTGCTGCCGGTCTGGCTGGCGGCCTACAAGTTCCGCGGCCGCACCTACCGCTTCGTGGTCAACGGCCAGACCGGCCGGGTGCAGGGCGAGCGGCCGTGGTCGGCGTGGAAGATCGCGGCTGCGGTGATCTGCTGGGGCTGATCGTGGCGGGCGATCTCCGGTATCTCGGCGCGACCAGCAGTGACGCGCGACGGGGCCGTTGACCTGCGCGCAGCCGGTCGCGCACGCCGCTGGGACGGACGCGACAGGAGGGAGGACGCCCGATGATCCTGTGCTGCGGCGAAGCCCTGATCGACATGCTGCCGCGCGCGCACCGCGACGGCGAGCCCGGCCTTCGCGCCCCATGCCGGGCGGCGCGGTCTTCAACACCGCCATCGCGCTCGGCCGACTCGGGGCGCCGTCGCGGTTTCTTCTCGGGGCTCTCGACCGACCTCTTCGGCGGATGCTGGACGAGGCGCTGGAGGCCAGCGGCGTCGATACGCGCCCCCGCGCCCGCTCCGACCGGCCCACCACGCTCGCCTTCGTGGAGCTGACCGAGGGCCAGGCGACGCTATGCCTTCTACGACGAGAACACCGCCGGGCGGATGCTTCGCCGCGACGACCTGCCGCCGCCGGGCGAGGAGGTCGAGGCGCTCTTCTTCGGCGGAATCTCGCTGGTGGCCGATCCCTGCGGCGCGGCCTACGAGGCGCTGGCCGAGCGCGAGGCGGGGCAACGGGTGGTGATGGTCGACCCCAACATCCGCCCCGGCTTCATCCGCGACGAGGCCGCCTATCGCGCCCGAATCGCGCGGATGATCGCCAGCGCCGACATCGTCAAGCTGTCCGACGAGGACCTGCACTGGCTGGAAGGCGCGGGCGACAGCGGCGAGCTGGCGCGCGCGCTGCTCGAGACGGGGCCGGCGCTGGTCTGCATTACCCAAGGGCGCGCAAGGGGTTGACCGGCTACACGCCGGACGGCGCGCGGCACGTGGCGGCGCGGCCGGTCGAGGTGGTCGACACCGTAGGCGCGGGCGACACGTTCAACGCGGGCCTGCTGGCGGGTCTGCACGATGCGGGCCTGCTGCAGCCGGGGCTGCCGCGCCTGACGGCGGAAACGCTGCGACGCCGCGCTGGACCTGGGCGTGCGCGCGGCGGCGGTGACGGTAGCGCGCGCGGGCGCCAACCCCCCGAGCGAAACGAGCTCTGAGGCATGCGCGCGGTTGTCCAGCGGGTGAGCGAGGC
Source organism: uncultured Alphaproteobacteria bacterium (assembly GCA_963773475.1). Classification (GTDB taxonomy): domain Bacteria; phylum Pseudomonadota; class Alphaproteobacteria; order Rhodobacterales; family Rhodobacteraceae; genus Roseitranquillus. The sequence continues at coordinate 86,676 of CAVZBD010000007.1, read as the reverse complement.
CGCGGGTCGCGCGTCGGCGGCGCGGTCATCGGCGAGGTCGGCAAGGGGCTGCTGGTGCTGGTCTGCGCCATGCAGGGCGACGCGCCGGACGCGCCGGAAAAGCTGGCGCGCAAGGTCGCGCGGCTGCGCATATTCCGCGACGAGGCGGGGCAGATGAACCGCTCGCTCCACGAAATTTCCGGCGGCGGCGCTTGTGGTCAGCCAGTTCACGCTGGCCGCCGACACCCGCTCGGGCAACCGCCCCGGCTTCTCCGCCGCGGCCCCGCCCGATGAGGGCGAGCGGGCGTACATGGCCTTTGCCGCGGCGCTGCAGGCCGAGGGCGTACCGGTGGCGACGGGCCGCTTCGGCGCCGACATGGCGGTGGAGATGGTCAACGACGGGCCGGTGACGATCTGGCTGGAGGTCTGAGCCCGCGGGCGCGAAATGTACGGCGCCGGGCGGGTTTCGGTACAAAACGTACAGAAAACTGTACGGGGTTTGGACATTTCGCCCCTGCTCGGCCGCCCGCTCGGCACCGCCGGGAGGACTGAGCCCCGCCGGGTCCGGCGTCGGCGGATGCCGCCGCGGTCGCCTCGCGGGCCGATCCGTGGCATGATGACGCAACGTAGGCGTGCGGAGAAGTTCCATGCTCAGGATCGTCGCGCTGGCCCTGGTGGCCGCGCTGGCGCTGGCCGCGGGGTGCCAGCAGCTACCCGACTCGGACGGCGGCGTCGCGACGGCGTGCGATCTGCCTGCGGCCGCCGCCGGGGGCGGTACGAGCAGCGACTGCACCATGGAAGGCGAACCCGAGGCGGTGCTGGTCAACCCGCTGGACCCCTCGGACCAGAGCTGCGGGCCGTTCAGCGTGACGCTCTTCAACCAGTCGATCGAAGCGCAGACGACGCTGATCCTGGGCGAGAACGGATTTTTCGACGCCGGCCGGATCCGCGTCGGCGTCGAGATCGCGCCGGGGTCGACCCATGAGGGCGAGCTGGCCAAGGCCGCGGGGAGCGCGTGCGAAGCGACCCTGCCGCCCGCCGTCGCCGTGACGACAAGTTTCGGCGGCCGGCACGTGGCGATCATCGACCGGGAGCCGGAGCCGATGTGCATCTACACCTCGCGCCTGACGCTGACGTCGTTCAGCCAGTCGATCGAGCTGGGCCTGAACCTGGACGTCAGCGAGGCGACGCGCGCGGGCACCGAGGCGTCGATCGCGCGGCAGATCGACCTGGAGGTGGCCAAGGCGGTCAACAAGCTGCTCGCGCCGTCGACCGAGTTCGACGCGGACTTCGAGGCGCGCGCGGGACGCTGCGAGGACCACTACTGGCCGTTCACCGGCGAGTGACGGGCGGCCGCCGGACGGCTCAGTCGCGGACGTAGCGCAGGTGCGAGGTGCGGGGGCGGCTGAGGGCGTCGCGCACCTCCTGCGGGATGCGGGCGGTGGTCAGGCGGTCGGGGTCGTCGTCGGCGGCCATGCCCCAGACGCGGGTCTGCCGCGCCTCGACCAGCAGCGTGTCGCCGCGCACGAAGCGGTGGGACACGTCGAACGAGGCGCCGCCCAGCCGCTCGACCCGGCTGATCAGGGTGATGACGTCGCCCACCCGCGCGGGCGAGAGGAACTGCGCCTCGCCCTTGACCAGGGGGGTGCCGCGGAAGGCCGGATGCTCGGCCACCATGCCCATCAGGTCGAGGCCCGCCGCCTCGAACAGGGTGACGAGGCCGCGTTCCATCCAGTCGTAGAAGTTGGGATTGTAGACGATGCGGGCGGGGTCGCAGTGCCCCCACTCCACCCGGATGTCCAGCCGGCTTTCCAGCATCTGCTGCCCTCGCTTGTCCTGCGGCTCAATCGCCCGTCAGGCCGACGTTGTCGAGGGTGCCGTTGACGCGCGTCAAGGCGGTGCCGCGCGCGCCGGCGCAGCCTGTTGCGATCAGGCCGGAGGAACCGATGCCCTTCACGCAGGAGGAGTTCTACGCGGTCTTCGCCGCCTACAACGCCGCGCTCTGGCCGGCGCAACCGGTCGCCTATCTGGCGGGGCTGGCGGCGACGGCGCTTCTGTTCCGGCGGTCGCGGCTGGCGACGGCGGTCGCGCTGTGGATCCTGGCGGCGATGTGGCTGGTCAACGGCGCCGCCTACCACTGGACGTTCTTCGCCGAGGTGAACCCGGTCGCGCGCGTCTTCGGCGCGGTCTTCGTGCTGGAGGCGCTGCTGCTTGCCCTTGCGCCGGCGGCCGCGCCGGGGTTCCGCCTGGTGCCGCGGCGCGACGTGCGCACGGTCGCGGGGCTGGGGCTCGTGCTCTTCGCGGCGGCGATCTACCCGGCATGGGGCCGGCTTGCGGGGCACGTCTGGCCGGCGACGCCGTCCTTCGGCATCGCGCCCTGCCCGACCACCGTCTTCACGGTCGGGTTGCTGCTGCTCGGCCAGTGGCCGGTGGCGCGCTGGCTGCTCGTGATCCCCGGCCTCTGGGCGATCGTCGGCGGAAGCGCGGCGCTGCTGCTCGGCGTGCCGCAGGACACCGTGCTGATCGGTGCCCTGCTGGTCACGCTGGTCTTCGCCTGGGGCTGGCACCGCGGCGCGGCCTTCGCCCGCCACCGCGAGCGAAGCGCCGGGGGCGCGTGACCCGGCCGCCGCCCCCTCAGTCGTCGTCGGGGGCGAGGGCCAGCATGGCGAGCGGCGGCAGCGTCAGCATCAGCGAGGCGGGGCGGCCATGGCACCCCTCGTCCACCGCGCGCAGCATTCCGCCGTTGCCGGCGTTCGAGCCGCCATAGACCGCCGCGTCGGTGTTCATGATCTCGCGCCAGGTGCCCGAGCGCGGCACGCCGATGCGGTAGCCCTCGCGCAGGAGGGGCGACATGTTGCAGACCACCACCACGGGCCGCGTCCCCTCGCCGCCGTTGCGCTGGTAGACGAAGACGTTGCTGTCGGCGTCGCCGCCCTCGATCCACTCGAACCCCTCGGGCGAGCAGTCGAGGCGGTGCAGCGCCGGCTCGTCGCGGTAGAGGCGGTTGAGGTCGCGCACCACGGTCTGCACGCCGGCGTGGTGGGGGTCGTCGAGCAGGTGCCAGTCGAGCGACTGGTCGTGGTTCCACTCGCGCTCCTGCCCGAACTCGCCGCCCATGAAGAGCAGCTTCTTGCCCGGATGGGTCCACATGAAGCCGAAATAGGCGCGCAGGTTGGCGAAGCGCTGCCAGTTGTCGCCCGGCATCCGCGTCAGCAGCGAGCCCTTGCCGTGCACCACCTCGTCGTGGCTGAGCGGCAGGACGAAATTCTCGGACCAGGCGTAGTGGATGCTGAAGGTCATCTGGTGGTGGTTGTACTTGCGGTAGATGGGGTCGAGCTTCATGTACTCGAGCGTGTCGTGCATCCAGCCCATGTTCCACTTGAAGTCGAAGCCCAGGCCGCCCTGGTCGACGCCGCGGCTGACGCCGGGGAAGGCGGTGGATTCCTCGGCGATGGTGCGGGCGCCGGGCTGGCGGTGGATGACCTGCTCGTTGGTGTAGCGCAGGAAGTCGATCGCATCGAGGTTCTCGCGCCCGCCGTAGCGGTTGGGGACCCATTCGCCCTCGTTGCGCGAGTAGTCGAGGTAGAGCATCGAGGCCACCGCGTCGACGCGCAGCGCGTCCACGTGGAACTGGTCGAGCCAGTAGAGCGCCGAGGCGCGCAGGAAGTTCGCCACCTCGTTGCGGCCGAAATTGTAGATCAGGGTGTTCCAGTCCTTGTGGAAGCCCAGGCGCGGGTCCTCGTGCTCATAAAGCGCGGTGCCGTCGAAGCGCGCCAGGCCGTGCACGTCGGAGGGGAAGTGCGCGGGCACCCAGTCGACGATGACGCCGATCCCCTCCTGGTGCAGCTTGTCGACCATCGCGGCGAAGTCGTCGGGGCTGCCGTAGCGCGCGGTGGGGGCGAACATGCCGATCGGCTGGTAGCCCCACGAGCCGGTGAACGGATGCTCGGAGAGCGGCAGGAACTCGACATGGGTGAAGCCCATGTCGCGGCAATACTCGGCCAGGAGCCGGCCGGCGGTGGCGTAGTCGAGGATCTCGCCGTTGCCGCCGCGGCGCCACGAGCCCAGGTGGACCTCGTAGATCGAGACCGGCTCGGTCCAGGGGCGGGACGCGCCGCGGGCGGTGAGCCAGGCGCCGTCCTGCCAGCCATGTTCGGTGAGGCCCGAGACCAGCGAGCCGGTCTGCGGCGGCGGCTCCTGCGAGAAGGCCAGCGGGTCGGACTTGAGCGGCAGCGTCTCGCCGTAGGCGCCGACGATCTCGTACTTGTAGAGCTCGCCGCGGCCGAGGCCGGGGATGAAGAGCTCCCACACGCCCGAGCCCCAGCGCTTGCGCATCACGTGGCGGCGGCCGTCCCAGGCGTTGAAGTTGCCGACCACGCTGACGCGGCGGGCATTGGGCGCCCAGACGGCGAAGGTCACGCCCTCGACGCCCTCGTGGGTGACGGGATGGGCGCCGAGCTTGCAGTAGAGCTCCTCGTGGCGGCCCTCGGCGATGAGGTACTCGTCCATCTCGCCCATGACCGGGCCGAAGGCGTAGGGGTCGTCCTTGTCCCACTCGGCGTCGCCGGCGCGCAGGCGCAGGCGATACGGGAAGCGGGCGCGCTTGCCCTTGAGGCGACCGCTGAAGAAGCCCTCGGGGTGGACCCGCTCGAGCGGGCCAACCTCCTTGCCGGACTTGGCGTCGAGCACGATCACCTCGGCGGCGTCGGGCGCGAAGACCCGGACGACCGGCGCGCCGCGCTCCTGGCCATGCATGCCCAGCACGGAGAAGGGGTTGCCGTTCTGGCCGCGGACGATCGATTCGATCTCCTCGGGCAGCGGGTCGGGATGCGGCAGCGGGGTGGCTTTGGCCATTACTCTGTCTCTCCCTCGACGATGGCCAGCACGCCGCTGAGCGGGATCGTCACCCAGTGCGGTCGGCTGGCGAGTTCATATCCGATCTCGTAGACGGCCTTCTGCACCAGGAAGACGTCGAGCAGTGCGCGGGCGAAGGCCGGGTCGTCTGGGTGCACGTCGCTGCCCTGCATCGTCTCCTCGTAGGCGCGCAGGAACTCGGCGGTCGCGTGGGACCGCCAGCGGGCGACGCGCTCGGCCGCGACCTCGGCGCTGCCCATCTCGGCGCGGCGGGTCGAGGCCGACCACGCCGCGTAGTCGAGCGAGCGCAGCATTCCCGCGACGTCGCGCAGGGGCGAGGCCTTGGCGCGGCGCTCGGCGACGGTGCGCCGCGGCTCGCCCTCGAAGTCGATGATCATCACGTCGTTCTGGACGACGAGGACCTGGCCCAGGTGGTAGTCGCCGTGGATGCGGATGCGCTGGCCCGAGGGCGTCATCTCGCGCACCGCGTTCAGCCGGTCGGTCAGTTCGCCGCGGCGGGCGAGGATGCGGCCGGCCATCTCGCGCGCCTCGTCCGGGAGCCGCGGCAGCGCCTGTTCGAGGCCCGCGAGCGTCTCGTCGATCTCGGCGGTGACCTCGTCGATCCACTCGGCCACGTGGGCGGTCTGGATCGGCTCGGCGGCGAAGGCGGGATCGTCGGTGGGCGTGGCGAGCGCGCGATGCAGCTCGGCGGTGCGCTGGCCGAGAAGCTCGCCCATCGCCAGCGGGCCGGCGAAGATGCGCTCGTCGGTTTCCTCGGGGCTCATCAGTTCGACGGCCTCGAGGTCGCGGTCGAGCGCGTCGGTCAGGTGCGCCCAGGCGTCGCCCTGGTTCTGGACGTAGCGGAACGCCGCGCCGAGCGAGGTGGGCTCGGCCCCCTCGCGGTGATGCTCGATGCTGCCGAGGAAGGCGGGCGTGTTGGGGAAACCCGCCGCCTCGGTCAGGAAGCGCGCCACCTCGACGTCGGGCTGGATGCCCTCGCGCAGGCGGCGGTAGAGCTTGAGGATCACCGTGTCGGAAAACGAGATCGAGGCGTTCGACTGCTCGGCCGACATCAGCCGCGGCTCGAGCTCGCCGTCGATCTCGCGCAGCCGCTCGTTGCCGTGGAAGACCACGTCGCCCTCGCCTGTCGCCGCGATCACGGCCTCGTCGCGCATCAGCCTGAGAAGCTCGCGCGCCAGGTCCTGGTCGGCGGTGCCGTCGATCAGCGCGCCGACCCGCGGGCCCTGGCGCAGCTTGGCCAGCGTGGCCGAGAGCGTCGGCGCGCCGTGGCTGAGGTTTTCCTCGCCCCAGACCGCCGAGAGCGGCATGAAGTAGCGCTCGGTCTCGCCGTCGAGCTGCACCTCGAGCACCACCAGAGACTGGGCGCGCGCCAGTTCGGCCAGCTCGACCAGCTTCACGCCGCGGATCGCGCGGTCCTTGCTGGCGAACCAGCGCTGGAGCGGCAGGAACCTGGGCATGGTGTCCCGCTCGAGCTCGCGGCCCTCGCGGCCCGAGAGCGCCGTCGAGACGCGGCCGTCGCGGGTGGTGAGCGTCAGGAATTCGGGAAGCACGGCCGTCACCTCCTGGTGCCAGCGGGGGGCGTCGACCTCGTCGGCCAGCAGGAACCAGAAGAAGCCGTAGGCCGGCAGGGTCAGCAGGTAGGGCAGCTCGCCGATCGGCGGGAAGGGCGAGCGGCCCGTCAGCTCGACCGGGACGCGGCCGCGGAATTCCGACAGGTCGATCTCGGCCGCCTGCGCCGACCGCGAGAGGTTGGCGACGCAGAGCACCGACTCGTCCTCGGTCTCGCGGATGTAGGCCAGCACCTTGCGGTTGGAGGGATAGAGCAGCCGCATCTCGCCGCGGCCGAACACGGTGTGGTTCTTGCGCACGTTGATCATGCGCCGCATCCAGTTCAGCAGGCTGGACGGGTCGTTCTGCTGCGCCTCGACGTTGACGGCCTGGAAGCCGTAGAGCGGGTCCTGGATGGTCGGCAGGTAGAGCCGCTGCGGGTCGGCGCGGGAAAAGCCGGCGTTGCGGTCCGAGCTCCACTGCATGGGCGTGCGCACGCCGTCGCGGTCGCCGAGGTAGTAGTTGTCGCCCATGCCCACCTCGTCGCCGTAGTAGATGATCGGCGTGCCGGGCATCGACATGAGCAGGCTGTTGAGCAGCTCGATCTTGCGGCGGTCGTTCTGCAGCAGCGGCGCCAGGCGGCGGCGGATGCCGAGGTTGATCCGCGCGCGGCGGTCGCTGGCATAGGTCTGCCAGAGGTAGTCGCGCTCCTTGTCGGTGACCATCTCGAGCGTCAGCTCGTCATGGTTGCGCAGGAAGATCGCCCACTGGCAGATGTCGGGGATCTCGGGCGTCTGGCGCAGGATGTCGGTGATCGGGTGCCGGTCCTCCTGCGCGATGGCCATGTACATCCGCGGCATCAGCGGGAAGTGGAAGCCCATGTGGCATTCGTCGCCGTCGCCGAAATAGGGGCGCGTGTCCTCGGGCCACTGGTTCGCCTCGGCCAGCAGCATCCGGTCGGTGTAGCGCTCGTCCAGCGCGGCGCGGATCGCCTTCAGCACGTCGTGCGTCTCGGGCAGGTTCTCGTTGTTGGTCCCGTCGCGCTCGACCAGGTAGGGGATCGCGTCGAGGCGCAGCCCGTCGACCCCCATGTCGAGCCAGTAGTTCATCACCCGGATGACCTCCTGCATGACGCGGGGGTTGTCGAAGTTCAGGTCCGGCTGGTGGCTGAAGAAGCGGTGCCAGTAGTATTGCTGCGCCTCGTCGTCCCAGGTCCAGTTCGACTTCTCGGTGTCGGTGAAGATGATCCGGGTCTCGGGCCACTGCTTGTCGTCGTCCGACCAGACGTAGAAGTTCCGCGCCGCGCTGCCGCGGCGGGCCTTGCGCGCCTTCTGGAACCACGGGTGCTGGTCGGAGGTGTGGTTGATGACCAGCTCGGTGATGACGCGCAGGCCGCGGCGGTGCGCCTCGGTCACGAACGCCTTGAAGTCGGCCATGCGCCCGTAGGACGGGTTGATCGACTTGTAATCCGAGATGTCGTAGCCGTCGTCGCGCAGGGGCGAGGGGTAGAACGGCAAGAGCCAGATCGCCGTGACGCCGAGGCTCTGGATATGGTCGAGCCGGCTCATCAGGCCGGCGAAGTCGCCGATCCCGTCGCCGTCGCTGTCCTGATAGGCCTTGACGTGGACCTGGTAGACGATCGCGTCCTTGTACCAGTCCACGATCGAGCGGTCGATGATGCCGTCCAGGCGGCGGCTGCATCACGTTCATGCCCGCGCCCCCCCCGGCGGGAACAATCGCCATATGGCATAGGGCCGCGAGTGGGGGTCGAGCGACAGCATGTGGCTCTTGCCGTGCCAGGTGAAGTGGTTGCCGTGGATCAGGTCCTGCACCTCGATCGACGCCTCGTCGGGCAGGCCGAACTCCCACAGCGGCACGTCGAAGCCGAAGTCGCGGCCGGCATGCGGGTCGAGCAGGACGTGGAACAGCACGTAGCTCTCGCTGTCCGGGTCGAACTTGCCGTAGTAGAGCACCCCGTCGTCGTGGGCGGGGAAGAACTTGAGGTTGGTGAACTCGCGCATCGCGGCATGCTCGTTGCGGATGCGGTTCATCAGGCGGATGTCGTCCTTGATGTTGCCCTCGGCGTCGAAGTCCCACTGGCGCAGCTGGTACTTCTCGCTGTCGAGGTATTCCTCCTTGCCGGGGAACGGCGCCGCCTCGCAGATCTCGTAGCCGTTGTACATGCCGTAGTTGCCGCGCCAGGCTGGCGGCCAGCACCAGGCGCGTGCGGAACCCCGGCCGCCCCGACGATTGCAGGAAGATCGGATTGATGTCGGGCGTGTTCACGAAGAAGTTCGGTCGCATGTAGTGCCGGCACTCCTCGGTGGTCAGCTCGGTCAGGTACTCGGTCAGCTCTTCCTTGGTGTTGCGCCAGGTGAAGTAGCTGTAGCTCTGGTTGAAGCCGACCTTGCCCAGCCGCTTCATCACCTTGGGCCGGGTGAACGCCTCGGCCAGGAAGATCGTGTCGGGGTACTGGGCGCGCACCTCGGCGATCATCCACTCCCAGAACGGGAACGGCTTGGTGTGGGGGTTGTCGACGCGGAAGATCTTGACGCCGTGGTCGACCCAGAACAGCACGATGTCGCGCAGCTCGTGCCAGAGGCTGGGGATCGCGTCGCGGTAGAAGTGGACGTTGACGATGTCCTCGTACTTCTTCGGCGGGTTCTCGGCGTACTTGATGGTGCCGTCGGGGCGCCAGTCGAACCACTCGGGGTGCTCGCTTGATCCACGGGTGGTCGGGCGAGCACTGGATGGCGAAGTCGATCGCGACCTCGAGGCCCTTGCTTCCGCGCCGCCTTCACCAGCCGGTCGAAGTCCTTCAGCGTGCCCAGCTCGGGGTGGACGTGGCGGTGCCCGCCCTCGTCCGAGCCGATGGCGTAGGGGCTGCCGGGATCGTCGGGCGCCGGCGTCAGCGAGTTGTTGCGGCCCTTGCGGTTCGTCTTTCCGATCGGGTGGATCGGCGGGAAGTAGAGCACGTCGAAGCCCAGGTCCTTCACGTAGTCGAGCCGGTCGATCACGTCGTCGAAGGTGCCGTGCGCGCCGTCCTTGCCCCACGAGCGCGGCATCAGCTCGTACCAGGCGCTGAACGCCGCCGCCTCGCGGTCGACCAGCACGATCAGCTCGCGGTCGTAGCGCGTCAGGTTGGCGCGGGGGCCGGCGCGCATCATCAGCGCCAGCGTCTCGTCGGCCATCAGGACCTCGAGCCGGCGCGGCACCTCGGCGTGGACCAGCTCGTCGTGCAGCGCCTTGAGCGCCGCGCGATCCTCGCGCGCCGGGCGCGGCCGCGCGTCGAGCGCCTCCTCGACCAGCTGGCGCCCCTCCTCGGCCTCGAGCGTGACGTCGAGGCCGGCCGCGATCTTCTTGGCGGTGTCCTTGTGCCAGTGTGGCGAAGAGGTCGCGCCAGGCGATGATGGTGTAGGCGGCGGGGCCGACCTCGGAGAACACGACCGTGGCGCGCCAGCGGTCGTTGCCGATGTGCTCCATCTCGGCTTCCTGCCACTCGGCGCTGCCCTCCTGCCGGCAGATCAGCGCCGCGCGCGATCACCTCGTGGCCGTCGCAGAAGACGTCGGCCTCGACGGTGAACGGCCGCCCGGCCACGGCTCGCGCGGGGAAGCGCCCCCCGTCGATCTCGGGGTCGATCCCCTCGATCGCGATCCGGCTCTCGGCCAGCCGTTCCAGTTTCGGCGGTGTCGCCAGCGACGCTCCGCGGCGCGCAGATCGTGCCATCGTGCCCCTCCCGGTCCCCGTTTCTTCACTCGGCGTGAGACCGGCCGCGCCGCTGGATCAGCGGGCGGCCGGCGTGCAGCCGTTCACCAAGTAATGCGCCGGCCATTGATGCGGGTTCCAGTGAAATTGCGAACTCTGCCCATAATTGTGCCCGCGATGGCGACGGATCGCGCCCGGATGCCCGCTTGGCAGGCACCGGAAATGCCCGCAGCTCAACCTCTTGTCAGACGAGGAGGCGGTTTGGGTTGGCGATGAGGTTTGCGTATCGGGCGAGGAAGCGCGCGGCGTCGGCGCCGTTGATGACCCGGTGGTCGTAGGTCAGGTCGAGCGGCACCATCGGCACCGGGCTGCGAAGGCCTCGCCGTCCCAGACCGGCGCGATCTCGGTCGCGGGTGATGCCGAGGATCGCGACCTCGGGCGGGTTGACGATCGGGGTGAAGGCGGTGCCGCCGATGCCGCCGAGGTTGGAGATCGTCATCGAGGCGCCGCCCATCTCGTCGGGGCCGAGCTTGCGCGCCTGGGCGCGGGCGGCGAGGTCGCGCGATCTCGGCGGCGATCGCCCAGAGGCCCTTGCGGTCGGCGTCGCGGATCACCGGCACCATCAGGCCGTGCGGCGTGTCGACGGCGATGCCGACATGGACGTAGCCCTTCAGGATCAGCGTCTTGCCGTCGGGCGACAGCGAGGCGTTGAACCGCGGGAAGCTCGCGCAGGCAGCGCGCCAGCGCCTTGACGTGGAAGGCCAGCGCGGTCAGCCTCACGCCGCGCGTCGCTGGCCTCGTCGCGCAGCCGCGTCGCGCAACGCCTCGAGCGCGCGCGATGTCGGCGCGGTCGTGATGGGTGACCGCCGGGATCAGCGCCTGCGCGGCGGCGAGGTTGCGCGCGGCGACCTGGGCGAAGCGGCTCATCGGCTCTTCGCTCGACCGGGCCGTAGGCGGCGTGATCCACCTCCCAGTAGGACGCGTCCGGCGGCCGGCGCGCGGCGCCGCGCCGCCCGTCGGCCTTGCGGTCCACGTCCTCGCGGGCGATCGTCTCGCGGCCGAGGTCGCCGGCGAGCGTCGTCGATGTCGACGCCCTTGCGGCCGGCAGGCGCGCGGACCGACGGGGCTGGCGATGACGTCGGGCATGGCTTCCTCCTACCAGCTCGCCGAGATGTATTGCGTTTCCATGAATTCGAGCATGCCCTCGTGCCCGCCCTCGCGGCCCAGGCCCGACTGCTTGACGCCGCCGAAGGGCGCCGCCGGGTCGGAGACCAGGCCGCGGTTGAGCCCGACCATGCCGTAGTCGAGCCGCTCGCAGACCTGCATGCCGCGCTTCATGTCCCCGCGTGAAGACATAGGCGACCAGCCCGTATTCGGTGTCGTTGGCGCGGCGGATCACTCGTCCTCGTCGGTGAAGGTCTGGATCGCGGCGACGGGGCCGAAGATCTCGTCATGCACGCATTCGGCGGTCTCGGGCACGTCGGACAGCACCGTCGGCGGGTAGAAGAAGCCCGGCCCGTTCGGCACCTTGCCGCCGCAGCTTCAGCTCGGCGCCCTTGGCGACCGCGTCCTCGACGAAATGCGGCCACCTTGTCGCGGGTGGCGGCGTTGACCAGCGGGCCGACGTCGACGTCCGGCTCGAGCCCGTTGCCGACCTTCAGCGTCGACCATCGCGCGTCGGTGAACCTGTCGGTGAAAGCCTCGGCCACGTCCTGCGTGGACGTAGAAGCGGTTGGCGGCGGTGCAGGCCTCGCCCAGGTTGCGCATCTTGGCCAGCATCGCGCCCTCGACGGCGGTGTCGATGTCGGCATCCTCGAACACCAGCACCGGCGCGTTGCCGCCCAGTTCCATCGCCGGCTTCAGCGACCTGGTCGGCGGCCGAGTGCAGCAGCTTGCGGCCCGACCTCGGTCGAGCCGGTGAAGCGAGACCACGCGCACCCGCGGGTCGTGCAGCATATGGTCGACCATCGCGCCGGTCTGCCGCGAGGGCAGCACGTTGACCAGGCCCTTGGGCACGCCGGCCTCTTCCAGCAGCGGCATCAGCGCCAGCATGGTCAGCGGCGTTTCCGAGGCCGGCTTGATGATGCACCGGGCAGCCGGCGGCCAGCGCCGGGGCGATCTTGCGGGTGCCCATCGCGGCCGGGTAGTTCCACGGCGTCACCAGCACGGCGATGCCCGGCGGGCTTGTGCTGCACCACGATCCGCGCGCCCGAGGCCGGGCGCGTGGGTGATCAGCCCGTCGGCGCGCACGGCCTCCTCCGAGAACCAGCGGAAGAACTCGGCGGCATAGGCGGCCTCGCCCATGCGCGTCGGCGCCGCGCCTTGCCGTTCTCCAGCGTGATGAGCCGGGCGAAATCGGTCAGCCGCGCGGTCATCAGCTCCCACGCCTTGCGCAGCACCTCGGCCCGCTCGCGCGGCTTGCGCGCCGCCCATTCCGGCGAAGGCCGCCGTCGGCGGCGTCCAGCGCGGCGTCGCGCGTCGTCCAGCGTGGCCGAGGCGACCGAGGCCAGCACGCTCTCGTCGGCGGGGTTGAGCACGTCGAAGCGTTCGCCGTCGACGCCGGGGCGCCAGTCGCCGTCGATGTAGAGGTCGGTCGTAGTCCATGGGCCAGGTCTCCTTGTCGGGTCAGAGGAGGTGGCGCAGCGGCTGTTCCAGCCGCGCCGGCAAATCGCGTCGAGAAGCGCGATCGCGGCGTCGGCGTCGAGCTGCGCCGCCGTGAAGTCGAGGGTGAGCGCGCAGTCGTCGCCGTCGCGTGGCGATGCGTCAGCGCCGGTGTCGCGCCGGCCCCCAGCACGCCGCCGGTGAGCGCGGCTGCCGGTCAGGTCGCGCAGGATCAGGTCGGGCGGCGGCCTCGTCGCCGGCGCGGCGGCGCGCCGAGGCGGCGCGCGGTCGGGGTCGGCGTAGAACGCGGCCGCGCCGCAGCGGCCGGTCGACGCGGACGGTGCAGCGCCTCGGCGCCGGTCGCGGCGCGCAGGCTGGCGGCGGCGAAGCCGGCCCAGACGGCGTCGCGGCGTCCGGCGTTGCTCTCGGCCAGCCCAGGCGCGAACGTCGGCGAAGCCCGTCCGCGGCACCTCGGCCGGACGATGCAGCGCGGCGGCCGCCGGCGCGGCGGTCGGCGGCGTGCGGCCGCGGTCGGGCAGGCTGCGCAGCGTCTCGAGGTCGGCGACGTGGTAGGGCTGCGCGATGCCCGCCGTCGACCAGCCGGGCGAGGTCCAGCCCCTGTTCGGCCGCCAGCCGCCGCGCCTTGGGCGAGGCGAGGATGCGGCCCCCGGCCGCGGCCGGGCAGCGTGGCGGCGGGCGCTGTCGCTGGCGGTCGCGGCCGCTGCGCGGCCTTGCCGGCGGCGCCGGTTTCGTCGCGGCTGCCGGTTCTGCCGGGCTTGCCGGCGCGGGTGCGGCCGGCGGCGCGGCTGCCGCGCCGCGGCATGCTGCGCTGCACCGGCGACTGCGGGCTTGCTCGGCCGAGATCATCGGCGATCGGCGCGCCGACCGGCACCTCCTCGCCCGCCTCGGCCAGAAGTCGCGGCGACATAGCCGTCATGGCCGGCCTCGACCTCCATCGTCGCCTTGTCGGTCTCGACCTCGAACAGCACGTCGCCGGCGGCCACGGCATCGCCCGGCGCCTTGTGCCAGGCGACGATCAGTGCCGGTGTCCTGCGCCATGCCGAGCGCCGGCATGATGACCTCTGCGCCCTCGATCGCGGCCTCGTCCGCGCCGCGGCCTGCCCGGCACCGGCATCGGCACCGGCACTGGCCCCTGCCTCCGGCGGCGGCTTCCGCCGGCGCTTCGGCGCTGTCGGCCGCCTCGCTGCTGTCGGCGATCAGGGCGATCACGTTGCCCACCGGCACGTCGTCGCCCGCCTCGGCGCGGACGTCGGTGAGGAAGCCGTCGGCGCCGGCCTCGACCTCCATCGTCGCCTTGTCGGTCTCGACCTCGAACAGCACGTCGCCGGCCTCGACCGCATCGCCCGGCCTGCTTGTGCCAGGCGACGATCATGCCGGTGTCCTGCGCCATGCCGAGGGCCGGCATGATCACCTCATGCGGCATGGACCAGCTCCCCGCGGCAGATCATGCGCGCCTTCTCGGCCACGCCCTCGGGCGTCGGCACGGTGATGTCCTCGAGCGCCGGGCGAGAACGGCACCGGCACGTCCATCGCGCCCATCCGCAGCACCGGCGCGTCGAGGTGGTAGAACGCCTTCTCGCTGATGCGGCTGGCGATCTCGGCGGTGACGCCGAAGCTCTGGTGGCCCTCGTCGACGACGATGGCGCGGCTGGTCTTGCGCACGCGACTCCAGGATCGTCGCCTCGTCCAGCGGCACGATGGTGCGCGGGTCGATCACCTCGGCCGAGATGCCGTCCTGCGGCCAGCATGTCGGCCGCCTTCTGGCAGACCTGCACCATCGACGAGGTGCCGACCAGCGTGATGTCGCGGCCCTCGCGCAGCACCGTTGGCCTCGCCGAAGGGGATCAGGTATTCCTCCTCCGGCACCGGCGCCTTGTCGTTGTACATCAGCTTGTCTTCGAAGATCACGACCGGGTTGTTGTCGCGGATCGCGGTCTTCATCAGGCCCTTGGCCTCGTAGGCCGAGGACGGCAGCGCCACCTTCAGCCCCGGGATATGCGCCACCAGCGCGTGCAGCGACTGGCTGTGCTGCGCGGCCGAGCGGCGGGTGGCGCCCAGGTTGGTGCGCAGCACCATCGGCACGTTCAGCTTGCCGCCCGACATGTAGTGGGTCTTGGCCGCCTGGTTGCAGAGCTGGTCCATCATCAGGAACAGGAAGTCGCCGAACATCAGGTCGACGACCGGCCGCGTGCCGGTCATCGCGGCGCCGACGGCGATGCCCATGAAGCCGGGCTCGGCGATCGGCGTGTCGATCGACCCGCTCGGTGCCGAATTCCTCGACCAGACCGGACAGCACCTTGAACGGCGTGCCGGCCTCGGCCACGTCCTCGCCGATGATGAAGACGGTCGGGTCGCGGCGCATCTCCTCGGCGAGCGCCTCGTTGACGGCCTGGGACAGGGTGATCTCGCGCATCTCTCTCTCCTCAGGCCGGACGTGTTCGACGTCGGCATAGACGTGCATGTCGACTTCGGACGGATCGGGGTATTTCGCGGCCATGCGCGTAATCGACCGCCGCCTTGGCGTCGGCGCTGCACCTCGTCGCTGATCGCCTCCAGTTCCTCCTGCGCTGGCGATCCTCTCCTTCGCAGCCAGGTGCCGAACAGCGCGATCGGGTCGCGCTCGTCCTTCCACTCCGCCTCTTCGTCCTTGGAGCGGTAGTAGTCGCGGTTGATGTCGCCGACGTGGTGGCCGTGATAGCGGTAGGTCTCGAGCTCGATGAAGAACGGGCCTTCGCCCTTGCGGGCCCGGTCGACCAGCTTCTGCGTCAGCGTCGTTGACCGCCAGCACGTCCTGCCCGTCGACCTTGTGGGCCTCGATGCCGAACGCCTCGGCCCGGGCGGTGATCGACCCCGCGGCGATCTCGTCGGTCTTGGTGTATTCGGAATAGCCGTTGTTCTCGCAGGCGTAGATCACCGGCAGCTTCCACAGCGCCGCCATGTTCATCACCTCGTACCACAGGCCCTGCGCCGTGGCGCCGTCGCCGAAGAAGCAGACGGTGACGTCCTGCTTGCCCAGCAGCTTGGCGGAGAAGGCGGCGCCGGTGGCGATGCCCATCGAGCCGCCGACGATGGCATTGGCGCCGAGGTTGCCGTGGCTCTGGTCGGCGATATGCATCGACCCGCCCTTGCCGCGGCAATAGCCCTCCTCCTTGCCCAGCAGCTCGCAGAACATCTGCCTGAACTCGGCGCCCTTGGCGACGCAGTGGCCGTGGCCCGCGGTGGGTCGAGGTGATCTTGTCGTCGTCGGTCAGCGCCTCGCAGATGCCCACGGCGACGGCCTCCTCGCCCGAATACATGTGCGTCAGGCCCGGCATCTTGGCCGAGAGGTAGAGCTGGTTGGCGTTGTCCTCGAAGGCGCGGATGCGGACCATCTGGCGGTACATCCGCAGGTAGTCCTCGGTGTTCGGCTTCTTCTTGGCCGGGCTCATGGCGGCCTCTCGTGGCAAGGAGGTCATGACCGAAAGCTCCCGGTCAGGTGACCGCCCGACCTCCGAAGGGCCGGACGGTCGGGCGGAGGCTCAGTAGCGGTTCGCGATCGGCAGTTCCTCGGCCGGGAACAGCGCTGATCACCTCGCAGCCGGTGTCGGTCACCACCACCTCTTCCTCGATCCGCGCAGCCGAATAGCCGTCGGCGGCCGGGCAATAGGTTTCCAGCGCGAAGACCATGCCGGTCTCGATCTCCATCGGGTGATCGAGGCTGACCGCGCGGCTGATGATCGGCCGCTCGTGCAGCGCCAGCCCCAGCCCGTGGCCGAACTGCAGCCCGAAGGCCGACAGCTCGTCGGGGAAGCCGAATTCCTCGGCCTTCGGCCAGAGCTTGCGCCACCTTGTCGGTGGTCACCCCGGGCTTGATCACCTCGATCGCCGCGTCGAGCCATTCGCGCGCCTTGACGTAGGCGTCGTGCTGCGCCGGCGTCGCGCGGCCGATGTTGAAGGTGCGGTAGTAGCAGGTCCGGTAGCCCTGGTAGGACTGCAGGATGTCGAAGAACGCCTGGTCGCCGGGCCGGAAGTAGCGGTCGGTGAAGTTGTGCGGATGCGGGTTGCAGCGCTCGCCCGAGATCGCGTTGATCGCCTCGACGTCGTCCGAGCCCATCTCGTAGAGCATCTTGTTCGACATCGCGACGATGTCGTTCTCGCGCACGCCCGGCTTCAGCTCCTCCCAGATCATGTGGTAGACGCCGTCGACCATGCGTCGCCGCCTGGTTCAGCAGCTGGATCTCGTCCCAGTTCTTGATCTCGCGCGCGCCCAGCATGATCTGCTGGCCGTCGACGACCTTCAGCCCCGCCTCCTGCAGCGCGAAGAACATCGCCGTCTCGGCATAGTCGACGCCGACCGGCATGTCGGCCATGCCCGGCCTCCTTGATCAGCCCCGCGATCTCCTCGGCGTACTGCTTCATCAGCCCGAAGCGAGGGCGGGATCGTGCCGCGCATCCCCGTCACGCCGGCGCGGCACTGCTCGGGGTCCAGCCAGTCGCAATAGTACTTGTGGTGCACCGCGGCCGAGCCGAAGTCCCAGACATAGGGCTCCTCGTCGCCGGCGAGCAGCGCGAAGCGGCAGAGCTTGTCGCGCTCCCACTCGCCGATCTTGGTGCCGGTGACGTAGCGGATGTTGTTGACGTCGAAGAGCAGCAGCGAGCCGCAGTCGCTGACTTCTTCAGCGCCTCCTTCGCCCGGCTCAGCCGGTAGCGCCGCAGCCGGTCGATGTCCACGCGGCGCTCGAAATCCACCGACTTGTGGCCCAAGGCCGGAAGGTGCCGCTCCCACCGCCAGTTCGGATCGACGTCGCCAGGCTGCAAGATGCGCGGGTTCAGGCTGCGTTCATCGGGTCCTCCCCGTGGTCTCGTCGGCGCGCTCCGGCGGGGCGGTGCGGCGGTCCTGCCTGTCCGGGCTCATAGCTCGTGCAAACGTTCGCACGTCTGTCCGACCTTTCTCGCCTCGGCGGCCAGTAGCCGGGGGTGTCCGGGTCCGTAGCCGGCGAGGGTGCCGCATCCAGTCGGCGATTGCGGGCGGTACTTGTAGGGCCGGTTGTTGGCGACGTGGCCGCCGTCCTCGACCATGTTCGAGCACCACCGGCCCGCGCGGCGGCCGGCCAGGCGCTCGGCATGGTCGGGCGGGATCACCCGGTCGAGCCGGCCGCCGACGATGTAGAGCGGGCAGGTGATCCGCTGCGCGACGCCGGCGAGGCTCATCCGCTCGGCGACGGCGCGGGCCGCCGCCTCGTCGGCGGTGAAGCTGCGGGCGATGAAGGCGGCGCGGGTCAGCCCGGGGGCCCGGTCGAACGCCTCGGCGAAGTCGAACGGCCCGGTCAGCGAGATGCAGGCCTTCACGCGCGGCTCGAACGCGGCGGCGCGCGGGGCGTAGTAGCCGCCGAGGCTGACGCCCCAGAGGCCGACGCGGTCGGCGTCGACGTCGTCGCCGCGTCTCGAGCGCAGTCGATCACCGCGGCGACCGGCTCCTCGTACTCGGGCTGGATGGGCAGGTCGTACTCCGCCTCGCCCTGCCCCGGCCCGTCGAAGGCGAAGGTGGCGAGGCCGCGGTCGAGGAACACCGTCTCGTTGGTGTGCATCTCTTCCTTGGCGGAATCGAGGCCCATCGCCATGACCACGACCGGCGGCCGCGCGACGCCCGGCGGGCGGCGCAGGTTGCCGTAGAGGGTGTGGCCGTCGCAGGGGATCGCCACCCGCTCGCCCGGCGGGTCGAGGAGCGGCAGCGCGCGGTTGCGGCAGGCGACGGCCTGGTCGTGGGCGGCGCGCATCGCGTCGCGGTCGTGGACGAACAGGAACTTGGCGAAGTGGTAGCAGACGGCGGCGGTGGTGAAGTGCTCGCCGGCCGATGAGGTCGTGGCCGTCGGCCAGCGCGGCCTCGCCCAGCGCCTCGTGCACGGCGGCGCGGGCGCACCAGGCGCCGCACCACTCCTCCCAGCGGGTGATGCCGCCGGTCACGTCCTGGAAATCGGCGAGCGGCACGCCGTTCGAGACGAAGCGGTGCGACCAGTGCGCGGTCGCCGCGGCGACGCGGGGGTCGATGTCGGTAGCGTCGTCGGCGGCCATCGGACGGTCTCTCTCCGGGGTTGGCGCGGCGGCGGAACCGGCGCGCACGATTGCGGCAGGCGGGGCGCCGGGTGGCGCCCCGCGCCAGGGTCACATGTTCGACGACTTCCACTCGGCCACGTCGGCCTCGACCTCGGAGCGGTCGAAGTCGTTGGCGCGTTCGATGTAGTGCGTCGTTGAGGATCTCGGAGGGTCGAACGTCTCGTCGATCATGGCCGACCGCCTTCATCTCCGCGATGACGCCTTCCCAGACGTCGGTGCGCAGTTCGCCGAAGGTGTCGCCGTCGGGCCGGTGCAGGTCCTGCGCGGCCTGAGGAAGATCGTGCCCAGCTCCTCGTCGACCCAGTTCTCGGGGTCGGCCTCCATGACGATGCCGCGGTGCGCTTCGAGGTCGACGAGGCCGGCATAGGAGCCCTTGGCCCAGGCGCGGAGGAAGCCCTGGATCAGTCGTCATTGTCGCCGCCGATGGCTCGGCGCGCACGAGTAGTTGTTGGCCGGCTGCTCGCCCATCTCGGACGGCAGCAGGTTCTTGATCTCGATGCCCTGCGAGCGGATCGCGACGAAGTCCGAGATCGCGCCGACGAGGCCCGAGATCTGCCCGTTGCTCGAGCGAGTTCGCCAGGAGCGGCGCGCTTTCGCCCAGCACGGCGACGGTCACGTCGTCCTCGGTCAGGCCGGCGTGGCCGAGCGCCGAGAGCAGCAGGCCGCGGTCGCTCTCGCCGACGATGCCGATCGTGGTGCCCTTGAGGTCGGCGAGGCTCTGGCCTCGTTGTCCGTCGAGGACGTAGATGCCCTCGACGGCGCCGTGCATCACCTCGTAGACGACGTCGAAGTCGAAGCCGCGCGTCGTGCGGCGAGGATCACCTCGGAGGGGTCGAGCGAGGCCATGTCGACCTGGCCGTTCTCGAGGAACGCGGTCGCGGGCAGGTCGCCGCCGTCGATCGAGCTCGACCTCGATCCCCTCGTCGGCGAAGTAGCCGAGCGTCTCGCCGACGATCAGCGGGTACCAGGCGGTGTGGCGCGGCAGCGGGCGTCAGCACCTTGATGGTGCTGAGGTCCTGCGCCGCGGCCGGCAGCCGACCCCGCCGCGAGCGCAGGCGGCGCGCGAGATGAGGCCGTGAGTCTCATGGTATTTCCTCCTCCTTATTGTGGTCGCGGTCACCGGCGCGACGCGGGGGTCGCCTGCTGTGGGCGCAGCAGGCGTCGGCGTAGCGCGCCCGCATGGCGGCCGCGAGATTCGCGGTCACTCAGCGGTCGGCGTGCTGCCAGAACACGACGTGGCGGTCGGCGAAGGTGGCCGCGCCGTAGAGGAGCAGCCCCATGACCGTCAGCATGATGAGGCAGGCGAACGCCTCCGGCAGCAGGAGCTGGAACGTGAACTGCTGGATGAGGACGCCCATCCCGACGCTGGCCGAGACGAACTCGCCGACGATGGCGCCGATGAGGGCGAGCGAGATGCCGGTCTTGAAGCCCGCCATGATGACCGGCATCGCGCCGGGCAGCTGGAGTGGCGGAAGATCTGCCAGCGAGAGGCGCGCATCGAGCGGAACATCTCCATCCGGTCCTCGTCGACCTGCATCAGCCCGGTCAGCGTGTTGATGAAGATCGGGAAGAAGCAGATGATCGCGGCGATGGCGATCTTCGGCTCCATGTCGAAGCCGAGCCAGGCGACGATGATCGGCGCGATGGCGATGCGCGGCGTCACCTGCAGCGCGACCATGTAGGGCGAGACGAGGCGGCGGAAGGTCGGCGACATCGCCGACAGGATGGCGATGCACGCAGCCGAAGCCCGCGCCGATGGCGAAGCCGACCAGAACCTCGGTCAGCGTGACGAAGAAGTGCTTCCAGATCGAGGCCGTTGACGATGGCGAGGTCCCACCAGGCCGCCGACCACCGTCGAACGGCGACGGCAGGATCAGCTTGCGAGACCCAGTCGCGCTGACGACCGACAGCCTCCCACAGGGCGATGAAGACGACGAAGACGACGAGCGTGCTGCGCCCAGGCCGGGCCGCGATGGTCGGCGGCCGGGCGGGCGCCGTTTCGGCGATGCTCATATGAAGCCTCCCAGCGTGTCGCGGATCTTGAAGACGGTGTCGTTGAACTCGGGCGTCTTCGTCTGCTCGAGCGTTGCGGGGGCGCGGCAGGGGCACCGTCGACCTCGGCGGCGAGGCGGCCGGGGCGCGGCGTCATCACGAACACGCGGTCGGCGAGGAACACCGCCTCCTGGATGTTGTGGGTGACGAACATCACCGTCGCCTTCATCTGCGCCTGGATGCGCAGGAGCTCCATGTTGAGCCGCTCGCGGGTGAACTCGTCGAGCGCGCCGAACGGCTCGTCGAGGAGCAGCAGCTCGGCGCCGGTGTTGAGGAGCCGGGCGAGCGCCACGCGCTGCTGCATGCCGCCCGAGAGATGGCGCGGGAAGGCGAACTCGAAGCCCGTCGAGGCCGGTGAGCTGGAGGAGCTCGATCGCGCGCTGGCGGTCGGCGTCGCGGACGCGGCCGGCGAGCATCGTCGGCAGGAGGACGTTGTCGAGCGCCGTCTTCCAGTCGAGGAGGGTCGGCCGCTGGAACATCATGCCGATCTCGGCGCGGCGGCCCGTCGACCTCGCTCGCCGAACGCCGTGAGCGTGCCGGACGTCTTGCGCGATGAGGCCGGCGACGAGGCGCAGGAGCGTCGACTTGCCGCAGCCGGACGGGCCGATCAGGGAGACGAACTCGCCGCGGCCGACGGTGAAGCTCGCGTCCTCGAGCGCGACGACGGGGCCGGGGAAGACCATCGAGGTCTTCGACGCGGTGACCACCGCTGCGGCCGCCGACGGATCCGGTCGCGTCGGACGCGGAGGCGCGGGCCGGATGCGTCTATCTACGGTGCATCGGCCATCCGGCGTTTCCTCGATTTCGCGGATCCTCTTGTCGGCCGTCGCCGCGGCGGGGATCTCGGCCCTAGTAAAGTCCGATGACCGTCGTGCAATCGTTTGTACGAACGTTTGCACGCGGGTCGCCATTCCGGAGCGGCGTCATCGCGGTCAGCCCAGCCGTCGGCCACCCAGTCGGCCACCATCGGCCGGTAGAGCCAGGGGATGTTGTTGCAGACGTGGTTGCCGTCCGGGAACACCTCGAGCGCGCTGCCGCGCCCCGCCCAGTCCGCCTGCGCCTCCGCCTCCGACGGCGGGAAGATCCGGTCGCGGCCGCCGTGGAGGATCAGGGCCGGGCACTCCGGGCGGCGGCTGCCGGCGAGGGTGAAGCCGGCGGCGCGGGCGCGGGCGTCGTCGGCATCGGCGGCGCCGAGGGCGTAGCGCATGTTGTCGCGATAGACCGGCGGGAAGGCGTCCCACATGCGCCGAGGTCGTGGAAGCCGTTGATGGAGACGACGCCGCAGAGGTCGGCAGATCCCGGGCGGCGGCGCGAAGCGCGAGGTGGCCGCCGAACGCCATGCCGACGAGGGCGACGTCGCCGGCGATGCCGATGGGCGCAGATGGGCGAGGACGGCGCGGATCGCGTCGGTGATGTCGGGCCGGAGCGGGCCGAAGCTAGCGACCCTCGCCCTGGCCCGGGCCGTCGAGCGAGACAGTCGCGACCCGCGCTTCAGGAAGTGGTCCTCGAGCGCGGCGAACTCCTCCTTGGTGGAGTCCGAGCCGGGGATGATGACGACGGTGCCGCGCGCATCCGCCGGCTCGCGCCAGTAGGCCTTGAGGCGTGCCGCTCCTCGAACGGGACCTCGAGGTAGGTGGCGGGCGGCGACGAGGTGCGGCGCGGCGCTGCCGGTAGAAGGCGACCTTGCGCGCCGCCGCGGCGGCCTTCTGGTCGAGGTCGTCGAAGAACATGAACTGCGCGAAGTGGTTGCAGAGCGCGGCGCGGACGTACGCCTCGCCGGCCGTCACGGTGCGGCCCGCCGCCTCCGCCTCGGCGCCGATGGCGGCGTGCCGCTCGCCGGCGGCGACCATGCCCGGCACCAGTTCTCCCACGTGCCCGCCTCCTCCATGATGGCGCGGGCCGTGGCGGAGGGGATGCCGGCGACCTCCATGCGCGGGAGCCAGTGGCCGGCGACTTCGGCGAGGCGGTTCTCAGCCATCCGTTATGAGGCCACTCGCCGCCGCTCAGCCGCGTGGACCAGGACCGCGCCGGCGAGCACCAGGACGAGGCCGACGATGCGCTGCGGCGACACCTCGCGCACCTCGAGCCCGAAGGCGCCGAAATGGTCGGCGAGCATCGCGCCGAGGAGCTGCCCGGCGACGATGCAGACGAAGAACAGCAGCGCGCCGGTGACGGGCGCGATGACGACGCCGCCGGCCACGAACACCATGCCCGCGAGGCCGCCGAGATAGACCCACCAGGGCACCGCGGTGAGCGAGGCGCGGCTGATGTCGCCGCCGCCCGTGACGGTCGAGCAGCATCGCGCCGAAGAAGGCGACGACGACCGAGATGGCGGTCGCCCCGAAGGCGCTGCCGAGGGCGCCGGCAGCACCCCGTTCAGCGCCGGCTGCAGCGGAGCGAAGGCCGCCCATCGACGGACCGCCGCCAGGAGGAAGGGCAGGGGCGGGCGTGGCATCAGGCGCGGCTCTCCGCCGGCAGTGGCGCTGCCGCCTGAGTCTCGGCGCAGGTGGGGGTATTTCTCGGTCAGGAGCGAGCCGTGATAGTAGGTCGGCCGCGAAGGGCGCGGTCGCCGCGCAGCGCGTCGAGCCAGCGCGCCGACCGCCGGCCGGTCGTCCCACAGCGTGGCCGAGGTCGATGTCGTCCATCCGCACGATGACCGGCATGATCGCGATGTCGGCGCAGCGTGAGCTGGCTCGCCCATCAGCCACGGGCCGCCGCTCGCCGCGAGCCACTCGGCCATGCGCTTCACCGCGCGGCGGAGGCGGCCGAGCGCCTCGTCCATGTCGGCCTGCGGGAAGCCGGTGCGGCCCATGCGCATCAGGAACTCGCGGCGGAGCGGCTTGCTAGTCGCAGAGCGCCTGGAACTCCTCCTCGGTCATCGCCTGGAAATGCGGCAGGAAGGCGAGGTTGTAGGAGGGGATGCGGATCGCCGGCGTCGGCACCTCGTCGATGAAGCGCATCATGGAGCGCATCCGGGCCCGCTCGCAGCGGGTCGGTCGGGCGACGAGCGCACGGCTCGGGGAGGATCTCGTCGAGGTATTCCATGATGACCGCGCTGTCGATCACCGCCGCGCCCGTCGTGGACGAGCGCCGGGCACGACGCCGTTGGGGTTGATCGCCAGGTACTCGGGCTTCAGCTGGTCGCCGGAGAAGAGGTCGAGCTTGCCTCCTCGAACGCCAGCGCCCTTGGCGTGGAGGACGTAGCGGACGCGCTGGAGCAGGTCGATTGCGGGGCGTTGTAGAGGACGAAGTCTGCCATCGGGTCAGTCCCAGTTGAGGATGCGGGGCAGGCGGCCGTGCCTTGGCGAGGCGTGCCGACGATGCCGAGCGGGAAGAACATCAGCGCCAGCGCCATGATGAGGCCGGTGGCGAGGATGTTGATCTCGGACGCGCCGAGGATGGCGACGAAGAACTCGTTGAAGACGACGATCAGGATCGCGCCGATCACCGGGCCGGCGACGGTGCCCTTGCCGCCGAGGATGCACATCAGCACCATGTTCACGCGAGACCAGGATGATGAGGAAGATGTTGGGGCGGATGTAGGTCAGGTACTCGCCCCAGACCGCGCCGGCCATGCCGACGAAGAAGGCCGAGATGGCGAAGGCCAGCGCCTTGTAGAAGCGGGTGTCGATGCCGGCGCTCTCGGCCTTGATCTCGTCCTTCGAGATGGCGCGCAGGCCGAGGCCGAGCTTGGAATGCTTGATCCGGTAGGAGGCCCAGACCGTGAACGCGGCCATCACGAGGAAGGCGTAGTAGTAGGGCAGCTTGGCCCATTCGACGCGGCAGCGTTGGCGCGGCAGCGTGACGCCGTCCGCGCCGCCGACGAAGTCCCAGTTGTCGAAGAGGATGCGCGACGATCATCACCAGCGCGAGCGACGAGATGATGAAGGTCGGGCCCGCGCACCCGCAGCGTGATCAGGCCGATCGACGATAGCCGAGCGCCGGCGCCGACGAGCCCGGCGAGCGGCGCGAGTGATGATCGTCGAGATGCCGTAGCGGGCGAAGATCATCCCGGCGAAATAGCCGCCGATGGCGAAGAACACGTTGTGGCCGAGCGAGATGTAGCCGGCGATAGCCGCCGAGGATGTTCCAGCCCGACGCCATGACCACGTACATGCAGCGTGAAGAGCACCAGGTGGAGGACGTAGTTGTAGTTGCCGCCGGTGAACTGCAGCAGCGGGCAGCGCCAGCAGCAGCGACGAGCAGCACGCAGCGGGAACCAGGTGGCGCGGCGCCGTGTCGGCCTGGCGGCGAGCGCCTGCGTTGTAGGCGCTTGCGGCGCGCTCGAGGACGCTGCGGCGATCGTCGAAGTCTGATGCTCATGTCAGGCATCTCCGGTCCGCTCGCCGAAGAGGCCCTGCGGCCGGACCAGCAGGATCAGGAAGAGCGCGAGGAAGAAGGTCAGCGTCGACCAGGTGGCGCCGACATAGGTGCCGACGAAGGCGGCGATCACCGACAGCAGGAAGGCCGCGACGACGGTGCCGAGGATCGAGCCCATGCCGCCGAGCACCACCAGCGACATCAGGATCGCGATCCATTCCCAGTGCTTGGCCGGGAAGAACGAGAACACGAAGCGACACCAGCGCGCCCGCCGCGCCCGCCAGCCCGATGCCGATGGCGAAGCTGACCAGCGCCGACGAGGTTGACGTTGACGCCCAGGAGCTCGGCCGCGTCGCGGTTCTGCGTGGTGGCGCGGATGGCGTAGCCGAAGCGGGAGAACTTCAGGAACAGCGCCAGCGCGCCGATGATCGACGAGCGACACGATGCCCGCATAGAGCTGCCCGTTGGGGATGAAGACGCTCGCCGATGAAGATGGCGTCGGTGGCGTAGCCGGGCGAGGTGACGCGCTGGGTGTTGGTGAACGCGGTGCCGAGCCCGCCCTCGACGATCATGCGCCAGCGCGAAGGTGAGCAGCACCGTCATCTCGGAATAGCTGGCCGAGCGCGCCTCGCGCTCGAACACCAGCTTGTAGAGGACGACGCCGGTGGCGGCGAGGATCAGCGCCGCCACCGGCAGGGATCACCAGCGGGTCGATGCCCCAGAGCTTGAAGCCCCAGTAGGCGACGTAGGCGCCGGCGATGATCAGCGCGGGATGGGCGAGGTTGACGATGCGCATGACCCCGAAGATCGAGCGTCAGGCCCGAGCCCATCAGCGCGTAGACGCCGCCGAGCGCCAGGCCGAGGATCAGGATCTGGCACGCGACCTCGGTCCATCACGCGGCCCTCTTGCCGCCGAGGTAGAGCTCCTGGATGCGCGGGTCGGCGAGGATCTCCTTCGCCGGCCCCTCGAACAGGGTGTGGCCGAGGTCGAGCACCACGCCCCAGTCGGCGTTCCTGAGCCCCATCAGCGCGTTCTGCTCGACCAGCAGGATGGTGATGCCGCTCGTCGGCCATGCATCCGCATGATGTCGAACATCTCGCTGCACGATCTTCGGCGCGAGGCCCGAGCGACGGCTCGTCGAGCATGACGATGGCGGGCTTGAGGATCAGCGTGCGCGCCATCGCCAGCATCTGCTGCTGGCCGCCCGACATGGTGCCCGCGTGCTGGTCGCGCGCGCTCGCGCAGGATCGGGAAGCGCTCCTCGATCTCGTCGATGCGCCGCTCGAGCTCGGCCTTGTCGGTCAGTGATGTAGCCGCCCATCCGCAGGTTCTCGCGCACGGTCATGCTTCGGGAACAGCGCGCGCTCCTGCGGGACGAAGCAGATGCCCTGCGCAGGATCTGGTCGGGGCGCAGGCCGTTGCAGGCTCTCGCCCTTGAAGCGCGACCTCGCCCTTGCGGATCTTCAGCATCCCGCAGATCGCCTTGAGCAGCGTCGACTTGCCGGCGCCGTTCGGGCCGATGATGCAGTGCACGCTGGCCCGGCTCGACGGTCATGCGCGACGCCGTCGAGGATCGCCGGCCCGTCGCCGTAGCCGGCGGTGACGCCGCTGACCTCGAGCAGCTCGCGCTCATGCCGCCGCCTCGAGCGCGCCGCCGAGATAGGCCTCGAGGACGGCGGGGTCCTCGCGCACCTCGTCGGGCGTGCCGTCGGCGATGACGCGGCCCTGCGCCATCACCACGACCCGGTGCGACAGGCGCATGATCAGCTCCATGTTGTGCTCGACGATCAGCACGGTCAGGCCGCGCTCGTTCAGCTCGCGGATATGGCCGATGATCTCCTCCAGCAGGCGTCGGGTTCACGCCGCCCGCCGGCTCGTCGAGCAGGATGATCTTGGGGTCGCTCATCAGCAGCGCGGCGAGGTCC
Source organism: uncultured Alphaproteobacteria bacterium (assembly GCA_963773475.1). GTDB lineage: Bacteria > Pseudomonadota > Alphaproteobacteria > Rhodobacterales > Rhodobacteraceae > Roseitranquillus. The sequence continues at coordinate 59,555 of CAVZBD010000007.1, read as the reverse complement.
ATCAGCTTCTTCTGCCCGTAGCTGAGGTTCGAGCCGTCCTCGTCGGCGATGCGGGTGATGCCGAGGAAGTCGAGGATGCCCATCGCCTTCTCGATCTCCGTCGGGGCTCATGGCCGGGCGGAAGAGGTCGCGCCAGCCGCTCGATGCGCGACTGGCAGATGACGTTCTCCAGCACCGTCATGTCGGCGAGGTTGCGCGAGATCTGGAAGGTGCGGACAGGCCCAGCCGGGTGATCTGGTGCGGGCGCAGCCGCGTCGATGCGCTCGCCCGTCGAGCCAGACCTCGCCCGAGGTCGGCGTCATCGTGCGGCTGATGCAGTTGAAGGCCGTGGTCTTGCCGGCGCCGTTGGGGCCGATCAGCGCGGTGATCCGGCCCGTCTCGACCGTGAAGGAGCAGTCGTCGACCGCGCGGATGCCGCCGAAGTGCTTGCAGAGCCCTCTCACCTCGAGCATGGCAATGTCCTCCCGTTCGTGGCAGCGGGCCGCGACCGGACGCGGCCCGGCGCCCGGTCGGCCGTCGATCAGAACCGCCTGCTTCGGATAGGTCAGCGGCGACGACCTCGGCGAACTCGTCGGTCGGATAGACGAACTGCAGCTCGCCGCCGTTCCACTGCGCGACCAGGAACGGCTTGTCGATCGGCAGGCCGCGCTCGCCCCAGGCGAACTTGCCGAGGATGGTGCGCACCGGGTCCTCCGGCGGTGCGGGCGGTCAGCCACTCGCCCATCGCGGCGTTGTCGGTGGACCCCGCGCCCGTCGATCGCCTGCTCGATCGCCCTGGCAGACGGCGAACGGGATCGCCGCTGTCCTCGTCGGGCGGGGCGCCGTAGGCCTCCTCGAACGCCGCGACGAAGTCCTGGTTGGTGAACGGCTCGCCCGCCAGCAGCCCCTCGAACGGCGCGTCCGGATGCCACGACGGTGTGCATCAGGATCGCCGTTCGGACGCGTCGCCGGTGCCCTCGTAGAACTCGGCCTGCGTGCCCTGGCTGTAATAGACCATCTTCGGCTCGGCCTTGACGGTCTGCAGCGCGCGGGTCAGCTGCACCGCCTCCTCGGCCGAGGCGGTCAGCGCGATGATCAGCTCGGCACCCGACCGCTTGATCGAGTTGGCGAGGTTCAACCAGTCGTTGAAGCCTTCCTCGGGCCACTTCTCGTTGTAGACGACCTCGATGCCGGCCTCGGCCAGATAGCCGGGCGCGAGGTCCTCGACCACGCTGCCGTCGGCGGGATCGACCACCTCCTGGCCGAGAAAGCCCGCCTCGACCGCATTGGCGAAGAAGTCGTCGGCCGAGACCACGGCCGCGGTCTTCGGGCGCTCGCCCTCTGGCACCAGGTCCTGGATCAGCCCCAGCAGCGACCGGCCCGACGTACTCGGCCGCGTCGGGCTGGAAGTAGAAGATGTTGGGGTGGCCCTGGGTGTAGATGCGCAGCGCGCCGCCGGCCGGCACCGGGTGCACGAAGTCGTTCTTGGCCAGGATGCTGGCCACCGGAAAGGTCAGCCGCGACGAGAAGGTGCCGAAGACGGCATCGACCCCGTCGACGTTGATGAAGCGCTCGTACTGGTTGATCGCGGTGGCGGGGTCCGAGCGGTTGTCCGAGACGATCAGCTCGACCTCCTCGCCCAGGATGCCGCCACGCTCGTTGAGCATGTCGACGCAGAGCTGATAGCCCTGCTGGTGCTTCTCGCCGGCGATCGAGAAGCCCCCGGTCAGCGGCAGCGACGCCCCGATCTTGATCTCGGCGCCCGCGGCCGAAGCGGTCACGGATATTGCGGCGGTCGCGGCAAGCAGTGCACGAATGCCCATTCTTCTCCCTCCCTGGTTGTTGCGGACGGCCGGCTTGGGCCGCCTTCTGTCGCCGGCCGGCTGCTTTGTCCGGCCTTGTCGTGTTGGCCGGCTCGGGCCGGCTTCTTGTTCTGGGCGCGCCCGGCGCGGCAGGTCGCCCCGCCGCGCCGGGCGCCGAAACCTATTCGGCCGCCTTGGCCGGCACCTCGAGGCCCGTGGGATAGGGCGTGTTCTCGCTCTCGAGGCGGATGCCCGCGGCCAGCGCCACCGTCTCGAGCAGGGCCGAGAAATCCTTGGCCAGGTATTCCTGCGGGTCGTCCTGCAGCGTCGCGGCGCCGAAATGCGCCTGCAGCGCCTCGCGCGTCGCGGCCGTCACCGGCATCGGCACGTCCAGCTCGCGCGCCGGCGCCCAGGCCCAGGTCCATGTCCTTGCGCAGCAGCTCGGGCGTGAAGGTCGTGGTCCAGTCCAGGTTGACGAAGGCGTTCGACTTGTAGCGCGTGAAGACCGAGCCCATCACCGAGTTGTTCATGAAGTCGAGGAAGGCGCTGCGCGGCACGCCCGCCTTCTGCGCCAGGATCGTGATCTCGGCCAGGTTCTGGGTGACGACGCCCAGGAACACGTTGTGGGCGATCTTGCAGAACCGCGCCAGCTCGCCCTCGCCGACCTAGGAGACGCCGCTGGCGGCGACGGTGCCGATCATCGCCTCGACCCGGTCGAAGACCGCGCGCGGCCCCGAGACCACGGCGGAAAGCTTGCCGGCGCTTGCACGCACTTGCCGTTGCCGCTGACCGGCGAGGCCAGCATCTCGGCCCCGCGCTCGGCCAGGCGGCGCGCGCAGGTCGGCCGACTGCTCGACCCCGATCGACGACCAGTCGACGAAGACGCCCGGCGTCGCGTCGCCCGACAGCACCCCGTTCTCGCCGAAGCAGACCTGGTCCACGTCGCGGCCGGTCGAGACCATGGTGAAGAGCACGTCGACCCCGGCCAGGTCGCGCGGGCTGTCGACCAGCGTGGCGCCCTTGGCGGCCAGCGGCTCGGCCTTGGCGCGCGTGCGGTTCCAGATGCGGACGTCGTAGCCCGCCTCGACCAGCCGCTCGGCCATCGGAAAGCCCATCCGGCCCATTCCGATCCAGCCGATGGTCATGTCGCTCATTCGTGCCCCTCCAGATGTCTGACCTTGGCCGGCTCCGGCGCCCTGCCGAAGCCGCGGCGGTCCGCCGGACCCGTCCCGGCGCCGCTTTCGCAAACGTTTGCACGCACGCTACCACCGGCGGCCGCGCCCGGTCAAGCGCCTCACGCAACCGATTGCGCGATCCCGCCGGTGCCGCTACGGCTTGTCGCACGACAGTTCCGACAATGGCCCTGCGATGAAGCGCGCCGTCACCCTGAAGGACATCGCCCGCGAGACCGGCGTCCACGTCTCGACGGTGTCGCGCGCGCTCGACCCGAACGCGCGCGGCGCGCTGACGGACGCGGTGGTCCAGCGCGTGCAGGAGGCCGCGCAGCGCATGGGCTACCGGCCGAACCGGCTGGCCTCGGGGCTGCGCACGAAGCGCACGATGACCGTGGGCATGCTGCTGCCCGACATCACCAACACCCTGTTCCCGCCGATCGTCCGCGGCGTGGAAAGCGTGCTCGAGCCGCTGGGCTACGCCTCGATCATCGTCAACACCGACAGCGACCCCGAGCGCGAGCTCAAGCTGATCGACATCCTGCGCGAGCGCGGCGTCGACGGCATCATCCACGCCGCCGCCCGCCGCGAGGCCCCGCGCATCGCCGAGGTGGCCGCCCAGGGCGTGCCCGTCGTCACCGTCAACCGGCGGGTCGAGGGCGCGCGCATCCCGGCGGTCGTCAACGACGATGCCGGGGGCATCCGCATGGCGCTCGACCATCTGTGGGCCAAGGGGCACCGGCGCATCGCCCACATCGCCGGGCCGCAACTGCTGTCGACCGGCCTGCAGCGCCGCGCCGCCTTCGAGGAGGAGGCGCGCGCGCTGGGCCTCGACCTGCCCGCCGCCGCGACGATCTGCGCCACCCGCTTCGACGAGGACGAGGGCCGCCGCTGCGCCGCCGCGCTGCTCGACGGCGGCTGGGACTTCACTGCGATCCTGTGCGCCAACGACCGGCTGGCGCTCGGCGCCATCGACGTGCTGGGGCGGCGCGGCATCGACTGTCCGGGCCGAGGTCTCGGTGACCGGCTTCAACGACATCCCGTTCCTCGACCTGATCCCGCCGCGCCTGACCACGATCCGGGTGCAGCAGTTCCGCGTGGGCCAGCTGGGCGCCGAGCTGCTGGTGCGGATGATGACCCACCCCGAGGAGGAGGTGCCGGCGACGACGGTGCTTCCGGTCGAGCTGATCGAGCGCGGCAGCGTGGCCGAGGTGGGCTGAGCCGGTCAGCCGGGCAGCCGCACCGGCTCGCCGTGCGGCGTGTCGAGATAGGCCTGCCGCCAGAGCTCGCGGACGCGGCCCGCCTCCTCCGCCGCGACCAGGTCCTGCCCGTCGAGCAGCCCTTCCAGCGCGTCGAGCCAGGCGGCGAAATAGTCGTCGCCGCCGTCGAGCGGGCCCCCGCGCCGGTGCCGCGCCAGGCTGGCGCCCAGCGCCTCGGTCCAGTCGGGCCAGGTGAAGTGCCCCGCCTCGCTCAGCGCCACGGTCAGCGCGAAGAGTTGCGCGTGCCACGGCTCGTCGAAGCGCGGCGGATCGGCCGGCGGGGTCATCGCGCGCCGGCTCCAGGTAGCTTTCCCACAGGTCCAGCATCACCTCGTCGCCCGCCCGTTCGGGCGCGCCCCAGAGGTCGCCCGCGTCGAAGGCCACGGTGTAAAGCGGCTGGGGCGCCTCGCCGAGGAAGTGCGCGTTGCTGTCGGGGAAGACGTGGGCGCCGTGCGCGCGCACCACGCGGCCGGCATGGCCCGCGGCGTAGGCCGGAAGGCGGGTGTGGCCGCCCTCGACCAGCGCGTTGCGCGCCGGCAGGCGGGTGCGCACCCGGTCGCCCGGCGCGAAGGCCGGCGCCGGCCCCTCGCGCGCGGCCGGGCTGCCCCGCGCCAGCGCGGCCTGCACCTGGTCCGCCCGCAGCGCCCCGGGCGCAAGCGGCGCAGGCGCGGCCATGTCCCCCCGCAGCTCGTCGCGCGTCGACCAGCCCGCGCGCGACCAGCAGGTCGGCCAGCGCCGCCAGCCACTTCTCGTAGTACGAAAAGCGCATGTAGTCGGCCGGGGCCAGCGCCTCGCGGGCGTGGCGCGAGGCGTCGATGTTCCAGTGGCCCGTCGCCCCCGCCGCCAGGGTCAGGCCCAGCGCGCGGCGGTGCCAGTCCTGCGTGAAGACCGGCTCGTCCTCGCGCGGGGCCACCGGCCCGTCGCCGTAGCGGCCGCCCATGTCGTGCACCCGGCTCATGCCCCGGGCCGCCGCGGCAGGCCGGTGCCGATCATCGCGTCGCGCGTGACCCAGCGCGCGAGCGCGTCCTCGTCCAGCCCCTCGGTCCCCTCGGGGCGCATCGGGATCACCAGGTAGCGGACCTCGGCGGTCGAGTCCCAGACCCGCACCTTCCGCGTCGGGCGGCAGCTCCAGCCCGAACTCGGCCAGCACGCGCGCGCGGCTCGCGCACGACGCGGGCGCGATAGGCGTCGGACTTGTACCACGATCGGCGGGATGCCCAGCAGCGGCCACGGGTAGCAGGAGCACAGCGTGCAGACGACGACGTTGTGCACCTCGGGCGTGTTCTCGACCGCCACCACATGCTCGCCCTGCCGGCCGCCATAGCCCATCGGCCTCGACAGCGGCCGAGGCGTCCTGCCGCAGCGCCGCCAGGAACTCGGGATCGGTCCAGGCCCGCGCCACGACGCGGGCGCCGTTCGCGGGCCCACCTTGTGCTCGTAGATCTCGACGATCTCGTCGATGGCGGCCGGATCGACGAGGCCCTTGCGGGCCAGCAGCGTCTCGAGCGCGCGGACCCTGAGCGCCGGCTCGGGCGGCAGCAGCGCGTGCGGATGGTCGTGATCGTGGGGCATGGGCCGAAGGTGGCAGGCGGTGCGGGGGCTGTCCATCCCGAACGCAGGCACCCGCGCCCCACGGCCCGGGCGGTGGCAAGGCTCTGCCGGGGCGCGGCGATGGGGGCTTGGCGCCGCGCGCGAGTTCCGGTCAAGTACCGCCATGACGGCGGCAGCAGACAGCGGCGGCAAGGCCCCCGGCGATCACTCGGTGCTCTTCGTGTGCCTCGGCAACATCTGCCGCTCGCCGCTGGCCGAGGCGGCGCTGAGGGCGGCGGCGGCCCGCCGGGGCGTCGCGGTCACCGTCGAGTTCTGCCGGCACCGGCGACTGGCACGTGGACGAGCCGCCCGACCCCCGCGCGCAGGCGACCGCCCGCGCCCACGGCCTCGACATCAGCGGCTACCGCGGCCGGCAGGTCGCGGCGGGCGACTTCCACCGCTTCTCGCATGTCATAGCGCTCGACCACGAGAACCTGGCCGCGCTTCGGGCATTGCGGCCCCGCGACGCGAGCGCGCAACTCAGCCTGCTTCTCGACCACGTTCCCGGCCGCGCCGGCGAGGCCGTGGCCGACCCCTATTTCGGCGGGCCGAGCGGCTTCGACGCCACCTGGGCCGACGTCACCGCGGGCGCCGAGGCGCTGCTCGACGCGCTGGCGCCGAAATGACGGGCACGCTCGGCCGGGCCGCGGCGACGCTTCTGGGCGAGGACCTGGCCGAGAGCGAGACGCTGCACGGGGGCGACCTGTCGCAGGTGGTGCGCCTGCGCCTGACCTCGGGGCGGACCGCCGTCGCCAAGCAGGGTCCGACCGCCCGGGCCGAGGCGGCGATGCTGCAGGCGATCGCGGCGACCGGGGCGCCCGCGCCCGCCGTCCTCGCCGCGTCGGACGACGTGCTGGTGCTCGAGGACATGGGCGCCGACACCGGGCTGGGGCGCGCCTGGCACGACCTTGGCCGGGTGGTGCGGCGGCTGCACGCGCAGACCGGCGAGGGCTACGGCTGGGCCGAGGATCACCGCTTCGGGCCGGTCGCGATCGAGAACGCGGCGTCGGGCTCGTGGCCGCGCTTCTGGGCCGAGCGGCGGCTGCTGACCCACCTGGGCCAAATTCCGGTCGACCTGGCCCGGCGGATCGAGCGGCTCTGCGCGCGTCTCGACGACCTGCTGCCCGCCGCGCCCGCGCCGTCGCTGCTGCACGGCGACCTCTGGACGGGAAACGTCATGGCCTCCGGCGCCCGGGTCACCGCGCTCATCGACCCGGCCTGCTATCACGGCCACGCCGAGGTGGACCTGGCGATGCTGACCCTCTTCGGCGCGCCCGACGCGGCGTTCTGGGACGGCTACGGACCGGTCGAACCCGGCCTCGCCGCCCGCCGCCCGATCTACCAGCTCTGGCCGGCGCTGGTGCACCTGCGCCTCTTCGGCCCCGCCTACCGGGGCCTCGTCGACGGGCTGCTGGCCGAGGCCGGCTGAGCGCGACATTCGGTCGCCCCGATCCTCGCGTTGTGGTAGAAGTCTGCCCCAGCGGCGCACGCACCCCTGTCCTTTCCCCGGCCGCCGCCTGCATTTCGCACAACCGACATTTGGAGACACCGCATGTTCACCCGACGCCGCGTCCTTCAGATGGCCGCCGCCACCACGGCGCTGAGCGGCCTTCCCTTCCGCCCCGCCCTCGCCCAGCCGCTGCCGGTGCGGCGCAGCCTGCACGAGATGGACCTCGACGATCCGGTCCTGCAGAACCTGCGCGACTTCGTCACGCAGATGAAGGACCCCTCGCGCGACGGCCAGCCCGTCAGCTGGATCAGCTTCGCCGACATCCACGGCACCGACGCCGGCTTCAACCTCTGCCCGCACGGCAACTGGTACTTCCTGCCCTGGCACCGCGGCTACGTGCTGATGTACGAGCGCGCCGTGCGCGACCTGACCGGCAATGCCGAATTCGCGATGCCCTACTGGGACTGGACCGCCCATCCCGACTTTCCGGCCGCCTTCGGCGACGAGCAGTTCGACGGCCAGCCGAACCCGCTCTTCGTGCCGGGCCGGCTAATGACCACGGGCGACACGATCGACCCCAGCGTCTCGGGGCCGGCGGTGCTCGAACTCGATCATGGCGAGCGCGACGCTCGAGGAGTTCGGCTCGTCCCGCGCCAACGGCCAGAACAGCACCGACCCGATGTGGGTCCGGCGGCCGGGCGTGCAGGGCGAGCTCGAGGCCAACCCCCACAACGTCATCCACTGCACCGTCCGCGGGCCGTTCATGTGCGCCGCCACCTCGCCGCAGGACCCCGTCTTCCAGATGCACCACTGCAACATCGACCGCATCTGGGACGCGTGGAACCGCGCCGGCGGGCCGAACTCGGCCAACCCGCTCTGGCTCGACATGGCGTTCACCGACAACTACATCGACCCCGCCGGCACCCACTACACCCACGCGGTGAGCGATCTGCTCGAGGTGTCGCCGCTGGGTTATACCTACGTCCCCGAAGAGCCGACCGAGCCCGGTAAGCCGAAGCCCGAGGAGCCGGGCCGCGACCTCTACCTCGCCTACCTCTACGGCGCGCCGATGGGGCTCGAGGCGGGCTTCGCGCCGAACACGGCGACCGCCGACGACGTCACCGCCACGCCCGACGCCCCGGCCACCGTGACGCTGGAAACCGCGCGGCTGAACCTGCCGGTGATGCAGGCAGGGGCGGCCGGCGCCTTCGAGGCCGCGGGGGTGACGCCGCGCCGCGCCAAGCTCTTCCTGCGCAACATCATGCCCGAGGCGCCCGACGGCACGCGCGTGCGCGTCTTCGTCAACTCGCCCGACGCCAACGCCGACACCCCGACCGAGGGCAACCCGAACTACGTCACCACGATCGGCTTCTTCGGCGTGGGCCCCGGCGGGCGGATGCTGATGCAGGGCATGGAGTCCGAGGAGGGCGCCGAGCCCTCGGTCCAGGTCGACCTGCAGATCGACCGGGCGGGCATCGAGGCCGGCGCCGAGACGGTGACGCTCCAGCTCGTCCCGGTGCCGCAGACGGCTGAGGACACCGCCGCTCCCGTCACCGTGAGGCAGGTTGAACTGGCCATTGTCTGAAGCCACGTCCTGAACGTGAAGCTGCGAGAGGTCGGCAGATGATCGGCCAAGCCTTTGCCGCGATCCTGGCGATGGCGGCGATCACCGGGGGCGATGCCCCGGGCGCCGCGGGGCCGCTGACGCTGACGCCGGCGGCTCCGGTCGAACTCTGCCTCGGGGTCGGCGCGCCCGAGCGCGCCGACCTGGCCGCGGGGCGACGGCGGGGCGTTCTGGTCCTGCACGAGGTGTCGACCGATCCCGACGGGGCCCCGCTCCTGAAGGTGACGGCCGACACCGGCGAGACGACGCAGATCGGCCTGTTCCCCGCCGGCCCCTTCCGCGCCGCCACCTCCGATCAGGCGCAGCGCTACTTCCTGCCCGGCAGCGGCGAGACCCGCTGCTGGGACGTCGCCATGGAAGGCGGCGGCAGCGCCCGCATCTCGCTCGAGCTCTCCGACCCGCTCGAGTGAGGCGCCCCGCCCGCCCTCAACGCGCGAGGTCGGGGCCGGTCCGGAAATAGGACACGTCGTTGGTGAAGACGCTCTCGGGCGCGAGGCGGATCATCCGCCCGGCCGGATCGTCGATCCGCGCGATGGTGTCGATGAACCACGCGTTCCACCCCGCCGGCTCGCCCAGATACTTGCCCAGCAGCCGCCGGAACCGGTCGGCGTCCATCGGCCGGATCTCGGCCCGGCCGCGCAGGCCCAGGTGCAGCAGCACCCCCGCCCCGTTGTCGAAATGCACGATCTCGACGGCGCAGCGCGCGTCGCGCGTCAGCCGGCGGACCGAGCTTCCGTCGGCCGAGCCCGGCATCCAGAGCGCCCCCTCCTCCCACAGGAACCAGACCGGCGCGGCGCGCGGCGCGCCATCCCCGGCCGCGGTGGCGAGGATCGCCATCAGCGGGCGGTCGAGAACCTCGCGCGGATCGAAGGGCGTCGCCATGCGCTCCAGCCTAGGGTCGATGCGGCCCGGCCCTCAAGCGGCGCGGCCGGCTCACGCGCCACGCGCAAAGCGTTACATCTGCGTGAGAGCGCGCCGCCACCCTCTGCAATGCCTCGGGGCGACAACCATATCGGCGCTGTCCGGCGGCCCCAGGCTGTGGACCAGCACCAGGCGCGCCGGACCGCCGGGAGCACCACCACGCCCCGGCGCCAGGTTCATCCCGCGATGCAGGATTGGTGTACTCATGACACAGCTTTCCAGACCCCGCCGCAGCAAGCCGGCCCTGATGGCCGGCGCAGCGCTGACGGCCGTTTCCCTTACGCTGGCCACGCCCACCGTGGCACAGACCGCATCCGACGGGGCCGCGACCCGGGCCGCCGTCCCCGAGATCGTCCGCCAGGCCGCGCCCTCGGTGGTCGCGATCACCGCCAACGGCGGCGACACGACGCGCCCGGGCTTCGACCGGATGCCCGACCGGCGGCAGCTCGACGAGTTCTTCCGCCGCTTCATGGACCAGGGCGGCCGTGGCTTCGAGACGCCGCGGGCCGAGGCGCGAATGTCCGGCACCGGCTCGGGCTTCGTCGTGGCCCCCGACGGCACGATCGTCACCGCGGCCGACACGATCGACGGCGCCGACCAGATCCAGGTGACGCTTGACGACGGCACCACGCTGCCCGCCCGTGTGCTCGGCCGCGACGGCGAGACGGGGCTCGCCGTGCTGCGGGTGGACGCCGGGCACGACCTTCCGGCGCTCGACTGGGGCGGCTCGGGCGCACTCGAGCTCGGGACGGCGGTCATCGCCCTCGGCGCCAGCGACACCTACGGCACCATTGTCGAAGACGGCATCATCGCGGCCCGCACCAGCGGCGGCGAGGGCGACACGCTGCTGGTCGACGACGGCATGGGCGCCGCCATGGCGGGCGGCCCGCTGCTCGACACCGCCGGCCACGTCGTGGGCGTCGTCGGAGCCGCGGCCGGTGACGGCGGCGGGAACGTGTGGGCCGTCGCGGCCGATACCGCGAAGGGCGTCGTGGACGAGCTGGTCCGCTCGGGCAGCGTCGCGCGCGGCTATCTGGGCGTGCGGATCCAGCCGGTCGCGGCCGACATCGCCAACGCGCTGGGGCTCGACCGGCCGCGCGGCGCGCTGGTGTCGGACGTGCAGGCCGAGACGCCGGCGGCGTCTGCCGGGCTGACCGCCGGCGACGTCATCCTGTCGATCGACGACCAGCCGGTGGCCGGGCCGGACGACCTGTCGCGCGCCGTCGCCCAGCGCGATCCGGGCGACCAGGTCCGCCTCGGCGTCTGGCGCGGCGGCGAGACGACCGAGATCCGCGCCACCCTCGCCGCGCTCTCGGATGCGGGCGCACCGATGGCGCCCCCCGCGGCCGCCGACGCCACCGAGGTTCCCGAACTGGGCCTGTCGCTGAGCGAGCTTTCGCCGGACGCGCGGTCGCGCGAGGGGCTCGGGGCCGGCCAGGGCGTGCTGGTGGCGGGCCTCGACCCGAACCTCGCGCCCGACGCCGACCTGCGCGAGGGCGACGTGATCCTCTCGGTCCAGCGGCAGGACGTCGGCAGCGTCGACGACGTGCGCTCGGCCATCCAGGGCGCGATCGCCGACGGGCGCAGCTCGGTGCTGCTGCTGGTCGAGCGGGACGGCGCGCGCCGCTTCACCACGGCACCGCTCGCGCGTTCCTGACACGGGCACGGCTCCGCCGCCATCGCGGCGGGGCCTCACCGACGGCGGGCCGCCGCGTTGCCATCGCCCGCCCGGGCGTGTCAGATCCCCCCAGATCGCTCAGCTCTCCGCCGTCATGCGCCCCACCCTTGGCCACAGGCTTCGCAACCTCGCCCAGGCCGCCCTGCTTCTGGGCGGCATGGCAGCCCTCGCCTGGGCCTGCGCCAGCGCCATCTGGGGCGATGCCGGCGGGATTGTGGCGCTGGTCGGCGTGACCTCCGCGCTGGCGCTGGCGCCGGCGGCGCCCAAGCGGCTGATCCTGTCGGCCTACCGGGCGCGCCCCCTGTCCGAGCGCGACTTCCCGCTGGGCGTCGCACTGATGGCGGCGCTGGCCGAGCGGGCCGGCCTGCCGCGCCCGCCGGTCCTCTGGTGGGTGCCCAGCGCCGTGCCCAACGCCTTCGCCGTGGGGTCGGCCGGCGACGGGGCGATCGCCGTCACCGACGGAATGCTGCGGCTGCTCGACGCGCGCGAGCTGGCCGGCGTCCTGGCGCATGAGGTCAGCCACATCGCCCACCGCGACCTCTGGCTGATGTCGATCGCCGACGTGATGGGGCGGCTGGTGGCGCTGTCGTCGCTGCTGGGGCAGCTGCTCGTACTGATCAACCTGCCGCTGATGATGGCGGGCCAGCAGGTCGTGCCGTGGCGCACGGTGGCCCTGCTTCTTCTGGCGCCCACGATCATGAGCCTTCTGCAGCTCGCCCTGTCGCGCGCGCGTGAGTTCGAGGCGGATCGCGGTGCGGCGCAACTGACGGGCGATCCCGCCGGCCTCGCCCGGGCGCTGGCGCGGCTCGAACGGCGGGTCGGGCGGCTCTGGGAAGAGATCGTGATGCCCGGGCGGCGGATCCCCGAGCCGTCGCTGCTGCGCACGCACCCCTCCACCGAAGAGCGGGTGACCCGCCTGCTGCACCTGTCGGATACCGGCCGCCCCCTGGGGGTCGAGGGCGAACCGTGGCCGCCGGCGATGCCCGACCCGGTCGGGCCGCCGCGCTGGCGCCGGACCGGCCTCTGGTTCTGAGGCCGGGGCGTGCGCGCAGGCCCCCGCGCCCCTCGGCCGCGGCCCCTCCCCGCAGGGTGACGACGCCTCGCCGGGCGCCGCCGCGGACCTCTTGAAAGGGCCCTGGGTCGACCCTTCCTAAGACGCAGGAACGCCCACCCGAGGGGACGCGTCGAACGGCTCCCGCGGGGCGCGGACCGGACGGCCCCGTCTTCGGCCGCCCGCCTCCCGCCACGCGACCGCCACCCCGCGGAGGGTGCTCCACGCTTCGGCCGCGCACCGCGCCGAAGCGCCCGGGCTGGACTTGAGGAGGAGGCGACATGTTGCATCCAGCTTCGACGTTTTTCCGATACGATCCATTCGACCTGATGCGCACCCTGGCGGGCGACTACGAGCGCAACGCCCCGCGCGCGGCCGGCGGCTACCCGCCCATCAACCTCTGGCAGAGCGCCGAGGCGGCCGCGGTGACGACCGAACTGCCCGGCGTCGAGGTCGGCGACATCGACATCTCGATCAAGGACGACGTCCTGACGATCTCGGGCGAGCGCAAGGCGCCCGAGGCCGGCGACAAGGCCGTCTGGCACCGGCGCGAACGTCCCTATGGCCGCTTCAGCCGCGCCGTCCGCCTGCCGTTCCGCGTCGACCCCGAGCGGGTCGAGGCGCAGATCCGCGACGGCGTGCTGCGCATCGTGATGCACCGCAGGCAGCAGGACATGCCGCGGCGCGTCGAGGTCAAGGCCGCCTGAGGAGGACCCGCCATGAACAACGTTGCCAAGACGCAGGAAACCCGCCCCGCCCCCGAGCCCCAGGCGACGCCGCGGCGCGAGCGCACCTTCCGCCCGCTGACCGACATCGTCGAGACCGAGGCCGGCTTCAGCCTGCTGCTCGAGATGCCGGGCGTGGCCGCCGACGGCGTCGAGATCGACGTCGAGGGCCGCGTGCTCAGCGTGCGCGGCCGGCCGCAGCCGCTCGACCCGGGCGACTACCGCCTGGTGCAGGCCGAGTACGACGAGGGCAGCTACGAGCGCGCCTTCACCCTGTCCGAGCAGATCGACCCGGGCCGGATCGAGGCCGAGATGCGCGACGGCGTGCTGACCCTGTCGCTGCCCCGCGCCGAGGAGGCCAGGCCGCAGCGGATTCCCGTCCGCTCGGGCCGCTAACGCATAGGAGGAACCACTCATGCAGATCCGCGACATGATCCCGTGGGCCCGCCGGGGCGCGGCGCCCGAGCCCAAGCCCGCCGAGGACCACCCGCTCGCCACGCTCCAGCACGAGATGAACCGGGCGTTCGAGAGCTTCTGGAACCGGGCCGCCCCGTTCGGCGGCGTCGAGGCCGCGCGCGCCGCGGCGGCGCGCTGCGACGTGGTCGAGACCGACGGCGGCATCGAGGTGTCGGTCGAGCTTCCGGGGATGGAGCGCGACGACATCGAGGTGCTGATGTCGGACGACGCCATCACCATCAAGGGCGAGAAGAAGGTCGAGCGGAAGGAGGACAAGAAGGGCTACTACGTGTCCGAACGCTCGTACGGCTCGATCTACCGCTCGATCCCGCTGCCGCCGGGCGTCGACAGCGCCCGCGCCGAGGCGGCGTTCCGCAACGGCGTGCTGACCGTCCGCCTGCCGCAGGCCGCCGACGCCAAGACCAAGGTCAGGCACATCGACGTCAAGGCCGCCTGAGGCGGCCCGTGCGGCCCCTGCCCGGCGCGGGGGCCGCGCCCTCTTCCCCCTCGCCGCGCCGCCTCAGATCTCCAGCGGCGGCGTGTCGCCGCTGCACTCCAGCGACCACGACGCGCTCCAGCGCCCGCCCGCGCGCTCGAGCAGCAGGAAGTTCCTCTCGGCCGCGTAGATGCCCCGCAGCCCCGGCAGCGGGCGCAGGCGGATCGGGTGGCCCGGCAGCGGCGCCTCGCCCAGCCGCGCCAGCGTCCCCAGCGCCCGGGCATAGGCGCGCGGCGGCGGCGGATGCGCGATGCCCGAGGCGACGAGCTGGTGCAGCGGCCCCGCCGCCGTCCCCATCGTCGCCCGCGTCGCCAGGTGGATCTCGCCCGAAAGCGCGGTGACGCGCACCCCCTCGCGCGCGTGCAGCGCGGCCAGCGCGCGCCAGCATCTCGCGCCATTCGTCCCGGTGCGCGCGGCTCTGCCACTGGTCGCGCAGGTCGTCCTCGTACTCCTCCGCCCAGGGCGTCAGCCGCATCGCCGCCTCGACCAGCGAGAGGCGCGGGCCCAGCACCGGCACGCTCGACAGAAACAGGACGCGCCCCGGCGGCGTGGTGTCGAGCGCCCGCCTCAGGCCCTCCCAGCCGCGCGCGCCCATGATCCGGTCGGGGCGCCGCTCCGAGCGCAGGTCGGGCGCGATCAGCCGCAGCCCGGGCAGGTCCACGCACCAGCCGAGGCTCGCTCCCGAGCGGTCGATGACGATCCCGGGCACGGCGTCCGGCGCCACCGCGAACTGGAACAGCAGGAAGTTCGCCCGGGCGGCGGCCAGAAGGCGGCGGCCCACCTCGGAATCGAGCGCCTCTTCCGGCAGCGAGCCCCAGCCGTCGCAGATGTCGTGGTCGTCCCACATGGCCAGCGACGGCACCTCGGCCGCCAGCCGCGCGAACTCGGGCTGCGCGTAAAGCGTGGCGTAGCGGCGGAAGAAGGCCCGCTCGAGCGCCTCGGACAGCTCGCGCCCCTCGGCCTCGGGCAGGTCGCGCGGCACGTCCTCCGGCCAGCCGGCCGAGGCCGGATGCGCCTGCGTCGCCTCGTCGGCGTAGATCTGGTCGCCCCCGTTCAGAAGCAGGTGGAACGGCCGATCCGCGTGGCGCTCGCCCAGCCGCGCCCACATGGCGTTGCGCTCGGCATGGTCGCGGTCCAGATCGCCCGCCTCCTGGCCGTTGCACGACACGTAGGCGATGCGCAGGTCGCCCTCGTGGTCGGCGGCCACGCGGTAGGTGGTCCCGTCCAGACGGTAGCTCGCCTCGGCCCGCGCCGGCAGCTCGAAGGCATAGCGGTAGGCGGTCATGCCGTCGCGCCGCGCCAGCGGCTCGGGCTGCCAGGCGCCGTGCTCGGTGGTCAGCGGGCCCGGCGCGTCGCCCGCCTCGCGCAGCACCAGCGCCGCCAGCGCCACGCGCCCGTCGGCCCGGCCGCGAAGGTAGAGGACCGGCCCCACCCGGCTCATGCGCGGCGGGCGGCGCGGGCCGCGGCGGAAGCGGGGGGCGGGGTCGGCGCATGTGTCATCGGGGCGAACTTCGCCGCAAAGCGCCGCCTTGCCAACCGTCTCCGCGGCGGCCGGGGCGGAACCCCACGGAACCCGCGCCGCCTGCCATCGCTTCGGGCGGCATGAGCTTGCTGGTCCAGCCGCGGCTGGTGAACGACCCCTTCGGCGACCCGGGCGTCTATCTCGACTTCCGTTTCGGGCGCCGGGCGATGCTGTTCGACCTCGGCGACCTCGGCCCGCTCTCGCCGCGCGAGCTGCTGCGCGTCAGCCACGCCTTCGTCTCGCACGCGCACATGGACCACGTCGCCGGCATCGACCGGCTGCTGCGGCTCAGGCTGCACCGTCCGCGGCCGCTCACGCTGGTCGGGCCCGCGGGCTTCGTGCAGCAGACCGAAAGCCGCCTCGGCGCGTTCACCTGGAACCTGCTCGACGCGCGCTCGGTCGATTTCCGCCTGACGGTGATGGAGTTCGACGGCACCCGCCTCGCGCGCGCCGCCGAGTTCCGCGCCCGCGACGCCTTCGCCCGGCGCGACCTGCCGCCGCCGTCCGTGCCGCCGGGGCTGGTGCTGGCGGAAGAGGGTCTGACCGTCGCGGCCGAGGCGCTCGACCACGGCATCCCCTCGCTCGCCTTCGCCCTGCGCGAGGCGCGGCGGATCAACGTCTGGCGCAGCGCCCTCGACGCGCTCGGCCTGCCCACCGGGCCGTGGCTCGACCAGGCCAAGCTGGCGGCGCGGCGCGACCTGCCCGACGCGCATGCCATCGACGTGCCCGACCACGGCGAGGTGACGCTGGGCCTGCTGCGCCGGCGCGTGCTGCAGATCGCGCCGGGTCAGGTGGTGGCCTACGTCACCGATGCCGCCGACACGCCGGCCAACCGCGACCGGATCCGGCGCTTGGCCAGGGCCGCCGACTACCTCTTCATCGAGGCCGCGTTCCTGGACGCCGACCGCCCGCTTGCCGAGGCGACCGCCCACCTCACCGCGCGGGCGGCCGGCGAGATCGGACGCGCCGCCGGCGCACGCCGCGTCATCGGCTTCCACCACTCGGCGCGCTACACCGACCGGCCCGACGCGCTGGCCCGCGAACTCGCCGCCGCGGCCGGCGACGGCGCCCGCCCGCCCGGGCGGGTTCGCCAGCGCGGGGACGAATGACGCCGCTGCCGCCGGCCGCCGGACCGGGTGATCAGCGGAACGCCGAGGCGGTGGTGCGGGCGGCCGGACTCGAACCGGCACGGCCTTTCGGCCCAGGCATTTTAAGTGCCATGTGTCTACCATTCCACCACGCCCGCACGGCGCGCCCGGGGCCCGTTCCGGCCCCGATCCGTCCCTACCGCGCCCGAGCGCCGAGGCCAATGCGCCCCGCCGGCCGGCCGCTCCCTCCGCAGAGCCGGCCCCCGCGCCGCGTCGAACGGCACCGTGCCCGCCGGTGCCGCGCCCGCGACGCCGCGGCCTCGTCGCTTGACCGCGCCCCGGCTGGCCCACAGCTTGAATGCCATGATCCCGATCCGCGACCACAACCCCTCGTCCACGACGCCCTTCGTCGTCTACGCGCTCATCGCGACCAACGTCCTCGTCTTCCTCAGCTACCTTCCGCTCCTGTCGGACCCGCGCGCGACGCTGATCTTCTTCCACGACTGGGCGCTGATCCCGGCCGCGGCCGCCAGCGCGCCCGAACGGCTGCTGACCTCGATGTTCCTGCACGGCGGGCTGCTGCACCTGGCGGGCAACATGCTGTTCCTGTGGATCTTCGGCGACAACCTCGAGGACGAGATGGGCCACCTGCCGTTCCTGGCCTTCTACCTCGCCGGCGGCATCGGCGCGGGGCTCGCGCAGGTGCTGAGCGCGCCCGCCTCGACCGTGCCGATGGTCGGCGCCTCGGGCGCGATCGCCGCGGTGATGGGCGGCTATCTGCTGCTCTTCCCGCGGGCGCGGGTCGACGTGCTGGTGATCCTCGTCTTCCTGGTGCGGATCATCGCGCTGCCGGCATGGCTGATGCTGGGGCTGTGGTTCGTCCTGCAGATCGTCTCGGGCACGGCGACCCCGACCGCGGGGGGCGGCGTCGCCTACTGGGCCCATGCCGGCGGCTTCGCGGTGGGGCTGGTGCTGGCGCTGCCGCTCTGGGGGCGCCGGGGCGGCGTCACGTTCTGGCAGCGCACCCACGGCCGCCCGCCCCACCCCGCGGCGCCGCCACGCCTGGCGCGCACCCACATCCCGGCGGCCGGACGGCGGCGACGATGAGCCGCCATCGCCTCACCTGCCATTGCGGCGCGGTCGAGCTGGCGCTCGACCTGCCCCAGGGGCTGACGACGGCGCGGCGCTGCGACTGCTCGTACTGCCGCAGGCGCGGCGCGGTGGCGGTCACCGCCCCGCAGGCGGGCCTGAAGGTGGTGCGCGGCGCCGACAGTCTGCGCCTCTACCGGTTCGGCACCCACACCGCCGAGCACTGGTTCTGCGGCACCTGCGGGATCTACACCCACCACCGCCGCCGGTCGAACCCGGACGAGTTCGGCGTGAACGCGGGCGCGATCGAGGGCGTCGACCCGCGCAGCCTCGACCCGGTCCCCTGGGTCGACGGCATCAACCACCCCTGCGACCGCCCCGGCTGAGGGTGCGCCCGGACGCGGGGCCGGCCCGGACGTCGGATCAGGGGCTGACGGCGTCGGCGGCGCGCGCGGCGACCGGGCCGAGATCGTCGGAAAGCCGCCCGGCGGCGCCGTCGACGGCGCTGCGGCCGGCGGCCGCGACCGCCAGGCCCAGGCCCACCACCAGCGCCGTCACCACGACCCAGTCGGCCGAGACGGCGCCGCTGTCGTCGGCAAGGGCGGCACGAAGGCCGCGGAAGGGAAAGCGATGGCCCATGCGCCCCCTCTGCCCGCCGATTGTGGCGCGGCAGAGGCCGCCGGGTGGCCGACCCGGGGCTAGCCCGTCCGCAGCATCCGGGCGAACTTCTCGAAGATGACGCCGTTGGCCGCGATGATCTCGCCATCCTCGACCGGGTTGCCGCCCTCGCGCGCGCTCTCGACGAAGCCGCCCGCCTCGCGCACCAGCACCACGCCCGCCGCCACGTCCCACGCGTGCAGCCGCCGCTCCCAGAAGCCGTCGAAGCGGCCGGCGGCCACGTAGGCGAGGTCCAGCGCCGCGGCGCCCCAGCGCCGCACGCCCGCCGTCGCCGGCAAGAGCCGCGCCAGGTCCTGCAGCGCCGCCGGCAGGTCGCTGCGCCCGGCAAAGGGCAGGCCGGTGGCGAACAGCGCCTCGGTCATCGTGGAGCGGTTCGAGACGCGCAGCCGGGTCTCGTTCATCCAGGCGCCCTGCCCCTTCTCGGCCACGAACATCTCGTCCTTGGCCGGATCGAAGATCACGCCGGACACGATCTCGCCCTTGTGCTCGAGCGCGATCGACACCGCCCAGTGCGGCAGCCCGTGCAGAAAGTTCGTGGTGCCGTCCAGCGGGTCGACGATCCAGCGCCGCGTGGGGTCCTTGCCGGGCGCCGGCTCGCTCTCCTCGCCCAGCCAGCCGTAGTTCGGGCGCGCGCCCATCAGTTCTTCGCGGATGATCTTCTCGGCGGCGATGTCGGCGCGGCTGACGAAGTCGCCGGCGCTCTTGGCGCTGACCTGCAGGTTCTCGACCTCGCGGAAATCCTTGACGAGGCTCCGCCCCGCCCGGCGCGCGGCGCGGATCATGACGTTGAGGTTGGCGCTGCCCTGCATCCTTGCTCCCCCGGTCCGAACAAGGGGCGCGTATAGCCGCCGACGGCTACGAAGGAAAGCCGCGCCGGCACCGGGCCTGGCATCACGACGGAACGCGAACGCGCCGGGCGCCGTTTCCCCACCCACTGACGCTTGCAACCGGAGAGCCCCCGATGATCGACCTCATCCGCATCATCCTGTCGATCCTGATCCCGCCGCTGGGGGTCTTCCTGCAGGTGGGCATAGGCCTGCAGTTCTGGATCAACATCCTGCTGACGCTGCTGGGCTACATCCCCGGCGTCATCCACGCGATCTACATCATCGTGACCCGCTAGGGCGCGCCGCGCGGCGGATGCCGAAGGATCGGCACCCGCCCCGGCCGGCCCGCGCCCTGCGGCGCTACTGGGTGACGACCTCGACGTCGGCCATGACGTCGGGGTCGCTCACCGTCCCGTTCTGCCCTTCGCCGCGCTTGATCTGGTCGACCACGTCCATGCCCTCGGTCACCTCGCCGACGACGGTGTACTGCGCCGTTCAGGAAGGCGCCCGGCGCGAACATGATGAAGAACTGCGAGTTGGCGCTGTCGGGATCCTGCGACCGGGCCATGCCGACCACGCCGCGCTCGAAGGGCATGTCCGAGAACTCGGCCGGCAGGTCCGGCAGCTCCGAGCCGCCCATCCCGGCCATCGACATGTCGCCGCCCCTTGCCGAACTCCACGTCGCCGGTCTGCGCCATGAAGCCGTCGATCACCCGGTGGAAGACGACGCCGTCATAGGCGCCCTCCTCGGCCAGGGTGGCCATCCGCTCGACATGCTGCGGCGCCACGTCCTCGAACAGGTCGATGATGATCGTGCCGTTGCGCCTCGCCCGCGACCTCGATCTTCAGGTCCGTGGCCGAGGCCGTCCTGCGCGCCATGAGCGGCAGGGGCATGGCGACGAGCGCGCGAGAAGCAAGCTTAC
Organism: uncultured Alphaproteobacteria bacterium; assembly: GCA_963773475.1. GTDB lineage: Bacteria > Pseudomonadota > Alphaproteobacteria > Rhodobacterales > Rhodobacteraceae > Roseitranquillus. Next base: position 39,225 of record CAVZBD010000007.1, on the reverse strand, counting down.
GCATCGGCGGCCACCTTCACGCTGATCATCCGGTCGGGGTTCGCGGGCGGCTCGCCCCGGGTGATCGCGTCCACATGCTCCATCCCGTCGATGACGCGGCCGTAGACGGTGTACTGCCCGTTCAGGAAGTGCGTTGTCCTTGAAGTTGATGAAGAACTGCGAGTTGGCCGAGTTCGGGTTCGCCGAGCGCGCCGCGCCCAGCGTGCCGCGGTCGATGCGGCAGCTTCGAGAACTCGGCCGGCAGGTCCGGCAGGTCCGACCCGCCGGTGCCGGCGCGGCGGATGTTGAAGTCCGTCGCCATTGCCGTTCTCCACGTCGCCGGTCTGCGCCATGAAGCCGTCGATCACGCGGTGGAAGACGACGTTGTCGTAGGCGCCGGCGCGGGCCAGCTCCTTCATCCGCTCGACGTGCTTCGGCGCCACGTCGGGCAGCAGCTCGATCGTCACGGGGCCGCCCTTGAGCTCGATGATGATGGTGTTCTCGGGGTCCTTGATCTCGGCCATGCGCGTGCATTCCCTGTGTTGGTCGCGGCGGACCCTATGCAAGCGCGGGCGCGCGAAAAGGCCGAAGGCGTCACCCGGGCTTGACGCGCCGCGCCGGCGCCGGACGTCAGGAAGGCGCGCACCAAGCACCGCGGAGGCACGGCATGGCCTGGAAGACGCTCGACGACATGGACCTGGCCGGCAAGCGTCGTGCTGATCCGGGTGGACATCAACGTCCCGGTCGAGGACGGCCGCGTCACCGACGCCACCCGGATCGAGCGGATCGTGCCCACGGTGCAGCGACATCCTGGCCAAGGGCGGCAAGCCGGTGCTGCTGGCGCATTTCGGCCGGCCCAAGGGCAAGGTCGTGCCCGAGATGTCGCTGACAGGTGCGTCGCCCGGCGCTGGACGAGGCGCTGGGCGTGCCGGTGACGTTCTTCGCCGACTGCGTCGGCCACCGAGGCCAAGGCCGCGGTCGACGGCGATGACCGACGGCGAGGTGCTGCTGCTGGAGAACACGCGCTTCCACGCCGGCGAGGAGAAGAACGACCCCGCCTTCGCCGACGCGCTGGCCGCGCTGGGCGACGTCTACGTCAACGACGCCTTCTCGGCCGCGCACCGCGCGCATGCCTCGACCGAGGGGCTGGCGCGCCTGCTGCCCGCCTGCGCCGGCCGGCTGATGGAGGCCGAGCTGAAGGCGCTGGAAGAGGCGCTCGGCCACCCCAGGCGGCCGGTGGTCGCCGTGGTCGGCGGCGCCAAGGTCTCGACCAAGCTCGACCTGCTGTCGAACCTGGTGCGCAAGGTCGACCAGCTGGTGATCGGCGGCGGCATGGCCAACACCTTCCTCGCCGCCGCAGGGCATCGACGTCGGCAAGTCGCTGGCCGAGCACGACCTGGCCGGCACCGCCCGGCGGATCATGCACAAGGCCGGCGAGGCCGCCTGCGAGATCGTGCTGCCCACCGACGTCGTCGTCGCCGCGCGAGTTCAAGGCCGGCGCCGAGACCCGAGACGGTCGCGCGTCGACGCCTGCCCCGACGACATGATGATCCTCGACGCCGGCCCCGAGACGGTCGACGCGCATCGCCCGCGCCTTCGAGAACGCGCGGACGCTGATCTGGAACGGCCCGCTCGGCGCCTTCGAGATCCCGCCCTTCGACGCCGCCACCGTCGCCGCGGCGCGCAAGGCGGCCGAGCTGACCGCGCGCCGGCGAGCTGGTCTCGGTCGCCGGCGGCGGCGACACCGTCTCGGCGCTGAACCGCGCGGGCGTGGCGGACGACTTCAGCTACGTCTCGACCGCCGGCGGCGCGTTCCTGGAGTGGATGGAGGGCAAGACCCTGCCGGGCGTCGCCGCGCTCGGCGCCTGACGCCACAGGCATTGGCCTCCGCCGCGCGGGCGCTTAGACCGGGGCCGACACCATCGTTCCAGACGCGCTGAGGGAGATTGCACGATGAAGACCACGCGTACCGTCCAGAAGATCCTCGCCAACTACGAAGGCGAGACGCCGGGCGTGAAGGCCAACCTCTGCCGACATGCTGATGCACGGCAAGCTGGGCGGCACCGGCAAGATGATCATCCTGCCGGTCGACCAGGGGTTCGAGCACGGCCCCGCGCGCTGCTTCGCCGCCAACCCGGCCGGCCTATGACCCGCACTACCACTACCAGCTGGCCATCGACGCGGGGCTGAACGCCTATGCCGCGCCGCTCGGCATGCTCGAGGCCGGCGCCGACACCTTCGCCGGCCAGATCCCGACGATCCTCAAGGCCAACTCGGCCAACTCGCTGATGTCCGACACCGCGGGCAAGAACCAGGCGGTCACCGCCAGCGTCGACGACGCGCTGCGGCTCGGCTGCGCGGCGATCGGCTTCACGATCTATCCCGGGCTCGGACATGGCGCTCGACATGTTCGAGGAGATCCGCGAGATGCGCGAGGAGGCGGCCGCGGTCGGGCATCGCCGACGGTGATCTGGTCCTATCCCGCGCGGCGAGGCGCTGACCAAGGACGGCGAGACCGCGATCGACATCGCCGCCTATGCCGCCCAGATCGCGGCGCTGCTGGGCGCGCACGTCATCAAGGTCAAGCTGTCGACCGACCACCTCGAGCTCGACGCGGCGGCCAAGGTCTACGAGGAGCAGGGCATCGACATCGCGACCCAGGCCGCGCGGGTGCGCCACTGCATGCAGGCGGCCTTCAACGGCCGGCGGATCGTCGTGTTCTCGGGCGGCGCCAAGAAGGGCGCGGACACGGTCTACGACGACGCCCGCGCGATCCGCGACGGCGGCGGCAACGGCTCGATCATCGGCCGCAACTCCTTCCAGCGCCCGCGCGACGAGGCGCTCGAGATGCTGGGCAAGCTGGTCGACATCTACAAGGGCCGCGACTGACCTGACCCGCGGCCGCCGCGTCGCCCCGCTCGGCGACGCGGCGGGCGGCCCCTTCGAACGAACGGCGGATCGCGATCCTCCCGGACGGCCCTGACCGGCGCGCGGATCCGTCCCGCCGGGCGTGATGGTCGCGCTGAAGGTCTGCGGACCGCTGGAGATCGTGGCCTGCGCGCTCGTTCAGCGCCCGGGCCGACTGCACATCGCGTTCGAGATGCCGAGGAACGCTACCGGTCGCCACCTGCTGAAGGCCGCACCGTCAGGCCACGGCGGGGTCGGCGATCGCGCTGGCGTCCGGCGGCGTTCCGCGCGCGATGGATGCGCGAACGGGTACGCGGGATTGTCCGCGCCCTCGACGGGCGCGGGATGGCGAGCAGAGTTAAGAGGCCAGCGCCCGCCGTCGCGCGGACCGCGCGCGTCACCGCCGGGACGTCCGAGCAGCAGGTGTCGGGAAGTCAGACCGGGCGGCGCCGAGGCGGGCGATCAGCGCCCGGCGTCGAGGCCGGCGGGCCGCGCCCGTCAGGCGCCGCGGGGCCGCCCAGGCGCGTCGCGCGTAGCCGTCCGCCACCGCCGCCGGCGCGTGGCGCAGCAGCGCGGCGGCCGTCAGCAGCGTGGCCGGCTCTCGGCGAACCAGCGCGCCTCGGCCTCGGGCGGCAGGCCGGGCCAGCGCGCCCGGATGCGCCGTCGAGCGCCGCGTCGTAGCGCGCGTCGGCCCCGCGCGCCGCGTCCAGCTCGGCCGCGCAGCGCCGCCCCCGCCTGCCGGCGTCGCGGGCCAGCGTGCGCAGGATGTCGAGGCAGATGACGTTGCCCGAGCCCTCCCAGATGCCGTTCAGCGGCGCCTCGCGGTAGAGCATGGGCATCGGCGTCTCCTCGACATAGCCCATGCCGCCCAGCACCTCCATCGCCTCGTAGGTCGACCAGCCGGGCAGAGCTTGTTCGACAGGAACTTGGCCAGCGCCACGCGCGAGCCGGGCGAAGGCGCGCGCCTCGGCGCGCGCGTCGAAGGCCGCGCGCCACGCGCAGGCCCAGCGCCAGCGCGCCCTCCCAGTCGAGCGCCAGGTCGGCCAGCACCGCCCGCATCAGCGGCTGGTCGATCAGCCGCCGCTGGAAGGCGCGTGCGCCGCTCGGCCCACCAGATGCGCCTCGGCCAGCGCCGCGCGCATCAGCCCCGCCGGCGCCATGCGCGGTGTCGAGCCGGGTGTGGTGCACCATCTCGATGATCGTGCGCACGCCCTGCGCCCTCGTCGCCCAGCCGATGCGCCAGCGCGCCGTGGTACTCGATCTCGGCCGAGGCGTTGGCGCGGTTGCCGAGCTTGTCCTTCAGCCGCATCAGGCGGATCGCGTTGCGCCCGCCCTCCAGCCAGCGCGGCACGAGGAAGCAGGTCAGCCCGCCCGGCGCCTGCGCCAGCGTCAGGAACCCGTCCGACATCGGCGCCGAGCAGAACCACTTGTGCCCGGTCAGCCGGTAGGCCGTCGCCCGTCGGGCTCGGCCCGGGTGGTGTTGGCGCGCACGTCCGAGCCGCCCTGCTTCTCGGTCATCGCCATGCCCAGCGTCGCGCGCGCGCTTTTCCGCCACCGGCGCGACCGCCGGGATCGTAGGCGCGCGCGGTCAGCTTCGGCCGCCAGTCGCCGCCAGCTCGGGCGTGGCGCGCCAGCGCCGGCACGGCGGCATAGGTCATCGTCATCGGGCAGCAGACGCCCGGCTCGACCTGGCTGGTGCAGGTAGACCATCGCGGCATGGGTGACGTGGCCGCCCGCCGCGCCGGTCCAGGGCAGCGCGGCGTAGCCCGCCCCCAGCCCCAGCCGCCATCAGCGCGTGATAGGCGGGGTGGAAGCGCACCTCGTCCAGCCGCCGCCCGCCGCGGTCGAAGAGCGCGCAGCTCGGGCGGATGCCGGTTCGCCTCGCGCCCCGCCTCGCGCATCTCGGCGCGGCCCGATCGCGCGCGCCGTAGGCGCGCGAGGTGATCGGCGTCGCCCGCCATGCCGCGCCACCGCCTCGCGCAGCGGCGCGTCCCCCGCCCACAGGTCGCGCGGCGCCGCGGCTCGGGCTGGTTCTCGACCTCGTGCGGCCGGACAGGTGCGCGGGCGGTCCATCTCGCCGCAGCTATCGCGCCCTCCTGCGGGGCAGTGGTCGTCCCGTCGCCCCGGCGACCGTCGCGCAGCGGCTGCGCCCGAGCGGATGCTCGATGCCACTCGACGGCGCGCATCCCCGCGCCGGCTGTGCCTGGGGATTCACGATCCGCGCCGATCCGCTGTGCCCGGATTATCGCCGACGCGCCGTCCGTGCGCAGAGGTCGCGGCCGAGAGGCAGAGCACCCGATGTACCAGCGACAGGCGCCCCGGCCTCGGCGTCCTCGATCTTCTTCGCGCGGCGCCTTCGTGCTGGGGCTCTACTTCACCTTCGCCAGCGTGCAGGGCGATTACGGCCTGTTCCGCCGGCTGCAGATCGAGGCCGAGGCCGAGGCGCTGAAGGCCGAGCGCGACGGCGCTGCAGGCCGAGCGTGGCGCGCGCTGCGAGAACAAGACCCGGCGGCTCTCGGACGATTACCTCGACCTCGACCTGCTCGACGAGCAGGCGCGCGACGTGCTGGGCCTGGTGCGCGCCGACGAGGTCGTCGCTCGACTGAGACGCCGTCTCGCTGCATCGCGGCGAGGGGAGTGCCTTGCCCCCTGCCCGGTCGTTAACCGATAAGCGTTCCGAAGGACCGCGCCGCAGACGGAGGAGGGCGCATGGCCACGAGACGATCGAGCAAGACAGCGGGCGCCTCGAAGGAGGAGCTGCTCCGCTACTACCGCGAGATGCTGCTGATCCGCCGCTTCGAGGAGAAGGCCGGCCAGCTCTACGGCATGGGCCTGATCGGCGGCTTCTGCCACCTCTACATCGGCCAGGAGGCGGTCGTGGTCGGGCTGGAGGCCGCGGCCGAGGAGGGCGACAAGCGCGTCACCACCTACCGCGACCACGGCCACATGCTGGCCTGCGGGATGGACCCCAAGGGCGTGATGGCCGAGCTCACGGGGCGCCAGGACGGCTACTCCAAGGGCAAGGGCGGCTCGATGCACATGTTCTCCAAGGAGAAGCGATTTCTACGGCGGCCACGGCATCGTCGGCGCCAAGTGCCGATCGGCGCGGGGCTGGCGCTTCGCCGACAAGTACCGCGGCAACGACCGCGTGACCTTCACCTATTTCGGCGACGGCGCGGCGAACCAGGGCCAGGTGGCACGAGACCTACAACATGGCCGAGCTCTGGGATCTGCCGGTGATCTTCGTGATCGAGAACAACCAGTACGCCATGGGCACCTCGCGTCAAGCGCGCCACCAAGAGCCCCGACTTCTGGGAGCGCGGCGCCGCCTACGGGATCCCGGGCGAGACCGTCGACGGGATGGACGTGCTGGCGGTCAAGGCCGCGGGCGAGAAGGCGGTCGCAGAACTGCCCGCGCAGGCAAGGGCCCCTACATCCTCGAGGTGATGACCTACCGCTACCGCGGCCACTCGATGTCCGACCCGGCCAAGTACCGCACCCGCGAGGAGGTGCAGAAGATGCGCGAGGAGCGCGACCCGATCGAGCAGGTCCGCAAGCGCCTGCTGGACGCCGGCACGCGACCGAGGACGAGCTCAAGGCCATCGACCAGGAGATCAAGGACCTGGTCAACGAGGCCGCCGAATTCGCCCGCGAAAGCCCCGAGCCCGACGTCGAGCGAGCTCTGGACCGACATCTACGCAACCGAGGTGCCGCAAGGGGTCGAGGCATGAGGCCCCGGCGCAGCGCGACCGGCCGCACCCATAGAATGACGCCCGAGGGAGGACACTGACTTGGCGACCAAGTTCTGATGCCCGCGCTCTCCCCCACCATGGAAGAAGGCACGCTGGCCAAGTGGCTGGTCAAGGAGGGCGATCAGGTCTCGTCGGGCGACATCCTCGCCGAGATCGAGACCGACAAGGCGACGATGGAGTTCGAGGCCGTCGACGAGGGCATCGTCGGGCAGATCCTGATCGAGGAAGGCACCGAGGGGGTCAAGGTCAACACCCCCATCGCCGTGCTGGTCGAGGAGGGCGAGAGCGCCGACGACGTGGACCCGACGCGGCCAGCGCCGAGCAGCCCGTCCCCGCCGACAAGGACGCAGTCGAGCGAGACCGCCCCGGCCGCCGGCACGCCAGCACCCCGCCCCGGCCACACCGAAGGCCGCCGCCGCGCGAGCCCGACTGGCCCGAGGGCACCGAGATGGTCAAGCAGACCGTGCGCGAGGCGCTGCGCGACGCCATGGCCGAGGAGATGCGCCGCGACGAGAGCGGTCTTCCTCATGGGCGAGGAGGTGGCCGAGTACCAGGGCGCCTACAAGGTCAGCCAGGGCCTGCTGGACGAGTTCGGCGCCCGCCGCGTGATCGACACGCCGATCACCGAGCACGGCTTCGCCGGCATCGCCGTCGGCGCGGCCTTCGGCGGGCTGCGGCCCGATCGTCGAGTTCATGACCTTCAACTTCGCCATGCAGGCGATGGACCAGATCATCAACTCGGCCGCCAAGACGCTCTACATGTCGGGCGGCCAGATGGGCTGCCCGATCGTGTTCCGCGGCCCCAACGGCGCCGCCGCCCGCGTGGCCGCCCAGCACAGCCAGGACTACGCCGCGTGGTATGCCAGCGTGCCGGGCCTGAAGGTGGCGCATGCCCTATCTCGGCCGCCGACGCCAAGGGCCTGCTGAAGATCGGCGATCCGCGACCCGAACCCGGTGTCTTCCTGGAAAACGAGATCCTCTACGGACGCTCGTTCGAGGTGCCGAAGCTCGACGACTTCACCGTCCCGCTTCGGCACGGCCCGCATCTGGCGCGAGGGCAAGGACGTGACCATCGTCAGCTTCGGCATCGGCATGACCTACGCGCTGGAGGCCGCCGACGAGCTGGCCAAGGACGGCATCGAGGCCGAGGTGATCGACCTGCGCACGCTGCGCCCCCTCGACATGGAAACGGTGATCGAGAGCGTGAAGAAGACCAACCGCTGCGTCACCGTCGAGGAGGGCTTCCCGGTCGGCACCATGTCAGACCACATCGGCGCCACGATCATGCGCGAGGCGTTCGACTACCTCGACGCGCCGGTCCTGACCTGCACCGGCAAGGACGTGCCGATGCCCTACGCCGCCAACCTCGAGAAGCTGGCGCTGACCACCGTCAAGGAGGTTCTCGAGGCCGTGCGCGCCGTCACCTACCCTGATGCAGGTGGCCGGCTACGACCCTGCCCGCGCCGCCTGGCGCGTCACCGTGGGCCGCGGCACCGCGCGGCTGACGGGCTGGGTGCCCGAGGCGCTGGTTCGCGCCGACACGGGCCGGCCCCCGCACGAGGACGTCTATCGCTGGCTCGACCGGCACGAAACGCAGATCGAACGGGCGCTGGCCGTGAAGGCGCGCGGCGGCGTTCCCGCCTCGCCGTACGACGGCCTGACGCTGGGGGAGGAGTGAGATGCCGACCGAAATCCTGATGCCCGCGCTGTGCCCCACCATGGAGGAGGGCACGCTGGCCAAGTGGCTGGTCAAGGAAGGCGACGAGGTGAGCTCGGGCGACCTTCTGGCCGAGATCGAGACCGACAAGGCCACGATGGAGTTCGAGGCGGTCGACGAGGGCACGATCGGCAAGATCCTGGTCGAGGAAGGCACCGAGGGCGTGAAGGTCAACACCCCCATCGCCGTGCTGCTGGCCGAGGGCGAAAGCGCCGACGATATCGGCGACGTCTCCCCGCCCGGCGGCAACGGTGCCGACAGCCATGTCGAGCCGGCCGAACCCTCGCCGGCGACAACCCCCGCCGCGGGCTACGGCCGGGGCGAGGCCCCCTCTGCCGATGCCGGCCCCCGCCCCGCGCCATCGGGCGGTGACGGCGGGCGGATCTTCGCCTCGCCCCTGGCGCGGCGGATCGCGCGCGACCGGGGCCTCGATCTGGCGCAACTCAAGGGCTCCGGCCCCCACGGCCGGATCGTCAAGGCCGACGTCGAGAAGGCCGAGCCCAAGGCGGCCGCGCGCACCGAGGCGGCCCCGGCCAAGGGCGCCCCCGCCCAGGCCGCTCCGGTCGCCGCGCCCGCCGCGACCGGGCCTTCGGCCGACCAGGTCATCGCGATGTACCAGGACCGCGCCTACGACGAGATCAAGCTCGACGGGATGCGCAAGACGATCGCGGCGCGCCTGACCGAGGCCAAGCAGACGATCCCGCACTTCTACCTGCGCCGCGACATCCGCCTCGACGCGCTGCTGAAGTTCCGCTCCGAGCTCAACCGCCAGCTCGAGGCGCGGGGCGTGAAGCTTTCGGTCAACGACTTCATCATCAAGGCCTGCGCCATGGCGCTGCAGCAGGTGCCGAAGGCGAACGCGGTCTGGGCCGGCGACCGGGTGCTGCAGATGAAGCCGTCCGACGTGGCGGTGGCGGTGGCGATCGAGGGCGGGCTCTTCACGCCGGTCCTGAAGGACGCGCATCTCAAGTCGCTCTCGGCGCTCTCGGCCGAGATGAAGGACCTCGCCGCCCGCGCCCGCGACCGCAAGCTGGCGCCGCACGAGTACCAGGGCGGCTCGTTCGCGGTCTCGAACCTGGGGATGTTCGGCATCGACAACTTCGACGCGGTCATCAACCCGCCCCATGGCGGCATCCTGGCCGTCGGGGCCGGCGTGAAGAAGCCGGTGGTCAGCGACGACGGCGCGGTGGCCACCGCCACGGTGATGAGCACGACGCTCTCGGTCGACCACCGGGTGATCGACGGCGCGCTGGGGGCCCAGCTTCTGAAGGCGATCGTCGAGAACCTCGAGAATCCCGTGACGATGCTGGCCTGACCTCGGGCGGGGCCACCGCCACGGCTCCAGCGGGACCTGTCCGCGGCGCCCGGCCGGGTGTACGGCGGGTCAAGGCCGCCGCAGGCGCCGCCGGAGGCGGGGCGCGCCGGGGGCCTCGACCTCGGCGTGCAGCCTTGAGGCGCCGCGCAGCCGCGATACCCTTGTCATGGCGCCTTGAGGGGCGCACGCGCTCCTCAAGCGCCTCTCGGCAGACTCTCCTGCCCGCCGTCAGGCACCCGGCGCCTTCCGGCAGCAGCCCCACGCCGGCCCCGGCGCCCGGCGCAGCCGCGCCCGGCCGAGTGCCTCCCCGCAGGGGGGGCCGAGGCCGGGCGCTCTCCCGGTCAGACGCCGCCGCGCAGCAGGTGGTTCATGCTGACCGCGGGCTGCGCGCATCCGGCCTCGCCCACGATGCGCGCCGGCACGCCGGCGACCGTCTTCATCGGCGGCACGTCTTCCAGCACCACCGACCCGGCCGCGATGCGGCTGCAATGGCCGACGCGGATGTTGCCCAGCACCTTGGCCCCCGCCCCGATCAGCACGCCGTCGCCGATCTTGGGGTGGCGATCCTCCTCCTCCTTGCCGGTGCCGCCCAGGGTCACCGAATGGAGCATCGAGACGTTGTCGCCCACCACCGCCGTCTCGCCGATGACGATCGAGTGGGCATGGTCGATCATGATCCCCTTGCCGATCCGCGCCGCCGGGTGGACATCGACGCCGAACCGTTCGCTCACGCGCATCTGCATGTAATAGGCCAGGTCGCGCCGCCCCTGCCGCCACAGCCAGTGGCCGATCCGGTAGGCCTGCAGCGCCTGGTAGCCCTTGAAGTAGAGGATCGGCTGCAGCAGCCGGTGGCAGGCGGGATCGCGCTCGAACGTGGCGACCAGGTCGGTCCGGGCCGCCTGGCCGATTTCCGGATCGTCGGCCAGCGCCGTGTCGGCGATCTCGCGCACGAGCTGCTCGGACATCTCGGCCGAGGCAAGCTTGAGCGACAGCCTGTAGGCCAGCGCCGCGTCGAACGTGGTGTGGTGAAGGATCGACGAATGGATCAGCCCGCCCAGCAGCGGCTCCTCGGCGACCGCGGCGGCGGCCTCGGTGCGGATCCGCGACCAGGCCGGGTCCAGATCGGCGACCTGCATGCGTGTGTCGGCCATCGCGAGCTCCCTCACTGATCGTGCCAGCCTAGCGCATCGGGCACGAACCGCCAACTTGGCGCGACCGCGCCCGGCTTCAAGCCCGCGTGTCCAGCCGCGCCGACGCCGGCGTGCCGTGCGCCAGAAGCCGCCGGTGCATCTGCAGCGCGAAGCGGTCGGTCATGCCGGCGATGTAGTCGGCCACGATGCGCGCCAGGCCGGTCTCGTCGCTGGCACGCGAGACGTCCTCGCGCCACTCCTCGGGCAGCAGTTCGGGCCGCGCCAGGAACAACGGAAACAGCTCCTCGACCACCCGCGTCACCTCGGCCCGCGTCGCCATCACCGAGGGCGCGCGATAGACGCGCTCGAACAGGAACTGGCGCAGCTCGTCCAGGCGGGTGTGCATCCCGGCGGAAAACCGGATCACCGGGTGGCCCGCCAGCCGGATGTCGGTGGCCGAATGCGGGTCGAGCTTGGCGAGCAGCGCGCGCGAGGTGACGAGCACATCCTCGACCATCGCGCCGAACACGCGGCGCAGCGCCTCGTGGCGTCGCCGGTTGGGGTCGAGCTCCGGCCACCGGCCGTCGACCGCTTCGAAGGCCGGGCCCAGCAGCGCCAGCTCGGCCAGGTCGTCCTCGGTGAAGAGGCGCGCTCTGAGGCCGTCCTGGATGTCGTGGTTCGAATAGGCGATGTCGTCGGCCAGCGCCGCCACCTGCGCCTCGGCGCTGGCGTGGGTGGCCAGCTCCAGGTCGTGGCGCGCGTCGTACTCGGCCAGCGCGTAGGGCAGCTCGCCGGTCACCGGGCCGTTGTGCTTGGCGATGCCCTCCAGCGTCTCCCATGTCAGGTTCAGCCCGTCGAAGTCGGCATAGTGCCGCTCGAGGCTGGTGACGATCCGCACCGCCTGGGCGTTGTGATCGAAGCCGCCATAGGGCGCCATCAGCGCGTCCAGCGCCTCCTCGCCGGTATGGCCGAAGGGCGGGTGGCCCAGGTCGTGGGCCAGCGCCACCGCCTCGGTCAGCTCGGAGTTGAGCCCCAGCGCCCCCGCCACCGTGCGCGCCACCTGCGCCACCTCGATCGAGTGGGTCAGCCGGGTGCGGTAATAGTCGCCCTCGTGCTCGATGAAGACCTGGGTCTTGTGCTTGAGGCGGCGGAACGCCGACGAGTGGATGATCCGGTCGCGATCGCGCTGAAAGCACGAGCGGAACGCGCTCTCGGGCTCGTGGTAAAGCCGGCCGCGGCTCTCGCCCGGCAAGGATGCGTATGGGCTCAACATTTCTCCGCCCGTCTTGCCGTCCCGTCCCCGCAATCCCTATATTGCACGCCGGCTGGAAACGGAACCGGGATGGTCCTCATGGAGATGACGCTGCCGCCGAAGGTGACCGATCGGGCGTTCGCGCGCCTGGCCGAGATCAACGCCGAGGCCGGCGAGCCCCGGGCGCTGCGCGTCGCGGTCGAGGGCGGCGGCTGCTCGGGGTTCCAGTACGACATCCGCCTCGACGAGCCGGCCGCCGACGATCTGGTGCTCGAGAAGGGCGGCGCGCGGGTGGTCGTCGACCAGGTGTCGCTGCCGTTCCTGTCCAACGCCGTGATCGATTTCGCCGAAGAGGTGATCGGCGCCCGGTTCACCATCGAAAATCCCAATGCCGCCTCCTCGTGCGGCTGCGGCACCTCGTTCTCGATCTGAACCGCCCGCCCCCCGTGCGCTGACCGCCCGCCGACGCGCCGGCACGCCCCCGGGGGCGTGCACGCCCGGCCGAGCGGGCTCCCGCCAGGGGGCCCCGAGGGCGGGCGTTCCCCCTTCAGAGCGGATGCCGGGTGACGAGCGACGCGAAATGCTCGGTCGCCTCACGCTCGCAAAGGTCGGTGTCGGGCCGGGTGACGGCCGACGCCGCCGCGGCCGTCCCGTAGGCGCAGGCCGTCACCGGGTCCGCCCCCCGCGCCAGCGACAGCGCGAAACCCGCCACGAAGCTGTCGCCCGCGCCGACCTTCGACACCGGCACCACCACCGGCGGACGCGTCAGCCCGCGCCATTCGTCGCAGGCGATGACGTTCCCCTGCTCGCCCGCCGCGATCAGCACGATCGTGGCGGCGCCCGCGGCCCGCAGTTCGCTGGCCATCTCGGCCACGTCCTCGATCCCGCCCAGCGGATGCCCGGTAAGCTCGCGCGCCTCGGCAAGGTCCATGCGCAGCGCGAAGAGCGCGCCTTCCGCCGCCGCGGCAGCCCGGATCAGCGCCGGCCCCGACGTGTCCAGGATCATCCGCCCGCCATCCTGCGCCAGATGCGCGTTCACCGTCAGGAAGTAGTCGTCGGGCAGGCCCGGCGGCATCGACCCCGACGGCACGACCAGGTCGCCCGGCCGCATCTCGGCCATGATCGCCGCCTCGGCGGCGGCGCAGTCTTCCGGGGTCCAGGGCGGACCCGGCATCATGAAGCGGTATTGCAGCCCGTTGGCCGCGTCGCGCACCGTCACCGATTGCCGCGTCGGGTGGTCGACGTTCAGCGACAGCGGCGTCAGGCCCTCCTCGCGCAGCCGCGCCACCAGGTCCTCGCCCGTGGGGCCTCCGTAGGCGACAAGGGTGCGGCTGGCTCCGCCCAGGTTGGCGATCGCGCGGCTGACGTTGACGCCGCCGCCGCCGGGCTGGACCCGCGGCGCCGAGCAGCGCAGCTTGCGGTCGGGCACGACGGCCGGCGCCTCGGTCGACAGGTCCAGCGCCGGGTTCACGGTGATCGTCAGGATCTCGGTCACGAATGCCTCACAAGGGGTGGTTGTCGCGTCGCGCGCGCCCGTTCCGCATCAGTCCAGCCGCCGCAACACGCGGAAGCGGCCGTCGGCCAGCTCGAGCGCCCATTGCCGGCCCGCCACCCTGGTGCCGGCGGCGGTGACGTGCGGGTCCAGCCGGAGCGTCGTTCCCGCAAGGCGGCCGCCGGCCACGGCACCATCGGCGAACTCGACGCGCACGCGGCCGTCCTCGCCCGCTCCGGCGAGACGGCCCCGCGCGCCGGGATAGAGATGGGTGTGCGAGGCGCTCAGGACGGTCGTCATCGCCCCGACACTAGTCTGGCGCACCGGGGGCGCAAGCCGGTCGCGCCGCTTCGCGCGGCACGCATCCCGCGGGCCGCCGCGTTGCCACCGCGGCGGGCGATGGTAAAGGAAGGGCCGAGGCGGCCGCGGAAAGGCACCGGGCATGAAGATCGCGACGTTCAACATCAACGGCATCCGCGCGCGGGCACAGGCGCTGCTCGACTGGCTCGACGAGGCCGCGCCCGACGTCGTCCTGCTGCAGGAGATCAAGTGCCTCGACGCCGCCTTCCCGCGCGAGCCGTTCGAGGATCGCGGCTACAACGTCGAGACCCACGGCCAGAAGGGCTTCAACGGCGTCGCGATCCTGTCCAAGCTGCCGCTCGAGGACGTCGAGCCGCGGTCTGCCGGGCGACGACGGCGACGAGCAGGCCCGCTGGATCGAGGCGACCGTCGTCGGGCCGCCGCGCCGATCCGCCTCTGCGGGCTCTACCTGCCGAACGGCAACCCCGCCCCGGGCCCGAAATACGACTACAAGCTCGGCTGGATGGCGCGGCTCGAGGCGCGGGTCCGCGAGCTGCTGGCCGCCGAGGAGGCGGCGGTGGTGGCCGGCGACTACAACGTCATCCCCCAGGACGAGGACGCGGCCCGCCCCGACGCCTGGCGCACCGACGCGCTGGGCCTGCCCCAGACGCGCGACGCCTTCCGGCGGATCGTCAATCTCGGCCTGACCGACGCCTGGCGGGTCCGGCACCGCGGCGGCGGCCACTACACGTTCTGGGACTATCAGGCGGGCGCCTACGACCGGAACGATGGCATCCGCATCGACCACGCCCTGCTGACCCCGCAGGCCGCCGACCTGCTGCTCGAGACCGGCATCGACCACGAGATCCGCGGGCCGCGAGAAGCCGTCGGACCACGTTCCCCTCTGGGTCGAGCTCGACGCCTGACGCCGGAACCCTTCCCGCCCGCGCCGCGATAGGGTGCAAAAGGGAAGGAGACGAATGTCAAATCCGATCAAGATCATCGTCCGTGACTATAGCTGGATCCACCTGTCGCTCGGCCTCACCGGGAACACCCTGTTCTTTCTGGGCAGCGTGTTCTTCCTGCCGCTCTTCGAGCACGTGGCGCGGCCCGAGTGGCTGGACATGAAGTGGCAGACCTTCGCCGTCTGGCTCTTCATCGTCGGCTCCTTCCTGATGCTGGTCGGGGCGCTGGGTAATCTTCTGGTGGATCTCTGGAAGGAATGACCACGCGATCCGGCGCGCGCGACGCTCCTCTGGCGGTTGAAAGCGACACGCGCCCGGCCCTCGGCCGGAACCCCCGCCCCGCCGAAACGTTCCACCGCCCGTAACGAGTATCTTCGTGTATGGGTATGGTGATGATGAAATCCATCGGAATTCTTGCGCTTTCGCTCCTGCTGCCGGCCGCGGCGGGGGCCGATTGCCTGACGGCGCAGGCCGGGGCAAGCTGCGGCTCGGCCCTCCGGTCCGGGGGCGCGGCGTTGTCCGGCGGCACCGCGACGGCGAAGCGCATCGTGGTGACGCCGACGACGCCCAGCTTCGCGGTCGGCGACACGCTGCCGGCGGGCCGCTACTTCGTGCTTCTGGAAGCGAGTACTACGGCCTGCCCCCGGTGCAGGACGGCTGGCGCTACTACCGTGTCGAGAACCGGGTGCTGCGGGTCCGCCCCGACACGCTCGAGGTCGTGGGCGACGCGACGGACGAGGCCAACGGCGCCTTCTGAGCGCGCCTGAATGCGCGCGAGTGACGGGAGCTGAAGTGATGAGCGGTCATGGTTCTGGCCGTCGCGGCCGTGCTGATGGCGCCGCCGACGTGCGCGGCCGGCCCCGCGGGCTGCCCGCCGGGGCTGGCGAAGAAGTCGCCCGCCTGCGTCCCGCCGGGACAGGCGAAGAAGGCGCGTGACCGCCCGTGACTGGACCGGCCGCGACTACCGCGTGGGCGACGTGGTCGACGACGACGACGCACTTCGCGATCCGCGACTCCGACCGCTACGACCTGCCGCCGCTCCGCCCGGGCGAGGCCTGGTACCGCGTCGGCCGACACGGTGCTGCGCGTGGACGCCGACGACCCGGACGGTGCTCGACCTGATGCCGCGCTGGCCGACGCTGCTCGATCGACTGAGCTATTCGGCCGCCACCCGCCGCGCGGCGAGCATCGGGCTCCAGGTAGCGGCCGGTATGGCTGCCTCGCGACCTGCGGCCACCTCCTCGGGCGTGCCGGTCGCCACGATCTCGGCCGCCGCCGTCGCCGCCCTCGGGGCCGATGTCGATCGAGCCAGTCGGCGGTCTTGATGACGTCGAGGTTGTGCTCGATCACCACGACCGTGTTGCCCTGCTCCACCAGTTCGTGCAGCACTTCCAGCAGCTTGCGCACATCCTCGAAATGCAGGCCCGTCGTCGGCTCGTCGAGGATGTAGAGCGTGCGGCCCGGTCGACCGCCGCGCCAGCTCCTTCGACAGCTTCACCCGCTGCGCCTCGCCGCCCGACAGCGTCGTCGCCTGCTGGCCGACCTTGATGTAGCCGAGGCCCACGCGGCACCAGCGCGTCCATCTTCTCGCGGATCGACGGGCACCGCCTTGAAGAACTCCTGCGCGTCCTCGACCGTCATGTCGAGAACGTCGGCGATGCTCTTGCCCTTGAACTGGATCTCCAGCGTCTCGCGGTTGTAGCGCGCGCCCTTGCAGGTCTCGCAGGTGACGTAGACGTCGGGCAGGAAGTGCATCTCGATCTTGATGACGCCGTCGCCCTGGCAGGCCTCGCAGCGCCCGCCCTTGACGTTGAAGCTGAAGCGCCCGGGCTTGTAGCCGCGCGCCTTCGCCTCGGGCAGGCCGGCGAACCAGTCGCGGATCGGGGTGAAGGCGCCGGTATAGGTGGCCGGGTTCGACCGCGGCGTGCGCCCGATCGGGCGCTGGTCGATGTCGATGACCTTGTCGAGATGCTCGAACCCCTTGATCGTCTCGCAGGGCGCCGGCGTCTCGCGCGCGCCGTTCAGCCGCATCGGCGGCGGTCTTGTAGAGCGTCTCGATGGTCAGCGTCGACTTGCCGCCGCCCGACACGCCGGTGACGCAGACGAACTTGCCCAGCGGGAAGTCGGCGGTCACGTCCTTGCAGGTTGTTGCCGGTCGCCTTGACCACGGTCAGCTTCTTGCCGTTGCCCTTGCGCCGCTCGGCCGGCACCGCGATCTCGCGCGTGCCCGACAGGTACTGCCCGGTGATCGAGGCCGGGTTCGGCCGCGATCTCGTGCGGGCGTGCCGTGGGCGACGACCTGCCCGCCATGCACCCCGGCGCCGGGCCCGATGTCGAAGACGTAATCCGCCTCGCGGATCGCCTCCTCGTCATGCTCGACCACGATCACCGTGTTGCCCTGGTCGCGCAGGTTCTTCAGCGTCGCCAGCAGCCGGTCGTTGTCGCGCTGGTGCAGGCCGATGGAGGGCTCGTCGAGCACGTAGAGCACGCCCGTCAGGCCCGAGCCGATCTGGCGACGCCAGCCGGATGCGCTGGCTCTCGCCGCCCGACAGCGTGCCGGCGTGCGCGGCTCAGCGTCAGGTATTCGAGGCCCGACGTTGTTCAGGAACCCCAGCCGCTCGCGGATCTCCTTGAGGATGGCGCGGGCGATCTCGTTCTTCTGCTTGGTCAGGCTGCTCGGGCACCGTCTCGACCCAGTCGATGCGCCTCCCTGATCGACATCTGCACCACCTGCCCGACGTGCAGCGCCGCGCGATCTTCACCGCCAGCGCCTCGGGCCGCAGGCGGTAGCCGCCGCAGGCGCCGCAGGGGCGGTTGTTCTGGTAGCGCTCGAACTCCTCGCGGATCCAGGCGCTGTCGGTCTCGCGGTAGCGCCGCTCCATGTTGGGGATCACGCCCTCGAAGGCGCGGCGTCACCTGGTAGACGCGGCCGCCCTCGTCGTAGCGGAACGGGATCTCCTCGCCGCCCGAGCCGTGCAGGAACACCTGCTGCACCTTCTCCGGCAGGTCCTTCCAGCGGCGTCTTGGGTCGAAGCCGTAATGCTTGGCCAGCGCCTCGATGGTCTGGGGAAATAGGGCGACTTGCCCTTGCGCCAGGGCGCGATGGCGCCGTCGGCCAGCTTCAGCGTCAGCGTCCGGCACGACCAGCCGTTCGTCGAAGAACAGCTCCACCCCCAGCCCGTCGCAGTCCGGGCAGGCGCCGAAGGGCGCGTTGAAGGAGAACAGCCGCGGCTCGATCTCGGGGATGGTGAAGCCGCTGACCGGGCAGGCGAACTTCTCGGAGAAGGTGATGCGCTCGGGCTCGCCCTCGCCTCCTCGCGCGGGGCGCGTCTCGAGGATGGCGATGCCGTCGGCGAGGTCGAGCGCGGTGCGGAAGCTGTCGGCCAGCCGCGTCTCCATCCCCTCGCGCACGACGATGCGGTCGACCACCACGTCGATGTCGTGGCGGAACTTCTTGTCGAGCGTCGGCGGGTCGTCCAGCTCGTGGAACGTGCCGTCCACCTTGACCCGCTGGAAGCCCTGCTTGCGCAGCTCGAGGAATTCCTTGCGGTACTCGCCCTTGCGGTCGCGCACGATGGGGGCCAGCAGGTAGGCGCGCGTCCCCTCCTCCATCGCCATGACGCGGTCGACCATGTCCTGCACCTGCTGCGCCTCGATCGGCAGGCCGGTGGCGGGGCTGTAGGGCGTGCCGACGCGGGCGAAGAGCAGCCGCAGGTAGTCGTAGATCTCGGTCACCGTGCCGACGGTGGAGCGCGGGTTCTTCGACGTGGTCTTCTGCTCGATCGAGATCGCCGGGCGACAGGCCGCGAGATGTGGTCGACGTCCGGCTTTTCCATCATGTCGAGGAACTGCCGCGCATAGGCCGACAGCGACTTCGACATAGCGGCGCTGCCCCTCGGCATAGATCGTGTCGAAGGCGAGCGACGACTTGCCCGAGCCCGACAGGCCGGTGATCACCACCAGCTGGTCGCGCGGAATGTCCACGTCGATGTTCTTGAGGTTGTGCTCGCGCGCGCCGCGCACCTCGATGTGCTTCAGTTCGGCCATGCCCACCCCGTTCTGAGGATTGCATCCAATGGTAGATGCCGCCGCCATGCCCGCCAAGGGCTGGAACATTGCCGGAACATCTAGCACAGGCGCGTCCGGCGACCAAGCGGGGGATGTAACCGCCGCGGCCGCCCGCCGCCACCCTCTTCACGGATGCGTCATCGGTGCCGCCGCGCCCGGCGCGTGGCACACGCGCGCGCCCGGCCGAGCGGCGGCCCGGAGGGTCGCCCGAGGTCGGGCGCTCCCCCCTCAGGCGCGCATCCGCGAGCCGTTCGCGTCGAACAGCGGCTGGCGCCGCAGCTGCGCCGGCCTGCGCTCGCCCAGGATCTCGATCTCCCACCCCGCGTCCTGCTCGGCGCGCTCGGCGGGGACGTAGCCCAGCGCGACCGACACGTCCGAGGCGTGGGCATAGCCGCCCGACGTCACCCAGCCCACCACCGCGCCGTCGTGCCAGATCGGCTCGTCGCCCTGGGCATCGGCGTCGTCGGCGTCGACCACGAAGGCGCGCAGCCGCATCGGCCCGTCGGCCGCGCGCCGCCGTGGCGGCCGCCTTGCCGACGAAGTCCGCCGCCTTGTCCCAGGCGACAAAGCGATCCAGCCCCGCCTCGGTCGGGGTGTAGACGGGCCGATACTCGCGCCCCCACCCGCCCCAGTTCTTCTCCAGCCGCAGCGCGTTCAGCGCCCTCAGGCCGAAATCGCGCAGGCCCAGCGGCGCCCCCGCCGCCTTCAGCGTGCGGTAGACATGCCGCTGATAGTCGGGCGGCATCCAGATCTCGTAGCCCAGATCGCCGGTAAAGCTGATCCGGCCGACAAGGCACGGCGCCCACCCGACCTCGATCCGGCGAAAGTCCATGAAGCGGAACGCCTCGGCCGAGACGTCCGCATCGGTCACGGCCGCCAGCAGGTCGCGCGCCCGCGGCCCGGCGATCGACAAGCCCGGCCAGCGCGCCGCCCAGCGCCGTCACCGTCACGCCCGGGGCCGCGTGGGCGTCGAACCAGCGCATGTAGAACGCCTCGGCCGCGCCCGAGCCCATCATCAGGAACTCGTCGTCGGCAAGGCGCGCCAGCGTCAGGTCGCCCTGCAACCGCCCGTCGGCCTTGAGCATCGGGGCCAGCGTCATCCGCCCCGGCGCCGGCAGCCGCGCCGCAAGCAGCCGGTCGAGCCACTCGGCCGCGCCGGCCCCGGTGACGCGGAACTTGGAAAAGCCGGTGATGTCGAGGATGCCGACCGCCTCGCGCACCGCGCGCGCCTCGGCGCCCACATGCTCGAAATCGGTCGAGCGGCGCCACGAGAACGCGTCCTCCTCCCCCGCGGGCGCGAACCACAGCGGCACCTCCAGCCCCGCCGCCTGCCCGAACCGGCAGCCCTCGGCCGCCAGCAGGTCGTGGATCGGCGACACCCTGAGCGGACGGCCCGCCGGCAACTCCTCGTTCGGATAGCGGATGCGGAAGCGGCGGGAATAGTTCTCGCGCACCTTGGCGTTGGTCCAGGACCGGGTGGCGAAGTCGCCGTAGCGCGCCACGTCCATCGCCCAGACGTCGAAGCCCGGATCGCCGTCGACCATCCAGTTCGACAGCGCCAGGCCCACGCCGCCGCCCTGGCTGAACCCCGCCATCACCCCGCAGGCGCACCAGAAGCCGGGCAGCCCCCGCACCGGCCCGACCAGCGGGTTGCCGTCGGGGGCGAAGGTGAAGGGGCCGTTGATCACCTGCTTGATGCCCGCCCGCTCGAACGGGGGAAAGTGCACGCACGCGGTCTCGAGGCTCGGCCCGATCCTGTCGAAATCCGGCTGCAGCAGCTCGTGGCTGAACTCCCACGGCGTCTCGCGCGGCTGCCACGGCGTCGCCGCGCGCTCGTAGGTGCCCAGCAGGATGCCGCGCCCCTCCTGCCGCGTGTAGATCTCGCCCTCGAAGTCGATGATGTGGATCAGCTCGCGGCCGGTGCGGGCGTTGAACTCGACCACCTCGGGGATCTCCTCGGTCAGCAGGTAGTGGTGCTCCATCGCCAGCACCGGCAGCTCGAGGCCGACCATCCGGCCGACCTCGCGCGCCCAGAGGCCGCCGGCGTTCACCACGTGCTCGGCCAGCACCTCGCCCCGGTCGGTGACGACGCGCCAGCCGCCCGGCGTGCGCTCCAGCGCCTCGACCCGGGTCTTCTCGCGGATGGTGGCGCCGCCGATGCGGGCGGCCTTCGCGTAGGCCTGGGTGGTGCCGGCCGGGTCCAGGTGCCCCTCGATCGGGTCCCACAGGCCGCCCACGAACTGCGCGGGGTCGATCAGCGGAAACCGCTCGGCCGTCCACTCCGGCGTCACCAGCTCCAGCTCCATGCCCATGTAGCGCCCGCGCGCCTGCGCCATGCGCAGCGCCGCCATCCGGTCCTCGGTCTTGGCCAGCTGCACGCCGCCGGTCAGGTGCAACCCGCATGACAGGCCCGAGATCTCCTCGATCTCGCGGTAGAGCTCCACGGTGTATTGCTGCAACCGCGCGACGTTGGGATCGCCGTTCAGGGTGTGAAAGCCCCCCGCCGCGTGCCAGGTCGACCCGCAGGTGAGCACGTCGCGCTCGAGCAGCATCACGTCGCGCCAGCCCTTCTTGGTCAGGTGATAGAGGACCGAGGCCCCGACCACGCCGCCGCCGATCACCACCACCCGCGCCTGGTCCGTCATCCGGCCCCCCTTTCCGATTGGCTCTCGCGCCCGCGCGCCACCAGCTCCGCCCGCAGTCGCGCCGCGTCGGCCGCGCCGCACTCCAGCGCGAAGACGTAGGCGTGGGTCAGGAAGAACGCCGCCGCGTCGGGCGCGCCCCGCGCGTCCTCGCGCGCCGCCGCCTCGGCGTAGAGCCGCGCGAGCGTCGGCCCGTCGCCGGCCGCGTGGGCGGCAAGCAGGCGGTCGTGCAGGTCTCCCGCTTCCGGTGGCATCGTCTCCCCGCGCATCGCCCCGATGCTAGGGCGGCGGACCGCGCCCCGAGGGGTCCGTTTCCGACATCGAGGCGTCGGATCCGGAACGTCGCGCGCCTCCTGCCGCCGCCGGCCGCCGTCCCGGTCCGGGTCCGACGAAAGTCATATGCGAAGTCATATGCAAATCCGATCGCCCTCCGGGCATGCCGCGCCGCCCTGCGGCCGCGCCCTCAGCCGTCCAGCATCCGGCCGGCCACCCAGGCGTGGAAGGCGTGGGTCGCCCCGTCCATCGCCGGCGAAAAGCGGCCGCCGTCGAAATGCGGCCCGTGGCGGCCGCGCTGCATCCCCTCGACGACGAAGATGTCCTCCTCGAAAACCTCGCGCCACATCAGACGCGTTAGCCTGCTGCATGGCGTCCCATTCCGGGCCCAGCGGTCGGGCATAGTGGATCGCCACGTGCTCGAGCGTCCGTTCGGCCCCGCGCGGCTCGAGCACGATCGCGAAGGCATGGTCGCGGTGCTGCCCCAGCAGGACGTTGGGGTAGAGCGCCAGATACTCCGCCCCCGCCTGCCATCGCGGCCCAAGCCCCTCCCAGTCGGGAAACCGCCGCCCCGCCGGGTCGAGCGGCGGCCGGTAGGCCGTGCTGCCCTGCCCCGACGCGCCGCCGAGGCGAATGTCGTAATGATCCTCGAGCCTTGAGTAGGCGTTGAGGCCGGGATGGATCCACGGCAGGTGGTAGCTCTCGCAGTAATTCTCGACCGCGAGCTTCCAGTTGCACGCCGCCTCGAGCGTGAAGCGCGAGGGCGGCCCGCCCGCCTCGAACGGCCCCGCCACGTCGCCCCAGCGCCCGGCAACCTCGGCCACGTGCGCCTCGAAGGGCGGCGCGGCGCCCGACAGGTTGACGAAAACGATGTCGCGCCAGACCGCGCTGCGGATCTCGACCAGGCCCAGGCGCGCACGGTCGACGCCCGGCGCCACGTTGCGGCCCGGCCCGCCCACATGCGGCGTCGCCTTGAGCGCGCCGTCCAGCGCGTAGCACCATGAGTGGTAGGGGCAGCGCAGCGCCCCCTCGATCCGCCGCCTTTCGGCCACCAGGATCATGCCCCGGTGCCGGCAGGTGTTCTGGAACACCCGCAGCACGCCCGCCCGGTCGCGGATCATGACCAGCGGCACGCCAAGGAAGTCGAGCGGCAGCGCGTCGCCCGGCGCGGGCACTTCGGAGGCGAAGCTGAGGCCGGCCCAGCCGTCGAAGAACAGCCGCTGCCGTTCGTCGGCGAAGGTGGCGGCGTCGACGTAGTGGCGGTTGGGCAGGCCGCGCGCGGTCTCGATCGGCTGCAGGACGGCGTCCAGATCCTCGTGGCGGGTCATCGGCGCACCTCTGGGCAAGCGAGTTCGCCCCGATTGTCGCGGCGTCCGCCGGCGGTGCGACATGACAGCGGCGACGCAGGGGCAACCGCGGGCGACACCCCTCGCCGCGAGGTCCGTCAGATCGGGACGGCCTTCCCCTCAGATCGCCGCGGCCTGCGCCGCCAGGCCCATCTCGACGGCCTTCGCGCCGTCGGCGACGGTGACCTCGATCCGCCCCTCGCCCCGCACCAGCGCGGCGAAGCGGACATGCTGGTAGAAGGTCGAGCCGTTGTGGTCGCCCGCCGCCAGCAGCGCCGGGTCGACGGGGATCTCGACGCTCTGCGGCCCCTTGGGATGCGCGCGGGCTGACGATCACCTGCGCCACCGGCGGGTCGCCCAGATGCGCCGGCCAGAACCGTCCCGGGCCGGGCACCAGGGCCTCGATCTTGCCCGCCGGTCCGACCGCCGAGACCTCTTCCTGATAGCGGCGCCCTCGGCGAACATGCAGAGTTCCAGCATCGCCCGCGCGCCGGACTCGAAATCGACGATGACGTAGCCGTGATCCCAGATGTCGGGCACCTCGCCGCCATAGGCTCTCGGCCTGTGGTTCACCGCCTGGCCGGCGCTGGCCATCACCCGCACCGGCTCGGACCCCATCACCAGGCGCATCAGGTCGAAGAAGTGGCAGCACTTCTCGACCAGGGTGCCGCCGGTGTAGCGGTTGAAGCGGTTCCAGTCGCCGACCTTGTGCAGGAACGGAAAGCGATGCTCGCGGATGGTCAGCATCTGCACCCCGCCGGTGGCCTGGGCGGCCGTCTGCAGGAAGCGTCGCGATGGGCGGCATGTAGCGATACTCCATCGCCACCCAGATCGGCGCCGGATAGCGCCGCCAGACGCGCCACGCGCGCGGCGCTGTCGCGGGGTCGGTGAAGAGCGGCTTTTCCACCAGCAGCGGCAGCGGCCGGCGCGCGGCGATCGCCTCGATCTGGTCGAGGTGCAGGAAGTTGGGGCTGGCGATCACCAGCGCGTCGAGCGTTCGTGCTCGAGCAGCAGCGTCGAGCGACGGCGCCGCGGTCGGCGCTCGGGGTCGAGCGCCTGCGCCGCCGCCCCCATCGCCGCGTCGGGCTCGAAGATCGCGGCGACCCGGGCCGCTGGCAGCAGCGCGATGTTGCGCAGATGCTCCTGCCCCATCATGCCGCAGCCGATGACGCCGTAGTTGAGCAGCCGGGGTTCGGCCGCGCGGGCCGGGCTGCGCTTGGTCGCGTCCTGCGCGTCGCGTGCATGTCGATCATTCTCGCTCCTATCTCAGCCGCGCGACGTAGCGCGGCGGCGGCGGGGTCGAACCAGGTGCGGGAATACTCCGCCCGCGCCCCGTCCTGCGCCCAGCCCAGCCGCTCCACATGGCCGCAGACGGTGCCGGGTGCGGGCACGGGCCCGGGCGCCCAGTCGGGGCACGTCGCCACGCCCACCCGGTCCTCGACCCGCGCGATCAGCAGGCCCAGGCGCCGGCGGTAGTGGAGGTAGAGGCTCTCCGACGGCTCCGCCGAGATCCGGCGCCCGGGCGCCGTCGAGCCAGATCTCCTCCAGCGCGACCGGCCGGCCCGAGAGCCGCCGCAGGCGGCGGATGCGGTGCGCCTCGGGCGCAGGTCCGAATTCCGGCGCGCCCGCGGGCTTGGTCAGCCGCGCGACCGACAGCAGCTCGGCCGTGGGCAGACCGCCGCCATCGACCAGCTCCAGCCGGAAGAAGGCATAGACGCCGGCGCCTCCGCGCCGCGCTCACGTAGTTGCCCGAGCCCTGCAGGCGCTCGAGCAGGCCGCGCTCGGTCAGGTCGGCCAGCGCCTGGCGCAGCGTGCCCACGGCGATGCCAAGCTCGGCCGCCATCTCCCGCTCCGGCGGCAGCCGCTCGCCGTCGCTCAGCCGCGCCGGCCGCGATGTCGCGGATCAGCATCTCGCTGATCTGCACATAGCGCGGCAGCGCGGCTGGATCGCGACATCGCGCCGCAGATTGATACAGTATTGATCTACATGTCAAGGCGCCTGCTACGCAATCGAGAACCGAACCGGCGGAAAGATTCCGCATGACCGTCGTGCCCGTCACCTCCGACGTCTCGACGCCGCCGAAGTCAGTCGTGGTTCGCCGCGCTCTGCTCGGACGACTACCGCTATCTCGGCGTGCCCGACGGCGCGCTGCGCTCGTCCTGGGAGCATTGCTCGCGACATCCTGAAGGAGGCCGAGGCGCAGGGCTTCCGCAACATCCTCTGCCCCTCCTCCTACCAGGTCGGGCAGGACACGCTGAGCTTCGTCGCCGGCGGCGCGCCGATCACCGATCGGATCAACATGCTGGCCGCGATCCGCTGCGGCGAGATGCAGCCGATCATGCTGGCGCGCACCGTCGCCACGCTCGACCACATGCTGAAGGGGCGGCTGACGCTGAACATCATCTCGTCGGACTTTCCCGGCGAGAAGGCCGACAGCGCCTTCCGCTACCAGCGGCTCGCGCGAGGTGGTCGAGATCCTGCAAGCAGGCCTGGACGCAGGACAAGATCGACTACGAGGGCGAGGTCTACAGTTTCAAAGGCCTCCCCACCGACCCGGCCAAACCCTACCAGAGCCGGCGGCCCGCTGCTCTATTTCGGCGGCTACTCGCCCGATGCGCTGGAACTCTGCGCGCGAGCATTGCGACGTCTACCTGATGTGGCCCGAACCCAAGGAGCAGCTCGCCGAGCGGATGCGCGCGGTCCATGCCGCGCGGCCGAAGCACGGCCGGACGCTGGATTACGGCCTGCGCGTCCACGTCATCGTGCGCGACACCGAGGCCGAGGCGCGGAATACGCCGAGCACCTCGTGTCGAAGCTCGACGACGAATACGGCAGCCTGATCCGCGAGCGGCGCCACGACGCGACCAGCCTCGGCGTCAGCCACCAGGCGCGCGCACGCGAGCTGGCCGACCAGTTCGGCTATGTCGAGCCGCATCTCTGGACCGGGATCGGCCGCGCCCGCTCGGGCTGCGGCGCGGCGCTGGTGGGCTCGGCCGATCAGGTGCTGTCCGAGATCGAGGAGTACCGGAAGATGGGCATCCGCGCCTTCATCCTGTCGGGCTATCCGCATCTCGACGAGGCCGGCACTTCGGCAGCCGGGTGCTGCCGCAGCTGAAGACCTGCTCGCTGCCCGCAGGTCTATGGCCGCGTGCCCGCGAAACACCGACGACGCCCCTGGGGGCGGGAGAGCGCCGCTGATGGATACCACCACGAAACCCGCGATGGAGCGCGTGACGCTGGCCGACGGGCTCGAATTCAGCCGCATCGTCTACGGCATGTGGCGGCTGGGCGACGACGCCGACACCTCGCCCGCCCACGTCCGCGCCAAGATCGAGGCCTGCCTCGATCAGGGCATCACCACGATCGACCAGGCCGACATCTACGGCGGCTACATGGCCGAGGAGATCCTCGGCGACGCGCTGAAGGGCAGCCGACCTGCGCGACCGGATCGAGATCGTGACCAAATGCGACATCGTCACGCCCGCCGGGCGCCACGCCACGCCCGGGTCAAGCATTACGACACCGGCCGCGCGCATATCGAGCAGTCGGTCGATGCACTCGCTGCGCGCTCATGGGCATCGACAGCATCGACCTGCTGCTGATCCACCGCCCCGACCCGCTGATGGACCACGACGAGACCGGCGCGGCGCTGGACGACGTGGTGGCCAGCGGCAAGGTCCGCGCCGTCGGCGTGTCGAACTTCCGCCCGTGGGACTTGACGCTGCTGCAATCGGCGATGGAGACCCCCCTGGTCACCAACCAGATCGAGCTGTGCCTGCTGCACGACCGAGCCGTTCGTGAACGGCGATCTGGCCTTCCTGCAGGAGCGGCGCCTGCCGCCGATGGCATGGTCGCCGCTGGGCGGCGGCGCGCTGTTGCGCGGCGAGGGCAACCCGGCGCTGCGCACCGCGCTCGCCCGCATCGCGCGAAGACAGCGGCACCGACACCGCCGCCGTGGCGGTCGCCTGGCTGCTGGCGCATCCGGCCGGGAATCCTGCCGGTGCTGGGCACCAACAACCTGGAGCGCATCCGCGCTGATCGGACGCTGCGATGCGGGCTCGAGCTCGACCGGCAGACCTGGTTCGAGCTCTACACGCTCGCCTCGGCCACGAAGTTCCCTGAGGCACATGGAGCCGCATCACGGCCCCGGCGCCCCGAGCACCGCGCGCGCCTTTCGCGACGCGCTCGGCCGCTTCGCCACCGGCGTCACGGTCGTCACCTGCCACGTCCGACGGCCCGGTCGGGATCACCGCCAACAGCTTCGCCAGCGTCTCGCTCGACCCGCCGCTGGTGCTGTGGTCGCCGGCCGCGATCCTCGCGCCGCTTTCGACGCCTTCACCACCGCCGCGCACTTCGCGATCCACGTGATGGCCGAGGACCAGCGCGACCTGGCGAGGGCCTTCGTGCGCGACGGCCAGGCCTTGGACGGGTTCGACTGGAAGGAGGCCGACGAGGGCACGCCGCTGATCCACGACTGCCTGGCCCGCTTCGACTGCGCGCACCACGCCGTGCATGACGGCGGCGACCACGCCATCGTCGTGGGCCGCGTCCTGTCGGTGCAGCCGGGCCGCGGGGCGCCGCTGCTTTTCGCGGCGGGCCGCTACGGCCGCTTCGCGCCCGACGGCTGAGGAGGGCCGGCGCCGATGGAGACGTCGCACCGCCGCCGCGCCCGGACCCGCATCGCCGCGGGGCCGCGCTGGCAGTGGACGCAAGCGACCGCCGGCTCGATAACGGTACCAATACCGGGCACACCGGCAGGGAGGAGAGATCGCGATGCTGAGGATCTGCTCTGCCGTTCCAGACGTTCAACGACGCTGTCCTGCCGCTGGGGCGCTGGCTGGCCCTGCTGGCGCTGGCGCTGATGGTGTTCGTGACGCTCTTGCAGGTGTTCATGCGCTACGCGCTGAACACCGCCCTGCCCTGGCCCGACGAGGCGGCGCGCTTTCTGATGCTGTGGATGACGGGGCTGATCGCGCCCAGCGCCTATCGCCGCGGCGGCTTCGTGGCGATCGACATGGCCGAGCGCGCCCTGCCCCGTTCGGCCGCCGCCATCCTGTCGCTGTCGCTGCTGGCGATCTCGCTGCTGGTGCTGGTGGCGGGGCTGCAGCTCGGCTGGCGGCACGTCAATTCGGGCTGGCTCTTCGCCTCGTCCTCGCTGCGGCTGCCGCTCGACCTGGTGGGCGGGACCAGCGTCAAGATCAAGCTCGCCTGGATGTACCTGTCGCTGTGGACCGGGATGCTGCTGCTGACCGTGGTCAACGTCGAGCTGATCCTGCGCAGCCTGGTGGTGCTGACGGGGGGAACGCCGCGGCCGCTGCCGCATGCCGACCTGCCCGAGGCGGAGTGAGGCGATGCTGATCTGGTTCCTGCCGCTCTTCCTGGTCTTCCTGATGATCGGGCTGCCGGTCTTCTTCGGCCTGCTGGCCGCGCCGGGGCTGCTGCTCTGGGCGCAAGGCGCCGAGCGCGACCTGAACCTGCTCTACCGCAACCTCTACAACGGGATGGACAGCTTCCCGCTGATGGCGCTGCCGTTCTTCCTGCTGGCGGGCGAGGTCATGAACCGCGGCGGCATCACCGAGCGGCTGGTCGAGTTCAGCCAGGCGTTCATGGGCCACCTGCGCGGCGGGCTCGCCCACGTCAACATCCTGTCGTCGATCCTCTTCGCCGGGCTCTCGGGCTCGGCGGTGGCCGACACCTCGGCGCTGGGCTCGACCCTGATCCCGGCGATGGAAAAGCAGGGCTACACGCGCCCCTTTGCCGCCGCCATCACTGCCGCCTCGTCGGTCATCGGGCCGATCATCCCGCCCTCGGGGATCATGATCATCTACGCCTACGTGATGGGCGAGTCGGTCGCGGCGCTGTTCCTGGCGGGCATCGTGCCCGGCATCCTGGTGGGCGTCGGGCTGATGATCATGGTCCGCCTGATGGCCGACCGCTACGACCTGCCCAAGGCCGAGCGCATCGTGAAGAAGGCCCATCCGATCAGCCCGGTCGAGCGCTGGGTCAGCTTCCTGCTGCTGCGCGCGAACATCGCCGGCCTCGCCGCCTGGATCGCCTCTGCCATGGCGCCGGGAACGGGCCTCATCGTCTTCGCCGGGGCCCTGGTGGCCGCGCACCTCTTCCTGCTCTGGCTCCGTGGCCGGGTCAGCCACGACTTCCGCGTGGTCTGCAAGAAGGCCGTGGCGCCCCTGCAGACGCCGATCATCATCCTGGGCGGCATCGTCTTCGGCGTCTTCACCCCGACCGAGGCGAGCGCCATCGCCGTGCTCTACGCACTCGTCATCGCGTTCGGCGTGCTGCGCTCGATGACGCTGGCGGATCTGGTGGACGTGCTGGCCCGCAGCGCCATGGCCTCGGCCACGGTGCTGCTGCTGGTGGGCGCGGCGGTCGGCTTCAAGACCGTGGTCAGCCTGTCCCACGCGCCCGAGATCCTGGCCGACTTCATCCTGTCGCTGTCGGAAAACCCGCTGATCCTGCTTTTCCTGATCAACGTGCTGCTGTTCATCGTCGGCATGTTCCTGGACGCGGGGCCGGCGATCATCATCCTGGGGCCGATCCTGGGGCCGATCTTCACCGACCTCGGCGTGCACCCGGTGCACTTCGCGATCATCATGTCCGTCAACCTGACGGTGGGCCTCGCCACGCCGCCGATGGGCCTGGTCCTCTTCGTCGCGTCGTCCGTCAGCGGCGAGCGGGTCGAGACGATCAGCCGCGCGATCCTGCCGTTCCTCGCCGTCGAGGTGCTGGTGATCTTCCTGATCACCTACGTCCCCGCCATTTCCATGACGATTCCCCGCCTGACGGGATTCGTGAACTAGAGAGCCAACAGGGAGGCCCCATGCTCAAGACACTGACAGCCCTAGCCCTTTCGGCGGCGTTCGCGCTGCCGGCCGCCGCGCAGGAGTACACGCTGCGCGCCACCGCCAACTCGAACGAGCAGGACGAGGATTACGACGGCCTGATCGTCTTCAAGGACTACGTCGAGAAGGCGTCGAACGGCGCGATCGAGGTCGAGCTCTTCATCGGCACGCAGCTCTGCGCCAGCGGCACCGAATGCCTGCAGGCGGTGGCCGACGGCACGGTGGACATCTTCGTGACCACGAGCGGAGGCGCGGCCGGGATCTTCCCCTACGTGCAGATCTTCGACCTGCCCTACCTCATGCGCGACGACCGCGTGGCCGAGGCGGTGCTGACCGAGGGGCCGTTCACGAAGCTTCTGCGCGACAAGGCGCTCGAGGATTCCGGCGGCCAGATCCGCATCATGACGATCGGCAACACCGGCGGCTGGCGCAACTTCGCCAACACCCAGAAGACGGTCGCCGTGCCTGGCGACCTCGAGGGCATGAAGATCCGCACCGTGGTTGCCGACCTGCCGCAGGAGCTGGTCAAGACGCTGGGCGCCTCGCCCACGCCGATCCCGTGGCCCGAGCTCTTCACCTCGCTGCAGACCGGCGTCGTCGAGGGCACAAAGAACGGCATCACCGACATCATGAACATGAAGTTCCCCGATGCCGGCCTGACCTACCTGACGCTCGACGGGCACGCCTACATGGCGGCGATCTGGGTGATGAACAACGAACGCTTCATGTCGCTGCCCGAGGATCTGCGGCGCGTGGTGGTGGACGGCTTCACCCAGCTGCAGCAGGCGACCTTCGCCTCGCCGAAGCGCAAGGCGATCCAGGCGTACGAGGACTTCCGCGATGCGGGCGGCGAGATCTACGTGCCCACGCCCGAAGAGATGCAGGCCTTCGCCGACGCGGTCGAGCCGGTCTATGACTGGTTCGCCCAGAACGTCGATGGCGGCGAGGAAGTGCTGACGGCGCTGCGCGAGGCCGTCACCCGCGCCGAAGACAAGATCGACGCCAGCTACGAGGCCGAACTCAACTGATCCGGCTGGAGGCGGCGCCGGCAGGGCGCCGCCGCATCTCCGGCACCGTGCGACGCGGCCCGTGCCGCACGGTGCCTCAACCGCGGCGCGGCTTGGCGCGGGGCGCGACGCTGAAGCCCGGCCGCGACACCGCCTCGCCGGGTTCCTCCTGCGTCATGTCGAGCGACCGGCGCAGGTCGTCGCCGTCGGTCCCGGGAACGAGGTCGATCGGCCGCATGATCCAGCCGGGATAGCGCCGTTGCCGCAGCGGCCCCTCGGCCAGAAGCTCGATCTCGTCGTGGCGGGGGTCGGACAGGACGCGGTCCCAGATCGCCTCCATCCCCTCGGTCGCGCCCTCGAGATAGCCGACGTAATGGTCGCCCCGCCGCTGCAGGTAACCGGTCACCCCGTGCACGCGGTTGGCCTCGGTCGCCTCGGCCACGAGCGTCTCTTCTTCGCGGCTCCCCGGCTCGATCCGGGGGCGACTGCGGTAGAGCTTGAAATGAAACGGCATTCCCATCCGCCATTCCCTTCGGACAAGTCGCGGGGGCCGGAAGCTGGCCCCGCGCAGTTCAGAACAGCGCCCTG
Source organism: uncultured Alphaproteobacteria bacterium (assembly GCA_963773475.1). GTDB lineage: Bacteria > Pseudomonadota > Alphaproteobacteria > Rhodobacterales > Rhodobacteraceae > Roseitranquillus. Next base: position 7,631 of record CAVZBD010000007.1, on the reverse strand, counting down.
GCCCCCATCCACAGCGCCATCGCCACCATCATCACGTTCTCGGTCAGGCTGACGAAGCCCAAGGGCACGTTCGAGCTGCCGCCGACGCAGGCGCATTTCAGCTCGCGGTTGAGCGTCGCGTGGCGAGCTCCGGCGCGATCGAAAGGCATGTCCTTCTTTCCCCTCTGCCTGTCGCTGAAGGTGGCCGCGTATCTGCAACCACTGGGCGAAGACGCCGGTTCCCTGGCGCTCAGAGGTGGGCGTGGATGAACGGCGTTCCGTCCACGACTTCGCCGATGCCGACGGCTGGGTGCCCGGCCGCCCACAACTCGGCAAGCACGGCGTCAAGCCGGTGGTGTGGCAGCGCGGCCAGCAGCCCCCCCGCCGTCTGCGGGTCGAAGAGAAGGTCGGCGCGGGCGTCGTCGGGCAGGTCCATCCGCGCCGCGACCGCCCGGTTTTGCGGATAGATCGTCGAGCGGACACCCTCCTGCGCCAGCCGCAGCGCCCCCTCCATCAGCGGGACGGCGGCAAGGTCGAGTTGCGCCGCCGCGCCCGACGCCTGCAGGATGTCCATCAGGTGGCCGGCGAGGCCGAAGCCGGTGACGTCGGTCATCGCATGCGCCCCGGCCAGGATCGCGGCCGCGTCGCCCTGCGGCCGCACCATCGCGCGCCAGCATGCCGCCACCTCGCGGCCGCGCGCCGCCAGCGCCATCTCGGCCGCCAGCACGGTGCCCGAGCCGATCGGCTTGGTCAGGATCAGCGCGTCGCCCGGCCGCGCCCCGGCCAGCGTGATCGGCGGCCGCTCGCAGAGGCCCGTGACCGTGAAGCCGATCGTCAGCTCGGCCCCCATCGAGGTGTGGCCGCCCACGATCGCCGCCCCCTCGCCGGCGAAGACCGCGCCGGCGGCGGCCATGATCTCGGCCAGCCACGCCTCCTGCATGTGCGGCGCCATGCGCGGCAGGATGATGGTGGCGGTCGCCGCCTGCGGCGCGGCGCCCATCGCCCAGATGTCGCCCAGCGCGTGCACCGCCGCGATGCGCGCCATCAGCCACGGGTCGTCGGTGAAGGCGCGCAGGTGGTCGGTGGTCAGCACCTGCCGCGCGCCCCCCATGGCCAGGATCGCCGCGTCGTCGCCGGGGCCGGTCAGCACGTCGTCGCGGGGGCCGGGCGGCAGGTCCGCCAGCGCCGCGACAGCGCCTCGCCCCCCACCTTCGAGCCGCAGCCGCCGCAGAGGGGCTTGCCGCCCGCCAGCTCCTCGTCGACGCCCAGCGCCCGCCGCCGCGGCAGGCGGGGCGGCGCCATCGGCGGCAGGTCGGCGAAGCGGGCCATGAAGCGGCGGTCGATCCGGTCCTTCCAGCGCCAGAGCAGCGGGTCGGCCAGCGCCAGGCCCCCCGCTCGGCCAGCGCCGCCCGGCGGCCCAGCGAGATCAGCTTGAGGTAATCGCGCTGCGGGCGGAAGGCGCGGCGCCGGCCGCCGCCCAGCGCGGCCCGCAGGTTGTGAAACAGCACCGGCGCCGCGCGCACCGCGAAGACGCCGGCCTTGGGGCGCGGCGCGTGGGCCAGATGCGCGCAGTCGCCCACGGCGAAGATCGCCGGATCGGACGTGCTGCGAGGTCGGGGCCGACGGTCACGAAGCCGTCCGTCAGCTCGAGGCCGGTCCGTGCCAGCCAGCCGTGCGGGCGGGCCCCCGCGGCGCCGACCGTCAGGGCCGAGGGCAGCTCGCGCCCGTCGCCCAGACGAACGGCGGCGGCCGTGACCTCGGCCGACCTCGGCGCCCTCGACCAGCTCGACGCCCGCCTCGCCAGCCGCTCCAGCAGCAGCCGCCGCGCCCGCGCGGGCAGCCCATGCAGCGCCCGCGCGCGCTCGACGATGCTGATGCGCGGACGCCGGTCGCGCAGGCGCCACGCCATCGCCAGCGCCAGTTCGACCCCGGCCACGCCGCCGCCGATCACCGTCGCGCTGGCGCCGGGCGCGGCGGCGACGAACCCGTCCCAGCGGTTCGGCGAAGCGGCCGAGCGGCTTGGCGGCGACGCCGTGTTCGGCAAAGCCCGGCAGGTCAGGCAGGTCGGAGGTGATGCCGATGTCGAGCGAGGCGACGTCGTAGGCGATCTGCGCCCCGGCCGCCGATGGCGATGCGCCGGCGCGCGCGGTCGATCGCCTCGGCCCGGCCCAGGACCAGCCGCGCCCCGGCAAAGCGGGCCAGGCGCACCAGGTCGATCTCGAGCGCCTCGCGCGGGTAGTGGCCGGCGACATGGCCGGGCAGCATGCCGGTATAGGGCGCCGTGGGCTCGGGGCTGATCAGCGTCAGCGCGGGCGCCGGGCAGCGGCTGCATGCCCCAGCGCCGCAGGACCAGCGCGTGGGCATGGCCGCCGCCGATCAGCACCAGGTCGCGCGTGAGGGGAAGGGTCGTCAGCATGGGCGCCAGACCTATCCCGGCCCCGGGCGGGCATGGCGAGGGGCGGCGTCACCATTCCCGGCTCAGGGCGCGATCCAGCGGCCGGCAAGCCGTCGCCGGGTCGAAACGGGCGCGGCGGTGAAGGTCGGGCAGATGCAGCGTCTCGATCTCGCGCAGCTCGCCATCAGGACGGCGAACCGGGCGGCATCGGCCCCGGGCGATGCGGCGCGAGGCTGGCGAGCGGCGTGCCGGGACGGGGCCCCCCATAGAGCGCCCGCGCGGCGGCCGGCACCGCGCACGCCGCCCCCGCGGCGGCCGGTGTGCACGGAGACCACGGCGCGCAGGCGGATCTGCAGGCCAGCGCCGCCTCCCAGACCAGCAGGGTGGCGCGAGGGTCGGCCGCGATCTGCGCGACCTTGGCGGAGGCGGCATCGGTGTGGACCTCGAGCCGCCCCGTCGCCCGGTCGGCGGCGCGCAGCACGACCAGGCGCGCCTCGGCGCCCCCGGGCCCGCAGTGGCCAGCACGATGTCGCGCCGCCGCGCCCGGCTCCGCGACACCGGCGTCGAGCAACGCCAGGCCGCTCGAGCGTGCCCGGCAGGCTCTCGAACCACGCGCCCGCGGCCGCGTCACTCATAGCCCGTCATCTCCAGGTAGCCGCGCCCTTCGTGGCTGCCGCTCACGGTCACCGGCCCCTCCCAGTAGGGGAAGGCGGTGTCCATCCAGGCGTCCGGGTTCAGCGCGCGCGACCTCGACGTCGAGGCCGCGGTCGGGCAGGCGCAGGCGCCAGCGCGACCGGGATCTCGCGCCCCGCCACCTCGACCGTTGCGCAGCGGCTCGGCCTGCAGCGCGCCGTCGCCGTAGGGCGCCGGGGTGCCGTCGGGCGCGATCCAGGTGGCGGGGGCGAAGGCCGTGCCGTCGGCGCTGCGCAGCCGATAGCCCATCAGCTTGTCGCCGGTCTCGAGATGCAGCGAGAACCAGTCCCAGCCGGTCTGCTCGGCCGTCAGCGGCTGCGACGACCATTCGCGGTCGAGCCAGGCGCGGCCGGTGACCGCCACCTCGCCCGTCGGGCAGGGTCAGCGTGCCGCTCGCCTGGTAGAAGGGCTGCGAATAGTAGTAGCTCGCCTGCCCGGCGGCGGACTTGACCGAATAGCCGCCCTCGCCCTGCGGCACGAACGGCCGGTCGGCGGTGAGCGCGAGGTTGTAGGCGAAGTCGGTCCCCGCGGCCGCCATGCGTGACGTCGGCCAGCTCCGGCCCCGCCAGCGCCATTCGTCGATCCAGGCGTCGAACGGCTGCGGCCTCGACCCCCGCCTGGCCGATGCCGCCGCGGGCGAGCCGCTCGGCCACGAAGTGGCGCGTCGGGCGTGGTGAGGGCGGCGTGGCCGAACCAGACCTGCGGGTCGACCAGCCCGCGCCTCCCCGGGCGCCAGCGCCGTGCGGAAGAGCGTCCACTGGACGCCGTAGGGCGTGCCGTCGGCGTCCTCGAGCGTGGCGGTCACGTACCACCACTCGATGCGGAATTCGGGGTGCGCGCCGTGGTCGGCGGGGAAGCGGAAGGCATGGCCGGGCTCGGGCAGCGCGAAGCCCGCCTCGTCCGAGGCCATGTCGTAAAGGCCCTGCGCGCCGGCGCCGCCACGGGCAGCAGCCAGCAGCGCGGCGGCGATGATCCAGCGCCTACCGTTCATGGGCGAACACCGCAGCAGGTCGGCCGGCGGGCGGGTCGCCAGGCGGCGCGCCGGCCACAGGCTCGCCAGCCCGGCCGCGACCAGCGCCAGCGCGCCCAGGCGCAGCCAGTCGGCCGGGAAGAGGTGCATCGGCAGGCGCCAGCCGAAGGCCTCGACGTTGATGACCGCCAGCAGCACCCAGGCGAGGATCAGGCCCACCGGCACCGCCGCCACCACGTCAGCGCCGCCAGCACCAGCGCGCGCACCAGCTCGAGCCGCGCCAGCCGCCGCCGCGTCAGCCCCAGCGCCCAGACCGGCGCGAGCTGCGGCAGGCGCATCGTCGCGAGCGTCAGCAGCGAGGTCAGGATCGCGAAGCCCGCGACGCCAGGGTCAGCACGTTGAGCGCGCCGGTGACGGCGAAGGTCCGTTCGAAGACCTCGAGCGAGAACGCCTTGAGCGCGGCCTGGTCGATGACGTTGCGCGGCGGCAGGCCGAACTCCTCGACGCAGCGCCGTGGCGCAGCGCGCTCGACGGCGGCCGGCGCGAGGCGCAGGCCGAAGCGCAGCCGCTCGGCGCCTCGGATAGCGCCGGTCGAGCGCGTCCAGCCGCGACCAGCACCTGCCCCGCGGGTTGCCGTAGTCGGAATAGACGCCCGGCCACCGGCGGTCCGCCAGCCGCCCGGCAGCGTCAGAGCGGTCGCCGGGCGAGAGGCCCTCGCGCCGGGCGAGCTGCTCGTTGACCAGCGCCGCCCTCGCCCGCGGCGACCCGGTCCCAGGCGTCGGGCACCGCCGACAGCAGCGGCCAGTTGTCGCGATAGGTCGGGTGGTCGGCGACGCCGTAGATCTCGCCCGGCGCGCCCGCGAGCGCGGTCTCGGCGTTCCAGATCGGCAGGACCGCGTCGGCGCGCGGCCGCGAGCAAGCGCGACAGGCGCCGCGCCTCGTCCTCGTCGCGGCGGTGACGTAGAGCTCGGAGGCCAGGCGCTGGTCCAGCCAGCCGGTGAAGGTCAGCCGGAAGCGACGAGACCATCGTGCCGACGCCGATGTTGGCGGCCAGCGCCAGCAGCAGCGCCATCAGCGCCAGCCAGAGGCCCGGGCAGCTGCTGGCGCGTGTCGGCCCAGAACCATTGCGCGACCGGCCCCGCGCGCCGCCCGGGCGCCCAGCGCCAGCGCGCCGGCCAGCCAGAGCGGCAGCACCAGCGCCGCCGCCAGCAGCAGCGCGCCCAGCAGCGCGAAGCCCGCCGACCAGCCCGTCGCCGAAGGCGCCAGCAGCGCCGCCGCCGCCAGCAGCGCCAGCGCCGCCGCCGCCCTGCGCGACCAGCGCGCGCTCGGACGCCCGCGCCCAGGCGCGCGGCTGCGCGGGCGCCAGCAGCGGCAGACGCGCCACCTTCCAGAGCGCCCCGGCGGCCGCCAGCGCCGTGCCGGCGAGCGCGATCGCCAAGCCCCGCCGCCCACCACGCAGGGCGCAGCGTCAGCGTGCCCTCGACCGCCGCGCCGTAGAGGCCGCGCAGCGTCGCCGCGACGTCGGGCAGCAGCGCCGCCGCGATCAGCCAGCCCAGCGCCATGCCGATCGCGCGCCGCCGACCAGCCGCCAGCACCAGCAGTTCGACCGCCAGCAGCGCCACGAGCGTCCGCGCGCGGCACGCCCAGCGCGCGCAGCGTGCGGAACATCGGCGCGGCGCTGCTCGAAGGCGAGGCCGATGGCGCCGTGGACGATGAAGAGGCCGACCGCGAAGGACAGCAGCCCGAAGGCGGTCAGGTTCAGGTGGAAGCTGTCGGTCAGCCGCGCCGAGTCGTCCCGCCGCCTCGGGCGCGCGCAGCGACGAGGTCCGGCGCGACCTCGGCCAGGGGCGGCCGGCCCAGCGGCTGGTCGGGCAGCAGCAGCAGCCGGCTGACGCTGCCCGGCGCCGCCAGCAGGCGCTGCGCCACGCCGATGTCGGCGAGCGACGATGCCCGGCGCGAGGGCCGGCGTCGACGACCAGCGGCGGCAGCGCCGGCGCGCCGCGAGCCGCGCGGCCGTGGCGGCGCCGGCAAAGAGCCGCCCCGGCGGCAGGATGAAGAAGCTCAGGTCGGCCTCGACCGCGGCCGGCGCCGGCAGGCCGCCGCGGCGGCGGCGGTGCAGCGGGTCGACGCCGATCAGGCGCACGCGGCCCGCGCCCGGTGCGCAGCGCGCCCTCGACCACCGGGCGTGACCAGCCAGCCGGCGCGGCGCAGCGCCGACGAAGTTCGCCGGCGGATCGGCGCCGCCGTCGGCGCGACCAGCGCCGGCAGGCGTCGCCGCCCGCGCACGGCGCGGCGGCGCGGTCATAGCTCGCCCGCGCCTCGGCGTTGATCGCCTGCACGCCGGACCAGAGCGCGGTGGCCAGCGCCAGCCCGACGATCAGCGTCGACCAGCTGGAACGGGCTGCCGCCGCCAGTGCGACAGCAGCGCCGCCAGCGCCGCGCGGCTCATCCGCTGCGCGGCGCGGCTGGCCCTGCCGCGTCAGGTGCAGCGCGCGCGCCCCAGCCGCGCGGCCAGCCGCGTCGGAATGGGTGACCATCAGCAGGCGCCGCGCCGGTCTCGCGCCACGAGCTCGAGCATCAGGTCCAGCACCCGGTCGCCGGTCTCCTCGTCGAGGTTGCCCGTCGGCTCGTCGGCCAGCACCAGCCGCGGGCGCGCCGCCAGCGCGCGGCCGATGGCGACCCGCTGCTGCTGGCCGCCCGAAAGCTGCTCGGGGTACTTGCGCGGTATGCGTCCGCCAGCCCCAGCCGCTGGGTCAGCGCCGCCTCCCAGGCGGGGTCGTGGCGGCCCGCGAGCCGGGCCTGAAAGGCGAGGTTGCCGCCACGTCGAGCGACGGGATCAGGTTGAACTGCTGGAACACCAGGCCGACCGTCGCGCGCCGCAGCGCGCGCGCGGCCGCGCGTCGTCGAGCGCGGCGATCTCGGCGCCGTCGACGCCGATGCCGGCCGCCGTCGGGCGTGTCGAGCCCCGCGACGAGGTGCAGCAGCGTGCTCTTGCCCGAGCCGCTCTCGCCGGTCAGCGCCAGCGTCTCGCCCGCCGCGAGGGTCAGGTCGACGCCGCGCAGCACCCGACCGGCCGCGCCGCGCCCGGATAGCTCTTGGTGAGGTCTCGGATCTCCAGCAGCATGGCCGAGCAGATAGCAGGCCGACGCGCGGTGCACAGCCCGCGCGGACGTGGCGCGTCGTCGCTCGCGCCTGGCGCGTCAGCCGGCGGGGGCGCACTCGGGCGCCTGCGCCAGCCACGCCTCGATCTGGCCCGCCAGATCCTCGAGGCCCGCCTCGTCGAGGCGCGGGGCCGAGACGGTCGCGGCCCGCCTCCCCTCGTGCCGCTCCCGCGAGCGGGCATAGCGCGGGTCGTAGTGGCGCTCCATCAGCTCGGCCGCCAGGGTCACGGTGTCGCCCAGCCGCGCCAGTTCGTCCCAGCGGGCCGCGGCATCGGCGCCGGCCACGCGACGCAGCGCCGCGATGCGCTCGCGCAGCCGCTCGGTGTCGCCCGCCACGTTGGAATAGGCCTCGACCAGGTAGCGCGCCGCGCCTCAAGCGGCGCCTTGACCGGAGATCCGTGGCGCGGCGCGCATCGCCTTCCAGAGGCCCGGC
>CAVZBD010000006.1:0-35496 GCA_963773475.1 uncultured Alphaproteobacteria bacterium | reverse complement strand
CAGCGCCGCCCGGTCGAGCCGAAGCCGCCCGCGCCCCGGTCGCTCTCGGCCAGCCCCTCGGCCAGCGCGAAGCGCGCCTGCACCACCGGCGCCACGACCACCTGCGCGATGCGGTCGCCGTGGGCGATCGTGTAGGGCTCGGCCCCCAGGTTCACCAGCATCACGCCCAGCGGCCCGCGATAGTCGCTGTCGATCGTCCCGGGCGTGTTCGGCAGCGTGATCCCGTGGCGCAGCGCCAGCCCCGAGCGCGGGCGGATCTGCATCTCGTAGCCCTGCCGGGATCTCCATGCGCAGGCCCGGTCGGGCACCACCGCGCCGCTCGCACCGGCGCCAGCGTCAGGCCCGCCGCGCGCGCCTCGCCGGGCAGGTTGGCGCGCAGGTCCGCCCCCGCCGAGCCCGCCGTCTGCGTAGTGCGGCAGCGGCACGCCCTCGTCGGCCCGTCCTCGCGCACCAGCCTGATCGTCAGCGTCTGACCATCCCGCTCTCCGTTCCCATCGTCGACCGCAGCCATCACTCCGCCGCCGGACCCGGCCGCGCGCCGCGTCGGCACAAGCCGCGCGTCACTCGGCCGCCTCGCCCCGCGCGGGCGCGCCCAGCGCCTCGGCGATCCGCTCGGCCAGCCGCCGCGCCACCTCGTCCTTGCCCATGCGCGGCCAGTCCTCGGCGCCCGTCGGCGGTGATCAGCGTCACCGCGTTCTCGGTGCCGCCCATGATCCCGGTCGCCGGGCGAGACGTCGTTGGCGACGATCCAGTCGCAGCCCTTGCGCGCGCCGCTTGGCGCGTGGCGTTGCGCGACCACGTCGTCGGTCTCGGCGGCGAAGCCCACCACCAGCCGCGGCCGCCCCTCGGCCATCCGCGCGACCGTGGCCAGGATGTCGGGGTTCTCGGCGAAGTTCCAGCGCGCGGCGGCCGCCCGCCGTCCTTCTTGATCTTGCGCGCCGAGGCCGTCGCCACGCGCCAGTCGGCCACCGCGGCGGCGAAGACCGCCGCGTCGGCCGGCAGCGCCGCCTGCACCGCCGCCAGCATCTCGGCGCGCCGTCTCGACCCGCACGCACCGTCACGCCCTGCGGGCGGCGGCACGCGCGCCGGGCCCGGTGACGAAGGTCACCTCGCGCGCCCAGCGCCGCCAGCGCCCGCGGCGATCGCCGTGCCCTGCGCGCCCGAGGAGCGGTTGGCGATGTAGCGCACCGGGTCGATCGGCTCGTGCGTCGGGCCCGAGGTCACGAGCACCTGCCGCCCCGTCAGCGGCCCGTCGCGCCAGCGCCGCCTCGATCGCGGCGACGATCTCCAGCGGCTCGGCCATGCGGCCCGGCCCGTACTCGCCGCAGGCCATGTCGCCCTCGTTCGGCCCGACGCACAGGATGCCGTCGCCCGCGCAGCGTCGCGAGGTTGCGCCGCGTCGCCGGATGCTCCCACATCCGCACGTTCATCGCGGGCGCGATCAGCACCCGCTTGTCGGTCGCCATCAGCAGCGTCGAGGCCAGGTCGTCGGCCAGCCCCGCCGCCATCTTGCGCCATCAGGTCGGCGGTGGCCGGCGCCACCACCACCAGGTCGGCCGACGCGCGACAGCTCGATATGGCCCATCTCGGCCTCGTCGGTCAGGTCGAAGAGGTCGGCGATAGACCTTCTCGCCCGCCAGCGCCGAGACCGACAGCGGCGTCACGAACTCCTCCGCCGCGCGGGTCAGCACCGGCGTCACCGCGGCGCCGCGCTCGCGCAGGCGCCGGATCAGGTCCAGCGCCTTGTAGGCCGCGATGCCGCCGCCGATGATCAGAAGGATGCGCTTGCCGGCCAGCATGCGTCCGCTCCCTGTCGCGGCGTCGCCGGCGGACGCTAGGCCGCGGCGCGCAGGGCGAGACAGCCAGGCGCTCAGCGGAACGCCGCGCAGGGATCGTCGCGCTCGGCCGGCGCCGGTCGACGCAGCCAGAGCGTCGTAGGGCGGCGTCGCCGTCGCGGCGCGCGCCTCGACCTGCCCGACGGCCAGCACCGTCAGCTCCGGCGCCGCGCTGCGCCAGGGCGCGCGGCACGCCCCAGTCGGCGCGGGCATGGCCGTTGCCGGTGATCACCGCGACCGGCCCGCCGGTCTCCGCCAGCGCCGCGCAGCGACCGCGCGGGCGAGCGCCGCGTCGCGCAGCCGCTGCGCCTCGACCATGCCGGGCAGCATCTCGGCCGGCAGCGCGCCGCAATGCGCCTCCGCCTGCTCGGCCTCGCGCGCGGCCTGCTCGTCCTCGGGCAGCGGCGCGTCGAGCCCGAAGCGCGCCGCCGCCGCGCCGAACACCGCCGCCGCGCCCTCCCGCATCGCGCGCCGCGCACGTCGTCGCGCGGCACCGCGCGCGCCGAAGATCGCGCGCCTCGGGCGCCGCGGCGAAGATCGGGTAGTAGATCGCGAAGTCGGGCCAGCCGCTCGTCTCCCAGCCCAGCGCCGCGCCCAGCGCCGCCGCGGTCGCCGCGGTCACGCCGGCGCGCGCGTCGCCGCCTGCTCCGGCGTCAGCATCTCGAAGACCAGCGCGCGCGGGCGCCAGCGCCGCGACCGCTCGCGCCTGGTTGGCATGGTGGGCGCGGTTGTCGTGCACCTCGCCCAGGATGACCACGTCGGCGCCGGCGGCAGCGTCGTCCAGCGCCTCGCGGCGACCTGCGCGCCGCCGCGACGAGGCACCGCGGCGACCAGCGCGAGCGCGCGAGCATCAGGCGAAGAAGTTCGAGCACCTCGCGCGACTGGCGTCTCCAGGCTCTTGCGCATCTTGCCGAAGGCCGCCGCCTCGAGCTGGCGCACCCGCTCCTTGCGACAGGCCCAGCTCGTTGCCGAGGCTCTCCAGCGTGCGCGGCTCGTCGCGCAGCTTGCGCTCGCGCACGATGAACCGCTCGCGGTCGTTCAGCGCGGCCATCGCCGTCGACCAGCCAGTCGCGCAGCGTGTCGATGTCGTGGTCGTGCTCGACCGTCTCGGCGGCCTGCGCGCCGTCGTCCTCCAGCGCGTCGATCCATTCGCGCCCCTCGTCCTCGGCCGACTGCGTGGCGTTCAGCGAGAAGTCCGAGCCCGACAAGCCGCCCCTCCATCATCTCGACGTCGTGCAGCGGCACGCCGACCTCGGTCGCGATCAGCTGGCGCAGCTGGTGCCTGTCCAGCCGCTCGCCCCGCGCCGCCGCCTCGCGCTCCAGCCGGGCCTGCACCCGGCGCATGTTGAAGAACAGCGACTTCTGGCGACGAGGTGGAGCCGGTGCGCACCATCGACCAGTTGCGCATCACGTAGTCCTGGATCGACGCCTTGATCCACCAGACGGCATAGGTCGAAAAGCGCACGCCGCGGTCGGGGTCGAACTTGTCGGCCGCCTTCATCAGGCCCAGCCCCGCCTCCTGGATCAGGTCGTTCATCGGCGCGCCGTAGCGCTTGAACTTCGCCGCCATCGAGATCGCCAGCCGCATGTAGGCGGTGACCAGACGGTGCAGCGCCTGTTCGTCGCGCTGGTCGCGCCAGGCATAGGCCAGCTCGAGCTCGGTCTCGGCGTCGAGCAGCTCGGCCTGCATGGCGCGCCGCGATAGGGAGTGTTCGGAAAATCCATCAAGAGCCATTCGGACGTTCCCCGCACTGACCGGACCCTTGCGGATCCTGTTCTTTGTCCACTCCTACGCGGCCGGAACGCGCGCGGATCGAAAAAAGTTCACCACGATTGTTGCCCGTCTCAAAGAACGTCCTAGTGGAAACGCTAAACGAACGGTCTAGAGGCGCGGAACCGGGCGGGGCTGTGCCTCATCCTGCGGCAACATGCACGCTATGGTGGCAGTCGTCGGGCCGCGCACGCCGGGCCGCATCTTCGCCCGGTCCCACGGGCTTAACCCTGTCCGTGCTTGATCTTCGCCCGCCACGCGCCATGACGGAACGGCAGGTCGCGCCGGCCTGCGCCGCACGAGGAGATCCGCCCGCATGGTGGCGCGCGCCTACACCGTTGCCTTCGAGGGGATCGAGGCGCGCCTGGTCGAGGTGCAGTGCGCCGTCGCGCCCGGCCTGCCCGCCTTCTCGATCGTCGGCCTCCCCGACAAGGCGGTGAGCGAGGCGCGCGAACGGGTGCGCGCGGCGCTGGCCGCGCTGTCCATCGCGCTGCCGTCGAAACGGATCACCGTGAACCTCTCGCCCGCCGACCTGCCGAAGGAGGGGTCGCATTTCGACCTGCCCATCGCGCTGGCGCTGCTGGCGGCGATCGACGTGCTGCCGGTCGAGGATGTCGAGGGGGCGGTGGCGCTGGGCGAGCTGTCGCTCGACGGCTCGCTGGTGGCGGTTCCCGGCGCGCTGCCCGCCGCCATGGCCGCCGCCGAGGAGGATCGGGCGCTGGTCTGCCCGCGCGCCTCGGGCCCCGAGGCGGCCTGGGTCGGCGCGACGCAGGTGCTGGCCGCCCCGTCGCTCGCCGCCGTCGTCGCGCACTTCACCGGCCGCGCGCCCCTGCCCCCGGCCGACCCCGGCGAGGTGAGCGTCGCGCCCATGGGCCGCGACCTGCGCGACGTGCGCGGGCAGGAGCGGGCCAAGCGCGCGCTCGAGATCGCCGCGGCGGGCCGGCACCACATGCTGATGGTCGGCACGCCGGGCTCGGGCAAGTCGATGCTGGCGGCGCGGATGCCCGGCATCCTGCCGCCCCTCACCGCCGCCGAGGCGCTCGAGACGTCGATGATCCACTCGCTGGCCGGCATGCTGGACGAGGGCGGCATCAGCCGCGTCCGCCCGTTCCGCGAGCCGCACCACACCGCCTCGATGGCGGCCATCGTGGGCGGCGGCAAGGGCGCCAAGCCCGGCCAGATCAGCCTTGCCCACAACGGCGTGCTGTTCATGGACGAGTTCCCCGAGTTCTCCCGCCAGGTGCTCGAGACGCTGCGCCAGCCGATCGAGACCGGCGAGGTGGTGGTCGCCCGCGCCAACGCCCATGTCCGCTATCCCTGCCGCTTCCTGCTGGTGGCCGCCGCCAACCCCTGCCGCTGCGGCTACCTGCCCGACCCGGCGCGCGCCTGCGCCCGCGCGCCGGGCTGCGGCGACGACTATCTCGGCCGCATCTCGGGGCCGCTGATGGACCGCTTCGACCTGCGCATCGAGGTGCCGCCCGTCGCCTTCACCGACCTCGACCTGCCGCCCTCGGGCGAGGGCACGGCCGAGGTCGCCGCCCGGGTCGCCGCCGCCCGCGCGGTGCAGACCCGGCGCTTCGACGGGACCGGGGCGCGCGTCAACGCCGACGCCCAGGGCGCGCTGCTGGACGAGATCGCCGCCCCCGACGCCGAGGGCCGCGCCCTGCTGATGCGGGCGGCCGAACGCCTCGGCCTCTCGGCGCGCGGCTACCACCGGATCCTGCGCGTGGCGCGCACCATCGCCGACCTCGAGGGCGCCGACCGCGTGCGCCACCCCCACGTCGCCGAGGCCGTCAGCTTCCGCCTCAGCGCCGCCCGCAGCCAGGCCTGACCGCCGCCCCGACTAACTCGGCGGCCGCGTCGTGATACTCTCGTCGCAACGCCACCCGCCGCGCTATGCCGCGGCCCGCGCCCATCGGGCGCCACGGATGGCGGCCGAGATGACCGAGCACGAGACGCATCCGCCCCGGGCCCCGCGCCCAGAACGGCCGCGGCGCTGCTGACGCTGTTCGCCCTGGCCGGCTCGCCCGCCGCGCTTGCCACGCAGCAAGCGCCGGTCGACGTGCCGCAGCCGCGGCTGACGGGCGCCTCGCTGACCACCGACGAGCCCTGGATCGTCACCTACGCCGTGCCGGGCGCACGCTGCTCGGCCTCGGTGCTGACCGAGCACTGGCTGCTGACGGCGGCCCACTGCCTCGAGGGCCTGCCGAAGACCACCGACCGGCTGCTCGTCTCGGTCGCCGACGCCGCGAGCGGGCCCGAGGAGGTCTATCGCGGCCCCGCCCGCTTCCACCGCCACCCCGACTTCGGCACCTTCTGGGACCCGTCGGACGACATCGCGCTGATCCAGCTCGTCCGGCTCGCCAACGCGCCCCCGCCCGACCCGCCGGGCGGCATCCCGCTGGGGGTGACGGGGCGTGCCCGGCTCTATGCGCCCTTCACCGCGCCGCTCTGGGCCGAGGCCGACGCCAACCGCCTGTTCTCGATCATCGGCTGGGGCCAGGGCGACGTCGGCGGCAGCGGCGACTGCGCCGCCGGCACCTCGCTCAAGAAGCGGTTCGGCACCTATTTCGAGGTCCTGGTCGCCGACCGCGACGCCAGGCACCTCAGGACCGAGTTCGCGATCACCCACGACTGCCCCGGCAATTCCGGGGCGCCGTGGCTTTTCGCCCGGGGCGGGCGGCGGGCGGCGTTCGCGGTGAACGTGGGCCGCTCGGACTTCGTGGTGACCAGCGCCAAGATGCACGGCGCGGCGATCCGCCCCAAGCTGACCTGGATGTTCGAGGTCTCGTCGGCCTTCGCGCCCGACGGCTATCTCAGTTGCGCGACCGCCGGCATGATCGGCGACCTGCCCTACATCGAATGCGAGGAAAAGGCGCTGCCCGACCCCGAGCCGCTGCCGCTGCCCTGCCCCTCGGGGCAGCATTGCTGCGTTCCGGGCGTCGGCGGCGACCTCTGCGCGCTCTGCCTGCCGCTCTCCCGGGAATGCCCCTGAGCCCCGCGCCGCGGCCGACGCAACCCGCTTACCCCCTCTCGCCCGGCAAAGGGGAAAAGGCCCCGCCGCGCGCTCAGGCGGCGCGCTGGGCCGCGCGGCGCCGCTCGATCGCCTCCCAGATGGCGGCGGCCACGTTGATGCCGTCGAACCGCTCGAGCTCCTGGATGCCGGTGGGCGAGGTCACGTTGATCTCGGTCAGGCAGTCGCCGATCACGTCGATGCCCACGAAGACCTGCCCCTTCTCGCGCAGCGTCGGGCCGATGCGGGCGCAGATCTCGCGGTCGCGCGCGGTCAGCTCCGACGGGCTCGGGGCGGCCGCCCACATGCATGTTCGACCGCGTCTCGCCCTCGGCCGGCACGCGGTTGATCGCGCCGACCGGCTCGCCGTCGACCAGGATCACGCGCTTGTCCCCCTTCGCCACGTCCGGCAGGAACCGCTGCGCGATCAGCGGCTCGCGGCTGAACGCCATGAAGAGCTCGTGCAGCGACGACGAGGTTCCGGTCGTTCGGGTCGAGCCGGAACACCCCCGCGCCCGCCGTTGCCGTAGAGCGGCTTGAGGATGATGTCGCCGTGCGCGTGCTTGAATGCCTTGAGCGCGGCCAGGTCGCGCGCGATCGCCGTCGCCGGGATCAGCTCGGGGAACCGCAGCACCAGCAGCTTCTCGGGAAAGTTGCGCACCCAGAACGGGTCGTTGACCACCAGCGTCGCCGGGTGGACGTGGTCCAGAAGGTGCGTCGTGGTGATGTAGCCCATGTCGAAGGGCGGGTCCTGGCGCAGCCAGACCACGTCCTGCGTTGCCAGGTCGATCTCGGTCTCGTCGCCGAGGGCGAAGTGGTCGCCCTTCACCCGCCGCACGGTCAGCGGCCAGCCGCGCGCCAGCACCCGCCCCGTCGCGCCACGACAGCTGGTCGGGCGTGTAGTAGAACAGCGAATGCCCCCGCGCCTGCGCCTCCTCGGCGATGCGGAAGGTCGAATCGGCGGCGATGTCGACCGCCTCGATCGGGTCCATCTGGATGGCGACCTTCAGCGACATGTGCGCACTCTCCCCCGGTGACCCCTCCGTCTTGCCCGAGCGGGGCGGCGCGTGCAATCGCCTCAGCCGCCCAGGGCGTTCTCGATCACCTGGATCCGCCCCGCCCGGTCGACCAGCGCCACGTCGAAGCGCGCCTCGGTCAGGGCGCCGTCCGGCAGCCCGCCCAGATACTCCTCGGCCGCCGCGGCGAGACGCTCGGCCTGCCGCGGAGAGATCCGGTAGGCGGCCGCCTCGATGCTGCGCGCCGCCTTGACCTCGACGAAGATCACCGTCGCGCCCCGGCGCAGGATCAGGTCGATCTCGCCGCCCTGCCCGCGCCAGCGGCGGTGCAGCACCTCGTGGCCGCTCGCGGCATAGCGCGCGGCCACCTGCGCCTCGGCCGAACGGCCCGAATGGTAGGCCGTGGCGCCGCTCACCGCTCCTTCTCCAGCGCCAGCGCCGCCTGGTAGACCTGCCGCCGCGGCAGGTTCAGCGCCTCCGACACCGCCGCCACCGCGTCCTTGACGCTCATCGTGTCCAGCGCGGCGCGCAGGCTGGCGTCCAGGTCGCCCGCGTCGGCGGCCGACCGGTCGCGGTCGACCACCAGCACCACCTCGCCGCGCGGCTCGGCCTCGGCCGCGCCGGCCGCCAGCGCGCCCAGGCTGCCGCGGCGCACCTCCTCGAACTTCTTGGTCAGCTCGCGGCAGAGCGCGGCCGGCCGGTCGCCCAGCACCTCGACCATGTCGGCCAGCGTCGCCGCCGCCCGGCGCGGCGACTCGAAGACGATCAGCGTCGCCGGCACGCCGGCCAGCTCGGTCAGGAAGGCGCGGCGCGCGGCCCGGGCCGGCGGCGGAAAGCCCGCGAAGAGGAACCTGTCCGTCGGCAGCCCCGACACCGTCAGCGCCGCCAGCGCCGCCGACGGGCCCGGCGCCGTCGTCACCGGCACGCCCGCCTCGATCGCCTCGCGCGCCAGGCGGTAGCCCGGGTCGGCGACCAGCGGCGTTCCCGCCTCCGAGACATAGGCGACGGCCCGCCCCTCGCCGATCAGGCCCAGAAGCCGCTCGCGGGTCTGCGGGCCGCTGTGGTCGTGGTAGGCCACCAGCGGGCGGCCGCCGACCGGGACGCCGTGGATCTCGAGCAGCCGGCGCAGCGTGCGCGTATCCTCGGCCGCCAGCGCGTCGGCGTCGCGCAGGATGTCCAGCGCGCGCAGGGTGATGTCGCGCGCCGAGCCGATGGGCGTCGCCACGAGGTAGAGCGCCGGGGCCAGGCCGCCCTCGCTCATGCGCCGCCTCGCGGGCGCGATTTACACCTGCAGGCAATCCGCATAGGGTCCGCTCATCCCGGTCAGGAGAGTGTCATGGTCGCCGTTCCAACTTGTGCCCGCAACCCGCTTCTGAGGCTGATGGCCGGGGTCGCCCTGCTTCTCGCCGTGGCCTGCGCGCCGGTCTCGAACGTCGGCGGCCTGGGCGGCGGGCTCGGCCGGGGCGAGACGGTGCAGGTGGCGCTCCTGGTACCTTCCAGTTCGACCGAGGGCGGCCCGATCCTGGCGCAGAGCCTCGAGAACGCGGCGCGCCTGGCGATCTCCGACCTGCAGGGCGCCGCATCGAGCTGCGCGTCTACGACACCGCCGGCCAGCCGGCGACGGCCGCCGACGCCGCGCGCCGTGCCGCGGCCGACGGCGCCGACGTGATCCTGGGGCCGGTCTTCGCCGGCGCGGCCAACGCGGCCGGGGTGGCCGTGGCCGACCAGGGCATCAACGTGCTCGCCTTCTCGAACAACACCGGCATCGCGGGCGGCAACGTCTTCGTGCTCGGCCCCACCTTCCAGAACGCCGCCGACCGCCTGACGCGCTACGCCGCACGGCAGGGCAAGGGCAGCATCTTCGTCGTCAACGCGCCGTGACGCCGCCGAACAGGTCGGACGCGCCGCCATCGAGCGGGCGATCGCCTCGAGCGGGGCGCGCCTGGCCGGCCAGGCCGACTTCGAGCTGTCGCAGCAGGGCGTGATCCGGGCGGCGCCGCGGATCGCCAGCCAGATCGAGGCGTCCGGGGCGGACGCGGTGTTCCTGACCTCGAGCACGGCGGGCGCGCTGCCGTTCCTGGCCGACCTTCTGCCCGAGAAGGGCGTCGGCCCCTCCACGGTCCAGTATATCGGCCTGCAGCGGCTCGACATCCCGGCCAGCGCGCTGTCGCTCTCGGGGCTGCAGGGGGCGTGGTTCGCCCTGCCCGACCAGACGACGACCGACCGCTTCCGCGCCCGCTACGCCGCGGCCTATGGCGGCGATCCGCACCCGATCGCGGGCCTCGCCTATGACGGCATCGCCGCCATCGGCGCGCTCGCGCGGCAGGGCGACGCCCCCACGGCCCGCGCGCTGACCCAGGGCGCGGGCTTCGCCGGCACCGGCGGGCCGTTCCGGCTGCGCGCCGACGGCTCGAACGAGCGGGCGCTCGCCGTGGCCGAGATCCGGAACAACCAGGTGATCGTCCTTGACCCCGCCCCCAGAAGCTTCGGCGGCTTCGGTTTCTGAGCCCGCAGGCCCCGCGCCGTCGGTCGCGCCGCCGCGCCCCGACGAGATCACGCCGGCGCCGGGCGAGCTGATCCGCCCGGCGGTCGAGATCTTCGACCGCCAGGCGGTCGCGGCCGAGTTCGCCGAGCGCACCGCCGACACCGACGACGCCCGCGAGATCCGCACGGCGCTGGTCGAGGTGCTGCGCGTGGCGCTCGACCGCGGCCGCGCGGCCATCGCCGAGGCGTTCACCGCCCGCCCGCTCGAGTCGCGCCCGACGGTGGCGGCCTACACCTACCTCACCGACTGCATCATCCAGACGGCGCTGCACGTGGCCACCACGCGCCTGCACCCCTGCCCCAACCCGACCGAGGGCCAGCAGATCGCGCTGCTGGCGCTCGGCGGCTACGGCCGGGCGCAGATGGCGCCCTACTCGGATGTCGACCTGCTGTTCCTGATCCCCTGGAAAAAGAGCGGCTGGACCGAGAGCCTGGTCGAATCGATGCTCTACGTCCTGTGGGACCTGCACCTCAAGGTCGGCCACGCCACCCGCTCGGTCCGCGACTGCCTGCGCATGGGCGCCGAGGACATGACGGTGCGGACCTCGCTGCTGGAATACCGCTTCCTCGGCGGGCACCAGCCGCTCGCCGACGAGCTCAGCCGGCGGCTCTGGTCCGAGCTCTTCGCCCGCACCGGGCGCGAATTCGTCGAGGCGAAGCTGGCCGAGCGCGCGCAGCGCCACAGCAAGCACGGCGCGCGCTACGTGGTCGAGCCCGACGTGAAGGAGGGCAAGGGCGGCCTGCGCGACCTGCAGACCCTCTACTGGATCGCCAAGTACGTGCACGGCGTGCGCGACCCCGCCGGCCTGGTCGCCGAGGGCACCTTCACCGAGGACGAGTTCCGCCGCTTCGCGCGCGCCGAGGCGTTCCTTCTGGCGGTGCGCTGCCACCTCCACCTGATCGCGGGGCGGGCGCAGGACCAGCTGACCTTCGACATGCAGGTCGAGGTGGCGCGCAGCATGGGCTACGAGGACACCTCGGGCCGGCCCGCGGTCGAGCACTTCATGCAGGACTACTTTCGCCACGCCACGCGGGTGGGCGAGCTGACGCGCATCGTGCTGGTGGCCATCGAGGAGCGGCACGGCCGCAAGGCGCCGCCGCTGGCCACCTTCCTGCGCCGCCGCCCCCGCGTGAAGCCGCCCTTCGGCGTGCTGCGCGGCCGCCTGACGGTCAAGGACGAGGCGGCGTTCCTGGCCGACAACATCAACATGCTGCGCATCTTCGACGAGGGGCTCAGGTCGGGGCTGATGCTGCACCCCGCCGCGATGCGGCTGATCGCGGCCAACCTCGACCGGATCGACGACGAGCTCAGGGCGCGGCCCGAGGCGAACCGCATCTTCCTGGGGATGCTGCTCAGGCGCGGCAACCCCGAGCGGGCGCTCAGGCGCATGAACGAGCTCGGCGCGCTGGCCGCCTTCCTGCCGGAATTCGCGCCGGTCGTGGCGATGATGCAGTTCAACATGTATCACCACTTCACCGTCGACGAGCACACCATCCAGTGCATCAGCCACCTCGCCAAGATCGAGCGCGGCGAGCTCGAGGAGGAGCTGCCGGTCGCCAGCGCCATCCTGCGCAAGGGCGAGACCAACCGCCGGGTGCTCTACGTGGCGCTGCTGCTGCACGACATCGGCAAGGGCCGCGCCGAGGACCACTCGGTGCTGGGCGCCCGGATCGCCCGCCGGGTCTGCCCGCGCCTCGGCCTCAAGCCCGAGGAGTGCGAGGTCGTGGAATGGCTGGTGCGCCACCACCTGCTGATGTCCGACATGGCGCAGAAGCGCGACCTGTCCGACCCGCGCACCGTGCGCGACTTCGCCCGCGCGGTGAAGACCGTGCGACGGCTCGACCTGCTGACCGTGCTGACCGTCTGCGACATCCGCGGCGTCGGGCCCGGCGTCTGGAACAACTGGAAGGCGCAGCTTCTGCGGTCGCTGCACCAGATGACCACCTCGGCGCTCGAGACCGGCCTCGAGGAGGTCAACCGCGAGGCGCGCGAGGCCGAGGCCAAGCGCCGCCTGCGCGAGGCGCTCGACGACTGGCCGCGCGCCGAGCTGCGCACCGAGACGCAGCGCCACTACGGCCCCTACTGGCAGGGCCTGCCCACCGCGGCGCACGTGGTCTTCGCCCGGCTGCTGCGCGGCATCGGCGAACGGCGACATCGGCATGGACCTGATGGGCGACGAGGAACGCGACGCGACCCGCGCCTGCTTCGTCATGGCCGACCATCCGGGCATCTTCTCGCGCCTGGCCGGGGCGCTGGCGCTGTCGGGCGCCAACGTGGTCGACGCGCGCACCTACACCACCAAGGACGGCTACGCGACCGCCTGCTTCTGGGTCCAGGACGCCGCCGGCCACCCCTACGACGAAGAGCGCCTGCCGCGGCTGCGCCAGCTCATCCGCAAGACGCTCGCGGGCGAGGTCGTGGCGCGCGACGCGCTGGTGCCGAAGGACAAGATCCGCAAGCGCGAGCGTGCCTTCAACGTGCCCACCTCGGTCATCTTCGACAACGAGGGGTCGGACATCTACACCATCGTCGAGGTCGACACCCGCGACCGCCCGGGCCTGCTCTACGACCTGACCCGCACCCTGGCCGCCGCCAACGTCCAGATCTCCAGCGCGGTCATCGCCACCTACGGCGAGCAGGCGGTCGACAGCTTCTACGTCAAGGACATGTTCGGGCTGAAGCTGCACTCGGAAAACCGCAGGCGGACGCTCGAGAAGCGCCTGCGCGAGGCGGTCGAGGCCGGCGCCAAGCGCGCCCGCGCCTGATCCCCGCGGCGGCCGATCCGTGCTAGCCTTGGGTGCAGTCACGGGCACCTGCCCTGCCGATTGCATGCAAGGAGATTTCCCGATGCCACGCCTCGCGCCGATCGCGCTCGCCGCTGCCATTCTCGC
The DNA here is from genome assembly GCA_963773475.1 of uncultured Alphaproteobacteria bacterium. Classification (GTDB taxonomy): domain Bacteria; phylum Pseudomonadota; class Alphaproteobacteria; order Rhodobacterales; family Rhodobacteraceae; genus Roseitranquillus. Next base: position 22,425 of record CAVZBD010000006.1, on the reverse strand, counting down.
CGCGCCCGCCCCGGCGCAGCAGCTCGACGTCCCCGTCAGCGCCCCGGGCGGCGACGGGCAGGCGGCGGACTGCGCGTCGAGCACCGTCTCGGGCCTCGACCCCAACGGCGACGGCTTCCTCTCGGTCAGGACCGGCCCCGGAACGGGGTACCGCAAGATCGACGAACTCCACGAGGGCGACGTGGTGGTCGTCTGCGACGGCCAGGGCGCCTGGGCCGGCGTCTTCTACACCGGCAGCAACGCCGGCACCGGGTTCGTCGACGAACATCCGCCACGCGCCGGCTGGGTGCACACGAACTGGCTGAGGGACCTCGCCGGCTGAGGCCGCAGGCCTTCACGCGCGGCCTTTCGCGGTGCGGCGGAACCGGCTAAGCCTCGCGCCAGACGGCAAGAGAGCCGCAAGCGAGCAGCCGCCCCATGCAACCGATCCGCCTGCTTTCCGGGTTCCTGACCGTCGGCGTCTGGACGCTGATCAGCCGCGTGATGGGCTTCGCGCGCGACATCCTGATCGCCGCGTCGCTGGGCGCGGGCCCCGTGGCCGAGGCGTTCCTGATCGCGTTCTCGCTGCCCAACATGTTCCGCCGCTTCTTCGGCGAGGGCGCGTTCAACATGGCCTTCGTGCCGATGTTCTCCAAGAAGGTCGAGGGCGGCGACGATCCGCACGGCTTCGCGCAGGACGCGCTGGCCGGCATGCTGGTGCTGCTGTCGCTGTTCACCGTCGTGGGCATCGTGGCGATGCCGCTTCTGGTCACGGCGATGGCCGGCGGCTTCGTGGGCGACATGCGGTTCGAGCTGGCCACCACCTTCGGGCGCATCGCCTTTCCCTACATCATGCTGATCTCGATCGCGGCGCTGATCTCGGGGGTGCTGAACGCGATCGGCCGGTTCCTGGCCGCCGCGGCGGCGCCGGTGCTTCTGAACGTCGTCTTCATCGCCGCGATCGGCCTCGGCTGGCTGTTCGACCTGCCGGCCGAGGACCTGCTGGGCCTGTCGCTCGACCGCGCGATGGGGCTCGAGGTGGGCTCGCTGCTGGCGCTGTCGGTGCCGGTGGGCGGCCTCGTGCAGCTTGCGCTGGTGTGGATGGCCGCCTCGCGCGCGGGCTTTCACCTGACGCTCAGGCGGCCGCGCCTCACGCCCGACCTGCGGCGGCTGGCGGTGATCGCCGCGCCGGCGGCGCTGGCGGGGGGCGTGGTGCAGGTCAACCTGCTGGTCGGGCGGCAGGTCGCCAGCTTCTTCGACGGCGCCATCGCCTGGCTGAACTATGCCGACCGCCTCTACCAGCTGCCGCTGGGCGTCGTCGGCATCGCCATCGGCGTGGTGCTGCTGCCCGACCTGTCGCGCCGGCTGCGCGCCGAGGACCACGACGGCGGCCGCCACGCCTTCAGCCGCGCCGCCGAGATGGCGCTGGCGCTGACCGTGCCGGCCGCGGTGGCGCTGGTGATCATCCCCTACCCGCTGATTTCGGTCCTGTTCGAGCGCGGCGCCTTCGACGCCGCCGACAGCCGCGCCACCGCGGCCGCGCTGGCCATCTACGGCGTCGGCCTGCCGGCCTTCGTGCTGCAGAAGGTGCTGCAGCCGCTCTTCTTCGCGCGCGAGGACACGGTGCGGCCGTTCCACTACGCCCTCGTCGCGCTGGCGGTGAACGCGGTGGTGGCGATCGGCCTCGCGCCGGTGATCGGGTTCCTGGCCGCGGCGCTGGGCACCACCCTCGCCGGCTGGGGAATGGTGGTGCTGCTCTGGCTCGGCTCGCGCGGGATGGGGCCGGCGGCGCGGCCCGACGACCGCTTCCGCCAGCGGCTGCCGCGGATCCTGGCCGCCGCGGCGCTGATGGGCGGGGTGCTGGCCCTCGCCGCGCATCCGCTGGGCCCGTGGCTGGCCCAGCCGGGGCTGCGCTATGGCGCGCTGGCGCTGCTGGTGGGCCTGGGCCTTGCGTCCTACGCGGCCTTCGCGGTGGCGCTGGGGGCGCTGCGGCTGCCCGAGCTGTCCGAGGCGCTGCGCCGCTGACCCGTCGGGGGGAACGCCCGCCCTCGGGCCCCCCTTCCAGGGGAGCCGCTCGGCCGGGCGTGCCGCCGCCTGCGCGGCGGCCGGCGCCGGTCCCGGCCGGCGGCGCTAGCGGTGGCGCAGGCGCTCGCGCAGACGGGTCCAGCCGCCGGGGCTGACCACGAACGACAGCCCGAAGCCGGTGCCGAAGCCCGTCACCTCGGCCACCCACTCGTTCGTCGACCCGAAGAGCAGCCCGAAGACCAGCTGGATCCCCAGCAGGAACGCGATCAGCGTGAACGCCCGGTGCCGCGGTGCCCCCTGCCGGCCCAGGTTGACCCACAGCAGGAAGGTGAACGCCCCGATCAGCCCGTAGACCGCCGGAAACCCTCCCGCCAGCGGCCGCGGATCGTCGCAGCGCCAGCCCGAACACCGCCGCGCCCGCAATGGCCGAGCCGAAGAAGATCGCCAAGAGCGGCCAGGGCCCCAGCACCTCGCCCACCATCTTGCCCAGCGCCAGCAGGAACACGATCACGAAGAGCGCGTGGGTAAAGCCGAAATGCACGAACGGGTAGGTCACGAACCGCATCAGCTGCTCGAGCGGCCAGCTCCCCCGCGCCAGCATCGCGTCGAAGATCGCGCCGAAGAAGGCGAAGTCCTGGATCGCCTCCTGCCGCCATCCGACGCCGGCCGGCCCGCCGAAATAGCCGCGCTCGGCCCCCGACAGCATCACCTCGATGGCGAAGATCGCCACCGCCAGCGCCACCACCACCGGCGGCAGGGGGTTGACGGGCGGCGCGTCGGGGTCGTGCATCGGGCGGCTTCCTTGACGGTTTCGGGACCGAGGGGTAAGCGAGCCCGACCCCGAAGACCAGCCCCGGAGCCAGCGCATGAACATCGTGCCCGACACCGCCAGCCGCAGCGAGGCGGGCGCCGCCTTCACGCCGCGCGTCTTCTCGGGCATCCAGCCCTCGGGCGGCCTCACGCTCGGCAACTACCTCGGCGCGCTCAAGCGCTTCGTCGAGCTGCAGCAGAGCGGGGTCGAGACCATCTTCTGCATCGTCGACCTGCACGCGATCACCGTCTGGCAGGACCCCGCCAGGCTCGCCCGCGCCACGCGCGAGGTGGCGGCCTTCTACATCGCCAGCGGCATCGACCCCGAGCGCTCGATCCTCTTCAACCAGTCCCAGGTGGCCGAGCACGCGCAGCTCGCCTGGATCTTCAACTGCGTCGCCCGCATGGGCTGGATGCGGCGGATGACCCAGTGGAAGGAGAAGGCCGGCAAGAACGCCGAGGAGGCGTCGCTGGGCCTCTTCGCCTACCCCTCGCTGATGGCGGCCGACATCCTGGCCTACCACGCCACCCACGTGCCGGTGGGCGAGGACCAGAAGCAGCACCTCGAGCTGACGCGCGACATCGCGGCCAAGTTCAACCACGACTACGGCGTCGACTTCTTCCCCATCACCGAGCCGGTGATCGAGGGGCCGGCGACCCGCGTCATGTCGCTGCGCGACGGCTCCAAGAAGATGTCCAAGTCCGACCCTTCGGACATGAGCCGGATCAACATGACCGACGACGCCGACACCATCGCGCAGAAGTTCCGCAAGGCCCGCACCGACCCCGAGCCCCTGCCCGAGAGCGCGGCGGGCCTCGACGACCGGCCCGAGGCGAACAACCTCGTCACCATCTACGCCGCCCTCGACGACCGCTCCGTCGACGAGGTCATGGCCGAGATCGGCGGCAAGCCGTTCTCCGAGTTCAAGCCGATGCTGGCCGACCTCGCCGTCGCCCGCCTCGCGCCGATCTCGTCCGAGATGCGCCGCCTGATGGCCGACGAGGCCGAGATCGACCGCATCCTCGCCCAGGGCGCCGACCGCGCCCGCGCCATCGCCGCCCCGATCCTGAAGCGCACCTACGAGATCGTGGGCATGGTCGCCCCCCGCGCCTGACCGCCCCTTCCGCCGCCTCACGGCCCGCCGCACGGCACTTCGCTCGCCAAGCGCGCGACGATGGCAAGAGCGCCCGCCAACGGCAGGCGCTCGTCGGCGCCTTCGGCTCGTTTCCGGACGGGGTGGCGGCTGAGATGCGGAGGAGATTTCCGGCAGCAGCAAGTGGGCGCAGAAACAGCAGGATGGATACAACGAGTATCGGTTTCTTGCAGCTAGGCTGGAGCTACGCGCAGAGCGCGAGGTTTCTCGAAGATGCTCTTGCGCAAGGTCAACTGGCGGTCAGTCACGACATGCCCGTTGACTACCTCTATGCCCACGCGGTCGAGCTGATGCTGAAGGGATGCCTGCTTGAGCACGACCCCGCCATGGAGGTCGAAAGCTACGGGCACGATCTCCTTCGACTGTACGATTGCGCAAAGTCTCGCAAGGTCTTGGGAGATATGCTCGCCCGGGTAGAGAGGTCCGTCCGGGAACGGTGGAAAAGCCGTCTCAGAACCGCCCGCGACAGTTATCGCGACGGTCTGGGGCTTGGGCAATGTGCCAGCGACCTCGAGGACTTCGGGATCTTCGACAACGACGTGATCGGAAATGAGCTGCCGGACTTGCGACGACAGGTCAGTTGGCTGAGCGATCGACACCGGGACAAAGGGGGCAAGTTCCGATACCTACAGTCGGGCTTCGACAGCAGGAAGCAGATCCGGGCATTCGGACTTTCCGATGATGTCGTGCGCCTGACATCGTACTGGGCGTGTGAGAAGATCTACGACTGTTTCCGCAGATATTAGGATCACCGCCATCCTCCCCCACGTGGCGTCGGCACTTCGAAGGCGTCGCCGGCGGTGATGTGGGACCCGCAGTAGCCCGGCGCCACCTCGCGGGTGCCGCCGGCGCGCAGAATGGGGTTCTCGCCGGGGGCTTAGGTGGGCGCCGGGACGATGCGGTGGGACTAGCGGGTTGTGTTGGAGCCGAGTCCCGCCGGGTTCACGAAAACCCGACGCCTACTCCTGCGGTTTGGAAGCCTTCGGCTTGTCATCGGGCTTCGGCGCCGGGGGGCTGGAAAAGCGCTTGGACTTCGCACGCGTGCCGGGACGCGCCGGTTCGGCGAGGAACTTGGCAAGGTCGAACTTCGGCTTCATCGAAAACATCGTCATCAGCAGCGTGCCCCTGGGTTCCGGGCGCAGTCTGCTGCGCCGCTGAATCACATATGGGTCCGGGAGCGCAAGATTGTAACCAGCGCCCGTCATCCCCCCCACGGCGGGCCGAGCGCGGGGCCTGCGTCCGCGCCCCGGGACCGATCTTTCGCCGGGGCCGCCCGATGCGGACGGCGGTCTGGCGACGGGCCGCGCGACGGCGCCGGTGCCGGGGCGCTCGGCGCGCGCGGCAGGTCCTACGGGAGTCATATCCGAGTCATATGCGATTCCGATCCGCGAAATCGGGGGTGGGCTCAGATCAGCCGGACCTGCGTGCCGACGCTGGCCAGCCCGAAGAGCTCGGCGATCGAGGCGTTGTAGAGCCCGATGCACCCGTCCGACGAGCGCCGTCCGATCTTGCGCGTGTCGTGCGTGCCGTGGATGCGGTAGTACGGCCACGAGAGGTAAAGCGCGTGCGATCCCAACGGGTTGTCCGGGCCCGGGCCGACCACGCGCGGCAGGCTGGGGTCGCGCTCGATCATCGAGGGCGTCGGCCGCCAGGTGGGCCCCTCGACCTTCTTGACGATCCGCGTGTAGCCGCGCCGCGTCAGTTCGTCGCTGACCGGCACCGAGGTCGGGTAAAGCCGGTACACGCCCCCGTCCTCCGACCAGAAATGCAACGCCCGCGACCTCGTATCCGCCAAAATCGCGCCGCCGGAGAGGTCGTCGAAATGGTCCTGCCAGTCGGCCGCGCCGAAGCCCGACACGTTGTGCCGCGCCAGCCCGGCTGCCCGGACGAGCGAGGGCATCGCGAGCGCCCCCATCATTGCCGCCGATCCGGCGATCAGGAACCGTCTGCGCTGCATCCTCTGCCTCCTTGGGGTTTCTTGCTGCCCGGCGCGCGAACCTACGCGGATCCGGCACCGTTTCCAGACACGAATTCAATTTTCTACATATGATGCATGCGGGCCGCAGCCTTCCGTCGCGGCGCAAGGGGCCGCCGCGTCTGGACCATGGCCGGCACCGCCCATAAGGTCCCCGCGCGGGGAGGTGCACCGATGGCAACCGGCAAGAACATCAGGACCTAGTTCGAGGGCCGCTGGCACGACGGCGACGTCTACGTGATGCGCGCGGCCGACCACGGCTCGTGGCTGGGCACGACGGTCTTCGACGGCGCCCGCTGGGTCGACGGCGTGGCCCCCGACCTCGACCTGCATTGCCAGCGGGTGAACCGCTCGGCCGAGGCGCTGATGATCCGCCCCACCGTCACACCGGACGAGATGATCGAGATCGTGCGCGAGGGGCTGGCGCTCTACCCCGCCGACGCGGCGGTCTACATCCGGCCGATGTACTGGGCGCTCGAGGGCGGCCCGCTGGGGGTCGAGCCGGTCGAGGGGCCGACCGGCTTCGCCATCTGCCTCGAAGAGATCCCGATGGCCCCCGCCGACGCCACGACGACGCTGACGACCACGCGCTTCCGCCGCCCGACGCTCGACTGCGCGGTGGTCAACGCCAAGGCCGGCTGCCTCTATCCGAACAACGCGCGGATGCTGCGCGAGGCGCGCACGAAGGGCTACGGCAACGCGCTGGTGGCCGACGCGATGGGCAACGTGGCCGAAAGCGCGACCGCCAACGTCTTCATCGCGAAGGACGGCGAGGTCTTCACGCCGATCGCCAACGGCACCTTCCTGGCCGGCATCACCCGCGCGCGCCACATGGCGAACCTGCGCGCCGACGGGGTGAAGGTGCACGAGGCGGTGCTGAGCTTTGACGACGTGCGCGCGGCCGACGAGGTATTCCTGTCGGGCAACATGTCGAAGGTCACCCCGGTGACGGAATTCGACGGCACCAACTACCAGGTCGGCCCGGTCACGCGGCGGGCGCGCGAGCTCTACTGGGACTGGGCACACAGCCTCTGAGGCGCCGCGAGCCGGTTGTCCTCGGGCTGCCGCCCCACCATTATCGGCGGCGGCAACGGCATGCGGGGGGAAGGCCGATGCGCAAGTTTCTCGTCATCCTCGACGACACCCGCGAATGCCTGAACGCGATGCGCTTCGCGGCGATGCGCGCGGCCCATACCGGCGGCGGCGTCGACGTCCTGGCGGTGATCCCGCCCGAGGAATTCAACCACTGGATCGGCGTGCGCGAGATCATGCGCGAAGAGGCGCGCGAACGGATCGAGGCGCATTTCGAAGTCTTCGCCAAGTGGATGCGCGACAAGCAGGGCGTCGACCCGCAGCTGGTGATCCGCGAGGGCGAGCCGGTGCCCGAGATCCTGGCGCAGATCCGCGAGGACCCCGAGATCGGCGTGCTGGTGCTGGGCGCGGGCACCGAGAACGGTCCCGGGCCTCTGGTGAACCAGCTCTCCAAGCAACTCGGGCACGCTGCCGGTCCCGGTCACGATCGTGCCCGGCGAGCTGTCGAAGGAGCGGCTCGAGGCGGTCACCTGAGCCCCAGTTTGGAACGGTTCCAAATTCTTGACAGCCCAGCCGCGCTCCCGCATATGCTGGAGCACACAGGAGGCCCCCATGTTCATCCAGACCGAATTGACCCCGAACCCCGCGACGCTCAAGTTCCTGCCCGGACAGACCGTGCTCGAAAGCGGCACGGCCGACTTCCCCGCGCCCGAGACTGCGGGCTCGTCGCCGCTGGCCACGCGCCTCTTCGCGATCGACGGCGTCACGGGGGTGTTCTTTGGCAATGACTTCGTGACCGTCACCAAGGCCGAGGGCGTCGCCTGGGACCACATCAAGCCCGCGATCCTCGGCGCCATCATGGAGCATTTCCAGTCGGGCGCCGCGGTGATGGAGCGCGACGACGCGGCCGCGGGCGGCCACGCGCTGCATGAAGGCCCCGATGCCGAGGTGGTGGGCCAGATCAAGGAGCTGCTCGACACCCGCGTGCGCCCCGCCGTGGCGCAGGACGGCGGCGACATCACCTTCCACGGCTTCGACCGCGGCGTCGTCTACCTGCACATGCAGGGCGCCTGCGCCGGCTGCCCCTCCTCGACGCTGACGCTGAAGATGGGCATCGAGAACCTGCTGCGGCACTACATCCCCGAGGTGATCGAGGTCCGGCCGGTTGGCCGTCTGACCACACCATCCTCGCCTTCGACACATCGGCTGCGCATTGCGCAGCCGCTTTGCTTTCTGGCGGCGCGATCCTCGGCCAGCGGCACGAGGAGATGGGGCGCGGCCAGGCCGAACGGCTGTTCCCGCTGCTGACCGAACTTCTGGACGAGGCGGGCCTGGCCTGGGCCGACCTCGCCGCGATCGGGGTCGGCACCGGGCCCGGCAACTTCACCGGCCTCCGGATCGCCGTGGCCGCGGCGCGGGGCCTGGCGCTGTCGCTGGAACGGCCCGCGGTGGGCATCAGCCTGTTCGAGGCGCAGACGCTCGGCCTGCCCCGGCCGATCCTGTCGGCCATCGCTGCGCCGCGCGGGCAGGTTTATCTGCAACGCCTCGGGCCCGATGGTGCCGGCACGCCGCGGCTGGTGCCGGAAGCGGCGGCGCGAGACGAGGCCGAGCGCGAGGGCCTGCCGCTCGTCGGGGGGCCTTTCGCCGACGTCGCGGCAAGCCCGGCCCCGGCGATCGCCCGCCTGACCGCCCTCCGTCTCGACGATGCCGAGCCCCCTGCCCGGCCGGTGCCGCTCTATGTCCGTCCCCCCGACGCTGCGCCGGCCCGCGCCACCGCGCCGACGCTTCTGGAATGACGCCCGAGGCGCTCGCGGCGCTGCACGCGCGCGCGATGGGCGACCTCAGGCCCTGGAGCGCGACCGAGTTCGCCGGGTTGCTGGCCAGCCCCCTTGTCCACCTCAGCATCGCGGGCGCAGGACGGTCCTTCGCGCTGGGACGCAGCGTCGCAGGCGAGAGCGAGCTTCTGACGCTGGCCACCGATCCGGCCGCGCGCCGACAGGGGCTTGGGCGCGCCGCGCTGGCCGGTTTCGAGGCCGAGGCCGCCTTCCGCGGCGCCCGCACCGCCCATCTCGAGGTCGCCGCCGACAACACACCTGCCCGCGCCCTCTACATCGACGCCGGCTGGGCCGAGGTCGGGTGCCGCCGGGGATACTACGCCGGGCGCGACGGCGCGGGGGCAGACGCCATCCTGATGGCTCGCAACCTGCCCGCGACCTGACGGCGCGGCAGCCCTTCGCGCCCCTGCGGCATCCGGAAAAAGCAGTTGACCCCCTTTGGGCCCTGCGGCCTTAATTGCCCCCGATCCTCAGAAGGATTTGCTGCTTTCCGGGCCGCACGCAGAATGCGACGAAGGCGCGCCCGCACTTCGATCAGGGAGATCTTCATGACACGCATGCCCCAGTTCCTCGGCGCAGTCGCCGCCGCCGCCTTCTGCGCCGGCGGCGCAGTGGCCGAGCCGGCGATCATCTTCGATCTCGGCGGCAAGTTCGACAAGTCGTTCAACGAGGCCGCCTTCGCTGGCGCCGAGCGCTGGGCCGAGGAAACCGGCGGGAGCTACCGCGAGATCGAACTGTCGAGCGAGGCCCAGCGCGAGCAGGCGCTGCGGCGCATGGCCGAAAGCGGCGCCAACCCGGTGGTCACGGTGGGCTTCGCCTACGCCTCGACAATGGACCAGGTGGCGCCGGAATACCCCGACACCGACTTCGTGGTCATCGACGCCTACGTCGACCAGCCCAACGTGCGCAACTACACCTTCGCCGAGCATGAAGGCAGCTATCTGGTCGGCATGCTGGCCGCGATGGCGTCGAGACTCGGGCACCGTCGGCTTTGTCGGCGGCATGGACATCCCGCTGATCCGCAAGTTCGCCTGCGGCTACGTCCAGGGCGTCAAGGCGGTGAACCCCGACGCGACCGTGATCCAGAACATGACCGGCACCACGCCCGCCGCCTGGAACGACCCGACCAAGGGCGCCGAGCTGACGCGCGCCCAGGTCAGCCAGGGCGCCGACGTTGTCTATCACGCCGCCGGCGGCACCGGGGTCGGCGTGCTGCAGGCCGCGGCGGACGAGGGGATCTTGGGGATCGGCGTCGACAGCAACCAGAACTACATGCAGCCGGGCTCGGTCCTGACCTCGATGCTCAAGCGCGTCGACAATGCCGTCTACGAGAGCTTCAAGGACAGCGAGAGCGGCGACTTCGACACCTCGAACCGGGTGATGGACCTCGAGAGCGAGGGCGTGGGCTACGCCCTCGACGAGAACAACCGCGATCTCATCACCGACGAGATGGAGACCCGCGTCGAAGAGGCCAAGCAGAAGATCATCTCGGGCGAGATCGAGGTGCACGACTACATGAGCGACAACACCTGCCCCGCGAGCTGAGCTTGCCGGCGACCGACAGCACGGGGCGGCCCCAGGCCGCCCCAACTCCGCCCCCGGGCGGCACGCCCGCGATCGAGCTGCGGGGCATCTCCAAGGCGTTCGGCCCGGTCCAGGCCAACAGGGACATCAACCTGCGGGTGATGCCCGGCACGATCCACGGCATCATCGGCGAGAACGGCGCCGGCAAGTCGACGCTGATGTCGATCCTCTACGGCTTCTACCGGGCCGACACGGGCGAGATCTTCGTCGAGGGCCAGAAGACCGAGATCCCCGACAGCCAGGCGGCGATCCGCGCCGGCATCGGCATGGTGTTCCAGCATTTCAAGCTGGTCGAGAACTTCACCGTGCTGGAAAACGTGGTGCTTGGCGCCGAGGAAGGGCGGCTGCTGCGCCCGTCGCTGGCACGCGCCCGCGACATCCTCAAGGAGCTGGCCGCCGAGTACGAGCTCAACGTCGATCCCGACGCCAGGATCGAGGATATCGGCGTCGGCATGCAGCAGCGGGTCGAGATCCTGAAGGCGCTCTACCGCAACGCCGAGATCCTGATCCTCGACGAGCCGACGGGCGTGCTGACCCCGGCCGAGGCCGACCACCTGTTCCGCATCCTCGACGGGCTGCGGCGCGAAGGAAAGACGATCATCCTGATCACCCACAAGCTGCGCGAGATCATGGAGATCACCAACACGGTCAGCGTCATGCGCCGCGGCGAGATGACCGCGACCGTGCCCACCGCCCAGACCAGCCCCGAGGAGCTGGCCGAGCTGATGGTGGGTCGCAAGGTGCTGCTGCGCGTCGACAAGACACCCGCCCGGCCGGGCCCCGTCGTCCTGGAGGTCGAGAACCTCCGCGTCACCGACGAGAAGGGGGTCGAGCGCCTCAAGGGCGTGTCGTTCAACGTCCGCGCGGGCGAGATCCTTGGCATCGCGGGCGTGGCGGGCAACGGCCAGTCCGAACTGCTCGACGTCCTGGGCGGCATCCTGGCCGGCCAGGGCTCGCTGCGCCTGAACGGCGTGCCGCTCGACGCGACGGGGCGGCATTCGAACGGCCAGACCCGCCGCGCGGCCGGCATCGCCCACGTCCCCGAGGACCGCCAGCGCCGCGGCCTGATCATGGAATTCAAGGCGTGGGAGAACATCGCCTTCGGCTATCAGGGCGATCCCCGCTACCGGCGCGGCCTGCTGATGGACAACGACCAGCTTCGCGCAGACGCCCGCGCGAAGATGGAGCGTTTCGACGTGCGCCCTCCGAACTGTCTGCTCGAGTGCAAGAACTTCTCGGGCGGCAACCAGCAGAAGATCGTCCTGGCCCGCGAGATCGAGCGCGACCCCGACCTGCTGCTGATCGGCCAGCCCACCCGCGGCGTCGACATCGGCGCCATCGAGTTCATCCACCAGCGCATCGTCGAGCTGCGCGACCAGGGCAAGGCGGTGCTTCTGGTCAGCGTCGAGCTCGACGAGATCATGTCGCTCGCCGACCGGATCGCGGTGATGTTCGACGGCCGGATCATGGGCGAACGCCTGCCGGGCGAGACCGACGAGCGCGAGCTGGGCCTGCTGATGGCCGGCATCGCCGACGAGACGGCGCAGCAGCCCGACGCGGCCCGAGCCGCCGCCGGCGAGCGTATCTGACGAGGGGGCCGCGATGAGCCAGATGCCGAAATGGGCCGACGTGGCGCTGGTGCCGCTTCTGAACCTGATCCTCGCCTTCGCGGTTTCGGCGCTGGTGGTGCTCTACATCGGCGAAAACCCGATCGAGGCCATGCAGATCATGGTGCGCGGCGCCGTGGGGTCGGCCTATGGCTGGGGCTACACGCTCTTCTACACGACCAACTTCATCTTCACCGGGCTCGCCGTGGCGGTGGCGTTCCATGCGCGCCTGTTCAACATCGGCGGCGAGGGGCAGGCGGCGATCGGCGGCCTGGGCGTGGCGCTCGTATGCCTGGCGGTGCCTTGGCCGCACTGGATCCTGGCGCTGCCCGCCGCGATCGTGGGCGGGGCGGTCTTCGGTGCCGCCTGGGCGGCGATCCCTGCCTACCTGCAGGCCAAGCGCGGCAGCCACATCGTCATCACGACGATCATGTTCAACTTCATCGCCTCGGCTTTGCTCGTCTACCTGCTGGTCAACGTGCTGAAGACGCCGGCAAGCATGTCGCCCGAGACCGCACGCTTCCCCGACGGCGCGCACCTGCCGAACGCCAGCGTGCTGGCACCGCTCGGCCTGCCGTTCCGCCCCTCGACGCCGCTCAACCTGGCGTTCGTGGTGGCGCTGGTCTGCTGCTGGCTGGTCTGGCTGCTGATCTGGCGCACGCGGCTCGGCTACGAGATCCGCGCGTTCGGCCATTCCGAGCCGGCCGCCGTCTATGCGGGCATCAGTCCGGTACGAGTGACGATGATGGCGATGCTGATCTCGGGGGCGCTGGCGGGGCTGATGGCCATCAACTCGGTGATGGGCGAGGCCGAGCGGCTGGTGCTCGACAGCGTGCAGGGCGCGGGCTTCATCGGCATCGCCGTGGCGCTGATGGGTCGCAGCCACCCGATCGGCGTTTTCCTGGCGGCGCTGCTCTTCGGGGTGCTCTACCAGGGCGGTGCCGAGCTCGAGTTCGAGATGCCCGCCGTCAGCCGCGAGATGATCGTGGTGATCCAGGCGCTGGTGATCCTGTTCACCGGGGCGCTCGACAACATGGTCCGAATGCCGGTCGAACGCTTCTTCCTGCACCGCCGCACGGGGCACGTCTGATGGCCGGAGCGTCCCGCCATCACCGCGCCGCGACCCCGCGCACGAACGCACGGAGCTGAGGGATGGATTTCTCCGCCATCCTCCCGATCCTCGACTCGACCCTGCGCCTGGCGACGCCGCTGCTGCTCGCATGCCTCGCGGGGCTTTTCTCGGAACGCTCGGGCATCTTCGACATCGGGCTCGAGGGCAAGATGCTGGTCGCGGCCTTCTTTTCCGCCGCAGCCGCCGCGATCACCGGGTCGGTCTGGCTGGGCCTTCTGGCGGGCATCGCCGCCGCGCTGGTCTTTGCGTTGATCCACGGCCTCGCCTCGATCACCTTCCGCGGCAACCAGCTGATCTCGGGCGTTGCGATCAACTTCCTGGCCTCGGGGCTGACGGTGCTGATCGCGCAGGACTGGTTCAGCTCGGGCGGCCGCACGCCGCCGCTCAGCGGCGCTGCCCGTTTCGCCCCGATCACCCTGCCGGGCGCGACCCAGCTGCGCGAGGTGCCGGTGATCGGGCCGATCTATCACGACCTGATCTCGGGGCATTCGATCCTGGTCTACGTGGCGCTGCTGGCCGTTCCCGTGACGTGGTGGGTGCTGTTCCGGACCCGCTACGGCCTGCGGCTGCGCGCTGTGGGCGAGAACCCTGCCGCCGTCGACACCGCCGGCGTCTCGGTCGTGGGGCTGCGTTACTCGGCGGTGCTGATCTGCGGGCTGCTGACCGGGCTCGCCGGCGCCTACCTCGCCACGGCGCTCAACGCGGGCTTCGGGCGCGAGATGACGGCGGGGCGCGGCTACATCGCGCTCGCCGCGCTGATCTTCGCCAAGTGGCGGCCGTGGTACGCGTTGATGGCGACGCTGCTCTTCGGCCTTCTCGAGGCCATCGCGATCCGCTTCCAGACCCTGGAGGTGCTCGGCCTGACGATCCCCAACCAGTTCATGCAGGCGCTGCCCTACATCCTGACGGTGGTGATCCTTGCCGGCTTCGTCGGCCGCGCGATCCCGCCCAGGGCCGGAGGGGAGCCTTACGTCAAGGAGCGATAGACGCTCATCTTGTCAACTCCAGCGGGAGGGTCGTAAGCCAGATCCATGCAGATCTACCTCCCCATCGCCGAGGTGTCGGTCAACGCCCTCCTGCTGCTCGGCATCGGCGGGCTTGTGGGGGTCCTGTCGGGCATGTTCGGCGTCGGCGGCGGCTTTCTGATCACGCCGCTGCTGTTCTTCGTCGGCATCCCGCCGGCGGTCGCCGTGGCCACCTCGGCCAACCAGATCGTGGCCGCCTCGATCTCCGGGCGTTTTCGCGCATCTGCGCCGACGCACGGTCGACCTGCGAATGGGCGGCGTGCTGCTGGCCGGCGGCCTCGTCGGCGCGGCGGCGGGCGTGCAGATCTTCAACATCCTGCGCGAAATGGGCCAGGTCGACCTGCTGGTCAGCCTCTGCTACGTCGTCTTCCTCGGCATCATCGGCGCGCTGATGTTCGTCGAGAGCCTGAACGCGATCCGCCGCTCGCGATCCGGCCGCCGCGCACCGCAGCGGCGGCGCCACGGCTGGGTCCACGCGCTCCCCTTCAAGATGAAGTTCCGCACCACCGGCCTCTACATCTCGGCGATGCCGCCGCTCGTGGTGGGCGTGCTGGTCGGGCTGCTGGCGGCGATCATGGGCGTCGGCGGCGGCTTCATCATGGTGCCGGCGATGATCTACATCCTCGGCATGCCGACCAAGGTCGTGGTCGGCACGTCGCTTTTCCAGATCATCTTCGTCACCGCCTTCACCACGCTGCTGCACGCGATGACCAACTACACGGTCGACATGCTGCTGGCCGTGCTGCTGCTGGTCGGCGGCGTGATCGGCGCGCAGATCGGCACCCAGATCGGCACGCGGATGAAGGCCGAGCAGCTTCGCATCCTGCTGGCGCTCATGGTGCTCGGGGTCTGCGGCAAGCTGGCGCTCGACCTGCTGCTCCGCCCGGCGGAGCTCTACTCGCTCGGGTGGGGGCGAGTGATGCGCTGGCTCGCCCTCCTGCTGGCGTTTGCGCGCCCCCGCCGCGGCGCAGGAGGTGGTGGCCGACCTCAGCCAGAACCGGATCTCGATCACCGCCGACTTCGACGGCTCCGAGATCCTGGTCTTCGGCGCGGTCAAGCGCGACGCGCCGGTCGAGCCGGACGCCAACCTTGGCGTCATCATCACGGTCGCCGGGCCGGTCGAGCCGGTGACGGTGCGCCGCAAGTCACGCGTCGCGGGGATCTGGGTCAACACCGCCGGGGTCGATATCGACGCGCGCGCCCAGCTTTTACGCGGTGGCCACCAGCGGCCCCCTCAACGAGGTGCTGCGGCACACCGAGAACCTGCGCCACCGGATCTCGCCGAACCGCGCCATCCGCTCGGTCGGCGCGCCGGCCGACATCACCGACAGCTACACCTTCACCGACGCGCTGATCCGCATCCGCAGCCGCCGGGGCTCTACGACATCGAAGAAGGCGGCGTGAAGCTGATCGAGGACACGCTCTTCCGCGCCTCGGTGGCGCTGCCGTCGAACCTGGTCGAGGGCAACTACACCGTCCGCATCTTCCTGACCCGCGACGGCGCCGTGGTCAACCGCTACGACCACTGTGATCTATGTGCAGAAGGTGGGGCTCGAGCGGTTTCTCTACTCGCTCTCCCGCGAGCAGCCGCTGGCCTACGGGCTCCTGTCGCTCGCCATCGCCATCGCTGCGGGCTGGGGCGCCTCGGCCGGCTTCCGCTACCTGCGCTCCTGATGCGGATGACGCGGCGCTGACCTAGCCGCGCCCGATGTAGGGCATCTTGGTCGCCATCACGGTCATGAACTGCACGTTCGCCTCGGGCGGCATCGTCGCCATGTGCCAGACCGAGCGCGCCGCATCCGCCACGTCCATCGTCATCAGGGGCGCGTCGGGGTCGCGCTCGAGCGCCCGCGCGTTCAGCTCGGCGACGATCTCGGTGCGGGCGTTGCCGATGTCGATCTGCCCGCAGGCGATGTCGAAGGCGCGCCCGTCCAGGCCAGCGACCGCGTCAGCCCGGTGATCGCGTGCTTGGTGACCGTGTAGCAGACCGATGCGGGCGCGGACTGTGCGCCGAGATCGAGCCATTGTTGATGATCCGCCCGCCCCGCGGGCCTGCCCGCGCATCCGTGCGAACGCCGCGCGGGCGCAGAGGAACATGCCGGTGAGGTTCACCTCGAGCACGCGCCTGAAATCGGCCGGATCCATCTCGTCGATCAGCGCCGCGGGCCCGAAGATGCCGGCGTTGTTGAACAGCACGTCGAGCCGCCCCGCCGCCGCGACGAAGGCGTCGAAGGCGCCTCGACGGCGGCGGCGTCGGTCACGTCGGCCGCAAGCACCACCGCCTCCGCGCGGTCGCGCGCCAGCTCCTCCAGCGCGTCCGGCCGCCGCGCCAGCAGGCCGACCGCCAGCCCGCAGCCAGGAACAGCTCGGCCACCGCCCTGCCGATGCCCGAGCTTGCCCCGGTGATCAGAATCGTGCCGCTCATGCCACTGCCTCCACTGGCGCCTTCAGGTCGGATGTGTCCAGCGGCCGGTGCGGGCGGGCCAGCCGGTTGCGCACCACCCAGATCAGCCGCTGCTCGGCCCGCGTGATCGCGACATAGGCCAGCCGCTTCCACAGCGGCTGCCCCGCCTCGATCGCGCCCTGCCCGGCGGCGGCCTAGAGGTCGGGGGCGAAGACCTGCACCGTCTCCCACTGCGAGCCCTGCGCCTTGTGGATCGTCACCGCCGCGCCGTGCAGGAAGGTCGCGCCCATGCGTGGCGGCGAAGGGGATGAAGGGCTCCTCCTCGCCCGGCATCTCGATCTTGACGATGCGGCCGCGCCGACACCTGCGGCTCCTCGGCGCCGATCACGTGCAGGCGCGAGAAGCCCGGCGCTTGCCCGGGCCCAGGTAGATCACCTGCGCGCCCTTGATCAGGCCCCGCGCCTCGAGGTCGATCCGCTTCTTGCGGTGCTTCAGCGGCAGTTCGATCCCGTCGCAGATCAGCGGCTCGCCCGGCAGCAGCGCGTCGGCCGGCGCGCCATAGGCGGCGCGGAAGGCGTGGATCAGCCGGATGCGCGTCGCGTTGCGCCAGACCAGCACCGGCGAGCGCGCCATCAGGTCGCGCCTCGACCCGCGGCCGCCACCACCACGCGGTCGTCGTCGCGCGCCGCCGCCTCGACCATCCGCTCGAACTCCTCGAAATCGAGCGTCGGGGTCGGCCAGCGCATGGGCGAGATCGAGGATCGGGTTGTCCGCCGCCTGCCGGTGGATGCGGTTCAGCTTCAGCTTGCGCTCTTCGGGCAGCGTGTCGAACACCATCGCGCCCGACTGGCCCACGGGCGCGAGCTGCGCGGGGTCGCCGAACAGCACCAGCGTCGGAAAGATCTCGCTGCAGGTCCTCGAACTGCCGGCTCGTCCAGCATCGAGGCCTTCGTCGACGAAGCCGATGTCCAGCGGTTCCTCCCGCCGCTTCCAGCCGGTGATGAAGTCCGATGCCGCGCAGCCCCGCCGCCGCCAGCGCGCCGGGGATCGACTTGTGCGACTGGCATAGAAGGCCGCGGCGCGGTCCAGCGCGGCGTCGGTCAGCCCCTCGATCACCGGGCGCTCGCCGCTGCCGGCCAGCCATTCGGCGATCTTCTCGTATTCCGGGTCGTAGACCGGCGTGTAGAGGATGCGGTGGATCGTCGTCGCCGGCACGCCGCGCTGCGCAGCACGCTCGCCGCCTTGTTGGTGGGCGCCAGGATCGCCAGCGTCCGCCGGTCCTTGCGCCGCCGCCCCTCGTAGTCGCCCGAGACGATCTCGACCCCGGCGCCTTCGAGCGCGCGGCAGAGCGCGGCCAGCAGCATCGTCTTGCCCGACCCGGCCTTGCCGATGACCGCCAGCACCTGCTCGCCTGCCCTCGGCCGGCGGCGTCAGCGTGCCTGTCGTCCAGGTCGATGCCCGCGCGCGCGCAGCACCTCGGCCACGCGGTCCTAGGCGGCGGCCTGGTCGTCGGAGAAGGTGATCGGCGGGCAGGCGTCATGGCGCGACCCTATCGCGGCCCGCGCCGGCGGGCCAGACGCCTCAGCCGGCCATGCGCTCAGCTTCGGCCGCGTTCGGGGCCGAAGGCCGCGTCGAACCAGGCCGTGACTGCGCCGCAGACGATCCGCGCGCGCGCTATGCAGGCAGTCGTGCTGCCGCGCCTCGGGCGGAAGCGCCACAGGCCCACGCTGATCCGCGTCCCGCCCGTGCCGCGTCTGCCCGAGCACCTCGGGCGTCGATGCCGAGCAGCCGATAGATGCGCACCATCCGCGCGTCGAAGACGCCGACGAAATGCGTCAGGCTGAAACCCTCGCATGATCTCGCCGCCGCCCAGCATCAGCGCCGCAGCGACCTGCGCTTGGCCGCCCGGGGCAAGGCAGAAGCGGGTGCATTCCCAGATCAGCGGGCTCCGATGCGGACGCCGCCGGTCAGATGACGGGAAATGATCGTTGACCATCGTGCGGCCCGTCGTCGGCAGGAACCGCATCGACCCGCCGTGGCGGCCGTCGGCGCGTCTCCCAGATCACGTAGAGCGGGTTCATCGCGTCGTACTGCGTCACGCTCCTCGCCGCGCGTCGTCGACGCTGACATCCCAGCCCAGCCGGTCGTGAACTGCTCGGCGCGGTCGCGGAACATCGTGTCAGCGCAGCTTGGGGAATGCGTCGCAGCTCGTCGGCGTAGAGATAGCGGAGCATTGCGTGGCGTCCTCTCCGTCGCTGGTGCCGAGAAAGGTAGCGCCAGTCGCGTTGGAACGCGTGCCTAACGCGCGCCGTCACGGCACGCGGCGGTCGATGAAGCGGGAAGCTGTCAGACCACGATCAGTCCCCGGCTCAGCGCGCGCGCCACGGCGTGGGTGGTGTTCATCGCGCCCAGCTTGTGCCGCGCGCTTTCGATGTAGACCCGCAGCGTGTGCTCCGAGATCGACAGCGTGTCGGCGGCCTGCGCCCGGCTTAGCCCATGGCCAGCAGCGTCAGCGCGTCGATCTCACGCGGCGACAGGTCGGCGCGGCGCTCGGGTCGCTCGGCCCGCTCGAATCTCCAGCGCCTTCTGGTTGAAGTAGTGGGCGATCAGCGATCAGGTCGCGGCGGTCTCGTCGGTGAAGCGCGCCCACGCGTCGTCGCGTGCAGTTGTCGCTTACGGTGAACAGCGCGAACTGCCCGTTCGGCCCCCGGATCGGGATCGAGAAGCCCTGGTTGCCGACGCCGGCGATCACGCTTCGGCCAGAAAGCGCGCGGGCTGCCTTGCGGACCAGTCGAGTCGCTTCCAGTCGACCGGGTGGAACCGCTGGAAGCAGCCCAGGACCACCGGGTCGATCCGCAGTAGTCCTTGCTCGAGGTACCGATCGACCCAGGCTCGAGCTGTAGGTGCCGGCGCCGTAGCGCTCTCCTTCGCTGTTGACCCAGTGATAGACGACATGTGCAGACGCCGAGATGTCGCGCAAAGTTCGACCGTCAGCTTCTGTAGGTCCGTCAAGCGTCCAGCCTGTTCGAACGCCTCCAATGAACGTCTCCAGTATCGTCCTGAACCTGCACGATCGGTCCCTCCGGTCCTGGCCTTAACCGACGAAATCTCGGCCATGCGGCGATCGCTTGGCATCATCAAGCTGCTCGGCCAGAGCCGTCAGATCGTTGCTCGCTGGCGAACGTCTGCAGATCGGTGAGGACGTCGAATATCCAGTCACTGCGCATGTGCAGCTCTCCGTAGATGGTTAATGTACAGGGTTAATCAACCATAGCAGACGCACAGTTCCAGTGATATTCGCGATATTCCACTCCCCAGAAATGGCGAGGCCGGCGACTTCAGGCCCCTGACCTGACATCCTTGGCAAGCGCCCGCGACCAGCTGATCGCGCGGCTGGCCTCGAGCGCGTCCTCGAAGCGTCCGCAGGCCCGGTCGCGCGGCGCCTGAACCAGCACCGCCATGTTGCCGGGCTTGTGCTCGTTGCGCCGCATCTTCATGTGCGCGGCCGGGATATCGGCCCAGGGGAACACCTCTGACATGCAGGGGTCAAGCCGGCGCTCCACCATCAGCTGGTTCGCCGCCGACTGGCCTGCTTGAGGTTGGCGAAGTGGCTGCCCTGCACGCGCTTCTGGTGCATCCACATGTAGCGCGCGTCCAGCGTCAGGTTGTAGCCGGTCGTGCCGGCGCAGATCACCACCATGCCGCCCTTCTTGCACACGAAGGTGGAGACGGGGAAGGTCGCCTCGCCCGGATGCTCGAACACCATGTCGACGTTCACGCCCTTGCCGGTGATGTCCCAGATCGCCTTGCCGAACTTGCGGACCTCGTTGAACCAGGCCTTGTATTCCGGCGTGTTGACCGTGGGCATCTGGCCCCAGCAATTGAAATCCTTGCGGTTGATGACGCCCTTGGCGCCCAGGCCCATGACGAACTCGCGCTTGTCCTCGTCGCTAGATCACGCCGATCGCGTTGGCGCCCGCGGTGTTGATCAGCTGGATCGCATAGGAGCCGAGGCCGCCGGAGGCGCCCCAGACCAGCACGTTCTGCCCCGGCTTCAGCTCGTGCGGCTCGTGGCCGAAGAGCATCCGGTAGGCGGTGGCGAGCGTCAGCGTGTAGCAGGCCGACTCCTCCCAGGTCAGGTGCTTGGGCCGCGGCATCAGCTGCTGCGCCTGCACGCAGGTGAACTGCGCGAAGGAGCCGTCCGGCGTCTCGTAGCCCCAGATCCGCTGGCTGGGCGAGAACATCGGGTCGCCGCCGTTGCATTCCTCGTCGTCGCCGTCGTCCTGGTTGCAGTGGATCACGACCTCGTCGCCGACCTTCCAGCGCTTCACCTTGTCGCCCACCGCCCAGACGATGCCCGACGCGTCGGAGCCGGCGATGTGGTACGGCGCCTTGTGCACGTCGAACGGGCTGATCGGGATGCCGAGGCCGGCCCAGACGCCGTTGTAGTTGACGCCCGCGGCCATCACCAGAACCAGCACCTCGTGGCTGTCGAGCCGGGGTGTCGACCACCTCGACCTGCATGGCGGTGTCGGGCTCGCCGTGACGCTCGCGCCGGATCGCCCAGGCGTACATCTGCGGCGGCACGTAGCCCAGCGGCGGGATCTCGCCCATCTCGTACAGATCCTTCTCCACCGCCTCGTAGCTCAGAACCGGGGCCTCTGTGTCGAGTGCCATCGCGCAACCCTCCGCAAATTCACGCGCTGCAGTGCAGCGTCACCCCCGGATACTGATGGCCACGTAAGTTTGCAACCCAAAAGCCAGTCGCAGAGAAACTTTCTTGCGCCACCCTCACGCCCCCCCTCGCACAGGCCCGGTCGCGACGGGATCGTGACGTGCGCCATGCCGAGCGCCCCAGCCCGTGTGCTACCCTCGGCAGGCGCCCGTGCAACGCCGCGGGCGTCCTTCAGGGAGTGACATCGCCATGAGACACCCGTTCCTCCTCACCGCCGCAGCGCTCTGCCTCTTCGGCATCGCGACGGCGTCCCAGGCTGCCGTCCTCAGCTACAGCGCGACGCTCGCGGGCGCCGCCGAAAACCCTGCGAACGCATCGGCAGGCAGCGGCTCGGCCCTCGTCGCCTTCGACGCGGTGGCCCACACGCTGGACGTCAACGTCGCCTTCGCCGACCTCGGCGGCACCACGCTCGCGGCGCATATTCACGGGCCGGTCGCCGCGCCCGGCAATGCCGGCGTCATCACCACCGTCCCGACGTTCCCGTCCTTCCCGCTGGGCGTCACCTCCGGCGGCTCTCGGCCAGCTTCGATACGCTCGACCTCGGCGCCTACAACCCGGCCTTCGTGACGGCGAACGGCGGCTCGGCTGCCTCGGCCGAGGCGGCGCTGGCCGCGAGCTCTCGCCGGCAGCCTGACCTCCCTCGACGTCCACACGACCCTCTTTCCCGCGGGCGAGATCCGCGGCTTCCTCGCCCCCGTCGCCGCCGTCGTGCCGCTGCCGGCCGGCGGCGCGCTGGTGTGACGGGCCTCGCCGCGCTGGGCGCGGTCGGCTCTCGCCGCAGGCGCCGCACGGCCTGAGGCGCCCTCGCAACGGAAAGGACCTGCCGCGGCGTTCGCGGCAGGTCCTCGTTCTTCCGTCAGTCCCGGCGTCGAGGCCGGGGGTGGGTCTCCCGCGGCTCAGGCGGCCACGGCGTGAAGCCTCCGCTCGGTCTCGGCCACGCGGAACCGCTCGACCAGCGCGGCGAGGGTCTGCGCGTCCTGCTCGAGCGCGGTGCTGGCGGCCGTCGTCTCCTCGAACATCGCCACGTTCTGCTGCGTCGCCTGGTCAAGCTGCGCCACCGCGGCGTTGATCTCGTTGATCCCCGTCGCCTGCTCGCCCGCCGAGGCGGCGATGGCGCCCACGTGGCTC
>CAVZBD010000005.1:7500-78696 GCA_963773475.1 uncultured Alphaproteobacteria bacterium | reverse complement strand
CTTGCCCTCTACTTGGTTCGGTTGGTCTTGCTGGGATCCGTGCCCCGGGCGAGGGGCGCCGGGAGGGCCGGGAAGGGCGAGGAGGCGGCGGCTTCGGCCGCCGGTGGCGCCGGGCCGACGGCCGCGCCTCGCGCGGAAGGTGGCGGGAGGACGGGAGAGGGCGCGCCCGGGTCGGCCGTTCCTTCCCCCGCGACGCCGTCGGGCGCGGGCGAACCGGCGGCGCGGGCAGAGGGAGGCGGCGCGCGGCCGGCCGCGGTGTCCGGGGCGCGGGTTCCGGGGGAGGCCGCGGCCGGCGGGAGGCCTCCGGCGGCGGCGCCGGCGGCGGGTGGGACGGCCGCTGCGGGGGGCGCCGGTGGCCCGGGCGTTCAGGTGGCCGAGATGCCTGGGGCGGGGGGCGCGGCGAGTGCTGTCGTGGTGCCCGGCGCCGCGGCGACCGGGCCTGTGGGATCGGGAGGGGCGGGCGAGGTGGTCTCGGGCGCGGAGCGGGGCGTGGGGGAGGCCGAGCCGCCGCCTGCCTCGCCGGCGGCGCGGGCGCTGGCCGCCGAGGCGCAGGTGGCGCTCGGCCGCGTGACCGGTAGCGGACCGGGCGGCGCCATCGTGCTGGCCGACGTCGAGCGGGCGCTGGCCGCCGCGCCCCGACCTGCCCGCGCCACCGGTTTCGACCCCGCCGCGATGCGGGCGGCCGTCGGGGCCGCCATGGCGCGGTCGAAGCGCGAGATCCCGCACTGTTACCTGGCCCGCCAGATCGACCTGCAGGCGGCGACCGACTGGCTGGCCGCGACCAACGCCGCGCGGCCCGCCCGAGGCCCGCCTGGTGATGGGGCTGCTGCTGGTGCGGGCGGTGGCGCGGGCGGCCCGGCAGGTGGCGGGCTTCAGCGGCGCCTGGCGCGACGGCGCGTTCCATGCCGCCGGTGCGGTGCATGCGGGGGTCGCCGTCTCGCTCAGAGGGGGCGGACTGGTGGCGCCGGCCCTGCGCGACGCCGACAGCCGCGAGCTGGACGACCTGATGGCGGCCATGCGCGACCTGGTGGCGCGGGCGCGCACCGGGCGGCTGCGCAGTTCCGAGATGAGCGAGGCGACGCTGACCGTCTCGAGCCTGGGCGAGCGCGGGGTCGACGCGCTGCAGGGCGTCATCTTTCCGCCGCAGGTGGCGCTGGTGGGCTTCGGCACGCCGGTGCGCCGCCCCGTCGTGGTGGGCGAGGCGGTGGTGCCCCGCTGGGTGGTCACGGCGAGCCTGGCGGCCGATCATCGGGTCAGCGACGGGCGCAGCGGCGCCAGCCTTCTGGCGGCCGTCGCGGCCCTGCTGCAGAAACCGGAGGCATTGTGACACGTGACGAGATAGCCGGGGTGCTGGCCGACGAGCTGGGCCGGATCGCGCCCGAGATGGACTTCGCCGAGGCCGACCGAAGCGCCGACCTGCGCGACGCGTTCGAGATCGATTCGATGGATTTCCTGAACCTGGTGACGGCGCTGCACCAGCGGCTGGGCGTCGATATCCCCGAGGCCGACTATCCCCGCCTCGCCAGTGTCGACGCGGCCGTCGACTATCTCGAGGCCCGGCTGGCCGCCGCCTGAAGCCCGGCGGGCGCGGCGCCGCGGGCGGCGGGGGCGCGGCATTGCGGTGCGAGTGCGCGCCGCCGCGGCGCTCGCCCGCGGTGCGGGCGGGCGGTGACCCGCGGCGCGGCGATGGGCGGAGGTGCGGCGGCGTGCCAGCACCGGGGCGGATTGCCTTGACTCGCCGCTCTGGATCGAGCGCTCGCCTGTCTTGCCGGACTGGCACGTCGCCGGGGCGCGGGGCGACCTGCGGGTGGGGCGCCGGCGCCGGGATGGCCGACGGTTCGCCCCGGTCGAGGCGGCGCACGTGCCTTCGTCCGACGTGGACTTTTTCGAGGGCCGGTGGGTCCGCCGGAGCCCGGGGAGTGACTGGGCCGCCGGGGCAACTGTTTCGCCAAGGCGCAGTCGATGTGGGCCGCGGCGGGTGCGGGGGCCGGCCGTCGTGCGGACTTGAGGTTTGGTCGGGGGACAGGTCGCGATGCGGCCGCGTGGGGCAACGGCGTGAGGTTCGCCGCCGAGGGGGCCGTGTCGCGGCTTGGCGACGGCGGCTGTTCCGCCTCGCCACTGTCGTTTCGGGGTGGTTGTGGGGGAGCGCGGGGCGTTTGCACGGGGCGTCGGGCGGCGGCGGACCTGGCGCGGCCAGGTCGCGGTGACGCGGCGCGCGAGGGGCAGTCGGCGGCCGTGCCGGATGGAGTCGGTTCCGGCTGGCGGGGGCGCGGGGCGGTGCGAGGGTTTGAGTTGCCGGGCGTGTCCGGCGGAGGAGACGCGGTCGGCGGCGGTGCGGTCAGCGGGCGGGGGCGAGGGGGATGTCGAGCTCGCGCGGGCGGCCGTCGCGCGAGATGGTGACGCGCACCGTGTCGCCCGAACTTGTGGGTCTCGAGGGCCGCCAGCAGCTCTTCGGTCGAGGCGACGCGGCGGCCGTCGACGGCGAGGATCAGGTCGTGGGGCCGGATCGTGCCGTCGCGCCCGATTTCGGCGGGGCGCAGGCCGGCGCGGTCGGCGGGCGAGCCGGGGGTCACGTCGAGGATCACCACGCCCTCGATCCCGCGGCGCTGGGCCATCGCGTCGACGCGGCTGTCGGTGCGCACCCCCAGCGAGGGCGGCGTGTAGTTGCCGCGCGCGATCAGCTGCGGCACCACCCGGTTCACCGCGTCGACGGGCACCGCGAAGCCGATGCCGGCGCTGGCGCCCGAGGGGCTGAAGATCGCGGTGTTGACGCCGACCAGCCGGCCCGCGCTGTCGAGCAGCGGCCCGCCCGAGTTGCCGGGGTTGATCGCCGCGTCGGTCTGGATCAGGCCGGTGATGACCGCGCCGCGGTCCGGCAGCTCGCGGTCGAGCGCCGAGACGATGCCGCGGGTCAGCGTCCAGTCGAGCCCGAACGGGTTGCCGATGGCGAAGACGGTCTGGCCGACCTCGAGACCGGCGCTGGACCCGATGGGCAGCGGTTCGGGCCGGGCCGAGCCCACGCTGATGCGCAGCACGGCCAGGTCGTGGTCGGGGCTGACGCCCACCAGCTCGGCGGGAAAGCTGCGCCCGTCGGCGAGGCGGACCGTGGCGCTGGACGCGCCTTCGACGACGTGCGCGTTGGTGACGACGTGGCCGAGATCGTCCCAGACGAAGCCCGAGCCGGTGCCGCGCGGCTGGTCGTGGACGTTGCGCGTCCAGGGGTCGAGCACCCGCTCGGCGGTCGAGATGTAGACGACGCTGTCGCGGGCCGTGCGGAAGATGGCGATGGTGGTCTGCTCGTCGGCGGCCAGGTCGCCGCGCGGGGTGACGAGGCGCGGCTCGGACGAGCCCGAGAGCAGCCGCGACTGGATCAGCGGCACGCTCTGCCAGACGAAGGCCACCAGGATCGCCGCCAGCGTGATCCACGCCAGGCGGAAGAGAAAGCGTCCGGGTTCTGTCACCTTGTCCCCCTCAGATCGTGTCCACCAGCGCCTGGCCCAGCATCCCCACCGAGAAGCCGGCGAGCGCGGCCAGCGACGGCCCCTGCCGGTTGCTCAGATGCGCCTTTACCGCGATGTCCTGGAACATCAGGAACAGGATGCCGCCGGCCGCGCCCATCATGATGATCCCGGTCAGCAGGGGCATGTCGGCCAGCGCGTAATAGCCGAAGAGCACCGCGATCGGCCCGAGCGAGGCCAGCGCCAGGAACAGCCGCATCATGTAGGCGGCCGCGTGCCGCCCGTCGGCCATCAGCTCGCGCCAGGCGTTGAACGCCTCGGGCAGGTTCTGCGCCCCGATCAGCAGGGCGAGCAGCGCCGCCTCGGGCGCCTGGGTCGCCATCAGCGCGCCCAGCGCCACCGCCTCGGGCAGGAAGTCGGTCAGCATCGCCAGGAACTGCGCGTGCGCCTCGGCGTGGCGCTGTCGCGTCCGCTCGGCCAGGGCGAACAGGATGCCGCCGGCGAAGAAGGCGGCGAGCGAGATCGCCAGCGGCACGTCCTCCATCCCCTCGGGCACCAGGACGAAGGCCACCGCCGCCACGAGGATGCCGCCGCCGAAGGCGATGGCGCTGTGGCGCACCTCCTGTTCCAGCCAGTTGGGCTGGATCCGCTCGATCTGCGCCAGGTAGCCGCCGGCCGGGATCATCAGCCCGGCGAAGCCGCCGTAGACGAGGGCGAGGGCGAGCGGGCTCATCCGGCGGCGCGGCTTCGGGTGCGGATCGGGCGGGCGGGGTCCATGGGCGGCGTGGTCAGGCAGAGGGTTCTGCGGCCCATCTGCCCCGAGCGGACGGGCGGCTTCAAGAGGCGCCGTCCTGCCGGACGCCGGCGGTCCGCTCGGCCACGGCCTCGGCGCCCGAGACCACCTCGAGCAGGTCGGCGGTGATCTCCTGCTGGCGCAGCGTGTTGGCCTCCTGGCGCAGCACGTCGAGGCGGTGGCCGATGTTGCGGCCGGCGGCCTCCATCGCGTGCAGGCGGGCGCCGTTCTCGCTGGCGAGGCTCTCCATCAGGGCGTGGGCGATCTCGGCGAAGAGGAGCTCGTCGCCCAGCCGCGCGAGAAGCTCGTGCGGCGGCAGGTGGTGCAGGGGCGGCGGGCCGGCCCCGGCGCGGAGGCCGGCCCCACCCGCCCACCCGCCGCCCTCCGCGCCGGGGCTGTGGGGGGCGCTGCGTCCGACCCCGGGCGGCGCGGCGGCGGGCAGCGGCAGCAGGGTGCGGGTGACGGCCTCGAAGCGGGCGCCGGGGCGCGCGGCGGCATGGACGATGCGGGCGCGCGCCACCGGCCCCAGCCGGTCGCCGAGGCGCCGGGCCAGCGCCGGCACGCCGGCCACGTGGGTCGTCATCGCCAGCACGTCGTCGGTCGCGAGGCCGCTTTCGGCGGCGCGCATGGCGCCGCGCCGGCCCACCAGGATCAGCCGTTCGGCCGGCGTCCGCGCCTCGGCGGCGTGGGCGACGATGCGCTGGTTGAAGCCGCCGACGAAGCCGTGTTCCGAACAGATCACGATCAGCACGGCGCCGTCGCCGTCGCGCGGGGCCGCGGCGGCGTCGGGCTCGAGCGTCCCGGCGGCGGCGATGGCCGCGTCGATGACGCCGCGATAGCGGCGGGTGCCGCCCAGCGCCTCGCCGGCCTCGCGCGCGTGCGAGGCGGCGATGGCGCGCAGGGCGTCGACCAGCTCGTGCAGCCCCTCGAGGCTGGCGAGGCGGGCGGCCATGCGGGCGTGGCTGGTCATCGGGGGGCGTCCTTGCGGTCGGCCACGCAGGCGTCGATCACCCGCAGGAGCGTCGCGCGGTCCTCGTCGCCGAGCGTGCCGGTTGAGGCGATGCGGTGCACCGCGTCGGGGCAGTCTTGCCCGAGCCTTTCGCGCAGGGCGGTGCGCAGGGCCGGCAGCGCCTCGAGCGGGACGTCGTCGAGCCGCCGCTCGGCCACCGCCAGCAGCAGCGCCACCTGGGCGGGCAGGGGCAGCGGATCGTACTGGTCCTGCGCGAGGATGGCGCGGATGCGGCGGCCGTGCTCGACCCGCTGGCGCGTGCGCTCGTCGGTCATGGCGCCGAAGCGGGTGAACGCCTCGAGCTCGAGGAACTGCGCGTAGTCGAGCTTGAGGCGGTTGGCGAGCGCGTTGATCGCCCGGGCCTGGGTGCTGCCGCCGACGCGCGAGACGCTCATCCCGACGTTCACGGCGGGCTTCTGGCCTTCGTAGAAGAGCTTGGGCTCAAGGTAGATCTGCCCGTCGGTGATCGAGATCAGGTTGGTGGGGATGTAGGCGGTGAGGTTGCCCGCCTGGGTCTCGGCGATGGGCAGCGCGGTGAGCGAGCCGCCGCCCAGCTCGTCGCCCAGCCTGGCCGCGCGCTCGAGCAGGCGGGCGTGCAGGTAGAAGACGTCGCCCGGATAGGCCTCGCGCCCCGGCGGCCGGCGCAGCAGGAGCGAGATCTGGCGGTGGATGATCGCGTGCTTGGTCAGGTCGTCGAGGACCAGCAGTGCGTCCTGGCCGCGGTCGCGGAAGTACTCGGCCATGGTGCAGGCGGCGTAGGGGGTGGCCCACTGGGTGCCCGGCGGCGCCTCGGCCGCGCCGATCACGAAGATGCAGCGCTCGGGCGCGCCGTGCGCCCGGACCGCCTCGATCACGCGGGCGACGCTGGACGCCTTCTGGCCGATCGCGGCGTAGATGCACACAACGTCCGAGTGGCGCTGGTTGATGATCGTGTCGAGCGCCACCGCGGTCTTGCCGGTCTTGCGGTCGCCCACGATCAGTTCGCGCTGGCCGCGGCCGAGCGGGATCATCGCGTCGACCACGGTGAGGCCGGTGGCCAAGGGCTGGGTGATCGGGGCGCGGTCGACGATCGCCGGCGCCGGCCGCTCGATCGGGTCGCGCCGGTCGCTGCGGATCGGCGGGCCGCCGTCGAGGGGGGCGCCCAGCGGGTCGACGACGCGGCCCAGAAGCGCCTCGCCCACGGGGACGCGGATGATCTCGCCGGTGGGGCTGACGCGGGCGCCGGCGCCTGCCGTCGCGCTCTCGCCCAGCAGGACGCAGCCGACGCGGTGCTCGTCGATCTCCATCGCCAGCGCCAGGGTGCCGTCCTCGAAGCGCAGCAGCTCGTCGAGGCGGGTGTCGGGCAGGCCGGTGACGGTGGCGACGCCGTCGCCCGCGGTCTGGACCCGGCCGACGCGGGCCAGGCGCGGGCCGACGGGCACCGCCAGCGCGCGGGCGCGGGCCTGCGGCAGCCAGTGGGAGAGGTCGTCGCCGAGGCTCATGCCGCGTCCTCGGCCATCGCGCGCCGGGCCGCGGCCAGGTGGCTGGCCCAGCTGAGGTCGATCTCGGAATGGGGCAGGCGCAGCACGACGCCGCCCAGCAGCGCGGAGTCGGTGGCGAAGGCGGGGCTGGCGTCGGGGCCGAACCACTCGGCCAGCGCCGCGGCCCAGGCCCGACGCTCGTCGTCGGAGGGCGGCGTGGCGGTGGCGACCTCGACCGCGGCGCCCCCGGCCTCGGCGGTCAGTTCCTCGCGGCGCTCGGGCGGCAGGTCGGCCAGGAAGTCGGCCACCGCGGCGCGCAGCCCCGGACCGCCGCCGCCGCCGGTGCGGCGCAGCAGGTCGGCGGCGAGGTCGGCGGCGGTCGCGGCGATCTCGCCGCGGATCTCGGTCAGGGCGCGGGCGTGCTCGGCCTCGGCCGCGGCGCGGGCGGCGCTGCGGGTCTCGTCGGCCTCGGTGCGGGCGGCCTCGAGCAGCTTGTCGGCCTCGGCCCGAGTCTCGCGGTGGATCTCGGCGCGGAGGCCGTCGCGCTCGTGCGTGAGCGCCTCGCGCTCGGCCTCGAGGCGGGCGCGCGTCGCCTCGGCCTCCTCGGCCTTGGCGCGCGCCTCGGTCAGCGCGGCTTCGGACGCCGCGCGCCGGTCGGCGACGGCCTTGCGGACCGGGCGGTAGAGGAACCGCGTCAGCAGCCAGACGAGAACCAGGAAGTTCAGCGCCTGCAGCCCGAAGGTCCAGAGGTCGAAATGCATCAGCCGGTGTACGGGTTGGCGTAGAGCAGCAGCAGCGCGATGACCAGACAGTAGATCGCCATCGTCTCGATCATCGCGAGGCCCACGAAGAGCGTCCGCGAGATCGCCCCGGACGCCTCGGGCTGGCGGGCGATGGCCTCCATCGCGGAAGCGATGGCGCGGCCCTCGGCGTAGGCGGGGAACATCGCCCCGAACGACACGGCGAGCGCGGCGCCGAGGATGCTGACGACTTCGAGGATGTTCTGCATGCACTTGTCCCTTGCGGTTCAGGTCTCGACGCTGCCGACGGCGGCGCCGACATAGACGGCCGCCAGCACGGTGAAGATGTAGGCCTGGATCAGGCCGATCAGGATGCCCAGCAGCATGAACGGGATCGGCACCAGCAGCCCGGCCAGGAACACCACGATCGCGATGATGAACTCGTGGCTCATGATGTTGCCGAAGAGGCGAACCATCAGCGAGAAGGTCCGCGTCAGCTCGGACAGCATGTTGAGCGGCAGCAGCAGCGGGTTCGGCTCGAGGTAGTGGCGCAGGTAGGGGCCGAGGCCGCGGGTGGCGATGCCGTAGCCGTGGACCGACAGGAAGACGATGGCCGCCAGCGCCGCCGGCGTCTCGATATGCGCGGTCGGCGGCCGGCCGCCGGGGATGATCGCGGCGAGGTTGGCGACGCTGAGGAAGATGAAGAGCGTGGCCAGCAGCGGCATGAACGGCCAGGGGTCGCGGCGGAGGATCTCGCGTACCTGCGCGGCGATGGCCTCGACCAGGATCTCGAAGAGGCTCTGCAGCCCGCCTGCGCCGCGCCGGCGGAAGGCCAGCAGCGCGAGGCCGACCAGCAGCGCCATGATCACCCAGGTGGTGACCACGGCGCGGTCGAAGGCGAGCGGCCCGAGATGGAAGAGGATGTCGGGGGCGAGGGGGTTCTCGTTCACGACCCGCCCCCCAGATGCGGCGCAGCAGGATCAGCCGCGCGACGGTGAAGCCGGCCAGCGCGGCGAGCAGGGGCAGCGCGCCCTGCGTCGCCACCAGCCAGAAGACCGCGCCCGCCCCGGCCAGGCGGCCGAGCGTCGCGAGCGCGGCGCGGGCGGGCGAGGCGCCCCGGGCGAGCCCCGCGGCCGACCGGGCGACGAGCGCGAGCCAGGCCGCGCCGAGCGCCGCGCCGGCCAGGGCCGCGGCCAGGATCGTGGCGGCGGAAACCAGGGTCATTTCTCGTTCATCCTCTGCCAGGCCAGGTAGAGGCCGAAGCCCGCGCCCAGCATGATCAACGCGCCGGTGAAGGTCTGGCCGGCATCGAAGCGCGCGTCCAGCCAGCGCCCCACCGCCACGCCCAGCAGCGTCGGCGTCACCACCAGCCAGCCCAGCGCGCCGACCATCGACAGGTTCTGCCACAGCGAGCGCTCGCCCTCGCGGTCGGCCATGTCCTGCCTCTGGCGGCGGGTGCGCACGGCCTTCTGCATCCTGCGGCGGCCCTCGTGGTTGCCGGGGGCGCTCATCCGACGTCCTCCTCGGCGCCGAAGGTGGAGGCGGTGCCCTGCGGCCGCGAGGCGTCGATGACCCGCTGGATCTGCCGCATGGCGGCCAGGTGGAGCTGCCGGGCGGTGGTGCGGGCGCGGTCCTCGTCCTCGACGTCGCGCAGGAACACCTCGCGCACCTTGCGCTCGAGGGCCGCGAGGTCGTCCTCGCGGATCGCCTGGCGGGTGGCGATCTCGATGACGGTGCCCGGCGCCTCGGGCGTGCCGGGGCCGACCGTCAGCACCCCGCCGCGCACCGCCAGGTGGCGGGGTGCCGCGTCGGCGGTGCGCCACGTCACCACCGAGATCGGCAGGGTGGTCAGGAACGGCGCGTGGCCGGGAAGGATGCCGAAGGCGCCGGTCTCGTCCTCGGCGCGCAGGTGGGCGATGCCGTCGGCGTCCTCGACGATCGCGGTGGGCGTGGTCACGCGCAGCCTCATGTGAGCTCGGGCTCGGCCTTGGCGCGGGCGCGCGCCTGCTCGAAGGTGCCGGTCATGTAGAGCGCGTCCTCGGCCAGCGCGTCGGCCTCGCCCGCCATGATCGCCCGGCAGCCCGAGATGGTGTCGGCCAGCGCGACCGAGCTGCCCTCGATTCCGGTGAACTGGCTGGTCACCGCGAAGGGCTGGGTCAGGAACCGGATCAGCCGCCGCGCCCGGCCCACCGCCCGGCGGTCGGCCGCGCCCAGCTCCTCGATGCCCAGCAGCGCGATGATCTCCTGCAGCTCGCGGTACCGCTCGACCAGGCGGCGCACCTCCTCGGCGGTCTC
Source organism: uncultured Alphaproteobacteria bacterium (assembly GCA_963773475.1). Lineage (GTDB taxonomy): Bacteria > Pseudomonadota > Alphaproteobacteria > Rhodobacterales > Rhodobacteraceae > Roseitranquillus. The sequence continues at coordinate 68,941 of CAVZBD010000005.1, read as the reverse complement.
GTAGTGCTCGCGCCCGACGATGTCGGGGTCGAGCAGGGTCGAGGTCGAGGCGAGGGGGTCGATCGCGGGGTAGAGCCCCTCGGACGCCATCTCGCGGCTGAGCACGATGGTGGCGTCGAGGTGGGTGAAGGTCTCGGCGACGGCGGGGTCGGTGAAGTCGTCGGCCGGCACGTAGACCGCCTGGATCGAGGTGATCGCCGCGCCCTTGACCGAGGCGATGCGCTCCTGAAGCTCGGCGATCTCGGTGGCCAGGGTGGGCTGGTAGCCCACGCGCGAGGGCATCCGGCCGAGCAGCCCCGACACCTCGCCGCCCGCCTGCACGAAGCGGAACACGTTGTCGATGAGCAGCAGCACGTCGCGCCCCTCGCCGTCGCGGAACGCCTCGGCCACGCTGAGGGCCGAGAGGCCCACGCGCCAGCGCGCGCCCGGCGGCTCGTTCATCTGGCCGAAGACCAGCACCGCGCGGTCGAGACGCCCGAGCGGTTGAGCTCCTGCCACAGCTCGTGCCCCTCGCGCGAGCGCTCGCCGATGCCGGCGAAGACCGAGATGCCGCGGTAATTGTCGGCGGTCGCGCGGACCAGCTCCATGATCAGCACCGTCTTGCCGACGCCCGCGCCGCCGAACATCCCCGCCTTGCCGCCGTGGGCGAGCGGCGCGAGCAGGTCGATCACCTTGATCCCGGTCAGGAACAGCCGGTCGCTGGCCCCCTGCGAGGCCAGCGGCGGCGGCTGCCGGTGGATCGGCGCGCGCGGCACGTCGGGGCCGAAGGGCGGGCCGCGGTCGATCGGCTCGCCCACGACGTTGATCATCCGGCCGAGAAGGTCCTGCCCGGTGGGCACCGTGATCGGGCCGCCGGTGTCGTGCACGGGGGTGCCGCAGCGCAGGCCCGCCGCCTCCTGGATCGCGACGCAGCGCACAATGTGCGGCGTCAGGTGCGCCTCGACCTCGAGCGTCAGGCGGTGGGGGCCGTCCCACGCCACCTCGAGCGCGGCGGCGAGCGGCGGCAGCGGCGCGTCGGGGAAGGCCACGTCGATGACCGAGCCGAGGATGCGCAGGACCCGGCCCGTCGCGCCCTCGGCCCCGGCGTCGGGCGGGCTCATCGGGCGCGCCCGCCGCGACGGGGGCGTGGCGCTGACGTGGCTGGGGTGGCGGACATGCCTTCTCCCTTTTCCGCTCGGCTCGCGGCCCGCGGGCCGTCTCCGCGTCCAAGAAAGCACGTGGAGGGGCCGGGCGCACCATGACCTCAATCAAGTCTCGCGGCGGCGGGCCCGACGGGGCGCGACCCTGCCGGGGCGCGACGGGGCGGTTTGACCTTGCCCCCGCGACATTATCGCGCAAGTTGAGGGGTCTGGAGGAACGTTCATGGCCGAAACCCTGTCGAGCCGGCTTCCGCAGGAGCTGGAGGATGCGATCACCGCCCGCCTGACCGAGGCGTGCGATGCGGGCCTGCGGCTGGCCACCGCCGAGAGCTGCACCGGCGGCCTGCTGGCCTCGGCTGCTGACCGACGTCGAGGGCTGCTCCCATGCCTTCGAGCGCGGCTTCGTCTCCTATACCGACGCGGCCAAGACGCGAGATGCTGGGCGTGCCGGCCGACCTGCTCGACCGGCTACGGCGCCGTCTCGAGCCCGTGGCGCGTCGCGATGGCCGAGGGCGCGCTGGAGCGGTCCGGCGCCGACCTCGCCGTTTTCGGTGACCGGCTTCGCAGGCCCCGCGCGGCGACGGCGAGGAAGGGCTCGTGCACTTCGCCTGCGCCCGCCGCGGCCGCGAGACGCTGCATCGCGAGGCGCACTTCGGCCCGATAGGGCGCGGCGGCGTCCGGACTCGCCTGCCTGGCGAGTCGCGATCGAGATGTTCGCGGAGGCCCTGGAATGACGGACGGACCGGACCCGAGCACTTCCGCGCGCTGCACCGGCACGGCTTCGTCCGCGTCGGCGACCAGCACGCCGCGCGTCCGCACCGCCGATGTGGGCTTCAACCGCGACGCCGATCCTGGCCGAGGCGCGGCGCGCCGACGAAGCGCGGGCCGACCTGCGTGCGTCTACCCCGAGCTTTGCGTGTCGTCCTATGCGCTCGACGACCTGCACCTGCAGGCGGCGCTGCTGGACGCGGCGGAGGCGGCGCTCGGCGACATCGCCGCGGCCAGCGCCGGATCTGGCGCCGGTGCTGCTGGTCGGGGCGCCGCTGCGCCAGGGCGGGCGGCTCTACAACTGCGCCGTCGCGATGTCGCGCGGGGCGAGATCCTGGGCGTGGTGCCGAAGTCGCTACCTGCCGAACTACCGCGAATACTACGAGAAGCGCTGGTTCGCCCACGGCCGCGGCGTCGGCGGGCGAGAGATCGCGGTCGCGGGGCGCGAGGCGCCGTTCGGCGCCGACCTGATCTTCGAGGCGCAGCGACCTGCCCGGCTTCGTCTTCCACATCGAGATCTGCGAGGATTACTGGGCGCCGATCCCGCCCTCCTCCGCCGCCGCGCTGGCCGGCGCGACGATCCTGACGAACCTGTCGGCCTCGAACATCGTCATCGGCAAGTCGCGACGAGCGGCACATGCTCTGCCGCGCGCAGTCGACGCGCGCCGTCGCCGCCTATGCCTATTCCGCCGCCGGGCCGGGCGAGAGCACGACCGACCTGGCCTGGGACGGGCAGGGCGCGATCTACGAGCTGGGCGACCTGATGGCCGAATCGGCGCGCTTCTCGCTGGAGCCGGTGCTCTGCATGGCCGACATCGACACCGGGCGCATCCTGAACGAGCGGATGCGCACCGGCACCTTCGCCGACGCCGCCGAGGCGGCGCGACGGCCCGAGACGCCGTTCCGCCGGATCGGCTTCGAGCACCGGCCGCACTTCGAGGATGCGGGCCTGATCCGGCCGATCCGGCGCTTTCCCTACGTGCCGAACCGCCAGCAGCCACCTGGACCAGGACTGCTACGAGGCGTTCAACATCCAGGTGGAGGGCCTGCGCCGCCGGTTCGAGGCGACCCGCGGCGACCACATGGTGATCGGCGTCTCCGGCGGGCTCGATTCCACCCATGCGCTGATCGTGGCGGCCAAGGCCTGCGACCAGCTCGGCCTGCCGCGCACCACGATCCTGGGCTACACGATGCCGGGCTTCGCCACCGGCGAGGCGACCAAGGGCAACGCCTGGAAGCTGATGCGCGCCCTCGGCATCGAGGCGGCGGAGATCGACATCCGCCCCGCCGCCCGGCAGATGCTGGGCGACATGGGCCACCCCTTCGCCGGCGGCGAGCCGGTCTACGACGTGACCTTCGAGAACGTGCAGGCGGGGCTGCGCACCGACTACCTGTTCCGGCTGGCGAACCAGCACCGCGGCTTCGTCGTCGGCACCGGCGATCTTAGCGAGCTGGCGCTCGGCTGGTGCACCTACGGCGTCGGCGACCAGATGAGCCACTACGCGGTCAACGCGGGCGTGCCCAAGACGCTGATCCAGTACCTGATCCGCTGGGTGATCCAGACCGGCCAGTTCGACGCCGCGACGGACGCGGTGCTGGAGGCGATCCTCGACACCAAGATCTCGCCCGAGCTGGTGCCGCAGGGCGAGGAGGAGGAGCTGCAGTCGACCGAGGACAAGATCGGCCCCTACGAGCTGCACGACTTCTTCCTGTTCCACACCATGCGCTACGGCCTGCCGCCGTCGAAGGTCGCGTTCCTGGCCTGGCACGCCTGGCGCGACGCGAGCGCGGGCGTCTGGCCCGATCGACTTTCCCGAGACGGCGAAGCGCAAGGCTACGACCTGCGCGAGATCCGCAAGTGGCTGGAGGTGTTCCTGTGGCGGTTCTTCGCCTTCAGCCAGTTCAAGCGCTCGGCGCTGCCGAACGGGCCGAAGGTGTCGGCGGGCGGGGCGCTGTCGCCGCGGGGCGACTGGCGCGCGCCCTCGGACGCCGCGGCGGCGCCGTGGCTCGACGAGCTGCGCCGCCGCGGTCCCCGAGGGCTGAGGGCGCTCAGCGCAGGTAGGCCTCGCTGGCGTAGCGGCGCATCATCCGCTGGCTGTTGAAGCGGGGCGCGATCTTGCCGATCGCCTGCTTCATCATCCAGGTCCAGCGGCCCGGGTCGTCGTACCAGGTCGGCAGGACCGCCTGCTCGAGCTTCTGGTAGAGGTCGGCCGCGTCGTCGTCGTGCCGGCCGTCGTCGCCGCCCACGGCCCAGCCCGTGACACCCTCGAGGCAGGCCTCGATCCACCAGCCGTCGAGGACGCTGAGGTTCAGCCCGCCGTTGATCGCGGCCTTCATGCCGCTGGTGCCCGACGCCTCCATCGGCGGCAGCGGCGTGTTCAGCCAGACATCGGCGCCGGCGACCAGCGTGCGGGCCAGCGCCATGTCGTAGTTCGGCAGGAACACCACCGGCACGCTGCCGCCGAGCGCGCGGATGCACTCGCCCGCGCGGGCGATCAGGGCCTTGCCGCTGTCGTCGCGCGGATGCGCCTTGCCGGCCATCACCAGCTGGAACGGCCGCCGCGCGTGGATCGCGCGCAGCCGGTCGAGGTCGGAGAAGATGAGGTCGGGGCGCTTGTAGCCGGTCATCCGCCGGGCGAAGGCGATGACCGGCAGCTCGGGGTCGAGCGCCACGCCCGTCTGCTGGCGCACCGCCTCGACCAGCTCGGCCTTGGCCGTGGCGTGCGCCGCCCGGACGTCGGCGTCGGGCAGCGTGTCGGCGATCAGCAGTTGCTCGGGGTCATGGGCCCAGTCGGGGGCGATCCGCTGGAAGAGGTGCCCGATCGCCGGATGCGCCCAGGTCGCCACGTGGACGCCGTTGGTGATCGCGCGGATCTGGTAGCCGGGAAACATCGAGCGGGTGGTCTCGGCGTGGCGCAGCGCGACCCCGTTGACGAAGCCGCTTAGGTTGAGCGCGAGGCGCGTCATGTTCAGCCGGTCGGCCCCCGCCAGCAGCCGCAGCGCGCGGGTGGGGATCGGCTGGCCCATCAGCCGCTCGACCAGGTCGTAGGCGAAGCGGTCGTGGCCGGCCTCGACCGGCGTGTGGGTGGTGAAGACGCAGACCTCGCGCACCCGGTCGTCGTCGTAGCCCAGTTCGCCGGTCAGGTCGGGCTTGGCGCGGCTGGGGTGGCGCCTGAGCAGCGCCAGCGTCAGCAGCGCGGCGTGCCCCTCGTTGAGGTGGTAGGTCTCGATCTCGAAGCCGAGCGCCTGCAGAACCTGCTCGCCGCCGATGCCGAGGACGATCTCCTGCTTGAGGCGCCACACCTCGTCGCCGCCATAGAGACGGTCGGTGATCGTGCGGTCGGCGGGGTCGTTCTGGTCGAGGTCGGTGTCGAGAAGCAGGATCGGCACCTGCACGCCCACCGGACAGGTCAGGACGTGCAGCCAGGGCCGGATCCAGACCGACCGCCCCTCGATCTCGACGGCGACCATCGCGCCCAGCGGCGTCGCCCAGTCGGCCGGGTTCCACGGGTCGGGGTGGTCGACCTGTCGCCCCTGGTCGTCGATCTCCTGGCGCAGATAGCCCTCGCGGCTCGCCAGGGTGACGAAGACGGCGGGCAGGTCGAGGTCGCCGCACGAGCGCGCGGTGTCGCCGGCAAGACCGCCGAGGCCGCCGGAATATGTATGCATCTCGGGCCGGATCGCGATCTCCATCGAGAAGTAGGCGATGCGGCTGCGGTTCAGGAACGGATCGACGGGCGACACGGCTCAGGCCCCTGGGCCGCGCCGGGCGCGAGGCTGGCGATGCAGGGCTGCCGGGCCGGCGGGCGGGGCAAAGGGCGACATTCCACCTCCGTCGTTTGCGGGCCGCGCCGCGACGGCGGGCGCGTCCGGGGCGCGCGGCGGCTGGCCCCGCCACACTCGCCCCAGCATCGCGCCCGGCGCAAGGGGCAGGGCGGACCCGGGCCGCCGCCGCCCCGCTTTTTCATCGGGTGACAGGCGGCGGGCGGGTGCGGCGTATCGCGCGCTTGCAACTGACTGACCGGTCAGTCACCATGATTTCACCGACTCGATCCAGCCGGATCGAGGGCGTTACATCCACAGGTGCCGGCCATGACGGACCCGCAGGCGACCCCCACCCAGAGCGACGGCCAGCCGCCCGACCGGCAGGCCCAGATCCTCGACGCGGCGCTGGCGCTCTTTGGCGAGAAGGGCTTTGACCGCACGCGGATGGAGGAGGTGGCCCGGCAGGCCGGCCTCTCCAAGGGGGCGCTCTACCTCTACTTTCGTTCCAAGAAGGCGCTGCTCGAGGGGCTGGTGCGGCGCGCGGTGGTGCCGGTCGCCGATGCGGCGCTGGGCGAGCTGGCCGAGCATCCGGGGGATGCGTGGACGGCGCTGCGGCACTTCGTCACCATGCTGGCCACGCGGCTCGACCAGCCGGGGGTGGCGATCGTGCCGAAGGTCGTCCTGCGCGAGGCGATCACTGCCCCCGAGGTCGCGCGGATGTACCGCGAGGAGGTGCTCGACCGCGCGGTGCCGGTTCTGGCGCGGCTGGTCGAGCGCGGGATCGAGGCGGGCGAGTTGCGCGCCGTGGACCCCGAGCTGACGGTGCGCAGCATCGTCGGCCCGATCCTGGCCCATCTGGTGCTGGCCGAGGTGTTCGGCATGCGCATCGAGGGCGAGGACTGCGACCGAACGGCTGATCGAGAACCACCTGTCGATCCTCGGTCGCGGACTGCTCGCCGATGGCGGGGGGCGGTGATGGCGGACTGGGGCGGCACCATCGCGGCGGCGCTGGCCAGCCTGCTGCCCGGCTTCGGCGAACCGCCCGAGCAGGTCTTCAACGGCTATGTCGAGGCCGACTACGTGCATGTCTCGCCCGCGGCGCCGGGCCGGCTGGTCGAGATCGCGGTGGCCGAGGGCGACACCGTCGCCGCGGGCGATCTGCTCTTCCGCCTCGACGACCTGTCCGAGCGTGCGGCGCTGCACGCCGCCGAGGCGCGGGTGGCCGAGGCGGCGGCCAACCTCGACAACCTGCTGACCGGCAGCCGGAAGGCCGAGATCGAGGTGCTGCGCGCCGGGCTGAAGCGGGCCGCAGGCCGACCGCGAGCTGGCCGCCAAGACGCTCGTCCGGTCGCAGACGCTGCTCGACCGCGACCTTGCCCCGCAGGCGCAGGTGGACGCCGACCGGGCGGCGCTCGAGAAGTTCGACGCGCAGGTGGCCGAGCTGCGCGCCCAGCTGCGGGTGGCCGAGCTGCCGGCGCGCGACGCGCAGGTGGCCGCCGCCCGCGCCGCCGTGAGCGCGGCGAAGGCCGAGGTCGACCGCGTCAGCTCGGCCCTGGGCGACCGCACCGTCAGCGCGCCCACGGGCGGGCTGGTGGATCGCGTCGTCTTCGCCGAGGGCGAGGTGGCCGTGACCGGGTCGCCGGTGCTGTCGCTGCTGCCGCCCCGGCGGCTCAACGTGCTGTTCTTCGTCCCCGAGCCGCAGCGCGCCGCCTTCGCGCCGGGCGATGCGCTGACGGTCGGCTGCGACGGCTGCCCCGATGGGCTCAGCGCGTCGGTCACGCGGATCGCGGCCGAGCCGCAGTTCACGCCGCCGGTGATCTACAGCCGCGACGAGCGGCAGCGCCTCGTCTACCGGGCCGAGGCGCGGCTGGACCCCGACGCGCCGCTGCGCCCGGGCCAGCCCGTCACGGTGAGGCGGCCATGAGCGCGGCCGCGATCTCGGTGCAGGGGCTGACCAAGCGGTTCGGCGACAAGGTGGTGGTCGACCACTTGGACATGGAGGTCGCGCGGGGGCGCGATCTACGGCTTCCTGGGCCCCAACGGCAGCGGCAAGACCACCACGATCCGGATGATGTGCGGCCTGCTGATGCCGGACGAGGGCGAGGGCCAGTGCCTGGGCTACGACATCCGCCACGAGCCGCAGAAGATCAAGGAGCAGGTCGGCTACATGACCCAGCGCTTCTCGCTCTACGAGGATCTGACGATCCGCGAGAACCTCGACTTCATCGCCCGCATGTACCGCCTCGACAGGCGCCGGGCGCGGGTCGACGCGGCGCTGTCGCGACCTGGGGCTGGCGGGGCGCGGCAGTCAGCTGGCCGGCACGCTGTCGGGCGGCTGGAAGCAGCGGCTGGCGCTGGCCGCCTGCATGCTGCACGAGCCGCAGCTTCTGCTGCTCGACGAGCCGACGGCGGGCGTCGACCCGAAGGCGCGGCGCGACTTCTGGGACGAGATCCGCAGGCTGTCGGCGCAGGGCGTGACGGTGCTGGTCTCGACCCACTACATGGACGAGGCGGTGCAGTGCGACTTCATCGCCTACATCGCCTACGGCCGGAAGCTGATCGACGGCCCCGCGCGCGAGATCCCGCAGATGATCGGGCTGCACACCTGGCGGGTCGAGGGCGAGGGGCTGGGCGCGCTCGAGGCCGAGCTGCGCGCCGACAGCCGCGTGGGGCAGGTGGCGCGCTTCGGGCCGTGCTGCACGTCACCGGCACCGACGCCGCGGCGCTCGACGCGGTCGCCGCCGAGTACCGCGCCCGCGGCACGCACCGCTGGGAGCGGCGCGAGGCGGGCCTGGAGGAGGCGTTCATCTACCTGATGGCCGGCGCGTCCGACCCGTTCCTGCCCGACAAGGCCGCGTGATGGCGTTCTCGGTCGCGCGCTTTCTCGCCGTGCTCGTGCAAGGAGTTCGTGCAGATGCGGCGTGACCGGATCACCTTCGCGATGATGATCGGCATCCCGATCATGCAGCTTCTGCTGTTCGGCTACGCCATCAACGCCGACCCGCGCCACCTGCCGACCCTGGTCGAGATGAACGACACGGGCCCGGTGAGCCGGGCGCTGCTGGCCGGAATGGAAACCTCGGGCTACTTCGACTTCGTCGGCACGGTCAGCGGCCGGGACGAGGGCGAGCGGGCGCTGCGCGACGGCACGGCCAGCTTCGTCGTGGTGATCCCGCCGGACTTCGAGCGCGACGTGGTTCGCGGCCTCGCCCCCGAGGTCCTTGTGGCCGCCGACGCCTCGGATCCGACCGCCGCGGGGGGCGCGGTCGCCGCGCTGGACGGCATCGCCGCGGCGGCCGCTACGGCCAGCCTCGAGGGGCCGCTGCAGCAGGTGGCGGGCGCGCCGCCGCCCTTCGCCGTCACGGTGCACCGGCACTACAACCCGGCGGGCGAGACCGCGCTCAACATCGTGCCGGGGCTCCTGGCGATCATCCTGTCGATGACGATGATCATGATCACCGCCGTCGCCATCGTCCGCGAGAGCGAGCGCGGCACCATGGAGGCGCTGCTGGCGACGCCGGTGCGCCCGGCCGAGGTGATGCTGGGCAAGATCCTGCCCTACATCCTGGTGGGTTACGTGCAGACGGCGGTGTTCCTGGCGGCGGCGCGGATCCTTTTCGCGGTGCCGTTCCTGGGCAGCGCCTGGGCGTTCTTCCTGGGCTTTAACCTCTTCGTCGCGGTGAACCTGGCGCTGGGTTTTCTGATCTCGACGGTGACGCGCTCGCAGATGCAGGCGATGCAGCTGTCGTTCTTCACGATCCTGCCGACGATCCTGCTGTCGGGGTTCATGTTTCCGTTCGCGGGGATGCCGGGATGGGCGCAGGCGCTGGGCACCGCGATCCCGGCCACGCACTTCCTGCGGCTGACGCGCAAGGTGATGTTGAAGGGCGCGGCGTTTCCCGACGTGGCCGGCGACATGCTGGCGATCGTGGTCATCATGGTGGTCGTCGTGGCGCTGGCGCTGCGCCGCTACCGCCAGACGCTGGACTGAGGTGTTCAGACAGGCGTGGTGCGGGCGGCCTCGGCCTGGGCCTTGATCAGCAGGATCTCGGCCTCGTGCGTGGTGCAGAGGCGGTGCCAGCGCGCGTCGTCCATGCCGGTGTCGCGCCACGCGATCAGGCTGGCATAGCAGGTGCCCTCGGGCAGGCCGCAGACATCGGCCGGAACGATGCGCGCCTCGATGCGGGGCCGGCGCACGGCGCGCGTACCCACATGGTAGACGATGCGCAGGGCCGCCGGGTCGGCCTCGACGTGGAACCAGGCGCGGCTGCCGTCGAAGAGCGAGCGGCCGGAATGGACGCCGTCCTCGCCCGCCGGCGCGGTCTGCATGCAGCCGAGCGACCAGTGGCCCAGCCTGAGCGGGTCGGCGAGGAAGTCGAACGCGTCGCGCGCGGGCACCTCCAGATGCGCGGTGGCGATGTGCGACAGCGCGCTCACCGTCCGACCCCGTGGCGGCGGAGCGCGGCGAAGAGGCGGTCGACATGGGCCTCGGTCGTCACCACGCCGGGCGAGAGGCGCATGATCGGGCCGCGCGCGTCGAGGTGGAGGCCCTCTTCGCGCAGCGCCCCGACCAGTGCCGCGGGGTCCTGCCCGTCGGGGAGCCGCAGCATGACGCTGCCGCCGCGCCGGGCCTCGTCTTCGGGGCTGGCGAGGGCGAGGCCTGCGTGCCGCGCCGCGTCGATGATCGCGCGGCCCAGCGTGCGGGTGTGGGCCAGCATCGCGTCCGCGTCCTGGCCGGCGTGCCAGCGCAGCGCCGGCACCGAGCCCACGCAGGCCACCACCGAGGGCGTGCCGTGGTCGAATCGCCGCGCGTCGGGGGCGTAGGAGAAGGCGTCGAGGTCCCACGAGAAGGGGTTCGGCTGGCTGAACCAGCCGCGCAGCTCGGGCCGGCAATCCGCCAGCAGGTCGGGCCGGACGTGCAGGATGCCGGCGCCGGGCGTGCCGCAGAGCCACTTGAGCGTCGTCGACACGACGATGTCCGGCGCGTGCTCGGCGACGCTGTAGGGCAGGATGCCCGCGCCCTGCGTCAGGTCGACCGCGACGAGGCTGCCCATCGCGCGGGCATGGGCGGTCAGCGCCCCGAGGTCGGGGCGGTGCGAGGCGGTCGAGGTGACGAAGGTCAAGAGCGCCAGGCCCACGTCCGGCGCCCCAGCGGTCGATCATGTCCTCGTCGCGCACCCAGGTCTCGCCCGGCCGCAGCGGAACCGTGTCGAGCGTGAAGCCGAGGCGCGGGGCGAGGCCGTTCAGCAGGAAGTGCAGGCTGGGGAAGCAGTCCTGCGCCACCAGGACGCGTTTTCCCTGAAGGTGGCGCGCGGGCAGGGCGCCGATGACGCTGTAGAGCGCGGTGGTGACGTTCTCGGCCGAGGTCAGGCTGCCTTCGGGCGCGTCGATGAGGGCGCGCCAGAGCGACAGATACTCCTCGCGCGCGGCCAGCGCGCGGGGCCACTGGCCGTCGTCGAGCGCGCCCCAGCTTGCGGCGAACTCGGCGAGGGCCGCGGCCATCTCGTCGGCCTTGCCGGGATACATGCCGATCGAGTGGTAGAGGAAGTACGCGGGGTCGGACATGGGCCGGGATCTCCTTTCAGAAGCCGAGGGCGCGCGGCAGCGCGAGGCTGAGCGCGGGGATTGCGGCGACGAGCGTCAGCGCCGCGAGGTTGACGACAAGGAAGGGCAGCGTCGCGCGCAGGAGCGGCACGATCCCGCAGCCCGCGATCCGCTCGGCGGCGAAAAGGCACACGCCCAGCGGCGGCGTCAGCAGCCCGATGTTGAGGTTCAGGATCGCGATGACGCCGAAATGCAGCGGGTCGATGCCGATCTCGCCGGCGATGCGCGAGAAGAGCGGGCCGAAGAGGATGATCGCCGTGGTCGGGTCGATGATCATCCCCAGCCCCAGCAGCAGCGCGTTGAGCAGCAGGAGCGTGCCGAAACGGCCGAGCTCGAGCTCGGCGAGCGCCGTGGCGGCCATGCGCGGCACGTTCTCGATGCCCATCACCCACGAAAAGGCGGCGCCGCAGCCGACGATGATCAGCAGTTGCCCCGAGAACAGCGCCGAGCGCGCGAAGACGTCCCCCAGCGCCCGCAAGGTGACCGAACGGTAGAGGACGACCGAGATCGTCAGCGCGTAGGCGGCGGCGACCGCGCCGGCCTCGGTCGGGGTCATCAGCCCGCCCAGCATGCCGGCCAGGATGATGACCGGGATCATCAGCGGCACCGCGGCCCGGGCGCCGAGGCGGGCGATGACGGCGGGACTGCGGTCCATCGGGACCGGCGCGAAGCCCATCCGGCGGGCCTGCACCGCCACCAGCCCCATCTGCACCGCCCCGATCAGCAGCCCCGGCACCAGCGTCGCGGCCATCAGCGCACCGATCGAGACGCCGGTCATCGAGCCGTAGATGACCGCGATCAGCGACGGCGGCACCATCGGCCCGATGATCGAGGACGAGGCGGTGACCGCGGCGGCATAGGCCGGCGGATAGCCCTGCGCCACCATCGAGGGGATGAAGATCCGCCCCAGCGCCGCGATGTCGCCCAGCGCCACCCCGGTGATGCCGGAGAAGAGGATCGAGGCGCCGATGTTGACCTGCGCCAACCCGCCCCGCATCCAGCCGAAGAGCGCGTTGGCGAAGTCGATCAGCCGGGCGGTGATCCGCCCCTCGTTCACCAGCTCGCCCGCGAGGATGAAGAGCGGGACCGCCATCAGCACGAAGGCGTCCATGCCCTGGTAGACCCGCTCGGGGACCACAGGCAGGAAGTGCAGCGAGCCGGTGCCGGCCATCCAGGCCAGCACCGCGGCCAGCATCGCCCAGGCGATGGGCAGCCCCAGGAAGATCAGGGCCAGGAACGCCCCGGAGAAGAGCAGGATGCCGCCGCTCAACCGCGCCGGTCTCCCGCACAGCCGCAGGAGCGCGAAGACCGCCGCCAGCGCGAAGGCCACCGGCACGGCGACGTAGGGGTAGGAGAGCGGGATGCGCAGCCCCTCGCTGGTCTGGCCGGCGGCGAAGCGGACCATGTCGACCCCGTACCAGACCAGCACCAGGAAGATCGTCAGCGAGACGAGGTCCAGAAGCGCCTCGAGCGCCCGGCGCCGCCCGCGGCGAGGCCCGGCCCAGCGCCGCCGGCACCAGGTCGACGCGGATGTGGCTGCCCTCGCGCACGGCGACGGCCGCGACGATCAGCGTCATCCAGATCATGGCGTAGCGCGCGACCTCCTCGGTGAAGGCGGGCACCCCGCCGCCGCCATAGCGCAGCGCCACCTGCAGCAGGACGAGCGCCGTCAGCCCGGCGAGGCAGAGCGCCGCGACCGCGCGCAGCGCCGCCTCGACCAGGCGCACGGCCCGGATCACGGCGTCACTGGCCGGCCGCCTCGACCGCCGCCAGCGCGTCGTCGATCAGCGCGGGCGTGTCGATCTCGGAGCGCAGCCAGTCGAGCGCGGCGGGCTGCATCACGTCGCGGAACGCCGCGCGCTCGTCGTCGCTCAGCTCGATGACGTTCACGCCGTTCTCGCGCGCGAAGGCGATGGCGTCGGCCTCGGCCGAGCGCGAGGTCTTCGCGGTTGAAGGCGATGGCGGCGTCGGCGGCGGCGTCGATCACGGCCTTCTGTTCGTCGGTCAGCCCGTCGTAGAAGGCGTCGTTGATGCCGAGCGGCCCGAAGGCGTAGACGTGTCCGGTCAGCGACAGGTCGTCCTGCACCTCGTAGAGGTTGACGAGGTTGAAGACCGCGACCGAGTTGTCCTGCCCGTCGACCACGCCGGTCTGCAGCGCCGTGTAGAGCTCGCCGAACGAGATCGGGGCGGCCGAGGCGCCCATCGCCTCGACCGGGATCGTGGCGAGGGGGCCGAGGACGCGGATCTTCAGGCCCTCCATGTCGTCGGGCGTGCGGATCTCGGTGTTGGCGCTGAAATGTTTGAAGCCGCCCGATTCCCACCAGCCGAGGACGCGGATGCCGGTCTTGTCGCGGATGTCGTCGGCCAGCCGGTCGCCCAGCGGGCCGTCGAGCACCTGCCAGGCCACCTCTTCCTTGGGAAAGAGGTAGGGCGTGTTCAGCACCTGGATGTCGGGATAGATCGTGGCGATGTTGCCGTCGGCGGCGTCGGACATCTGGATCAGGCCGCGGCGCATCTGCGCCAGCCGATCGTTCGGCGCGCCGAGGGCGCCGCCATAGACCAGGTTCACGGTCATGTCCGAGTTCGCCTCGACCTCGTCGCGGAAGGTCTCGTACATGCCGTTGACGAAATCGAGCGCGCTGAGATCCTCGGGCAGCGACAGCCCCACGGTAATCTCCTGCGCCTGGGCCGGCAGGGCAAGAAAACTGGCCAGCAGCGTCGCCTTGAGTGTCGTTTCGATCTTCATGTTCCCCTCCCTCGTGGCGCGGCGGGTTCACCCCGAAGAATTGGCGCCGCCCCATGCCCCCGCTTGATTTGATCACATGATCACGCCTATGCCTTGCGGTCAACGCACACGGGACCGGAGCCGAGCATGCCGCGATTTGCCAGGAGGATCACCGAGACCTCCAAGAAGGATTACGGCATGTTTGCCAAGGCCCTGGGACGCGAAGGTAATCTGATCCACCTGGAGCTGGGGCGCCCCGTCCACGACACGCCGCAGCACATCAAGGACGCGGTGGTGGCGGCGCTGGCCCGAGGCGAGGTCCATTACAGCGACCTTCAGGGCCTGCCGCAGCTGCGCGAGGCGATCGCGGCCAAGCTGCGCGACCGCAACTGCATCGAGGTGACGGCCGCCGAGGTGCTGGTGACGAACGGGCTGACGCAGGCCATCGTTCGCGGCCTTCATGGCGCTGCTCGACGAGGGGGACGAGGCGATCCTGCTCGAGCCCTACTACCCCCAGCACATCGGCAAGATCGAGATGGCGGGCGCGCGGCCGGTGATCGCGCCGCTCGACGCCGCGTCGGGCTTTTCGATCCGCCGCGAGCTGATCGAGCCCGCGATCACCGACCGCACCCGCGTCATCGCGCTGGTCAACCCCTGCAACCCCACCGGCCGCGTCTATACCCGCGACGAGCTGCAGGTGATTGCCGACCTGGCGATCCAACACGACCTGACGGTGATCTCGGACGAGGTCTACGAGGAGATCGTGTTCGACGGGTCGCGGCACGTCTCGATCGCCTCGCTGCCGGGGATGAAGGCGCGGACGATCACCATGATCGCCTTCACCAAGGCCTGGGCGATGGACGGGTGGCGGCTGGGGTATCTGGCAGCCGACGCCGCGTATATCGACGCGCTGATGAAGGTGACGGCGACCGAGGTGACGCACGTGAACACCTTCATCCAGTACGGCGCGCTGGCCGCGCTGACGGGGCCGCAGGCGCCGCTTGCCGAGATGGTCGAGGGCGACCGGCGGCGGCGCGACCTGGTGGTGGGACGGCTGAACCAGATGCCGGGCGTCGTCTGCCCGAACCCCGAGGGGACGATCTACGCCTTCCCCGACATCTCGGGCACCGGGCTTCGCGCGCAGCAGGCGGCCGAGGCGATCCTCGACGAGACGGGCGTGGTCGTCGAGGCGGGCAGCTTCTACGGGCCGGCGGGCGAGCATCACCTGCGGATCTGCTTCGGCTCGCAGAGCATCGAGCGGCTGGACGAGGCGATGGATCGCCTCTCGCGCTTCTTCAATGGCCTCTGAACGCGGCGCGAGCCCGGCGACGGCGGGCGGGCGGCTGGCCGAGGCGACGCCGCTCGAGAACCTTGTGCCGGTCTCGGGCCGGGTGACGGTCGGCGACGGTGTCTATCAACAGTTGCGCGACGCGCTGACGGTGGGGGCCTTCGCGCCTGGCCAGACGCTGACGATCGCGGCGGCGGCGGGGGCGCTGGGGACCAGCCACATGCCGGTGCGCGAGGCGCTGCGCCGACTGGCCGCCGAAGGTGCGCTCGAAATCCGGCCGAACGGCTCGGCCCACGTGCCGGCGGTAAGCCGCGCGCGCCTCGACGACATCTGCCGCGCCCGCATCCTGCTCGAGCGGACGGCGACCGAGCTTGCGGCCGACCACGCCGCCGAGGCCGAGCTGGACGAGCTGGCCCGTCTGGCTCGCGCCCATGCCGAGGCGGCCCGTGCGCAGGATATCCACGACATGCTGCTGCGGAACCGCGACTTTCACTTCGCCCTCTATCGTGCCTCACGGTCGGAGGTTCTTCCGGCGCTGATCGAGTTGCTGTGGCTGCAGTACGGGCCTTACATGCGGATGCTGTCGGCGCGCCTTGCGCCGCATATGGGCGGGGGCGGGCACGAGCCCTTCATGCAGGGCCACAGCGCCATCGTCGCGGCACTGCGCGCAGGGAAGGGCAGGCGCGCCGCCGACGAGGTGGCCGAGGACATCCGGCGCACCCAGCAGCTTCTGCAGGAGGAGCTGGCGAAGGGCGCGGGCTGAGCGCGCTCAGTCGAAGGTCTCGTCGCCGGTGGGCTCGATATGCGGGGCGAGGTTCATCCGCTGCCGGAACGCCGAGAGCTCCTGATAGAGGCGCCGGCGAACGCGGCTCTGGTTGCCCAGGGGGCGGTGCTCGGGGATGGCGTGCCAGGGGTTGAAGCGCAGGTTGCGCGCGAAGGCCATCTGCGCGGGCGTGTCGAAGTCCTGCCGGGGGATGCGGATGCGCGCAACCGGCACCCAGGGGCTCAGTTCCTCGGGCCAGCGGACCGAGGCGTCCTCGATGGGCATGGCGTGGGGGTCGGTCTGGATCTGCACCTCCATGTCGAACTCGACATCGGTTTCGCGCAGGGTGCGGCGCATGTTGTCGCGCAGGTAGTTGGGCGGAACCCGGCCGAACGGCACGCCGGGGATGCCGGTCGGCACGTCCGTCAACGGGCGGTAGGAGTAGAGCATCGCCTGCCCCTCGCCCAGCAGGTACGGCACGCAGCTGAAGTAGCGATGGCCCAGCGGGTTGTACTGCGTCTCGTTCCAGAGGCCCTGCATCACGAAGTCGAGCAGGTGCAGGTCGAGCGGATTCAGGAAGTACCACAGCGGCTCGTCGATGGTGCTCCAGTATTGCAACTTGGCGTTCTCGCGGGTGTTCGGGGTGACGAAGGTCGGGGTGACGACCGCGGGCCAGTCCTGGGTATGCTTTTCCTCGTCGATGAGCTTTTCGCCCGGCACGTCCATCAGCTTGACCGACATCGACCCGAAGCCGACGTCGCGGATATCCTCGGGCACGTCGGGGCCGGGGCCGGCGTAGCGGATCCAGGCGGGATAGGTGCGCGGCGTGGCGAAGATGCCGCGCCGCAGGTGCTCGGGCAGGTCGTCGCGCACGGTGAAGGTGGCGCGCACAAGGCCGTGCGTCTTGGTGTTGCCGCCGCGTTCGTAGGCGCCGGGCTGGAAGTGCAGGGTCATCTGCTCGCGCATCTCGTCGATGATCGTCTGCAGCGCCTCTTCCTCCCACTCGAAGACGTGCTCCTCGGCGAGGCCGAGCCCGAGGTTCGGGCGGCGGCGGTTCTTGGCCCGCTGGACGGCGCGGGCGACCGGCTCGCGCGTGAGGGCGTTGAGCTGCGGGCGAAAGAAGGGCTCGAGCCGGCGCTCGACGTGCAGCCCGACCTCGAGAATGCGGTGGGCGAGGCGGCGCAGCGGGATCAGGAACGAGAACATCGGCCCCCCTCAGCCCTGGCCGGCGATGAAGCGGAGCGCCCTGAGGCCGGGCAGGAAGAAGTAGGCGCCGCCCCGCACGGTGACGAATTGCGGCAGCCCTTCCAGCCGCTCGGGCACGCCCGTCAGGCGCGGGATGGTGTAGCGGTCGGTGGCGATGCCGCCCGGCAGCGGCTCGCGCACGCCGATCAGGGGGTCGCGCTCGCCCCTGAGGCCGTCGAACTTCGGCCCCGAGATCCAGGCGCTCTGCACGAACTCGAACTGCCGCACCAGGTCGGCGCAGAGGCAGACGAAGAGGATGCCGCGCTCTTCGTCCGGCCCCGGCGCGAGCGCCTCGTCGGTGCCGAGCGGCGGGCCATATTCGCGGCCGCGCCGGATCAGCCTGTGGAAGCGTGACGAGGCGACGAGGTCGTGGCGCCCGGGCAGCCGGTCGCGGCGGCGGCGGAATCCGAGGGTGCTGAGCAGCCATTGCCAGCGCTCCTCGACATGGGGCGGGTGGTCGCCGGTGCGCGGATTGGCGCGGCGGATGTGGGCGCCGACGGGGCAGACATGGCCATCGACGTCGTCGTCGTAGGTGAAGTTGTTTCCGGCGCGGCCACCGGGGATGTCGCGCTGGTCGGGGATCAGGCCGCGCCCGTCGCGGTGCCGCCCGATCATCGCCGTGGCCAGCGCCTCGCGCCGCTCGGGCTCGCCGCCGGCGGCGCGGTCGAGATATTGCCAGAAGCCGCGCACATCCTGGTGAAGCTGGCGCAGCACCAGGAAGGTTCCGTTCCGGACGAGATCCTGCCGGGGCAGATCGTCGGCGCCTGGCATGTCGGGCTCGACGCGGATCGGCGGTGCCACCTCCTGGTACTCGTTGGGATAGCCCAGGACGCACCTCGCCCGGGGCCAGCAGGTTGGCATAGTCGAGCCGGCGGTGCAGGTCGGTGGTCTGGGTCTGGTCCCAGTCCACCTGCGGCTCGCTGATGCCGTCGGCAAAGCCGAACGGTTCGACCCCGCGGGCGAGGTCGGTGGGCAGACGGCGCGTGACCCGGAAGCCGCGCCCGAAGCCCTCGTCCAGCAGGGCGTCGCGGAATGCCTCGAGCCCGTCTTCCTCGGCGTAGAGCATCAGCAGCACGTGCGGTTCGGGAGTGCCCCAGTGCCAGTTGGCCGGCGCGTTCGCCCCTACGTCGCCGAGGCGGCGCGAGCGGCTGTCCTCGGCGGCCATGCCGGCCAGGAAAGGCTGCGGGAAGGCGGCCAGCAGCGATTCGTCGTGGCCCAGCGCGCGCAGGCCCGCCACGGTGAAGGCCACCTGCACCGCAGTCGTGGGAGGCGTCGGGCGCCATTCGGCGGTGGAGACGGGCACATCGCGCAGCCAGTTGCGCGCGGCGTCTGCATCGGCCACCTCGAGCAGCAGGAACTCGGCCTCGCGCAGCCGGCCGTAGCCGAAGCGGGCGAGGCCCTGGATGTCTTCGAAGTCGATCTCGACCGGCTCGGGGCGGGGGCGGGTCATCGGATCCTCTCCAGCCACCGGCGCAGGGCGCGGGCGCCCACGGGCCGCCGCTCGAGCCCCAGCCGCAGGGCGTGGTTCTCGGCAAGGTCGAACGCGGTCAGGCCGGGATAGGCCTTGTACCAGACCTCGATCGGCTGCTGGCGGTTGCGCAGGTAGCGCTTGAACCTGGTCTCGTGCTCGGCGCCGCCCTTGATCAGCCAGTCGGTGCGCGGATAGCCCACCCCGTTCGAGAAGACGAGGTTCAGCCCCCAGGCGACCTTGTTGATGAAGTCGTCCATGTAGCTTTCCAGCGAGCCGTCGTAGTTGCTGGCGAAGAGCATCCGCCGCCCGTCGTCGAGGAAGACCCAGCGGGCGAAGTGGATGGTCTGCACCCGCGTCAGGTAGCCGCGCCCGAAGACGTGCCGCGCCGACCAGTTCAGCAGGTAGAGCAGCACCCGTCGCGGCGGTAGCGGCGGAACGCGCCGGGCTTGAGGTCGCCGACGGCCGAGAACGGGTTGGTGACGTCGTGGTCCTCCAGCCGGCCGAGAGCGGGCGATGCGCGTCGTCGTCGGGGCGCGGCAGCACCTCGGGGTCGGTCGCTTCCAGCCGGCGCAGGCGGGCGAGGTCAGAACGGCGCCGCGAGCAGGACGAGCGGCGAGAGGGCCAGCAGCGCCAAGCGGCACGCCGATCTTCTCGGCCCCTTCGGCCAGCGCGCCGGGCGGGCGGCGTCGGCGCCTCGGGCGTCAGGGTCAGATGCCCGGCGCGGGTCTCGGCTCGGACGAAGGCGACGAGCTCGGCATGCAGGCGCGGCGCGTCCTCCACCCCGTGCTCTGCCACGATGCGCGGCAGCGCCTCGCGCAGCGCCCGGCGCAATGCCTCCTCCTCGTGCACCTGCCGCACGGTGCGGCCGCGCATGTTGACGTAGTTCGCCGCCTCTTCGGACGTTGTGCGCGCGCATCCAGTCGAGAAGGTCGGCGCCGGGGCGGAAGCCCTCGCAGTGCGCGAAGATCCGGCGCAGCCCCTCGCCCGCGACCTCGACCAGCTCGGCCAGAAAGCTCTCGCGGTCGCCGTCGATGTCGCCGAGGAAGGCGAGGTGCGGCGGGTAGGGCCGCGCCTCGACCCCGTGCGCGACCAGATCGTCGCGACGGTGGCGACCTCGACGACGAAGAAGCGGGCGACGTGCAGCCGCTCGAAGCGCCCGAACGGCACCAGCGCGTTCCCGGGGTCGGCCCAGCCGGGCACCGGCCGCCATGCCGTTGCCAGCAGCGCCCGCAGCTCCTCCAGCCGGCCGTCGGCGACGGGCGCGAGGATCAGGAACGTCGTCTGCGGCGTCATCTCGGGCTAGCCGGCCCGGCCGCCGTCGAAGTCGAGCACGAAGTCGATCAGCCGCTCGTCGTCCCAAAAGACCTTGCCCAGATACATGCCCGGCGGATCTCGCGGATCTCGTCGCGGATCCAGTGCGCGACGCAGCGAGGTCTCGGAATAGTCCAGCACGATGCACTCCTTGCCGTCGAGCCAGCTTGCCTCCTTGTAGACCCTGGCGATGATCGCGTTCAGCCCGAACGGCAGGATGCGGTTGCGCAGCACGCCCTTCGTCGCGGTCGAAGACCTTGCCCTGCCAGGCGAAGCTGTTGATGAACTTCGCGATCAGTGGCGTGAAGCGGGTGCCGGGCGCGACGATCGCGGTGCCTTCGGCCTCGCCCATCTGGAATCTCGCCCGCCGGCACGCTGGAGAACAGCTCGTCGAGCTCCTTCTGGCTCATGTCCATGAGCTTCTCGACGTCATAGGCCATTGCAGGCCCCCTCGCGTTGCATGGCGGCGCGGCATCCGTCGAGGATCATCTCGGCCGCCTTCTCGCCGACCATGTAGACGGCGGAGGCGATGAAGAAGCCGGGGATGCGCGGAAAGACCGAGGCGTCGGCGACGCGCAGGCCGCGTGTGCCGTGCACCCGCAGGCGCGCGTCGAGGACGCCGCCCGCCTCGCGCGGGCCGATCGGGCAGGTGCACGAGGCGTGGTGGCCCCAGGCGTTGTCGCGGACGAAGCGCGCGATCTCGTCGTCGGTCTGCGACGTCGGGGCCCGGCACCTCCTCGGCCTCGAGAAGGCCGCTGACGGCGCAGCGGCTCGGCCAGCCGGCGGACGAGACTTGACGCCCTCGACCACCGCGCGCAGGTCGGCCTCGTGCCCCGCGCTGCCTTCGTCGAAATAGTGGAAGTCGATCCGCGGCGGGTCGCGCGGGTCGGCCGAGGCAAGCCGCACGCGGCCCGCCCGGTTGGCGGTATGCGCCTTCAGCACGCACCAGGTCAGATAGCGGTGGCTGGCGGCAAGATCGGCGGCGTAGCCGGGATAGTAGCCCTGGAAGCGGGCGAGCAGCGCCATGCAGAAGAGGTCGGGCAGCGGCGCGTCGGGGTGCGAGCGGCGGATCACGCCGACGCCCGCGCCGTTGGTGGCGTAGAGGCTGTCGCCGCCGTCGCGCCATGCACGCCAGAGGCGGGTCGTCGCGGGCGAAGCGGGCGCCGCGCATGCTCTCCCAGCCGTCGAAGGTCATGCGGTTGACGACCGCGACCTCGTAGCGGTCCTGCAGGTTGCGCCCGACGCCGGCGAGCGCCACGCGCGCGGCGATGCCCGTCGCGCGCCAGCTCGTCCGGCGGCGCCGATGCCCGACAGCATCAGCAGCTGCGGCGTGTTGAAGGCGCCGCCCGCCAGGATCACCTCGCGCCGGCGGCGGCGTGCCGGCGCTCGCCCGCGCGCCTGGCTCGGCGTGGCATGGGCGCGGTAGAGCCGCGCGCCCTTGAGGTATTCGACGCCGATCGCGCCGCCCGGCCGTCGTCCAGCACGACGCGGGTGGCCAGCGCGTCGAGCTCGACCACCAGCCGGTCGGGGTGGCGCCGGGCCACGTCGAGCACCCGCTCGCGGCTGCCGACGCGCCGTGCTCTCGCGTGGTCAGCGGCGTGTAGCAGAGCCCCTCGGCCGTCGTCGTCGATCCGGTCGATGTCGTTCGGGTCGGCGGCGCTCTCGGCGAACCAGCGCAGGCGGCGGGCAGAAATCGCCACTCTCCTCGGCGATTTCGCGGATCGAGGCGAGCATCATGTCGATCAGCTCGTCGTCGTGCAATGCCGCCCGCGGCACCGCCTTCTCGACCGGCAGCCAGCCCTCGTAGCCGTGCCCGGTCCGGTCGATGCCGAGCGCGGCGAGCCGCCGCTGGACGGGGCGGTAGCGGCAGTCTTCCAGGCGGCGGAAATGGCGGTGCATCGCCTCGGGCGACCAGCTCGTCGTCGCCGGTCAGCGTCGGCGATCGCGCCGCCAGTCCTCGTGGTGGGGATACATGAAGATCATGGCGTTGTGCGCCGTGCAGCCGCCGAGCGTGCCGGCGCGCGGATAGAGCACCCCCTGCGGTCCGCGCCTTCGGGTCGCGCGCCTGGCGCGCCGTCGTCGGCGTAGTGGCGACCCAGAAGTCCCAGCGCAGCGCCTCGTTCTCCGAGGCGAAGGGATGGAAGGCCGGCACGTCGTAGTCGTCGGGCAGCCGGTTCGCCTGCGCCCATGCCGCGCGCGCCGCCCGACAGCGTCCGCGGGTCGCCGCCCGCCTCCAGCAGCAGCACGCGCATTCCGGCCTCGGCGAGGCGCGCGGCCACCGTGCCGCCGCCCGCGCCGGAGCCGACGACGACGTAGTCGAACGGCTCCGACTCAATCGCCTCTCCTCAGAAGCGTCTTCAGGAACTCGATCAGGTCGCGCTTGTCCGCGTCGCTCAGGTCCGACCCGAAGTAGTGGCCGCGGTTGACGACGAAGTCCGGGCACTTGCTGAGCTCCAGCAGCGGCTCGACGACATCGGCGAAGGCGGCGCGCGCCTGCGTCGTCGCTGACGCCCGTCGGGCAGGTCGCTTGAGGTCGCGCTTGATGCGGATGAGCAGCTTGAGCGAGCTTGAAGTCGTGCTCGATCCGCTCCAGCGGGTCGGCCTGGTCCTGGCGCAGGTCGAGGTTGGCGAGCAGCCCGACCGGCGTGCCCTGCGGGATCGGCCCCAGCTCGGATGTCGCCGTCGGCGTCGAACAGCCAGGGCAGGTCGTCGCGGAAGGGCTCGAACAGGCTTGCACCAGGAAGTCGGGCTGGAAGCCGCGCGGGATCGTCAGGTAGCTCTGCTCGGTCACGCGGTCGATCATGCCCGGCACCTTGTCGCCCAGCTCGGCGTCCTTCGCTGCGCCGCTCGGGCCAGAGCATCTGCTCGATGCCGTCCTGGAAGGCCCGCATCCGCCCCTCGACCGAGGGGTCGTTGACGAACCGGCCGACGCGGTTGTTCAGCAGGTACGGCGCCGTCGACCAGAGCCTGACCAGCGAGGGCACGCGCGTGTAGCCGCGCCCGCCGGCCGGCATCTCGTATTCGTAGGGCTCGCCGGTGACCGGGTGGTGGACCGTGATCGTGCCGACCGAGGGCAGCTCCTTGTAGGTCGTGCGACGAGAAGTTGTCCCAGATGTTGCCGGCGATCGCGTTGGTCGCCAGCGGGCTGCACGCGTTGGTTTCGCAGCAGCGTCACGGGGATGCGCAGCTCGTTCGACAGGTAGTTGTCCGTCGAGGAAATCGTCCGTCTGCGACGATCTCGCGCATCTGCGGCCTTGAAGTCGTCGGTCTTGGTCAGCTCCCAGTAGCGGTTCCAGCACTGCAGGTAGCCGGGCCCCGAGCAGCCGCCGGGCATCGCCTCGTAGGCCGATCTCGGGCAGCTTGCTCGAATGGCAGCGCGCGCAGGTCTCGGCGAAGATCGTCCTGCCGTTGTCGAGCGCCGCCGCGTCCGCGGTCAGGAACGCGTCGCCGCCCGGCGCGTCGGCCAGGTGGTCCGGCCGGCCGGCCTTCAGGAGGTACAGCGCCATGAACGGCGTCTGTGCCTCGGTCGCCTGCCAGTAGGCCGAGTTCTTCTGCGCCGTCGCGATCTCGATCGGGCGTGATCGGCTTGCCGCCGACGACCGGGTTGAAGTGCCGCGTCCACTCCTCGCTGAACAGGCCGATGTTCAGGTAGACGCGGTTGAGCGCGCCCAGCGCGCCGACCGAGTCCGCCGCGTCCTTCAGCACGCGCGGGCTGAAGCTGGTGTCCGGCTTCTGGAAGAACGCCGTCAGCGGGCCGTCGTCGACGAAGTCGTTGAACTGCCTGTTGTCCAGCTCGCCGCCGGCCAGCCGCTCCTCGCCCCAGCCGCAGCGCGTTCTCCATCCGCGCGCCCAGCAGGTAGATCGCGTTCATCGTGCGCGGGTTGTTGATGTAGTCGCTCGAGACCAGCGAGGTGTCCAGCGTGCCCGGCCGCGCGGTGTGGATCAGCTGGACCATGTATTGCCGGTCGTCCGGCTTCCAGGCGAAGATCCGGTCGAACCAGAAGTACTGCGCGCCGACCGTGCGCGTTCAGGTTCTCCATCGCCGGGGCTCTCGGGGTCGTCCGGCGGCGCCGTCGGGCTGGGGCCCGACATGGCAGAAGGCGCAGGACATCCCGACCCGGTAGGGGCGCACCAGGTCCTTGCGCAGGTAGTAGTCCGGATCGTTGTAGTAGCGCTCGGGGTCCCACGCGGCTTCGGCCTTCTCGTCGAAATCCGGGTTGGGGAACAGGCGCAGGCCGAGCACGCCGGTGGGCTCGCCGTAGTACGAGCCGACCGGCACGTTGCGGCCGCGCGCGCCGATCTGCGACGCCCGGATATTTCTCGGCGTTGGCGAACGGGTCCGGCGGGCAGTCATCGGTGCGCTGGTCGAGCCACAGCCCGAAGCGGTCAGGATCCGGGCCGGTCGCCTGCTCGAAGCAGGGCTCGTTGATCAGCCCGAGATAGCTTGAAGCGGTTCGACCGCGTGGGCCGGCAGGTCGGGATGCGACGAGATCGTCTTGAGCAGGTCGAACTGGCCGAACGTGTCGGTGGTCAGCCGGTCCCAGAGCAGGTCGTTGCCGCCGGTCCAGACCATCCACATGTTGCGGCCCTTGACCTCGTCGGGCGTGAGCGCAAGGCCGTTGTCCATTCCGGCGAAATAGTCCTCGTCGGCGGCGGAAACGAGGCGGCGTCGCGGCCGACGAGCATCGCCTCGTCCTTCGGTCCCGAGAAGAACTCGCCCTGTGCGGGAAGCGCCAGCAAAACGAAGCCGAAAACGGCCGGGAGAGGGCGGAACATGGCGGCGAACCTCCTGAAAACGACAAGGTTCTTGCTGGGACGAAGGGCGTTCGAGACGAAATGCGTTTCTTCAACATCCGCGCGAATCGGATGAAATGCAACTTTTACGGTTGGTTCCTCGCCCGCATGCAAGCTTGTGCCGGCGGTGTGGAGCAGCGTCGCCGCTGGGGCTCGACGCCCGGAAAGGAGGCGCGGACGGGCGGCAGACGGCGGTTGTACCGCCGCGTCTCGCGCCCGGCTCGGGAAGCGGTCAGTCGGTCTGTCGCTGAACGCGGGTCAGCTTGCCCACGACGATGGCGATGATCGCTGGCCGCGAAGCTGAACAGCGCGCCCATCTTGGCCGCGTCCTGCACCGGGCCGCCCTCGAACGCGACCTGGCGATGAACAGCGAGACGGTGAAGCCGATGGCGGCCACGCAGCCCACGACCAGCAGGTCGATCTCGCGCATCCCCGAGGGCAGCCCCAGCCCCAGCGGGCGCGCGGCGAGCCAGCCGACGACCATCACGCCCACCGGCTTGCCGATGAGCAGGCCCAGCAGCACCAGCCACGTGGGCTGCGCCGATCGCCGAGAACTCGACCCCTGCGTTCATCAGGCCGAAGAAGAACAGGATGACCTCGACCGGGATGCTTCAGCTTGTGCTCCATATCGTTCAGCAGATCGGTCGCGTACTTCTCGGCCTCGGCGAAGAAGCCGAAGGCGCGGTCGGCGTGCGGAATCGCCGGGACCACCGGCAACAGGCCCAGTGCCGGATGCAGGCCGCTTTCCTGAAAGCCGTACCAGCTGAGCGCGCCGGCGATCGCGTAGGGCCAGAACGACAGGTACTCGCGCACCCAGGTCGAATTCGGCGAAGCTCGTCGCCGCGATCCATGCGCCGCGGCAGCCAGTTGAAAAGGACGAAGACCGCGATCGCGGCGCCGAACGACAGGAGCAGCCATTGCGGCGCCAGGTCGCCCGACGGATAGAAGATCGCGAGGATGATCAGCCCGGCGGCATCGTCGGCGATGGCCAGCAGCAGCAGGAAGCGCACCGCCGGGTGGCCGGCGCCGAACACGATGCGCCCCACCAGATAGCTGAAAGCGATGTCGGTCGCGGTGGGATCGCCCAGCCGTGGGCGACCGCGTTGAACGTGTCGGACCCGAGGAACCAGGCGAGGCCCAGATAGACGGTGATCGGGCCGATCATGCCGCCGGCCGTGGCGAAGAGCGGCGTCGCCGCCTTCTTGCCGCGCAGCGAGCCGTTCTGGAGGATCACCGCTTCCCACACCTCCTTGGCGGCGATGGCGAAGAAGAAGGCCATCAGCACGTCGTTGATCAGGTAGTGAGTGGTGAGCGTGCGCCCCGCGATGCTCGGCCGCCGCCGCCATGCAGCGAGCCGATGAAGAAGTTCTCGACCAGAGGAAATTCGATGAAGTGGTGGTAGCTGGCGGAGTCGATGTTGGCCCACACCAGCGCGATCAGCGCCCCCGCGATCAGCAGGATGGAATAGTTGGTGACGAAATCCCAGACGCGATACATCCAACCCGCCTTCCCTGTCATTCGCAGTCGGATAGCCCAGCAGGTGGAGTGGGGCAACCGCCCGCGCGTCTCGGGGGGCGCCGGACCGTCGCCCGCGCCGGGCGATCCGCCCCCGATTGTCGCGCCCGCGCACCTGACATAGATCGCTCCCCATGGAGAGCCTCGAGGACCTCAAGCGCCGCCTGGCGGGATGCACGCTTTGCGCCGACCGCTTCGTCGATACGGCCAGCGGCCATGCGCCGAATCCGGTGGTCTGGTTCCGGCGAGGTGCGCGGATCCTGATCGCGAGCCAGGCTCCGGGGCTCAGGGTGCACCAGGCCAGCCGGCCGTTCTGGGACCGGTCGGGGGACCGGCTGCGCGACTGGCTGGGCATGTCGCAGGACGAGTTCTACGACCGCGGGCGCGTCGCCATCGTGCCGATGGCGTTCTGTTTTCCGGGCTACGATGCCAAGGGGTCGGACCTGCCGCCGCCGCGGGTCTGCGCTCGCACCTGGCGCGACCCGATCCTGTCGCGCCTGGGCGATCTTCGCCTGACGCTGCTCGTCGGCGGCTACGCGCAGAAGTGGCACCTGGGCGCCGCTGCCGCGGGTGGCGTCACGCGAACGTGGCAGGCCTGGCGCGACCATGCGCCCACGTCTTTACCCGCTGCCGCACCCGTCATGGCGCAACACAGCCTGGTTGAAGCGCAATCCCTGGTTCGAGGCCGAGCTGGTGCCCGACCTGCGGCGGCCGGGTGAGCGAGGTGCTGCATGAGCAATGACCGCTCTGGACGAGGTCGCGGCGGCGATGGCGGCTGCGCCGGACGACGAGGCTGCGCGGCTGCGCTGTTACCAGCGCTGGTCGACGTGCGAACTCTGTCTCGCCCTTGAGGAGGAGGCGCAGGGCGACGACGCTGTCGCCGCTCGTCCTGCCCTGGAGTGAAGGCGCGGTTCGTGCTGGCCTTCGACAGCGACGAGAGGCTGGCTGCGCTGTCGACCTCGCCGCGCCCTACGCGGCGCATGTCAGGCCGGCGGGTGCTGCGGATGCTGGCGGGGCAGGGGACTGGGCCTCGGCGTCAACCTCGGGGTCGGCCCGTCGCCGATGCTGCTGCCGGCCGAGGCCGTCGACTGGCTCGCCGACCCGCCTCGACCAGCCGCGCCGAGCCGGTCGCGGCGATCGCCCGGGCGGATCGAGGCGCCCTCGGGCCTGGGCGCGACGCGCTGGTGCACGCGCTCGATGCCAAGGCTGCAAGGTCTCGCCGGGCTGGCGCGGTGCGGCTATCTGGTCCGCGCTGCATACGAGGGCGGGGCGCGCCGGCACCTGCTGGCGTTTGTGGGCGTGCGCGCCGGGCGCCGAGGAGGCGCTTGCGCAGGCGGTGGGCGAGGCGTCGGCCTTCGCCGGCACCGAGGGCCGATGGACGTGGCCTTCGTCGCCGCCGCCGAGGCGATCGGCGGCGCGGCTTGCGGGCGTGGGCCTGCGGTTGGATCTGCCCGAAACCCAGGCGCCGGCCTGCGCCGCGGCGACCGGACCCGAACCGCCCGCCGCGCCTGCGCTGAGACGCTGCGGTCTCAGTAGCCGCGCGGCGCGGTCGACGAGGTGCAGGAACGGCTCGCCCGCCTCGCCGCGACGGACGTTCTCGGCGATCACGCGCGCCGCCGTCTCGGGGCGGGTGGCCGAGGCGATGTGCGGCGTCACGGTGACCTGCGGGTGGGCCCAGAACGGATGCTCGGGCGGCAGCGGCTCTTCGCGGAAGACGTCGAGCGTCGCGTGGCCGAGCTGCCCGCTGTCCAGCGCCGCGAGCAGCGCCTCGTCGTCGATCAGCGGGCCGCGGCCGGGGTTGATGATGACCGCGCCCTTGCGGCAGCGGCGCCAGCCGCTCGGCGTTCGATCAGGTTTCGGGTCGCCGGCGTCAGCGGCAGCAGCAGCACCAGGATCTCGGACCGCGCCAGCACCGCCGCGAGCCCCTCGGCGCCGTGTGGCAGGCGACGCCGGGCACGGTCTTCTCGCGCCGGCTCCAGCCAGCGACGTCGAAGCCCAGCGCGGCCAGCGCCTCGGCCGCAGCACCGCCAAGCTCGCCCAGGCCCAGCACCGCCACCCGGCGGTCGCGCGCCAGCGGCGGAACCCGCGGCTCCCAGGCGGTCTCGGTGCGCCGGATGTGCGCGTCGAGCCCCAGGTGGTGGCGCAGGACGTGGCCGGTGACCCATTCCACCATGCCCTCGGTCATGCCCGGGATCGACCATCCGCGCCAGCGGCTGGGTCAGGGTCGGGTTGCCGCACAATCTTTTCGACCCCCGCCCAGAGGCCCAGCACCGCCCGGGCGCGGGTGAAGGGCGTGAAGTCGTCCAACGGGCGCGCCGCGGGCCGAAGACGATGTAGTCGACCGCCTCGGGCGGAACCTGGGGCGACGATCTCGGCGGCCACGCCGGCCTCGGCTCCAGCGCCTGTTCAAGGGGGCACTGCGCACTTCGCCCAGCGCCTCGGGGCTGGCGACGAACAGGATGCGGGTCATCGGCTCGCTGCGGCCTGTGGACATGGGCGCTCTGCACCAGGCCGAAGGCCGCCATCAGGACCAGCATCGCCGAGCCGCCGTAGCTGACCAGCGGCAGCGGCACGCCCACCACCGGGGCCAGGCCCATGACCATCGCCATGTTGACGGCGAAGAACAGGAAGAACGTCGCCGCGATCCCGAGCGTGAGCAGCGAGCCGAACCGGTCCTTCGGTTCGCATCGCCGATGAGATGCAGAACACGATGATCAGCGCGTAGAGCGACAGCAGCGATGATGCCGCCGACGAAGCCGAACTCCTCGGCCAGGGTGGTGAAGATGAAGTCGGTGTGCTTCTCGGGCAGGAAGTTCAGCCGGCTCTGCGTGCCCTGCATGAAGCCGCGCCCCGTCCAGCCGCCCGAGCCCAGCGCGATCTTGGACTGGGTGATGTGATAGCCGGCGCCCAGCGGGTCCGAGCCGGGGTCGAGGAAGGTGTCGATGCGCCGGTACTGGTAGTCCTTCAGCAGCTGCCAGGGCGTCCCGCGCGAGGTCAGGACCGCGTGACCAGGCCGCCGCCCGCGCAGACGACCGCGCCGAAGTACCACCAGCTGACGCCGGCCACGAACATCACGATGCCGCCGCCGAGGACCAGCAGAAGCGCGGTGCCGAGGTCGGGCTGGCGCAGCACCAGGAAGGTCGGCACGCAGGATGATGACCAGCGGCACCAGCACCCAGAACGGGTGCGACGCCTTGCTGATGGGCAGCCAGTCGTAATAGGCCGCCAGCAGCATCACCAGCGTGATCTTCATCACCTCCGACGGCTGCAGCCGCATGAAGCCCAGGTCGATCCAGCGCTGCGCGCCCATGCCGATGGCGCCGAAGAGCTCGACGGCCACCAGCAAGGCCCAGCGACATCACGTAGGCCAGCCCCGGCGATGTTGCGCCAGAACCAGATCGGCACCATGGCGACGACGAACATCGCCACGAGCCCGAGCGCGAAGCGCTTCATCTGCGGCTCGGCCCAGGGGTTCAGCGATCCGCCGGCGACCGAGTAGAGCATCAGGAAGCCGGCCGCCGCGACGGTCGCCAGCAGCAGCACCAGCGCCCAGTTGAGGTAGAGCACCTTGCGCAGGCCCGAGGGGACGGTCTTGACGGTATATTCGAGATAGCTCATCGGCGCCGCCCTCGGGCCGGTCGCGGGCCAGCCGCCTTCGTCGCCTGCCGGTGCGACGGCGTCATGCGCGGCTCCGGGTGGGGGCCTCGGGCGCGGCCGGACGCAGCGGCAGGGCCTTCTGCATCTCGCGGATCTTGTCGCGCTGGCCCGAGGGATAGGCCGTCGAGCGGCGGCAGGTCGCCGCCGTACAGCGCCTGCAGCATGATGTCGCGCGCGATCGGGCCGCGGCCGTCGAGCCGCCGCCGCCATGCTCGACCACCACGGCGACCGCATAGCGCGGCGCGTCGAGCGGCGCGAAGCAGACGAACAGCGCGTGGTCGCGCCGCTCCCACGGCAGGTCCTCGTTGCGGAATACGCCGCGCGCACGCTCGGCGGCGGTGATGTTGCGGACCTGGCTGGTGCCGGTCTTGCCGCCATCTGCAGGGTCTCGTCGGCGATGCGGCATCGGTAGGCGGTGCCGCGGCGGGTGTTGGACACGGCGAACATGCCGCGCCGCACCGCGTCAGGTGGCCGGGGTTCGCGCCGAGCGGCTCGGGTTCGGCGATCTCGGCCTCGACCCCGCCGATCGACTTGATCAGCCGCGGCGCGACGCCGCGCCGCTGGCGATGCGCGCCGTCATCACCGCAAGCTGCAGCGGCGAGGCCAGCACGAAGCCCTGGCCGATCGCCGCGTTCAGCGTGTCGCCGACCAGCCAGTCCTCGCCGCGGCGCGCCCGCTTCCAGGCCCGGTTGGGGGTCAGCCCCTCGGCGATCGCCGACATCGGCAGGTCGTGCCGCTGGCCCAGGCCCAAGCGCGGCGACGTCGGCGATCTTGTCGATGCCGCAGCGCTGGGCGACCTCGTAGAAATAGACGTCGCAGCTCTGCTGCAGCGCGTCGTGCACGTTCATGTGGCCGTGGCCGCCGCGTTTCCAGCAGTGGAAGCGGCGCCCGCCGGACTTCGATGTAGCCGGGGCAGTAGACCGTGTCCTCGGTAGCCGATGACGCCGGCCTCCAGCGCGGCGATGGCGGTCACCATCTTGAAGGTCGAGCCGGGCGGATAGGTGCCCTGGACCGCCTTGTTGGCCAGCGGGCGGTACTTGTTCTCGGTCAGCTCGCGGTAGTCGGCGGTCGAGATGCCGCGCACGAACTTGTTCGGATCGAAGCCCGGCGCCGAGCCGATGGCCAGGATGTCGCCGTTGCGCACGTCCATCACCACCGCGGCGCCGCTCTGCCCGGCAAGGCGCGCCTGGATGAAGTTCTGCAGCCGGTGGTCGATGGTCAGCTGCACGTCGGCGCCGGGGATGCCGTCCTGTCGGTCGAGTTCGCGCATCACCCGGCCGACGGCGTTGACCTCGATCCGGCTGGCGCCGGCCTTGCCGCGCAGCGTGCGCTCCAGCTTCGCCTCGACCCCGGTCTTGCCGATCTGGAACTTCGGGATCTGCAGCAGCGGGTCGGGGTCGTCGGTCCTGGAGAGGTCGTAGTCGCTGACCGGCCCGACATAGCCCACCACATGGGCGAAGTCCGGCCCCAGCGGATAGCGCCGCGACAGGCCCACCTCGGGCGAGACGCCGGGCAGGGCCGGGGCGTTGACGGCGACCTCGGCCACGTCTTCCCAGGCTCAGCCGGTCGGCCAGCGTGACCGGCACGAAGGGGCTGCGGCGCTTCATCTCGCGCAGGCTCGCTCGAGCTCCTCCTCGTCGATCGCAACGAGGCGCCGGAGCTTGGCGAGGGTCGCATCCACGTCGCCGGCATCCTCGCGCACGATGACGATGCGGTAGTTCTGGGCGTTCTCGGCCACGACAGCACCGTTGCGGTCGTAGATCAGGCCGCGCGCCGGCGGGATCAGGCGCATGTTGATGCGGTTCTCCTCGGCCAGCAGGCGGAACTCGTCGGCCTGTTCGACCTGCATCTGCCGCATCCGCCAGGCCAGGCCGCCCACGAACGCGGCCTGCGCCCCGCCCAGCAGCAGCGCGCGCCGGGTGATCCGGCGGCTGCTGATCGCGCGATTCTTGAGGGATTCCGCGTCACAGGCGGTGCCCCAGCGCGTCGACCTCGCCCGGCGCCGCCTTGCGCAGCCCGAACAGGAGGCGCGACGCCACACCACGAGCGGATAGGCCGCACCGTTGCGAGATGACGCAGGAGCAGCGATCCCGAGCCCCGGATGCGGCACCATGAAGAGTGTGAGCACCAGCCAGTAACACATTGTCATAACGACAAGAACCGCGGCCATAAGCAGCCATTCGACAATGAAGTGCAGGTCGCGCCACGGCGCCTCGCGCGCGCGCAGGAACTCGACGCCCAGCACCACGATCCCGGCCCAGAGGCCCGGCGGCCGCATCTGCAGCGATGTCGGCGATCAGCATCACAGCGGCGACCAGCAGCACCGGCACGTAGTCGGGCCGGCGCAGGACCCAGGCGAGGGCCAGCGCCGCAGGCAGGTCGGGCCCCGGCCAGCCCGCCTGTGCCGTGCCGAGCGGCAGCAGCGAGACCACCACCGTGCCCCGGAGACGGCGACGAAGACGGCGTGATAGCGCCAGCGTTCGGCGGTGACCGGATCAGCCATCGCCGCCCTCTGCCTGGGCCACGGCCTCGGCGGGCGGCAGTGTGCGGGCGCGACCAGGCCGCCGCGGATCGCTCGATCTCCTCGGCCGTCGTGGCTGCGCAGGACGCGCAGGAACTCCAGCCGCTCGTAATCCGCCGCCAGCCGCACCCGCAGCCGCCGGTCGGCGCCCGCGACGACCTGGCCGACCAGCAGGCCGGCGGGGAACACCCCGCCGTCGCCCGAGGACACCACCCGGTCGCCCGGGCGCACCAGCTCGGGTGTCTCGAGGAACTCGAGCAGCGGCAGGCCGATGTTGTCGCCGGCGAGGATCGCGTGCTGGCCCGAGGGCTGGATCGTCACCGGGATGCGGCTGTTGGTGTCGGTCAGCAGGATCACCCGCGTCGGGTCTCGGCCGACGCCCGAGATGCCGGCCGACGAGGCCGAGCCCGTCCATCGTCGCCCAGCCGTCGACGATGCCGTCGCGCGCGCCGACGTTCAGCAGCACCGACTGCCGGAAGGGCGAGCCGGAATCGGCCAGCACGACGCCGGTGACATAGGTCAGCTCGGGGTCGAGCCGGACCTTGTTGAGGTCCAGCAGCTTGGCGTTCTCCTGCTCCAGCTGCAGCGCCGCCTCCTTCCAGGCCTTCATCTGCTGCAGTTCGCGGCGCAGTTCCTGGTTCTGCTCGTAGATGCGGGTGTAGCTCTGGAAGTCGTCGACCATCGTCGCGAGCGCGTGGTCACCGGGCCCAGCGCCCAGTCGATCGACGGCACGACCGGTCGACGATGGCGGCGCGGGACGCGCTCGACCCGCGGGCTG
Organism: uncultured Alphaproteobacteria bacterium; assembly: GCA_963773475.1. Taxonomy (GTDB): domain Bacteria; phylum Pseudomonadota; class Alphaproteobacteria; order Rhodobacterales; family Rhodobacteraceae; genus Roseitranquillus. The sequence continues at coordinate 35,597 of CAVZBD010000005.1, read as the reverse complement.
TCGATCCGCCAGAACAGGAACAGCGCGAAGAGGAACAGCACCAGACCGCCCACGACGATCCGGCGCAGGCGGGCGGACATAGTCCATGCTGCCTCGGTCTCTTGCCACGTGTCCCGCCTCTCGGACCGGGCCGGTTCGCGTCAGCTGTCGTAGTCTATCACATGCCGGAGCTGTTTTTCATATTCCAGCGCCTTGCCGGTGCCGAGCGCCACACAATTCAGTGATCTCGTCGGCCACGGAGATCGGCCAGCCCCGTCTGCTCGCGCAGCGCAGGTCCAGCTCGCCCAGCAGCGCGCCGCCGCCGGTCAGCATCACGCCGCGGTCGACGATGTCGGCGGCCAGGTCGGGCGGCGTCGCCTCGAGCGCGGTCATCACCGCCTCGCAGATCGCCTGCACCGGCTCGGCCAGCGCCTCGGCCACCTGGGCCTGGTTGATCTCGGTCTCCTTCGGCACGCCGTTCAGCAGGTCGCGGCCGCGGATCTGCATGACCGCGCCGCGCCCGTCGTCGGGCATCCGCGCGGTGCCGATCGAGGTCTTGATCCGCTCGGCCGTCGATTCGCCGATCAGCAGGTTCTGCTGGCGGCGCAGGTAGTTGATGATCGCCTCGTCCATCCGGTCGCCGCCGACGCGGACCGAGCGGGCATAGACGATGTCGCCCAGGGACAGCACCGCGACCTCGGTGGTGCCGCCGCCGATGTCGACGACCATGGTGCCGGTGGGGTCGGTGATCGGCATGCCCGCGCCGATGGCCGCGGCGATCGGCTCGGCGATCAGGCCGGCGCGCCGGGCGCCGGCGCGACAGCACCGACTGGCGGATCGCGCGCTTCTCGACCGGCGTCGCGCCGTGGGGCACGCAGACGATGATCTTCGGCTTGGAGAAGGTCGTGCGCTTGTGAACCTTGCGGATGAAATGCTTGATCATCTCCTCGGCGACGTCGAAGTCGGCGATCACGCCTTCGCGCATCGGCCGGATCGCCTCGATGCTAGCCGGGGGTGCGGCCGAGCATCAGCTTGGCGTCCTCGCCCACGGCCAGCACCTGCTTCTTGCCGTCCTTGACGTGGTAGGCCACCACCGAGGGCTCGTTCAGGATGATGCCCCGGCCCTTGACGTAGACCAGCGTGTTCGCCGTACCGAGGTCGATCGCCATGTCCGACGAGAACAGGCCGATCAAGCCTGCCATGCATGCCTGCCCCAATTCCTGCTCGAGAGGCCGGCGGAATCCCCGCCGCCGGGCCGTGCGGCCTTATAGAGAGCAACGCGGTGGTTAACGAAAGTGCGCAGCCGGGCAGCCACTTCGCGCGCGAACCCGCCGACAGCTGCTTGCTCGCCTCCCGCTGAGCCTGCCGACTCGTAGCGTCACCTGCTTCGACGTCGGCGTCGGGGTCGGACTTCTCGCGGCGGACGAGCAGCCGGTTCAGCGCATGGACATAGGCCTTGGCGACGGCGACGACGGTGTCGGTGTCGGCCGCCTGGCCGGTGGCGATGCTGCCGTCCTCCTCCATCCGCACGGTCACGGTGGCCTGGGCGTCGGTGCCCTCGGTCACCGCGTGGACCTGGTAGAGCTGCAGCTGCGCGCTCGTGCGGGAACATCGCCTTGACCGCGTTGAAGGTCGGCATCGACCGGGCCGTCGCCGGTGGCCGTGTCGCGGTGCTCCTTGCCGTCGATCGTCAGGATCAGGTCGGCCGACTGCGGCGCCTCGGTGCCGCAGATCACGCGCAGGAACTTGACCTGGATCCGGTCGTGCTCGGTCGCCGGACTGGTCGCGCATCAGCGCGATCAGGTCGTCGTCGTAGACCTCCTTCTTGCGGTCGGCCAGCGCCTTGAACCGCACGAAGACGTCGTTGAGCTGGTTGTCGGCCAGCTCGAAGCCCAGCTCCTTCAGCTTCGAGCGCAGCGCGGCGCGGCCGGAATGCTTGCCCATCACCAGGTTGGTGGCGGTGCAGGCCGATATCCTCGGGGCGCATGATCTCGAAGGTCTCGGCGTTCTTCAGCATCCCGTCCTGGTGGATGCCGCTTTCATGGGCGAAGGCGTTCTTGCCGACGATCGCCTTGTTGAACTGCACCGGGAAGCCCGAGACCGTCGCGACCCGCGCGAGATGCCTGCATGATCCTGGTCGTGTCGATGCCGGTGTCGATAGGGCATGATGTCGTGGCGCACCTTCAGCGCCATCACCACCTCTTCCAGCGCGGTGTTGCCGGCACGTTCGCCCAGCCCGTTGATCGTGCATTCGATCTGCCGCGCGCCGGCCTCGACCGCGGCCAGCGCGTTCGCCGTCGCCATGCCCAGGTCGTTGTGGCAGTGGGTGGCAAAGACGATCTCGTCGGCGCCCGGCACCTTCGGCAATCAGCATGCGGATCAGCTCCGCGCTTTCGCAGCGGGCGCGGTGTAGCCCACGGTGTCGGGGATGTTGATCGTCGTCGCGCCGGCCTTGATCGCGATCTCGACCACGCGGCACAGGTAGTCGTGCTCGGTCCGCGTCGCGTCCATCGGCGACCATTGCACGTTGTCGCACAGGTTGCGGGCGTGGGTCACGGTGTCGTGGATGCGCTCGGCCATCTCGTCCTGGTCGAGATTGGGGATCGCGCGGTGCAGCGGCGAGGTGCCGATGAAGGTGTGGATCCGCGGGCGCCGGGCGTGTTCGACCGCCTCCCAGCCGCGGTCGATGTCCTTGGATTGGCGCGGGCCAGGCCGCAGATGGTGGCGTGCTTGGTCCGCTTGGCGATCTCGCTCACGGCCTCGAAATCGCCTTCGGAGGCGATCGGGAAGCCGGCCTCGATGATGTCCACGCCCATCTCGTCGAGCAGCTCCGCGATCTCCAGCTTCTCGGCGTGGGTCATGGTGGCGCCGGGCGACTGTTCGCCGTCGCGCAGCGTGGTGTCGAAGATCAGGACGCGGTCCGTTGCGTGGTTCTGTCATGGGGATCCTCTCTGTGCGATCCTGTCGGTCCGGCGCCTGGCCGTCCCCTGAGCGCGCGCGCCGGATCGGGCACGCTCAGAGGCGGCTAAGGAGGCCGAGGTGAAGGCACGTCGCGCGGATGCTCATGGAGCGCGACTATACGCGCCCTGTCGGCTGCGCCAAGCCCCTTTGCGCCCGGCGGGCGCGCCCGTTTGACCCGGGCCGCGGTCCCGTTATCTCGGCCCGGAACGGCAGAGGGTGGGCGAGACGATGCAGAACGCACTGGTGGTCGGGGCGAGCGGCGGCATCGGCGGCGCCGTTTGCGAGGCGCTGGCGGCGCGGGGAGTGGCGGTGACACCGCTGTCGCGCTCGGCCGACAGCTTCGATCTGATGCAGGAAGATGCGGTCGAGCAGGGGCTGCGCGCGCTTTCCGGGCCGTTCGACCTCGTCTTCGTGGCATCGGGCGCCCTCGTGATCGACGGCCACGAGCCGGAAAAGGCGCTGTCGTCGCTCGAGCCCGAGGCGCTGATGGCGCAGGTCCGCCTGAACGCGCTGGGTCCGATCCTCGTTCTCAAGCACGCGCTGCATCTCCTGCCGAAGGATCGGCGCTGCGTCTTCGCGGCGCTGTCGGCGCGGGTCGGCTCGATCGGCGACAACGGGATCGGCGGCTGGTATTCCTACCGGAGCGCCAAGGCGGCGCTGAACCAGCTGATCCGGACCGCCGCCATCGAGCTTCGCCGCACGCACAGGGGCGCGATCTGCGTCGCGTTGCACCCCGGCACCGTGGCGACGCCGCTGACGGCGCCCTACGCCGGCCGCCACCGCACGGTTGCGCCCGACGAGGCGGCCGGCCGGCTGCTGGCCGTGATCGACGGCCTGACGCCCGAGCAGAGCGGCAGCTTCTTCGACTATGCCGGCGACAGGATCCCCTGGTGACGCGGCTGATCCTGGTTCAGGGTGACCAGGTGAAGGCGACGCTTTCGGCGCTGCGCAACGCCGGCCGCCGACCATGTGCGCCGCGACGTGCTGAAGCACACCCGCAACCTGCCATGGATCTACTAGGTGGCGAGACGGGGATGCAGGCGTTGCCGCGCGCGTCGACCCAACCCGAGGATGAAGCGCATCGACGCGACATGGAAACGCATCGACGAGGACCGCCGCGGCACGATCCCGCTGGAGGTCAAGGCGCTCCTCGCAGACTTGCGCGCGGGGAGCACGTCTGACCACCCGAAGCCCGGAGCGGTGCGATCATTCGGTGTTGGCGGGCTCTTCCGCGGTGGCGCCGGCGGCTTCGTCGCCAGCAGCTTCATCGCCGACCGCTTCGCCCGCTGCGGCTTCGCCGCCTGCGCCGTCCGAGCCGGCATCGGCGTCATCGGGCACCTGCGGTGTCGCTTCCGCGGCGGTGTCGGGGGCCTGGCCCGCCTCGTCGATCAGCTCGCCGTCGCGGAACTCGCCCTCGACCTCCTCGCCGGTGGCGTAGCGGATGACGCCCTGGCCCTGCCGCTGGCCGTCCGAGAAGGTGCCTTCGTAGACGTCGCCGTTCGGGTAGGTGGCCACGCCCTCCCCCTCGATCTCGCCGTCCTGCCACTCACCGGTATAGGTGAAGCCGTCGGGCATGGTCAGGGTGCCCTGGCCCTGCCGCTCGCCTTCGACGAACTGGCCCTCGTAGACCGTGCCGTCGGGGTAGGTGGCCTTGCCCTGGCCATGCCGCTGCCCGTCCTGCCACTCACCCTCGTAGACGTAGCCGTCGGCGTGCCGCATGACGCCGAAGCCCTGGTTCTGCCCGTCCGAGAAGCCGCCCTCGTAGGTGCTGCCGTCGGGGTAGGTGGCGCGGCCCTCGCCGTCGATCACGCCGGCCGACCAGCTGCCCTCGTAGGTGCTGCCGTCGGGGTATTCGATCCGGCCCTGGCCATCGGCCAGGCCGTCGCGGAACTGGCCTTCGTAGACCGTGCCGTCGGGGTAGGTGACGCGGCCCTCGCCCTCGATCTGCCCGGCGACCCAGTTGCCCTCGTAGATATAGCCGTCGGCGCCGCGGAAGGTCCCCTGTCCGTGCCCGCTGATCGTCCTGGAACTCGCCTTCATAGACGTCGTCATTGGCGTAGGTGACGGTGCCGTTACCCTCGCGGCGCCCTCCGACGAAGCTTCCTTCATAGACGTCGCCGTTGGGCTGGGTGAGGGTGCCCTGACCCTCGATCTCGCCTCCGGCCCATTCGCCGGTGTAGCTCAGTCCGTCGGGCATGATCAGGGTGCCGGTTCCCTCGCGCAGTCCACCCTGAAGATCGCCCTCGTAGGTCGCGCCGTCGGGATAGGTGATCCGGCCCTGGCCCTGCTTTTCGCCGTCGACCCATCCGCCTTCGTAGACATAGCCCGAGGGGCTCTCCATGCGCCCGTGTCCGTGGTGCTTGGCGTCGCGGAACTCGCCTTCATAGCGCACGCCATTCGCGTAGATCGCCACGCCCTCGCCGGTGATCTTCCCGTCGCGCCACTCGCCCTCGTAGGTGCCGCCGTCGGGGAAGGTGATGCGGCCCTGTCCTTCGGGCTTGCCGGCGACGAACTGGCCCTCGTAGACAGAGCCGTCGGGGAACCGTGCGACGCCCTGGCCCTGGATCTCGCCGTTGACCCACTCGCCCACGTATTCATAGCCGTTGGGCAGGCGATATGTCCCTTTCCCGTGCTGCTTGCCGTCTCGGAACGTGCCTTCGTAGACGCCGCCGTCCTCGTACTGCTTGGTAGTGACGTCGTCGGCCTGTTGTGCGGCCGCCCCGGTGACGGCGAGCGAGGCGAGGATGGCGGCGCCGATGCGTCGCGCAGGGATCAGGGCGCTCATTCTCGTTCTGCTCTTGCTCAAGTTGTTCGTCATGTTTCGGCAACCCTAGAGACGCGCCCGCACCCCCGCAACGCCTTTCCGGCGAGCCGTTTTCACATGTCCTCCTGCGCGAGGCGAGTGGCGGGTCGTGGCTTGCCGCGGCCCCCCGTTATCCGGCGGCAGGCAGGGGACCGCATCGCCCACTCCATCCGCCCCATTTAAGCGGTCGAATGGCGGCTCGCGGCATAAATCCGCTTTTCTTCGAGGCGCTCAATGAAAAGGGCTGGAAATCACAGAACCATTCAAACATATACGCTTCAGGCATCGGAAAGGGAAAACGATGAATCCTGAACTGGACAAGATGTCCCACGAAGAGCTGGTCAAGCTTCAGAAAGACGTCCGCAAGGCGCTCGACTCCTATCAGGAGAGGCAGAAGCAGCGCGCGCTGGTCGAGATGCAGGAGGTGGCGCGCCGCCACGGACTCGACCTCAGCGATATCGTCGGGGGAAAGAAGAAAGGCCAAATCGCCGCTCCCAAGTTTCGGCATCCGGATGACCCGTCGCTCACCTGGGCGGGCAAGGGCCGAAAGCCGCGCTGGCTGAACGACGAGCTGGCTGCGGGACGCGACATCGACGAGTTTCGTATCTGATCGCGTTTCCGAACCGATCCCCCGGAAGCGGGGTGTGCCTCGGGCGCACCCCCGTACCGGCCGAGCGCGAAATCATTCCCACCAGCGGTCGATGCGCGCGATTTCGCTATCGGACCAGCCGAAATGGTGGGCCAGCTCGTGGACCACGACATGCGCCACCAGATCGGCAAGCGTCACGTCGCCACGGCCGACCCATTCGTCGAGGATCGGGCGGCGGAACAGCCAGATCGTGTCGGGCTGTGACGGCTGGTCCATCACCGATTTCTCGGTAAGCGGGATCCCGTCGTAAAGTCCGGTCAGCTCGAAGGCGTCCTCGATCCCGAGTTCGTCCAGCATCTCGTCCGGCGCGAACTCCTCGACCCGGAGCGCCACCCGGCCGCGCCGCGGCGCGAAAGCCGGCGGGCAGCGCCGCCAGCGCGTCGCGCGCCAGCGCCTCGATGTCGCCGGCGTCGGGCGCGGTCACGGTCCAGTCCATGCAGCCGCTGATATGGACAAGTCCGCTCGCCTGTGAAAGGGCGCGCGCCAAAGGAGACCCCCGATGACCGTCACCCGTTTCGCCCCGTCGCCGACCGGATATCTGCATGTCGGCAACCTGCGCACCGCGCTGTTCAACTTCCTGATCGCCCGCAAGGCCGGCGGAACCTTCATCCTGCGGCTCGACGATACCGACCCCGAGCGGTCGAAGCAGGAATATGCCGACGCGATCAAGGAGGACCTGGAATGGCTGGGCCTGACCTGGGACCGGGTCGAGCGGCAGTCCGAGCGGCTCGACCGCTACGCCGAGGCCGCCGGAACGGCTGCGCGAGGCGGGCCGGTTCTACGAGGCGTTCGAGACGCCGACCGAGCTCGACCTCAAGCGCAAGAAGCAGCTCAACATGGGCCGCCCGCCGGTCTACGACCGCGCCGCGCTCGGCCTTGACGAGGCCGAGAAGGCGAGGCTGCGCGCCGAGCGCGGCAGGGCCACTGGCGCTTCCAGCTCGACCATGAGCGGATCGAGTGGACCGACGGCATCCTCGGCGACGTCTCGATCGACGCGGCGAGCGTCTGCGACCCGGTGCTGATCCGCGGCGACGGGCAGGTGCTCTACACGCTGGCCTGCGTGGTGGACGACATCGAGATGGGCGTGACCCACGTGGTGCGCGGCTCCGACCACGTCACCAACACCGCGACGCAGATCCAGATCATCCGCGCGCTGGGCGGCGACGCCGCCGCACTTCGCGCACCACTCGCTGCTGACCGGGCCCGCAGGGCGAGGCGCTGTCGAAGCGGCTGGGCACGCTCGCGCTGCGCGACCTGCGCGCACGGGGGATCGAGCCGATGGCGCTGCTGTAGCCTGCATGGCGCGGCTGGGGTCGGCCGACCCGGTGGAGCTGCGCGACAGCATCGACGAGCTGATCGAAGGGTTCGACATCGCGCCGCTTCGGCGCGGCGCCGACCAAGTTCGACGCGGAGGACCTGACCCCGCTGACCGCGCGCGCACCTGCAGCGCGCTGCCGCTATGACGCGGTCGCGGACGAGATCGCCGCGCTGGGCGTGCCGGACGAGATCGCGCCGCGCTTCTGGGAGGTCGTGCGCGAGAACATCGACACGCCGCGGCGAGCTCGCCGAGTGGTGGCGGATCCTGCGCGGCGACGGCGCGCCGGTGGTCGCGCCCGAGGACGAGCGCGTTCGTCGCCGAGGCGCTGGCGCTCCTGCCGCGGCCGCCCTACACGCACCGAAACCTGGGCCGATTGGACCGCGCGCGGTGAAGGAGGCGACCGGGCGCAAGGGCAAGGGCGCTCTTCATGCCGCTGCGCATGGCCGTCACGGGCCGCGCCACGCGGCCCCGAGATGGCCGACGTCCTTGCCGCTGATGCAGGTCCGTCCGCCCATTCCCGCGACGGGTGCCGACACCGGGCGGGAGAGCGCGTCCTAGAGGCCCGACGACCGTCGCGCCGAGGCCGGCGAGGATGCCGTCGACCACGCCCCGTCTCCTGCCGGTCAGCGCTGTTGCGCGCGGATACGCGGGCGCGGCGCGGTCGTCGAGGACCGGCGCGTCCCAGCCGTCGGTCGTCGCGAAGAAGCGCGTCGACGCCGTCCTCGCCGAATTCGCGCAGATAGCCCTGCACCACCACGTCGAGATAGCTGAGCAGGATCGGGTGCGCCGCGGTCGGGGCGTCGTGCCGCTCGGCCGGAATGGCGTAGATCGCGGCTTCGACGGACCCTGCGCCGCCGTGCCGGCGGGCGTCGACCGGGTGCCGGTCGTAGGCGGCCTCGCGCGGTCGAGCGCGCCCAGTCGCCGCCGGGAACGGCGGCGACCAGCCCTCGATCTCGGTGTCCGGGCAGGCGGACGGCCGTCAGGAAGGCCACCGGCGCAGCGACGTGCGCCGCCAGGCGCGGCGCCAGCCGCGGCGCGCGGCCGGCTCGGCCCGATGGTCGTGGGTCAGGCGGTTCACGAGGGAGCCGTAGCCGAAGAAGTATGGATCCATCCCTGCGGCATGTGCCGCCGTCGTCGCCGCAGAGGCAAGCCCTTGCCGGCCGGCGCGCGAAACCCTAGCCTGCAGCCCCGTCCGCATGTCGGGAGAATCCGGGCCCGCCCGGTGCCGAAGGAGCAACCGCCCCGGTAAACTCTCAGGCAAAAGGACCGTGCGGGGACAGAAACTCTGGAGAGAGGCGCCGCCGGCGTCCGCCGAAGGGATAACGATCTCAGGCGAAAGGACAGAGGGGGCATCGTGGCGGCGGTCGGGCCGTTGGCGGGGCGCCGGATGCGGTGACCGCGAGAGGGGACAGCATGGACGAAGCTGAAACAGACGCCGCTGCACGAGCTGCACGTGCGAGCTGGGCGGCAAGCATGGTGCCCTTCGCGGGCTACGAGATGCCGGTGCAGTATCCCGCCGGGCGTCATGAAGGAGCATCTGCACACCGCGCCAGCGGCGCGGGCTGTTCGACGTCAGCCACATGGGGCAGGTGATGCTGTCGGGCGCCGGCGGCGGCCGAGGCGCTCGAGCGCGCTGAGCGCCGGTCCGGTCGGTCGTGGGCCTGGCGAGGGGCGGCAGCGCTATGGCCTGTTCACCGACCGACGCGGGCGGCATCCTCGACGACCTGATGGTCGCCAACCGCGGCGATCACCTGTTCCTGGTGGTCAATGCCGCGCGGACCGAGCGACATCTGCGCATCTGATGCGCCGCCGGGCTGCCGGAGCGTCGAGGTTCGGCACGTGCAGGACCGGGCGCTGCTCGCGCTGCAGGGGCCGGCGGCCGAGCGGCGCTGGCGGCGCTCGTGCCGGAGGCCGCGGCGATGCGCTTCATGGACGTGGCGTGCCTGCCGGCTGGCGGGGGCGAGCTCTGGGTCTCGCGCTCGGGCTATACCGGCGAGGACGGGTTCGAGATCTCCGTGCCCGCCGGCGCGGCCGAGGCCTTTGCCGAGGCGCTGCTGGCGATGGACGAGGTGGCGCCGATCGGCCTCGGCGCGCGCGACAGCCTGCGGCTCGAGGCGGGGCTCTGCCTCTACGGCTCGGACATCGACGAGAGCACCACGCCCGGTCGAGGCGGAGCTGACCTGGGCGATCCAGAAGGCGCGCCGCACGGGCGGCGCGCGCGCCGGCGGCTTTCCGGGCGCCGAGCGGATCCTGGCCGAGCTCGCGGAGGGCCCGCCGCGCGCGCCGCGTGGCCTTCGCCCCGAGGGCCGGGCGCCGATGCGCGCGGGCGTCGCGCTCTTCGCCGAGGAGGACGGCGGCGAGCCGTCGGCCACGTCACCTCGGGCGGCTTCGGCCCCAGCCTCGAGGCGCCCGATCGCGATGGGCTACGTCTCCGAGCGCGCTGCGCAGCGCCGGGCACGCGCCTCTGGGGCGAGGTGCGCGGCCGGCGCCTGCCGGTCACGGTCGCCGAGCTGCCGTTCCGCCCCGCCACCTACAAGCGCTGAAGAGGACCAGCGATGAAATACACCGAAGAACACGAATGGCTGGATGTCGAGGGCGATCTCGTCACCGTCGGCATCACCGAACATGCCGCGAACAGCTGGGCGACATCGTCTTCGTCGAGCTGCCCGAGGTCGAGACCACGGTCGCCAAGGGCGACGAGTCGTGGTGATCGAGAGCGTCAAGGCCGCCTCGGACATCCTGCGCCGCTCGACGGCGAGATCGTCGAGGTCAACGACGGCGATCGCCGACAACCCGGGCCTGGTGAACGAGGACCCGCTGGGCGCGGCCTGGTTCTTCAAGATGAAGATCGAGGACCTCGCGGCCCTCGACGACTTCATGGACGAGGACGCCTACAAGGACTTCATCGAGTGAGCTTTGTAGTCCGCCGGCGCGGCCGGCGGTCGAGACTTTCTCGGCGCCGGCGGATCGTGCCGCCGCACCGCGCCCGTGGCGCAGGAGGTTCGATGCCCTTCACCCCCACCGACTACGATCCCTACGATTTCGCCAACCGCCGCCATATCGGCCCCTCGCCGGCCGAGATGGCCGAGATGCTCGAGGCGGTGGGCGTCGACTGCGCTCGACGCGCTGATCGACGAGACGGTGCCCGCCGGCGATCCGCCAGGCGGCGCCGCTGGACTTCGGCGAGCCGCTGTCCGAGCGCGAGCTGCTGTGGCACATGCGGCAGGTCGCGAGGAAGAACCAGGTGCTTCACCACGCTGATCGGGCAGGGCTACCACGGCACGGTCACGCCGCCGGCGATCCAGCGCAACATCCTGGAGAACCCGGCCTGGTACACCGCCTACACGCCCTACCAGCCCGAGATCAGCCAGGGCCGGCTGGAGGCGCTGCTGAACTACCAGACGATGGTCTGCGACCTGACCGGGCTTGACGGTCGCCAACGCCTCGCTGCTGGACGAGGCGACGGCGGCGGCCGAGGCGATGACGATGGCGCAGCGGGTGGCGAAGTCGAAGGCCAAGGCGCTTCTTCGTCGACGAGAACTGCCACCCGCAGAACATCGCCGTGATGCGAGACCCGGGCCGAGCCGCTGGGGATCGAGGTGATCGTCGGCGATCCGGCGACGACCTGGACGCCGCGAGCGGTGTTCGGCGCGATCTTCCAGTATCCCGGCACCTACGGGCACCTGCGCGACTTCACGCGACGCGATCGCGGCGCTGCACGACGCGCGAGCGCGATCGGCATCGTGATCGCCGATCCGCTGGCGCTGACGCCTGCTGAAGGAGCCGGGCGCGATGGGCGCCGACATCGCCGTCGGCTCGACCCAGCGGTTCGGCGTGCCGATGGGCTATGGCGGGCCGCACGCGGCCTACATGGCCTGCCGCGACGAGCATGAAGCGCGCGATGCCGGGCCGGATCGTCGGCGTCTCGATCGATGCGCGCGGCAACCGGGCCTACCGGCTGGCGCTGCAGACCCGCGAGCAGCACATCCGGCGCGAGAAGGCGACCTCGAACGTCTGCACCGCGCAGGCGCTGCTGGCGGTCATGGCCTCGTTCTACGCCGTGTTCCACGGGCCCGAGGGGCTGAAGGCCATCGCCCAGCGGGTGCACCGCAAGACCGTGCGGCTGGCCGACGGGCTGGAGCGCGGCGGCTTCGACGGTCGAGCCCGAAGACGTTCTTCGACACGATCACGGTCGAGGTCGGCGCCGCTGCAGGGCGCGATCCTGCGACGCCGCGCCGGCGCGAGGGGATCAACCTGCGCAAGAGTCGGCGACGACCGCATCGGCATCACGCTGGACGAGACGACGCGGACGGCGAGCGATCGAGGCGGTCTGGCGCGCCTTCGGCCTGGACCTGGACCGCGACGACGGTCTCGGACGACGTACCGCCTGCCCGAGGCGCTGGTGCGCGACGAGCGGACTACCTGACCCACCCGGTCTTCCACATGAACCGGGCCGAGACCGAGATGATGCGCTACATGCGCCGGCTGGCCGACCGCGACCTGGCGCTGGACCGGGCGATGATCCCGCTGGGCTCCTGCACGATGAAGCTGAACGCGGCGGCCGAGATGATGCCGATCACCTGGCCCGAGTTCGCCAACGTCCACCCCTTCGCGCCCGCGGACCAGGCGCAGGGCTATGCCGAGATGATCGACGGACCTGTCGGCCAAGCTCTGCGACGATCACCGGCTATGACGCGATGTCGATGCAGCCGAATTCGGGCGCGCAGGGCGAATATGCGGGGCTTCTGACCATCGCCGCCTACCACCGGGCGCGGGGCGAGGAGCACCGCGACGTCTGCCTGATCCCGACCTCGGCGCACGGCACCAACCCGGCCTCGCGCGCAGATGGCGGGGATGAAGGTGGTGGTGGTGAAGTGCCGCCGAGAACGGCGACATCGACCTCGACGATTTCCGCGCCAAGGCCGAGGCGGCGGGCGACACGCTGGCCGCGCTGCATGATCACCTATCCCTCGACCCACGGCGTGTTCGAGGAGACGGTGCGCGAGGTCTGCGAGATCACCCACGAGCACGGCGGGCAGGTCTATATCGACGGCGCCAACATGAACGCGCATGGTCGGGCTGGCGCGGCCGGGCGAGCTCGGCGGCGACGTCAGCCACCTGAACCTGCACAAGACCTTCTGCATCCCGCATGGCGGCGGCGGGCCGGGCATGGGGCCGATCGGGGTCAAGGCGCACCTGGCGCCGCACCTGCCGGGCCATCCGGCGACCGGCGGGCAGCGAGGGGCCGGTGTCGGCGGCGCCCTACGGCTCGGCCTCGATCCTGCCGATCTCCTGGGCCTACTGCCTGATGATGGGCGGCGAGGGGCTGACGCAGGCGACGCGGGTCGCGATCCTGAACGCCAACTACATCGCGGCGCGGCTGAAGGGGGCCTTCGACGGTGCTCTTCACGGGCCGCAACGGGCGGGTGGCGCATGAATGCATCCTCGACACGCGGCCGTTCGCCAGAGGCGGGCGTGACCGTGGACGACATCGCCAAGCGGCTGATCGACAACGGCTTCCACGCGCCGACCATGTCCTGGCCGGTGGCCGGCACGCTGATGGTCGAGCCGACCGAGAGCGAGACCAAGGCCGAGCTGGACCGGTTCTGCGACGCGATGCTGGCGATCCGCGACGAGATCCGCGCGGTCGAGGAGGGCGAGATCGGGGCCGAGAACAGCCCGCTGAAGCACGCGCCGCACACGGTCGAGGACCTGGTCGGGCGACTGGGACCGGCCCTACAGCCGCGAGCAGGGCTGCTTCCCGGCCGGGCGCGTTCCGGGTCGACAAGTACTGGCCGCCGGTCAACCGGGTCGACAACGTCTAGGGCGACCGCAACCTGATCTGCACCTGCCCGCCGATGGAGGCCTACGCCGAGGCGGCGGAGTAGGGGCCTTGGCGGCCGAGGGCGCGGTCAGGGCCTGACCGCGAGCACCTTGAGGGTCGCGGCCAGCAGCGCGTGGGGCAGGCTGGGCCCGTGCCCCACGCCGACGTATTCGTCGTCGTCGCGCGAGGCCGAGCGCCGGAGGGTGCAGCGCCAGTGGCCGTTGGGCGCCATCGCCAGCCCGTCGAGGGCGACGGTCCAGCCCGGCAGGATCCGCTGGACCACGGCGAGCAGCGCGTCGGTGGATTCAATCGTCGCGGCATCGGGCCGGTCGGTCGCGCCGCCGGCCTGCGCCAGGGCGGCGGCGGCCTGTTCGCGGGCCTCCGCGCTCAACGTCACCTGGCTTTCGACCTGGACTGCCAGTTCGCGAAGGTCGGCTGCGGCCATTCGGGTTCCTCCCGCCATATGCATTTGCGCTGCCACCTTCGGGACCCGGAGACGGCCGCGCCTTGACCCGCATCAAGGCCGGCGCCGCGCCGAAGCCTAACGTGGCGCGAGCAAGTGGATCCCTGGGGCGCGGTGGAGCAGACATGGGCAGCAAGAACGTCATCTGGTTCGAGAACCTGAAGCGCGGCGACGTGGCCGTGGTGGGCGGGAAGAACTCGTCGCTGGGCGAGATGGTCCAGACGCTGTCGGCGAAGGGCATCCGCGTGCCGCCGGGCTTTGCGACCACCGCCGACGCCTTCCGGCGCTTCCTGGCCGACAACGAGCTGGACGCGGTCATCGCCTCCGAGCTGCAGAAGCTCGACGACGGCAAGGCGACGCTGCACGAGGTCGGGCAGCGGGTGCGGGCCGCCATCGTCGGCGGCGACTGGCCGGCCGAGATCCGCGACGAGATCGCCGGGGCCTATCGCGAGCTGGCGCAGCGGAGCGGGCGCAGCGATCCGTCGGTCGCGGTGCGCTCGAGCGCGACGGCCGAGGATCTGCCCGACGCCAGCTTCGCCGGCCAGCAGGAGACGTTCCTGAACGTGCGCGGCGAGGCGGCCCTGCTGGAGGCCTGCCGCAAGTGCTATGCCTCGCTCTTCACCGACCGGGCGATCAGCTACCGCAAGGTGAAGGGCTTCGCCCACACGCAGGTCGCGCTGTCGGTGGGCGTGCAGCAGATGGTGCGCTCGGACATCGGCGGCTCGGGCGTGATGTTCTCGATCGACACCGAGTCGGGCTTCGACAAGGTGGTGCTGATCAACGGCGCGTGGGGCCTGGGCGAGAACGTCGTGCAGGGCGCGGTCAAGCCCGATGAGTTCCAGGTCTACAAGCCGTTCCTCGACCGCGAGGGCCTGGTGCCGATCCTCGAGCGCAAGCTGGGCGCGAAGGAGCGCAAGATGATCTACGCCGGCGAGGGCGGCGGCCAGACCCGCAACGTGCCCACCTCGAAGGCCGAGCGCGAGCGCTTCGTGCTGAGCGACGACGAGGTGCTGCAGCTGGCCCGGCAGGCGGCGACGATCGAGGCAGCACTACGGCCAGCCGATGGACATGGAATGGGCCAAGGACGGCGAGACGGGCGAGCTCTTCATCGTGCAGGCGCGCCCCGAGACGGTGCAGTCGCGCCTGGAGGCGGGGGCGCTGCGCAGCTATAGCATCGGCCGGCACGGCGAGCTGCTGGTGCGCGGGCTGAGCATCGGCGAGGCCGTGGCGACGGGCCCCGTCTGCCTGATCGAGAGCGCGCACGAGATCGACCGGTTCGTCGACGGCGCGGTGCTGGTCACCTCGAACACCGACCCCGACTGGGTGCCGATCATGAAGCGCGCCTCCGCCATCGTGACCGACCACGGCGGCCGCACCAGCCACGCCGCCATCGTCAGCCGCGAGCTGGGCGTGCCGGCGATCGTCGGCACCGGCAACGCCACCCACGTGCTGCACGACGAGCAGGACGTGACCGTCTCGTGCGCCGAGGGCGACGAGGGCTTCGTCTATGAAGGCACCGCCGAGTTCGAGGTCGAGGACCTGCGCCTCGACGAGGTGCCCGAGACCCGCACGAAGGTGATGCTGAACCTCGCCAACCCGGCCGCCGCGGCCCGGTGGTGGCGTCTGCCGGCCGACGGGGTGGGGCTGGCGCGGATGGAGTTCGTCATCACCAACGCGATCAAGGTGCACCCGCTGGCGCTGCTGCGTTTCGACGAGCTGGAGGACGCGGACGTGCGAGCCCGGATCGAGGCGCTGACGCGGGGCTACGACGACAAGGCGGACTATTTCGTCGAGCATCTGGCGATGGGGCTGAGCCGGATCGCCGCGTTCCGCTACCCCGACGCCGGTCATCGTCCGGATGAGCGACTTCAAGACCAACGAGTACGCCGATCTGCTGGGCGGGCGGCAGTTCGAGCCGAAGGAGGAGAACCCGATGATCGGCTTCCGCGGCGCCTCGCGCTACTACTCCGACGCCTACCGCGCGGGCTTCGCGCTGGAATGTCGCGCGATCAGGCGGCTGCGCGAGGTGCTGGGGTTCGACAACGTGGTCATGATGATCCCCTTCTGCCGCACCCCGGAGGAGGCCGACCGCGTGCTTGAGGTGATGGCCGAGAAGGGGCTGCGGCGCGGCAAGGACGGGCTGCAGGTCTACGTGATGTGCGAGATCCCGTCGAACGTGATCCTGGCCGAGGAGTTCGCCGACCGCTTCGACGGCTTCTCGATCGGGTCGAACGACCTGACGCAGCTGACGCTGGGCATCGACCGCGACTAGCGACCAGCTTGCCGGCCTCTTCGACGAGCGGCATCCGGCGGTGCGCTGGATGATCGAGCAGGTAATCGCGCGCGCGCATGCGGCCGGGGCCAAGGTGGGCCTCTGCGGCCAGGCGCCCAGTAACTACCCCGAATTCGCGCGGCTGCTGGTCGCGGCGGGCATCGACTCGATCTCGGTGACGCCCGATAGCTTCCTTGCGGTGAAGCGCCACGTGGCGGCGGCCGAGGCGGGCGAGGATTTGTCGGGCTGACGGGGTCGCTGCGCTTGACTCGGCCCCGAATTGCAGCCAAGTAGCGCCGCGTTGGGGCCGTAGCTCAGTTGGGAGAGCGCGTCGTTCGCAATGACGAGGTCAGGGGTTCGATTCCCCTCGGCTCCACCATCCCGACAACTTGCAGTGACATGGCGTCGGTGCGCCCCGGCGTGCGCCGGGTTGCGGCTTGCTGACACCGCCCGCCGGTTCGACCGCCGCGCGCCGCGGCGGCGGGCCGTGCTGCGCGCGGGCCGGGGCCGGTGCGTAAACGCGGCCGGCCTTGGCGTGCGGGTGGGCGGCGGTGCCCCGGGTCGCGGTCTTTTTCAGCCATCGCGTCAGGCGTCGGGGCTTGTCCGGCATCGGCGCCACGTCCTGTGGAGGTTCGTCCGCCGATATTGTCCGACACTCTTGTCGGATCGGATCGTTGCCAATAATGTGCTCCTCAACCGGCGCGGGCCGATGAAGGGGAGCTTCAGATGATACCGGACAAGACGGAGAAGGTGCGCCGGCTGGAGGACCGCCTGCTGCGGTTCATGGACGAGCACGTCTATCCCGCCGAGGACCGGTTTCTGCGGGAGACGCAGGAGGTCGGGCCGTACGGCGTGCAGCCGGTGGTGGAGGAGCTGAAGACGCGGGCGCGCGGGGCCGGCCTCTGGAACCTCTTCTATCCCGAGGGCGAGCATGCCCTGACGAACCTGGACTACGCGCCGCTTTGCGAGATCATGGGGCGCTCGCACCTTGCGCCCGAGGTCTTCAACTGTTCCGCGCCCGATACCGGCAACATGGAGGTGCTGGCGAAATACGGCACCGAGGCCCAGAAGCGCGAATGGCTCGAGCCGCTGCTGGACGGGCGGATCCGCTCGAGCTTCGCGATGACCGAGCCGGGCGTGGCGTCGAGCGACGCCACCAACATCGAAAGCTCGATCGTGGCCGACGGCGACCACTACGTCGTCAACGGGCACAAGTGGTACACGACCGGGGCCACCGATCCGCGCTGCAAGATCATCATCTTCATGGGGAAGTCGGACCGCGAGAACCCCGACCGCTACCGCCAGCAGTCGATGATCCTGGTGCCGAAGGACGCGCCGGGCGTGACGGTCGTCCGGGCGCTGCCGGTCTTCGGGTTCTGGGGCGTGCCGGACCGCGTGGCGGAGGTCACGTTCGAGAACGTCCGGGTGCCGCGCGAGAACATGCTGCTGGGAGAGGGCCGCGGGTTCGAGATCGCCCAGGGGCGGCTCGGGCCGGGGCGGGTGCATCACTGCATGCGGCTGATCGGCCTGGCGGAGCGCACGCTCGAGAAGATGTGCCGCCGGGTCGACCGGCGCGTGGCCTTCGGCAAGCGCATCTCGGAGCAGTCGGTCACGCGCGAACGCATCGCCGAGGCGCGGATCGGGATCGACCAGGCGCGGCTGCTGACGCTGCGGACCGCGCACCTGATGGACACGGTCGGCAACAAGGAGGCGCGGCGCGAGATCGCGATGATCAAGGTCGCGGTGCCGAACATGGCCTGCCGGGTCGTCGACTGGGCGATCCAGGCCTTCGGCGGGGGCGGGACGAGCGACGATTTCGGCCTGACGCTGGCCTATGCCTCGGCACGGCTGGTGCGTCTGGCGGACGGGCCCGACGAGGTGCACCGCGACCAGCTCGGGCGGATGGAGTTGCGGCGCTTCGCGCAGTGACGCGGGCGCTGGCTGGTGCCGGTCGTGTGGGACGATCCGGGTGACGGGTTTCGGGGCGGGTGCTGGACCAGCGTCGGCAACCCGGCGGGAAGGGGCGGGAGGCGCGCGGAATGATCGGGAACGGGCCTTTGCGGGAGCGGGGGAGATGAGCGCGGCGGGGGACCTGCCGGCGAACCTGCCGGTCCTCGTGGGCGCGGGTCTGGTCTGCCAGCGCGAGGAGGACCCCGAGCGGGCGAAGGAGCCGCTCGGCCTGATGCTGGCGGCGGCGCGCGCGGCCGGAGCGGATGCGGGCGACGAGGCGCATCTGCGCCATGTGTCCCGGGTGAGCGTGCCGCGGGGGCGCTGGAGCTACGGCGACCCCGGCAGGCTGATCGCGCAGCGGATCGGAGCGCCGACGGCCGCGACGCAGCTTGCCCATGTGGGCGTGCTCCAGCAGACGCTGATCGGGCAGGCCTGCCGGTCGGTGCAGGCGGGCGACGACGCGGCGGTTCTGGTGGTGGGCGGAGAGGCCGGCTATCGCATCCTGCGGGCGAAGAAGACCGGCCGGAGCGTCGGCAAGACCCGCGACGACGGCGTCCCCGACGAGGTCCTGTCGCCGAGCGCCGAGTTGCGCTCGGCCGCCGAACGCGCCGCCGGTTTCGAGATGGCGGTCGGCCTCTACGCGATGCTGGAAAGCGCGCTGCGGACGGCGCGCGGCGAAACGCTGGGCCAGCAGAGAGAGCGGATCGGCCGGCTTTACGCCGGCTTCAGCGCGATCGCGGCCGGGAACCCCCATGCCTGGCGGCGCGAGCGCCTGTCGGCGGCCGAGATCAACACGCCCGGTCCGGGCAACGCGATGCAGGCGACGCCCTACACCAGGCTGCACTGCTCGAACTGGAGCGTCGACCAGGCCTCGGCCCTGCTGATCATGTCGGTGGGGCTGGCGCGGGAGCTGGGCGTGCCGCGGGAGAAATGGGTGTTCGCGCTGGGGTCCAGCGAGTGCAACCACATGGAGACGGTCACCTCGCGCCGCCAGTTGCACAGATCGCCGGGGGCGAGGGCGGCGGGCCGCGCCCTGCTGGAGGACACCGGGATGGGCGTGGACGAGATCGACCTGCTCGACCTCTATTCCTGTTTTCCGGTGGCCCCGGAAATCGTGTCGGACGAACTGGGCATCGCGCGGGACCGGCCGCTGACCGTCACCGGCGGGATGGCCCAGGCGGGCGGGCCGTACAACAACTACGTGCTGCATGCCACGGCCCAGATGGCGGAGCTGCTGCGGCAACGGCCGGGGGCGACGGGGCTGGTCGGGTGCATCTCGGGCATCATGACGAAACAGGGCTTCGGGCTCTGGTCGAGCGCGCCGCCGCAGCGCGATTTCGTGTTCCGCGATGTCACCGACGAGGTCGCGGGTGCCGCGGACCCGGTGCCGGAGGCGGATCGCTACGAGGGCGAGGCGCGCGTCGTCGCGTGGACGGTCCTGCATTCCAGGGACGCGCCGCCGCGGGCGATCGTGATCGCCGACACGACCGACGGGCGCCGCTGCGTCGCCGCGAATTCCGACCCCGAGCTGATCGCCCGGCTCGACCGCGACGACATTGCCGGCGAGACCGTCGCGGTGAGCGGAGGCGCCTTCGAATGCCGCTGAGGCAGGAGGCGGTCGGGCCGCCGCGGGGCGGCGTGTCGCGCTCCGTCCGGGAGAGACCGCGCGGTGAAGACACGGCCGAGGCCGACGAGCGATTGGACAGCGAATGACATCAGAAAGCCCGCAGGCGGACGTCCTTTACGATGACGCGGAGGGCGGGGAGGACCTTACCTCGTCCGATCTTCTGGCGCGCAACATCATCCGCGGGATCTACGAAGGCATCTACGTGCCGGGCCAGCGGCTGGTCGAGCAGGATCTGGTCGTCGAGTACAAGTCGAGCCGCAGCACCGTGCGCGAGGCGATCAAGCTGTTGAAGGCCGACGGCATCGTCGCGACCCATGCCTATCGGGGGGCGCAGATCCGCAAGCTGTCGAAGGCCGACGCGCTCAACATCCTGGCGGTGACCGAGGTGATCATCGGCCTCGCCGCGCGGCAGGCGGCCGAGCATATCGAAGAGCCCGGAGCGCGCGAGAGGCTTCACGAGGCGCTGGAGGGCCTTGTGAACGCGCCCGCGGACGAGTCGCGCTACGACTTCGTGCGGCGGCGCAATCATTTCTACAGCACGCTCATCAAGATCAGCGGCAACCACGAGCTTGCCCGGTTCATGCAGAAGCTTCAGGTCCACCTGATCCGCAACCGGGTTGTCGTCCCGCGGGAGGAGCGGATCGCGGGCTATCGCGGTATCGCCGAGATGATCGACCGCGGCGACGCCGCCGGGGCCGAGGAACGCGCGCGGCAATATGCACGCCGCACGGCGGAACTGCTGCTGCCACTCTTCTGACCGGCGGTGTCGCGGGCGAAGGCCTGCCGAGCGGACGGAGGGTCAGGGCTATCTTTCGGGCAGCGCCTCGACGATCGCCGCGAACAGCCCGACATGCGCCTTGGCCGCCGCGTCCGCGCGCGCGCCGTCGCCGGCGAGGATGGCCTCGCCGATGCTTCGGTAGCTGTCGAAGCGCGCCATCGCCGCATCGACGTCGGTGCGTTTCAGCTGCACCCGGATGAGGTGCAGGTGAAGCGTCGGCATCAGCCGCTGCAGCTCGCCATTGCCGGACAGCTCGACGATGGCCCGGAAGAACCTGTTCCGGGCCTTGACGAAGCCGGGCGAGTCCTGCTGCCCCTCGTGGGCGAGCAGCTCGTCGTAGTGGCGGCGGAACGCGTCCGCCACGTCGCGGTCGCCGACGCGCTCGGCGCAGAGCCTGCAGGAATAGCCGGTCAGCACCTCGAGCAGGCCGAGAATGTCCAGCATCTCCTTGCGGTCGAGACGCCGGATCCGGGCCCCCTTGTGCAGGCTGATGGTGAGCAGCCCCTCGGTGCCGAGCCGCTTCAGCGCCTCGCGCGCGGAGCCGCGGCTGACCCCGTATTCGAGCTTGATGTCCGCCTCGATCAGCCGCTGGCCCGGGGCGTAGCGGCCTTCGTAGAGGCCGCGCACGATGTCCTGGGCGATCTCTTCCGGCGAGCTGAGCCGCCGCTGTTCATGGGGGGCGGTTCCTGTCCGTGTTCCGCTGTCGGGGGGCAAGTCGGTGTTCTCCAGCCTTCGTCACGGCCGCCGGGCGGGCAACGCAGCCATCGGCGGCACCGTGGCAGTATCGTTCCTGCGCCGAGCTGTCATCAGCGGCGCCCGCGCGGCCGTGGTGTTGGATGTTTTTGTCCAACAATCATGTCCAACCATATTGACTTCATTTTCGTCGGTGGGGCAAGGTCCGTGTCGACCGGCAAATTCATTGGGAGGGTGAATCGTGCGTGAGATCCCGACGGGCCGACCCCGTGCCGCGCCGCGCCCCGGACGCCCCGGATGAGCGCAGGCGGCTGGACCTTCGCCGAGGTGTGGGAGCGTGTCGCGCGGACCCAGCCGGACGCCGTCGCCGAGACGCATGACGGCGCCGCGACGACCTGGCGCGAGTTCGATCGCCGGGCCGGGCGGCTGGCGCGCAAGCTGGTCTCGGACGGGGTCGCGCGGCAGGGGAAGGTGGCGCTCTACCTGCGCAACGGGCCGGCCTACATGGAAGCCGCGTTCGCGGCGTTCAAGGCGGCCGCCGTCCCGGTCAACACGAACTACCGCTACGGGGCGGACGAGATCCTGCATGTCTGGTCGAACGCCGATGTCGAGGCGGTGGTCTTCGACGGCGAGTTCACCCCGGTCGTCGAAGAGTTGCGGGACCGTCTTCCGGCCATCGCCTCGTGGCTCCGGGTCGACGACGGCACGGGGCCGTGCCCGGACTGGGCCAGCGACTACGCGTCCGTCTGCGCCGCCGGTCCGCACGAGAGGGCTCGCCAGCCGGAGGGCGACGACCTCGTGCTGATCTATACCGGCGGCACGACCGGGCTGCCCAAGGGCGTCATGTGGCGCCAGCACGACCTTTACATGGCGTCCAACACCACCGGCGACCCGGCCGAGGCGGATCTGGACCATGTGGAGCGGAGGTTGCGGGAGGCCGCCCACCGCCCCGTGGGCCTGTCGGCGGCGCCCCTCATGCACGGCACCGGATTCGTCTTCGCGACGACGATCCTGTCGCGGGGCGGCCGCCTGGTGACCCAGACCGAGCACGGGTTCGACGCGGCGCGGCTTCTGGACCTGATCGACCGCGAGCGCGTCAGCGACATGTGCATCGTCGGCGACGCCTTCGCCCGGCCGATCGCCGATCTTCTCGATGCCGAGCCGGCGCGGTGGGACGTGACCAGCCTGCGGGCGATCTCGTCCTCCGGCATGGTCTGGAGCGACGACGTCAAGCAGCGGCTGCTGCGGCACATGCCCGAGGTGATGCTGATCGACTTCCTCAACAGCAGCGAGGCGAGCGGCATGGGACGGGCGATCTCGTCCAACCGCAAGCCCGCCGGGAAGGGAAAGTCGGGCAGCCGGTTCAAGCTGGGCAAGAACGCCTTCGTGATCGACGACGAGGGCAGGCCGATGGCGCCCGGCGATCCGCGAGTCGGACGGCTTGCGGTGCGCGGCCACATCCCGCTCGGCTACTACAAGGACGAGGCGAAGAGCGCCGAGACGTTCCCGGTGGTCGACGGCGTGCGGTGCTCGGTCCCCGGCGACTATGCCGCGCTGACCGCCGACGGAACGATCGAGCTTCTCGGCCGCGGCTCGACCACGATCAACACGGGCGGCGAGAAGGTCTTCGCCGAAGAGGTCGAGGCGGCGATCAAGACGCTGCCCGGCGTGCGCGACGCGCTGGTCGTCGGGCTGCCCGACGAGCGGTTCGGCCAGGTCGTCGCCGCCGCAGTGGAGGCGCGCGGCGAGGAGGTCGGCGCGCAGGCGGTCATCGACCACGTGCGCCAGCGGCTCGCGCGGTACAAGGCGCCGCGCCACGTGATGATCGTGCCGGACATCGGGCGCACGATCACCGGCAAGGCGGACTATCCGGCCGTGAGGCAGCGGATTTCCGAGTGGCTGGGCTGGGCATGACGAAACCGGGGAAAAGGGACGCGATGGCGCAGGTGCTCTTCGAGAAGGCGGACGGGATCGCGCGGGTCACGCTGAACCGGCCCGAAAAGCGCAACGCGATGTCGCCCGAGATGCTGGTCCGCCTCTGCGACATCTGGGACGCGGTGGCCGAGGACCCCGAGGTGCGCGTGGTCCTGCTGACCGGGGCGGGCGACCAGGCGTTCTCGTCGGGCGGCGACCTCGGCAGCACCATTCCCCTGATGATGCGCAGCCGCCCGCCGCAGGGCGAGTGGGAGGAACGCTTCGCCGCCGACCGCAAGCAACTCGGTCGCGCGATCCTCAGGAACGCCAGCTTCTTCAAGCCGGTCGTCGCCGCGATCAACGGGCACGCGCTGGCGGGCGGCGCCGAGATGATGCTGGCGACCGATCTGCGGGTGATGTCCTCGGAGGCGACGATCGGGCTGACCGAGGTGCGCAGGGGCCTGATCGCCGGGGGCGGGTCGCTGGCGCGGCTTGCCCGGCAGGTCTCGTGGGCCGACGCGATGGAGATGGTGCTGACGGGCGAGCCGATCAGCGCGCAGCGGGCGCTCGAGATCGGGCTGGTCAACCGCGTCGTTCCGCCCGACCGGGTGCTGGAGACGGCCGAGGACCTTGCCCGCCGTGTCAGCCTCGGCGCGCCGGTGGCGCTTGCCAAGAGCAAGGAGGCGATCGTGCGCTCGAACGGCCTGTCGCTCGACGAGGCCTTCGCCATCGAGACCCGGTGCACCAAGGAGAACGCGATGACCGAGGACGCCCGCGAGGGGCCGCGCGCCTTCATGGAGAAGCGCGCGCCCGTCTTCACCGGACGGCTCGCGAAGTGAGCGTCCTGTCGGGCCTCAAGGTCGTCGAGATGGGGCTCTGGGTGGCGGGGCCGGCCGCGGGCGGAATCCTCGCGGACTGGGGCGCGGACGTCATCAAGGTCGAGCCGCCCAAGGGCGACCCGATGCGGAACCTCTATCGCGCGCTGTCGGGATCGAGCCTGGACCGCTGTCCGCCGTTCGAGCTCTACAATCGCGGCAAGCGCAGCGTGTCGCTGGACCTGCGCACCCCGGAGGGGCAGGAGCTGTTGCACCGGCTGGTGGGCGAGGCCGACGTGTTCCTGTCGAACATGCGCCCGCAGTATCTCCGCCGTATCGGGCTCGACCCCGAGCAGGCGAGCGAGCGGTTTCCGCGGCTGATCTATGCGAGCCTGACGGGCTATGGCCTGAAGGGGCCGGACAAGGATGCGCCCGGCTTTGACGTGGCCGCCTTCGTGGCGCGCAGCGGCGTGGCGGAACGGGCCACGCCGCCGGGCAAGTCGCCGCCGATCCTGCCCGGCGGGATGGGGGACAACGTCACCGCGCTGGCGCTGGTCAGCGGCATCCTCGGGGCGCTCTGGGCGCGCGAGCGGAGCGGGAAGGGGCAGGTGGTGTCGACCTCGCTGCTGCGCACCGGGCTGTTCTCGATCGGGATGGACGTGTCGTCGCGCCTGGCGCTGGGGCGCAACGCCGCGCCGCCCTCGCGCCACACCGCGCCGAACCCGCTGATGAACCCCTACGAGGCCGGCGACGGCAAGTGGTTCTGGCTGGTCGGCGCCGAGGCCGAGCGGCACTGGCCGGGCATCGTGGCGGCCCTGGGCGAGCCGTCGCTGGAGACCGACGAGCGCTTCGCCACGCCGCGCGACAGGCGCCGGAACGCCGAGGCGCTGGTCGACCGGCTCGACGGCATCTTCGCCGGCCGGACGCGCGCCGAATGGGCCGAGCGCTTTGCCGACCACGACGTCTGGTGGGCGCCGGTCAACTCGATGGACGACATCGAAGAGGATCCGCAGATCCGTGCCGCGGGCGCCTTCGTCGACGTGCCCGACAGCGAGGGCGGCAGCAGCAAGGGCCTCGCCACCCCGGTCGATTTCGGCGAGGACGCCGGGCATGCGCTGGGCCCGGTGCCGGCGATCGGGCAACACACGCTCGACGTTCTGAAGGAGCTGGGCCTGGGGCAGGCCGAGCTGGACGGGCTGAAGAGCGCGGGGGCGATCGGGTGACCGCGCGCGCGCCGGGCCGAGCCAGCGATCCGGCGGCGATCCCGGCCGCCCCGTTCGGGCCGCTGGCCGGCATCCGGGTGGTGGACTTCTCGTCCAACATCGCGGGGCCCTTCGCGACGATGATCCTGGCCCAGCTCGGCGCCGACGTGATCAAGGTCGAGCCACCGGGCGGCGACAATTCACGGTCGTGGTCGGTGCACGAGGGGACGAGCCTGGTGCACCGCTACGTCAATGCCGGCAAGCGCGGCATCGTGCTGGACGTGAAGAGCGACGCGGGCCGCGAGGCGGCGCATCGCCTCTGTGCCTCGGCCGATGTCGTGCTGCAGAGCATGCGGCCCGGCGTGGCCGAGCGGCTGGGCCTCGATGCCGCGACGCTTCGCAAGCTCAACCCGCACCTGCTCTGCTATGACCTGAACGGCTACGGCACGGGCCCTCAGGGCTGGTCGATGCCGGGCTACGACCCGCTGGTCCAGGCCTTTTGCGGCATCATCGCGATGAACGGCCACGAGGGGGACGCGCCGACGCGCTGCGCCCCGTCGGTCATCGACCTGGGGACGGGGCAGTGGATCGCCATGGGGATCATGGCCGCGATCATGTCGGCACGGCAGGGGCATGGTGTCGCGCGGATGGAGACCTCGCTGGTCGATACCGCCTTCAGCCTTGTCGCCTATCAGGCCAGCGCCGCGAAACTGACGGGCCGGCGCCCGCCGAAGGCCGGTTCGGGAAACCCGATCGCCGCGCCCTATCGCTGCTTCGCCGCGCGCGACGGAGAGATGCTTATCGCCGCGCCCAGCCAGCGGCTGTGGGAGCGGCTGGTCGACGCCCTCGGCGCGCCGGAGATGGCGGAGGACCCGCGCTATGTCGGGGCCGTCGAGCGGGTCGCGAACCGCGAGGCCCTCGAGCGCGACCTGACGGAGATCCTGTCGCGGAACACGGTGGATCACTGGACGGCACGGCTGCGGGAGCGCGGCGTTCCCGTCGCGGTCGTGGCCGGCCTCGAGGAAGCCGTCGCCAGTACCATCGCCGAGGAGCGTTCGACCTTCCTGGATCTCGCCGGGGCGCCGCTTGTCCGGCTGCCGTGGCTGGTGGACGGGCAGGTAGTGGAGTGGCAGCGCCCCGCGCCCGAGCTTGGGCAGCACACGCAGGAGGTCCTGGCCGACCTCGGCTACAGCGGCGCCGAGCTCGACGCGCTGAACCATGCGAACCGCGAGGCCGAGCCCTCGCGGTGAAAGGACCAACAGTGGAGGAGGAAATTCGATGAGGCACGAAGCAAGGAAGTTGATCGCGTCCGCCATGACCGCGGCGCTGCTGACCGGGGCGGGGAGCGCGGCGCAGGGCAAGGAACTGAAGTTCTCGCTGCTGCTGCCCGAGCACCACATCCTGGTGCAGAACGTCTTCAAGCCCTTCGAGACGGAGGTCGAGGAGAAGTCGGGCGGCGAGCTGGAGATCACGCTTTATCCCTCGGCCGTGCTCGGCGACGGAAAGGAGCAGCTGCGCCTGACCGAGACGGGCGTGGCCGATCTTGCGCTGATCGTGCCGAGCTACACGCGCGGGCGTTTCCCGCTTCTGGAAAGCGGGACGCTGCCGTTCGCCTTCGACAGCGCCGTGCATGGCACCAAGGTGCTGCAGGCGCTGCGCGACGAGTATATCGAGCCGGAATTCGACACGGTGAAGCTGCTTTACGCCGCGATGACCTCGCCGACGGCGCTGCTGACCGGGAGCACGCCGCTGGAGCATCTTGCCGATCTCGAGGGGCTCAGCCTGCGCGGAACGGGGGGCGAGCAGGTCAGCGTGCTCGAGGATCTCGGCGTGAACACCGTCAGCGTGCCGGCCTCGGACCTCTACGTCGCGATGGAGCGGGGCACGATCGAGGGCACGATCCTCTCGCTGGCGAGTGCGCCGGGCTACAAGCTCGAAGAGGTGGTGGGCTACGTCAACCAGGTGAACTTCTCGTCCACGCCGATCGCCGTGGTGATGAACCGGTCGACCTGGGAGGGGCTGACGCCCGAGCAGCAGCAGGTCATCACCGAGGCGTCGCAGAGCGCCGCGATGGCGACGGCCGAAGCCTATGACGCCGCCGACGAGGAGGGCCTTGCGACGCTGAAGGCGCAGGGCGCGGAAGTCGTCAACTTTGCCGACGAGGATATCGAGAAGCTGAAGAGCCTGTCTGAGCCGAGCTGGGACAGCTGGGAGACGCAGCTGACCGAGAACGGCGAGGACGGCGCGGCCTTCATGTCCGCCTTCCGCGACGCCATCGAGGCGCAGAAGTGACCCCCGCCGCGCGGCGCGCCGCCGGTGCGTTGCGCGGCCCCGAAGCGCCGGGAGGAGGTGGCAGATGAAGGTCCTGAACGCGCTGTCGCGTCTGAGCGATGTCGCCATCGCGATCTCGATGGTGCTGCTGCTGGCGATCATGTTGCTGGTGACGGTGGACGTCACGCTTCGGAACCTGTTTTCCAGCTCGATCCCCGGCGCCGTCGAGATCTCGGAGCTGCTGCAGGGGATGATGGTCTTTCTGGGGATGGCGGCCACGCTGAAGGGCGGCAACCACATCGCCGCCGACCTGATCGTCGAGAACCTCTCG
The DNA here is from genome assembly GCA_963773475.1 of uncultured Alphaproteobacteria bacterium. Classification (GTDB taxonomy): domain Bacteria; phylum Pseudomonadota; class Alphaproteobacteria; order Rhodobacterales; family Rhodobacteraceae; genus Roseitranquillus. The sequence continues at coordinate 7,747 of CAVZBD010000005.1, read as the reverse complement.
ATCCGGAACCAGGCGCTGGTCGACCTGATCACCGGGATCATCTCGGTGGCGGTGATGGGCTTCATGGCCTTCGCGCTCTGGTCCGTCGCCACCGGGCCGGGGGCCGAGTACGAGGTCACCAGCCTCCTCGGCATCCCGACGCAGCCGTTCTGGATGATCGCCGCCTTCGGAGCGGGGCTGATGTGCTTCGAGCTGCTGCGGGTGGTCGCGGCCTGCGCGCGAAATCCTGAGCGGTCATGAAAGCTGA
>CAVZBD010000005.1:0-2500 GCA_963773475.1 uncultured Alphaproteobacteria bacterium | reverse complement strand
AAACTCCGAATACCGGGGAGTACTAGATGGCAGACACACGGCGGGTGCTAACGTCCGTCGTGGAGAGGGAAACAACCCTGACCTACAGCTAAGGCCCCCAATTCGTGGCTAAGTGGGAAAGCATGTGAGACGACCAAAACAACCAGGAGGTTGGCTTAGAAGCAGCCATCCTTTAAAGATAGCGTAACAGCTCACTGGTCTAGACAAGTTGTCTTGCGGCGAAGATGTAACGGGGCTCAAGCCACGAGCCGAAGCTTAGGACTGCGCATGCACGTGGTAGCGGAGCGTTCCGTGATGTAACTCCACGCCTCTTCTGCGCCTCTTCGGGGCGCACCGGAGGCTCGGGGTCTGACTGTGAAGCCGGGCCGTGAGGCATCCGGTGGAGTGATCGGAAGCGAGAATGATGACATGAGTAGCGACAAACAGGGTGAGAGACCCTGTCGCCGAAAGTCCAAGGGTTCCTGCTTAAAGCTAATCTGAGCAGGGTAAGCCGGCCCCTAAGGCGAGGCAGAAATGCGTAGTCGATGGGAACCAGGTTAATATTCCTGGGCCAGGAGGATGTGACGGATCTCGAGGGTCGTTCGATCTTATCGGATTGAGCGGGCGGCTTAGAGGTTCCCGGAAATAGCCCTCCATCAGACCGTACCCGAAACCGACACAGGTGGACTGGTAGAGAATACCAAGGCGCTTGAGAGAACGATGTTGAAGGAACTCGGCAAAATACCTCCGTAAGTTCGCGAGAAGGAGGCCCGGTTTTTACGCAAGTAGAGGCCGGGGGCACAAACCAGGGGGTGGCGACTGTTTACTAAAAACACAGGGCTCTGCGAAGTCGCAAGACGACGTATAGGGTCTGACGCCTGCCCGGTGCCGGAAGGTTAAAAGGAGGGGTGCAAGCTCCGAATTGAAGCCCCGGTAAACGGCGGCCGTAACTATAACGGTCCTAAGGTAGCGAAATTCCTTGTCGGGTAAGTTCCGACCTGCACGAATGGCGTAACGACTTCCCCGCTGTCTCCAACATCGACTCAGCGAAATTGAATTGCCTGTCAAGATGCAGGCTTCCCGCGGTTAGACGGAAAGACCCCGTGCACCTTTACTACAGCTTCACACTGGCATCAGGATTGCGATGTGCAGGATAGGTGGTAGGCTTCGAAGCAGGGACGCCAGTCCCTGTGGAGCCATCCTTGAGATACCACCCTTCGCACTCTTGATGTCTAACCGCGGTCCGTCATCCGGATCCGGGACCCTGTGTGGCGGGTAGTTTGACTGGGGCGGTCGCCTCCCAAAGAGTAACGGAGGCGCGCGAAGGTTGGCTCAGAGCGGTCGGAAATCGCTCGTTGAGTGCAATGGCAGAAGCCAGCCTGACTGCAAGACTGACAAGTCGAGCAGAGTCGAAAGACGGCCATAGTGATCCGGTGGTCCCGAGTGGAAGGGCCATCGCTCAACGGATAAAAGGTACGCCGGGGATAACAGGCTGATGGTGCCCAAGAGTCCATATCGACGGCACCGTTTGGCACCTCGATGTCGGCTCATCTCATCCTGGGGCTGGAGCAGGTCCCAAGGGTATGGCTGTTCGCCATTTAAAGAGGTACGTGAGCTGGGTTTAGAACGTCGTGAGACAGTTCGGTCCCTATCTGCCGTGGGTGTAGGATACTTGAGAGGAGTTGCCCCTAGTACGAGAGGACCGGGGTGAACGGATCCACTGGTGGACCTGTTGTGGCGCCAGCCGCAGTGCAGGGTAGCTATGATCGGACAGGATAACCGCTGAAGGCATCTAAGCGGGAAGCCCCCCTCGAAACAAGGTATCCCTGAGGGCCGTGGAAGACCACCACGTCGATAGGCCGGAGGTGTAAGCGCGGCAACGCGTTCAGCTGACCGGTACTAATTGCCCGATAGGCTTGATTTGATCCAGTAAAAGCCAGGCTCGGAACTGGTCCCAGTTCAAAAGCCCGACTTGGAACGAACCGCGCGCAGAGGCTCGCGACGATGAGGCGTCTTCCTCGGTTTGGTGGTCATAGCGCGAGCAAAACACCCGATCCCATCCCGAACTCGGCCGTTAAGTGCCGCCGCGCCGATGGTACTGCGTCTCAAGACGTGGGAGAGTAGGTCGCCGCCAAACCTAGAAAGACGCCGAACATCCGTATCTCTCGTCACCGATGCCGTACACCCATCGGCGCACACCGCGTCGCCAAATGTCGCGGGGTGGAGCAGCCCGGTAGCTCGTCAGGCTCATAACCTGAAGGTCGTAGGTTCAAATCCTACCCCCGCAACCAACTTCAGCGAACACGCCGCAGCTTCATCAGCTCGCGCCGTTTTGCTGTCCGCACCCCCATCATCCCGCCAGGCTCGCCCTAGATCTCGACCGTGTGGCCGAGCTCCTCGTCGTGCTCGACGATGATCCGCTCGATCAGCCGGTGCAGCTCGTCGCTCGCGCGGCCGACCACGCTCTCCTCGGAGAGGCTGGCCGCCAGGTCCTGCGACATCTCCCGGTAGAGCTCCGGCA
>CAVZBD010000004.1:0-77796 GCA_963773475.1 uncultured Alphaproteobacteria bacterium | reverse complement strand
CAATCTCGGCCGGCTGCCCAAGGAGCTGCCGCGCAGTGAGGTGGTCATCGAGCCCGACAGCACGCTCTGGTCGCCATTGGCAGCTATCGGTCCGAGCAACGATGGCGACGCAGCTGCGGCGAGACGGTGAAGATCGGCGAGGATCGATCGGAGCGTCTCGACATCGTGCCGGCGCAGTTCCGGGTGATCTCGACCGTGCGGCCGCGTTATGCCTGTCCCGCCTGCCAGGCCGGGATCGTCCAGGCGCCGGCGCACCCGTGGCTGATCGAGGACGGCCTGCCGACGGATGGCGCCATCGCGCATGTGCTGATCGCCAAATATGCCGATCATGCGCCGCTCTACCAATGCCAGATCATGCGCCGGGCCGGGCTCGCTCTCGACCGCTCGACGCTGGCCGGCTGGGTCGGCAGGGCGGCGTTCCACCTGGCACCGGTTGTCGATCGCCTGCAGAGGGTCTGCGGCGCATCGCCGAGTTCAACCGGATCGAGGCCGAGATCCGCGGCCGGTCGCCCGCGGCCAGCCTCGCCGCCCGGCGGCGGCGGACCGTGCCGCTGGTGCAGGCGCTCAAGCTCTGGCTGAAACAGACGCGCCCGGGTCTCCGCGAAAGCCCGTCTGGGCGGGATGCTCGGCTACATCGCCCGCAACTGGGCGGAGCTGGAGGTCTTCCCGACCGACGGCCGCGTCGAGATCGACTCCAACGCCGACGAGAATAAGATCCGCCCGCTGGCTCCCGAGGTGGTGCAGTGGCCGCTCCGCCATCCGGACCTGCTGCGCCGGCCAACCCGGTCGTGGCGCCGAGGCCCGCCATGCACTAAGAATGAACCCGGACCACCCGATAGGGGCAGGCCGCCTGAGCTTCGCGAGATTGCGGAGGTTCTGGACGGCTGCTGCGAGATGGAACTCATCCTTGGCGCCGTTTGGCCCTCTGAGGCAGAGGCAGTCGAGGCCGATGATGCGCTTGAGGTGTGCAAACAGCATCTCGACCTTCTTCCTGGCGTAGCTCGACGCGACATAAGATTCGGTCCTGGCGGGCGGTGTGAAAGAGCATGGTCTGCCGCGGGTCGCGCGGCTGCAGCGCCGTGTGGCCGGCAAGGTGAAGAGGCGTCCGCCCGCTGCCGAGAACGCCGCTGCGGTCGCCCTCGTCGAGCGGCGTCAGGCCCAGCACGCGCTGGTGGAAGCCTGAGGCCGCCTCGAGGTCGCTCAAGAGGAGGCGCTCGGTGAGCGGCCCGGAATGGCCACAAACTACCACCAGCTCGGCATGGTCTTCCAGCACCGCGGCGCCCTCGGCGACGCCGAGACCTGGTACCGCAAGTCCCTCGAGATCAACGAGGCGCTCGGCAACTGGCCCGGCATGGCCAAGACCTACGGCCAACTCGGTCTGCTGGCGGAGGCGCGCGGCGACGGCGCGGCCGCTCTGCAATGGATGATCCGCTGCATCACGCTGTTCGACAAGTTAACCCCGCCACCGGCCCGGCGCCGCGCCACCTCGCCCGGCTCACGCGCGCACATGGGCGGGAAGCGCTCGGCGCCGCCTGGAGAGCCGTAACCGGGCAAGACGTGCCCGGGGAGCAGGTCGAGGCCCTCGACGGACTGGCAGGAGAGGGGTGAGATGAGAACACACATGGAAGAGGATGTCGCTCGCGCCGCGGCCGCTGCCCTGGCCCGGAGTTGCCGGAAGGCTTTGCCGAAGCCGTCGAGGCGGAGTTGACCGGGGAGTCCGGCGCCGAACCGAAGACCTACCACGATCCCGCAACGGCGAACGCCCTCGGCAGCCTGTTGGTCAGCGCCGCCCCGCTCGCCTGGACCATCTAGAAGGACCTGAAGGCCGAGACGCGGCAACCCGCGAAGCAGGTCGTGGCCCGCAAGCTGCACCTCCGCCTGACCGACGAGGGCTACCGCGCCCCCCACACCGGCCGCATCATCGAGGCGGTCGTCGAGGAGGTGTCGCAGGCCGATCCCGGCTGAAGGCATCATCCCCGGCGCTCGACGGCTACACGCTGGCCGCATCGGCGGTGCCCGGCGCCGGCTCAAGTGACGCCTCCGCGTCGCGACCCCATAGAACCTCGCGGCAGGCCGAGGCCCGCACCCCACCCTCCCATCACTCATCGCCGGTGTGGCAGATCAACGCGCCCCGGGGTTTGTCGAATGAAAATATCGGGGTTTCTGAATGGGCAACTCGAGCTGCGTGCCATGAGGACGCAGAAATGGCACCTCCCCGCCGCGCTAGAGCGGCCGCGATGAGACCTAAGCTCCAACGGCGAGAACGACCGCTCGGAGCAGCGGATACAGCGGGTCGCCTCGCCCGAGCAGCCGGACATGGTCTTGGGCCGCTGTAGCGTCCACAGACCCGAAGAAATCCGGTCCTACCTGGGGGAAGAACTGCTGATCCCTTTCCGCAACACATTGAAAGCAGGAAAACATCTAGGAGATGGTGGCGGAGAAGGTGGGATTCGAACCCACGGGACGCTTTCGCGCCCAACGGTTTTCAAGACCGCCGCATTCGACCGCTCTGCCACTTCTCCGGCGTCCGAGCCGATAGCGCCCGGCCGACGATTCGGGAAGGGGGCGGCCTTTCCTCTGCCCCGTCGCGCCGGTAGAGTGCGCCGCGACCGGCTCGCGCAGGTCGACGAAACCAGACACCGGGACGCGCGGGCGTCCCGAACGGGAGGCACGGATGGCAGGATCCCCGCTCCGCTGGGCGACGATGGCCGCGTTGCTGTCGGGAAGCGCCGGCTGCGACAGGGTCGACCTGCCGTTCCTGCCCGAAAGGCCCGCCTTTGCCGAAGCGGCCGAGGCCGCGGCGGCGCCGGACGCGGCCGGAGCCGAGGTTCTGCTCGAGGACGCAGGCGTCTGGGACGGGCAGTATTCGCTCGGCGGCGTCTGGGTCGCCCGGGCCGACATCGAGGCGCCGGCGCAGGTCGAGATCGCCAACCTCGGCAACGGCAGGACGGTGCGCGGCGCCCTCTTCCGCCGCGCCGCCGCCGCAGAAGGTCCTCCGATCCAGGTCTCGTCCGACGCGGCCGAGGCCCTGGGCATGACGGCCGGCGAGGTCGCCCGCCTGCGCGTCACCGCCCCCTCACCCGATCCCCGATCCCGAACAGCAAGCAGACGACACCCAATGATCCTCGCAAACCTCGCCCGCGGCTTCATGCTGCTGATCCTGCTGGCCCTGCCGGCCCACGCCTCGTTCGAGACGCGCGCCCAGGCCGCCTACGTGCTCGACCTGACGACCGACACGGTGCTGCTGTCCAAGAACGCCGACGTGCCGTTGCCGCCGGCGTCGATGTCGAAGCTGATGACGCTCTACATGCTGTTCGAGGCGCTGCGCGACGGCCGCGTGACCATGGAGACGCGCTTCGGCGTCTCGGACCGCGCGGCCGCGATGAAGGGCTCGACCATGTTCCTCGACCAGCGCGACCGGCCCACGGTCGAGGAGCTGATCCAGGGCATCATCGTGCAGTCCGGCAACGACGCCTGCGTCGTGGTGGCCGAAGGGCTGGCCGGGACCGAGGACGCCTTCGCGCGACTGATGAACGACCGCGCCGCCGCGCTGGGGCTCGAGGCGTCGACCTTCACCAACGCCAGCGGCTGGCCCAGCCCGGACCACCGGATGAGCGTGCACGACCTTGGCCGCCTCGCCGCCCGGCTGATCACGGAATTCCCCGAATACTACGGCTACTTCGCGCAGAAGGAGTTCGAGTTCGACGGCCGCGCCCCGCAGAACCGCTTCAACCGCAACCCGCTGCTGGAGCTGGGGATCGGCGCCGACGGGCTGAAGACCGGCCACACGCAGGAGGCGGGCTACGGCCTCGTCGGCTCGGCCATGCAGGGCGACCGCCGGATCGTCTTCGTGATGATCGGGCTCGACCGAGGAAGCGCGGGCGCAGGAATCCGAGCGCGTCGTCAGCTGGGCCTTCCGCCAGTTCGTCGAGCGCGAGGTGGCCACCGAGGGGACGGTCTTCGCCGAGGCGCCGGTCTGGATGGGCGACCGCAGCCGCGTGTCGCTGGTCGCCCCCGAGGACCTGACGCTGCTGCTGCCGGCGACCCAGCGCGGCGAGCTTGAGGGCCAGGTCGTCTATCGCGGGCCGCTCGAGGCGCCGATCGCGGCGGGCGAGCAGGTCGCCGAACTGGTGGTCGCGCGCAACGACCTGCCCGAGGCGCGGATGCCGCTGGTCGCCGAGCGCGACGTGGCACGGGGCGGGTTCCTGCCGCGCCTGCGCGCCGCCGCGACGGTTCTGGCACGCAAGGCCCTGGGAGAGGCGCAGGCGCTGCGGTGACGGCGCCGGGGCGGTTCATCACGTTCGAAGGGATCGACGGCTCGGGCAAGTCCACGCAGGCGCGCCTGCTGGCCGAACGGCTGTCCGAGGCGCACACCGACGTGGTGCTCACGCGCGAGCCCGGCGGCTCGGCGGGGGCCGAGGAGATCCGCCGGCTGCTGGTCGACGGCGACCCCGACCGCTGGTCGCCGCAGACCGAGATCCTGCTCTTCACCGCCGCCCGCCGCGACCACCTGGAAAAGCCCATCCGGCCGGCGCTCGAGGCCGGCCGCACGGTGATCTGCGACCGCTTCGCCGATTCCACCCGCGTCTACCAGGGCGCGGCGCGGGCCGACCTGCGCGAGCTTGTCGACCGGCTGCACGAGATGACCATCGGGCGCGAGCCCGACCTGACCTTCATGATCGACATCGACCCCGCGGTGGCTGGCGCCGCGGCCTGGCCCGCAAGGCCGGCGAGGAGCGGTTCGAGGAGTTCGGGCCCGACTTCCAGGCGGCGCTGCGGCAGGGGTTCCTCGACCTCGCGCGCGCAGCGCCCGACCGCTGCCGCGTGATCGACGGCAACCGCCCGATGCAGGACGTGGCCGACGACGTGGCGACGATCGCGCTGCGATGAGCGAGGCGCCCCCGGCCGAACCCGACCGCGTCGACGGCGCGCCGCACCCGCGCGAGACCCGCACGCTCTTCGGGCAGGACGCGGCCGAGGCGCGCGTTTCTCGAGGCGCTGCGGCGCCGGCCGGCTGCACCATGCCTGGCTGATCACCGGGCCGCGCGGCGTGGGCAAGGCGACGCTGGCCTGGCGGATCGCCCGCTTCCTGCTGGCCGACGACCGCGGCGAGCCGCCCCGGACACGCTCGACCTGCCGGCCGACCATCCGGTCGTGCGCAGCACCACCGCGCTGTCCGAGCCGCGGCTCTTCCTGCTGCGCCGCGCGTGGGACGCCAAGGCCAAGCGGCTGAAGACCGTCATCACCGTCGACGAGGTGCGGCGGATGAAGTGCTTCTTCGCCCTCTCCGCGGCCGACGGCGGGCGGCGGGTGGTCATCGTCGACGCCGCCGACGAGATGAACACCAACGCCGCCAACGCGCTCCTGAAGCTGCTCGAGGAGCCGCCGGCGGGCGCGATCCTGCTGCTTGTCAGGCACCGCCCCTCGGCGCTCCTGCCGACGATCCGCTCGCGCTGCCGCGTGCTGCGCCTGCCGGCCGCTGGCGCCCGACGATCTGGCGCAGGCCGCTGGCGGCGGCGGGAACCGACCGGGACCCGACGCCGCGGCGCTGGCCGAACTCTCGGGCGGCTCGGCCGGCGAGGCGCTGCGCCTCGCCCATGCCGACGGCCTGGCGCTCTACCGGCAGATCGTGGCGCTTGCTGGGCTCGGCGCCGGCGCTCGACCGGCCGGCGGCGCTCGCGCTTGGCCGACTGGTCGCCGGCGGGCGAACGAGACGCGCCTCGACGTGACCCTGCGGCTCGTCGACCTGGCCCTCGCCCGCCTCGCGCGCACCGGTGCCGGCGCGCCGCCCGCGGTCGAGGCCGCGCCGGGCGAGGCCGCGATGCGGCGCGGCCCTCGCCCCCTCGCCCGAGGCGGCGCGGGCCTGGGCCGACGCTGCAGCAGAGCCTCGCGGCGCGGGCGCGGCACGGGCGGGCGGTCAACCTTGACCCCGTCGCGCTCATCCTCGATATGGTCCTGAAGATCAACGAGACGGCCGTCCGAACGGCGCGCCGCCGAGGCTCTCGCATGACCCCGCCCGCCATCACCGACAGCCACTGCCACCTCGACTTTCCCGATTTCGACGGCGAGCTCGACGACGTGATCGCCCGCGCCCACGCGGCCGGCGTCACCGCGGATGGTGACGATCTGCACCCGGCTGCGCGAGGAGCCGCGCGTGCGCGCCATCGCCGAGGCGCACGACGCGGTCTTCTACGCCGCCGGCACCCACCCGATGAGCGCCGCCGACGAGCCGCTGGCGAGCGTCGACGAGCTGGTGGCGCTCGCCGCGCATCCGAAGTTCGTCGGCATCGGCGAGACCGGGCTCGACTACCACTACACCGCCGAAAGCAGCGACGCGCAGCAGGAAAGCCTGCGCATCCACATCGAGGCGGCGCGCCGGACCGGCCTGCCGCTCATCATCCACGCGCGCGACGCCGACGACGACATGGCCCGCATCCTGACCGAGGAGCACCGCGCCGGCGCCTATTCCTGCGTGATGCACTGCTTCTCGTCGGGGGCCGCGCTGGCGCGCGCGGCGCTCGACCTGGGCTTCTACCTGTCGATGTCGGGCATCGCCGCCTTCCCGAACTCGACCGCGCTGCGCGAGATCTTCGCCGCCGCGCCGCTCGACCGGATCCTGGTGGAGACCGACGCGCCCTACCTCGCCCCGCCGCCGCACCGCGGCAAGCGCAACGAGCCCGCCTATCGTCGCCCACACCGCCCAGGCGGGCGCCGAGGTCTTCGGGCTCGACTACGCCGACTTCGCGGCGCGGACCGAGGCGAATTTCGACCGCCTGTTCGCCAAGGCCGCCGCCTGGGCGGCCGCCGCCTGATGGCGCGGCTGCAGCTTCACCATCCTCGGCTGCGGCTCGTCCGGCGGCGTGCCGCGGCTGGGCGGCCACTGGGGCGACTGCGACCCGACGAACCCGAAGAACCGCCGCCGCCGCTGCTCGATGCTGGTCGAGCGCGAGGACGCGACGCGGCACGACGCGGGTGCTGATCGACACCTCGCCCGACCTGCGGGCGCAGCTGCTCGACGCCGGCGTGGGCGAGCTCGACGCGGTGGTCTTCACCCATGCCCACGCCGACCACGTCCACGGGCTCGACGATCTGCGCATGATCGTCTTCAACATGCGCCGCCGCCTGCCGGTCTGGGCCGACGGCGACACCGCAGAAAGCGCTGATCGCGCGCTTCGGCTACGCCTTCGTGCAGCCCGAGGGCTCCGCCTATCCGCCGATCCTCGACATGAACACGATCGAGGGGCCGATCACCGTCGACGGCGCGGGCGGCGCGCATCCGGTTCGAGCCGTTCCAGGTCAACCACGGCACCATCGACGCGCTGGGCTTCCGCATCGGCGGCCTCGCCTACCTGCCCGACGTGCTCGAGATGACGACGCGGCCTGGGCGGCGCTGGACGACCTCGACTGCTGGGTGGTCGACGCGCTGCGCCGCACGCCGCACCCGACCCACGCGCATCTGGCCCAGACGCTCGACTGGATCGCGCGCGCCGCGCCCGCGCCGCGCGGTGCTGACCAACATGCACATCGACCTCGACTACGACGACGCTCGAGGCCGAGACGCCGCCCGACGTCACCCCCGCCTATGACGGGATGACCCTCACCTACGACGCTGTCTGACGCGATGCAGGCGCTGCTCGAGGTCATCCTGCCGGTCTTCCTCGTGATCGGCTCCGGCTACGCCGCCGTCTGGCGCGGGCTGATCTCGCGAACAGGCGTCGACGGGCTGATGGGCTTCACCCAGAACTTCGCGATCCCCTGCCTGCTGTTCCGGGCGATCTCGACGCTCGACCTCGGCGCAGGTCTTCGACCTGCGGCTGCTGGTCAGCTTCTACGCCGGCGCGCGTCGCCGGCTTCTCCGCCGGGCTCCCTCGGCGCGCGGCTCCTGTTCCGGCGGCCCGTGGCAGGACAGCGTCGCGATCGGCTTCTGCGGCGCTCTTCTCGAACTCGTGCTGCTGGGCCTGCCGATCACCGAGCGCGCCTACGGCGCCGACGCGCTGGCGGCGAACTACGCCATCATCGCGCTGCACGCGCCGTTCTGCTACTGCGCTCGGGATCGACGGCGATGGAGGTCGCGCGCGCCGGCGGCGGCGGCCGCTGGCGCACCGGCCGCGCGATCGCTGACCAGCGCGATGTTCCGCAACGCGCTGGTCATCGGCATCGTCGCTCGGCTTCGCCGTCAACCTCAGCGGCATCGCCGCTGCCGGCGCGCTGCAGCGACGCGCTCGACCTGATGGTGCGCGCCGCGCTGCCGGCGGCGCTCTTCGGGCTGGGCGGCGTGCTCGTGCGCTACCGGCCCGAGGGCGACGCGCGCGACCCTCCGATGCATCTGCGCGTCTCGCTGGTGCTGCACCCGGCGATCGTCTTGCGGCGCTGGGCACTGGACCGGCCTGGGCGTGGCGGCCTTCGCGCTCGGCGGTGCTGACCGCGGCGATGGCGCCCGGGGTCAACGCCTACATCTTCGCCAACATGTACGGCGTGGCCAAGCGGGTCGCCGCCTCGGCCGTGCTGGTCGCGACGGCGGCCTCGCTGGCGACGACGTGGGTCTGGCTGAACGTGCTTCCCTGACGCTCAGGCAGCGGCGCGGTGCTGCTCGAGCACGCGCTGCATCTCGGCCAGAAGGCTCGGCCGGTCGATGGGCTTGGGCAGGTAGCCCGACATGCCCAGCGACAGATAGCGGTCCCGATCCTCGTCGGCGGCATCGGCGGTCAGCGCGATCACCGGCGTTTCCGCCATGGCGCCGCCGCTCTCGCGCATCACCCGGAAGGCCGTCTCGCCGTCCATCACCGGCATGTGCATGTCCAGCAGCACCAGGTCGAAGGTGCGATGCTCCATCGCCTCGAGCGCCATGCGGCCGTCATGCGCCTCGACCACCTCGACGTCGAGCTTCCTGAGAAAGGCGCGCGCCACGTACCGGTTCGAGGCGTTGTCGTCCACCAGCAGGACCGAGCGCACCTGCGGCACCGCCCCGACCGCCGCCGCCTGCGCGGTCCGGTCCGAGCGGGGGGCCAGCGCGATGTCGTCGACCGGGCCCATCGCGAACTCGAAGGTGAAGCACGCCCCCTGCCCCGGCTCGGACTGCACCTCGACGTCGCCGTCCATCAGGCGCGCGAAGCCGCGCGAGATCACCAGGCCAAGGCCGGTGCCGCTGGTCGTGCTCCGGTCGCCCGTCTCGATCCGGGCGAAATCGCGGAAGAGGCCGGCAAGCTCGGCCTGGCTCAGGCCCGGGCCGGTATCCTGCACCGCCACCCGGCCGCGCCAGCCCCGCCCGGCGTCCCGCGTGGCCGAGACATGCAGGTGCACCCCGCCCGCCTCGGTGAACTTGACCGCGTTCGACACCAGGTTGCTGACCACCTGGCGCACGCGCAGCGCGTCGAAGCTGGCGAGGCCGGGCACGTCCTGCGCCACGTCGAGCGTCATTTCCAGCCCCTTCTCCTCGGCGCCCTTGCGGAACATCTCGACCACCGTCGCCACCTCGTCGGCGAGCGACGCGGGCGCGGGGTGCAGGTCGAACCGGCCCGCCTCGATCTTGGCGTGGTCGAGCACGTCGTCGACGATCGCCTTCAGCGTCGAGGTCGACTTCATCAGGATCCGCGCCCGCTCGCGCGTGGCCGTGGGCTCGGGGTCGTCCAGCAGAAGCTGCGCCATCCCGTAGATCGCGTTGAGCGGCGTGCGGATCTCGTGGCTCATCGAGGCGAGAAAGCGGCTCTTGGCGCGGTTCGCCTCCTCGGCGCGGTCGGTGGCGTCGAGCAGGTTCGCGCGGGTGCTGTGCACGTCGATCATGCTGCGCCCGATATAGGCCGCCATCAGCGCGAACATCGCCGTCGCCACGAACGCGTCCACGTGGCTCGAGGTCCGGAAGATGTAGGCGACGACGGGGGCGACCAGGCCCGCCAGCAGCGGCGCGGCCGTGACCATGCCGAACGGCATCCACATCGACCGCACCATCGCCGTGTGCAGCAGCGACGTGACGAGCATCGAGAACGCGACGATCTTCGGCGCCGTCCCCTCGCTGTACCAGAGCGCGACGGGCAGGATCGTGAAATGCGTCGAGCCGACGAAGGCGAGGATCAGCAGCACCGTCGCGTTGCCGCGGGTGATGCGCCGCTCCATCTGCCGGAAGACGACGATCCCGGCCAGCTCGATCAGCACGTAGGCGGCGAAGAACACGCCCACGAACAGCCACGAGACGTAATGCGAGCCCAGCGCCGACGCCACCAGGATGGACAGCGCGCGCGACGGCAGGTCCCGCATCGTCAGGCGGTTCTGAAGGCTTATGGTCGCCCTGAGAAGTCGCGCATTCTGCATTGCATGCCCTGACGGCGGTCGCGGCACGATAGCCACGTGCCGATTAATAGCCCATTACCAGGGCTTGCAGAAGATCGGCGAATGGTGCGGTCGAGAAGACTCGAACTTCCACGGGTGTTACCCCACAGCGACCTCAACGCTGCGCGTCTACCAATTCCGCCACGACCGCACTGTCACGGCTCAGGGTGCGCGTCTCATAACGAAGGGCCGTCCGGTGTGAAGGGGCAATTTCGGCTTCTTGCCAGGGCGCGCTCGGGACGCGACGCACGCGCGCCGCCCCGGCATCGCTGGTCAGTCCGCAATCGCGAAGGCCGGAAGCGCGGCCGGCGGCGCCTCGGCCGCCGCCGCGGCGCGCGTGGCCCCCGCCCAGCTTGGTAGGCGGCCTTGCGGATCAGCGCCTGGCGCTCGGGCTGGCCGGGCGCGAAGACCGGCCGCCCGCCTTCCTCGACGGCGTCCAGGCCCATCTGGTACCACGCCAGGGCCAGGTCGGGCCGCTTGGCGGTGCCGATTCCCTGCGCCAGATGGTGGCCCATCAGCTCGCCATAGGCGCGCTCGCCCAGCGCGGCGAGCAGCAGCGCCGAGCCCAGCGCCACGTCCATGTCGTCGGTCCGGTAGCCGACCGACAGGCAGATCCTCGCGGTTCCGGAAAGCTGCGCCGGCGACATGCCCGGTCTGCAGCACGTAAGCCCCACACCTCCTCGCAGCACCTGGCCTCCGCGGCCGCAGCGACAGCGCCGCGACATGCGGCTTGCATCGCCGGGCCGAAGGCGCGCACTGCGTCGGCGATCTGCTGCGGCGGAATCGCCCCGCAACCCTGGCGCCAAGCTCCTCGCCATCGGCGATGGCGTAGGTCCGGGCCAGGCAGAACTGCTCGTTCAGCGCGAAGGCCGGGTCGCTCATGGTGGCGGCGGTGGCGAAGCCGCCGTTGCGTGTTGGTCAGCAGCGACACCTTGTTGCAGTGCGACGCGAGCGAGGCGACCTCGCCGCTTCACCCACGAGGTTGGGCAGGGCGGGCGGCCGCGTGCGGCCTGCGCCTGCCGGCTCGAGCTGCGGTCGCGGCCGCTGCCGCCTGCGGTGCGGCCGCGGCGGCGGCCGGGCGGCCATCGGGGCCGGCAGCGGCTTGCGTCGGAACGCCGACCTGCGGCGCATCGTCTGGCCGTTCGATCACTCTGCCGATAGGCGATCAGCAGGTCGGCGGGCGTCTGCGCGGCCGTCGTCGCCGCGCCGCCCGAGGTGGCCCAGCTGATAGGCGGACATCAGGAAGTCGCGCTCATGCGGCTGAATCCAGCCGCTGGCCGGATAGCCCATCTGCGCCTGGATATTGCGCTGCACGGCCGCGCGCGTGCCGGGGCCGACCGCACCGTCGACCGCCCCGGCGCCGAAACCGAAATAATTCAGCGCGGTCTGCATCTCGCGGTTGATCTGGCGCTGCGCGGAACTGACCTGCGGGTATGCTGCGTCGCACGATAGACTCCGCTTGCGCTGCTTGTCCTTCGCGATCGCGTGGCCGATGATGCCGCCGACCAAGGCGCCGGCGATCGCGCCGCCCGCGTCGGCATCGGCCCGCCGCGTGTCGCGCGCCGAGCCGACCAGCGCCGCAATCAAGGCAAGCGGCTGTAACATTACTCGTGATTTCATCGAATGGTCCCCGTCGGCAGAAGGATCGGAATGCGGCGGAGCATACCACGATCCGGCCGCTCAGTGGAGCCTGAAGACTGTTCGCCGAGGCCGACGAGAGGCGGTGTCATTCAGGCTCATGGTTGACTGGCTCACCTCCGCAGGGCCTGACCGACTACGCCACCGCGGTGCGCGAGATGGAGGCGCGCGCCGCGGCCATCGCCGACGGCGCGCCGGCGAGGCGATCTGGCTGGTCGAGCATCCGCCGCTCTACACCGCCGGCACCAGCGCCGCGCGAGCCGACCTGCGCGAGCCCGACCGCTTCCCGGTCCATGCGACCCGGCGCGGCGGGCAGTACACCTATCACGGCCCCGGGCAGCGGGTGGCCTACGTCATGCTCGACGTCGGCGCGCGCGGCCGCGACGTGCGCCGCTTCGTCACGCAGCTCGAGGACTGGGTGATCGCCACGCTGGCCGAGTTCAACGTGACGGGCGAGCGGCGCGAGGGCCGCGTCGGCGTCTGGGTGGAGCGCCCCGACAAGCCGCCCGCCCCCGACGGCGCCCCGCGCGAGGACAAGATCGCCGCGATCGGCATCCGCCTGCGCCGCTGGGTCAGCTTTCACGGCCTGGCGATCAACGTCGAGCCCGACCTGTCGCATTTCGACGGCATCGTGCCCTGCGGCATCCCCGACACGGCGTGACCAGCCTCGTCGATCTGGGCCTGCCGGTGACGATGGACGACCTGGACGTCGCGCTGCAGCGACCTTCGCCGACGTCTTCGGCCCGCGTGAGCCCCGGGCAGGCGCGATGCCGGAGCCTGCACGCTTGGTCCGCCGGCAACTTGTAATGTCGACGTCACGTACAACGCCACGCCGGTGCGCGACACTTTGCGCTGCGCGAAATTCATCCGCCTCCGGCGCACGGAGCATTGCCCGTACGCGGCGGAGGCCCTAGAAGCCGAGTCAAACGGCGGGAGGGTCGACCTTCCGCCGAACGGGAAAGCAGGAGGTTCGAGCATGGCGGACGCAGCCGATTCATGGCCACGAGCATGAGGACAAGCGCGGGTTCTTCACCCGCTGGTTCATGTCCACGAACCACAAGGACATCGGGATCCTCTACCTGCTGACGGCGGGTGTCGCCGGTTTCATCTCGGTCGCCTTCACGGTCTACATGCGGATGGAGCTGATGGAGCCCGGGCGTGCAGTTCATGTGCATGGAAGGCGCGCGTCTGCTGCCCGCGGCCGCGCGGCGACTGCACGCCCGAACGGGCACCTCTGGAACGTGCTGATCACCGCGCACGGCATGCTGATGATGTTCTTCGTGGTGATCCCGGCGCTCTTCGGCGGTTTCGGCAACTACTTCATGCCGCTGCAGATCGGCGCGCCGGACATGGCGTTCCCGCGGATGAACAACCTCAGCTACTGGCTGTACGTCGCCGGCACGTCGCTGGCGATCTGCTCGGTCTTCGCGCCGGGCGGCAACGGCCAGCTCGGGTCGGGCATCGGCTGGGTGCTCTACCCGCCGCTCTCGACGACATGAGAGCGGCTTCTCGACCGACCTCGCGATCTTCGCCGTGCACCTCTCCGGCGCGTCGTCGATCCTCGGCGCGATCAACATGATCACCACCTTCCTGAACATGCGCGCGCCGGGCATGACGCTGTTCAAGGTGCCGCTGTTCGCGTGGTCGATCTTCGTCACCGCCTGGATGATCCTGCTGGCGCTGCCGGTGCTCGCCGGCGCGATCACCATGCTGATCACCGACCGCAACTTCGGCACGACCTTCTTCGATCCCGCCGGGCGGCGGCGACCCGGTGCTCTACCAGCACATCCTGTGGTTCTTCGGCCACCCGGAGGTCTACATCGTGATCCTGCCGGGCTTCGGCATCATCAGCCACGTGGTCTCGACCTTCTGCCGCAAGCCGATCTTCGGCTACCTGCCGATGGTCTGGGCGCTGATCGCGATCGGCGTGCTGGGCTTCGTCGTCTGGGCGCACCACATGTACACCGTGGGCATGTCGCCTGACCCAGCAGAGCTACTTCATGCTGGCGACGATGGTCATCGCGGTGCCGACCGGCATCAAGATCTTCTCGTGGATCGCGACGATGTGGGGCGGCTCGGTCGAGTTCAAGACGCCGATGCTCTGGGCCTTCGGCTTCATCTTCCTGTTCACCGTCGGCGGCGTGACCGGCATCGTGCTCAGCCAGGCGCGCGATCGACCGCGCCTACCACGACACCTACTACGTGGTGGCGCACTTCCACTACGTGATGAGCATCGGCGCCGTCTTCGCGATCTTCGCCGGGATCTATTTCTGGTTCGGCAAGATGACCGGCCGGCAATATCCCGAATGGGCGGGCAAGCTGCATTTCTGGGCGTTCTTCATCGGCGCCAACCTGACCTTCTTCCCGCAGCACTTCCTGGGCCGCCAGGGCATGCCGCGCCGCTACATCGACTATCCGGAGGCCTTCGCGTATCTGGAACCAGGTGTCGAGCTGGGGCGCGTTCCTGTCCTTCGCCTCGTTCCTGTTCTTCATCGGCGTGATCGCCTACTCGCTGTTCTACGGGAAGCGCGTGACCGGCGCGAACTACTGGAACGAGCACGCCGACACGCTGGAATGGACGCTGCCCACGCCCGCCGCCGGAGCACACGTTCGAGACGCTGCCGCGGCGCGAGGACTGGGACCGTTCCCCGCACACTAGGACCGGCCACGATGCCGCTCGAATGGCAGAATGAACTACGCGAGGCCCCGGAACATCCGGGGCCTCGCTGTCGTGGGGGATGCGCCGCTGGCGCGGCTGCGGCTCTGGCCGCACCGGTCGCTGACGGCCGAGGGCTTCGTCGGCCTTCATCGGCATCACCGTCGACGCTCCTGTCGTGCCGCTGATCGCGGTGCTCGGCACGCCGGTGCTCTGGGGCCTGCTGCCCTTCGTTGGCGGCGCGTGGCGCTGGTCTGGATCGCGCTGCGGCGGAACCTGCGCGACCGGACGGTGACCGAGGTGCTGACCATGTGGCCCGACCGGGTCGCAGCTGGTGCGCCGCAACCCGGCGCGGCCCGGCGCAGGAACTGGCAGGCGAACCCCCACTGGGTCGAGCGTCCACCTGCACCCGAAGGGCGGCCCGGTCGAGAACTACGTCACGCTGAGGGGCGGCGGCCGCGAGGTCGAGATCGGCGCCTTCCTGTCCACCGACGAGCGGCTGGCGCTGCACGAGGAACTCGGCCGCGCGCTGGCGGTCCTGAACCGTCCCTGAGCCGCCCGACGGAACAACGCGCCGCGCGCGGCACGGCCGCCGCGTTCTCGATGACGCGCTGTGAACCGAGAGCCGGGGGTCCTGCGGACAAGGCTCGATCGGTTGAGAGGCGGCCGACCCGCCCGGACAGGCCTCGCACACGCCACGCCGTTCAATCGGGCGGAGCGCCTGACGGCGCAAGCCTTCACTGGCGCCGGGGCGGCGCAGGAAGGAACTGGGCCGCACGCTGGCAGCGCGCTGGCAATCCTGAACCGTCCCTGAGCCGCCCGACAGAACAACGCGCCGCGTTCTCGATGACGCGCTGTGAAACGAGAGCCCCGGGGCTCTGCGGGCAACGCTCGATCGGTTGAGAGGTGGCCGACCCGCCCGGACAGGCCTCGCACACGCCACGCCGTTCAATCAGGCGGAGCGCCTGACGGCGCAAGCCTTCACTGGCGCCGGGGCGGCCGCGCCCCGGCCGTTCGGACGGCGACGCGCCGCCCCTGCCCTGGCCTCAGGCGAGGCGCCGCTTGACCAGCGTGCCGACCTTGCCGAAGTCCATCCGGCCGGTATAGCGGCCCTTCAGGTCGCCCATGACGCGGCCCATGTCGCGGATCGAGTTCGGCCGGGTGCGGGCGATCGCCTCGTCGACGGCCGCCGAGGTCTCGGCCTCGTCGAGCGGGCGCGGCAGGAATTCCTCGATCACCTCGATCTCGTCGCGCTCCCGCTCGGCCAGCTCCAGCCGCCCGCCCTCCTCGTAGGCGCGCGCGCTTTCCTGGCGCTGCCTGACCATCTTGGCCGAGGATCTGCAGCACGTCCGGTCGTCGACGCCGCGCCCCTCCTCGCCGTCGCCGCGCATGGCGATGTCGCGGTCCTTGATGGCGGCGTTGATCAGCCGGAGCGTCGACAGGCGCTCGGCGTCCTTCTGGCGCATCGCCTCCTTCAGCGCCTCGTTCACTCGGGCTCGCAGTGTCATCCGCAATCCTGTCCGACCCGACGCTCGACACGCGCACGATAGCCGCTCACGAAGGCTGCGACAATGCCCGCGACGCCGCGTAACCCTCTGATTACAGTCGCCTTCATGACTTTCCCAAGGCCGCTTGACCCGATCCCGCCGCGATCCTAGTGTTCCCGCCGGCCCACACCCGGGAGAGTCGTGCCATGCCAGCGGACGCCACCAAGCCGCCCACCGCCTGCCTCGCGCTGGCCGACGGAACCCTCTTCTACGGCCACGGCTTCGGCGCCGAGGGAACGGTGACGGCCGAACTCTGCTTCAACACCGCGATGACCGGCTATCAGGAGATCATGACCGATCCGTCCTATGCCGGGCAGATCGTGACCTTCACCTTCCCCCATGTCGGCAACGTCGGCGTCAAGCCCGAGGACGACGAGACGGCAGACCCCGTCGCCGCCGGCCTGGTGGTGAAGTGGGACCCGACCGAGCCGTCGAACTGGCGCGCGGCCGAGGCGCTGACGCCGTGGCTGGCCCGGCGCGGCCGGATCGGCATCGGCGGCGTCGACACCCGGCGCCTGACCCGCGCGATCCGGCAGCAGGGCGCGCCGCACGTGGCGCTCGCCCACGATCCCGACGGCGTCTTCGACATCGAGGCGCTGGTCGCCAAGGCGCGCGCCTTCCCGGGCCTGGTCGGCCGCGACCTCGCGCGCGACGTCACCTGCGCGCAGTCCTACCGCTGGGACGAGATGCGCTGGGCCTGGCCCGAGGGCTACGCCCGGCGCGAGGGGCCGGGCCGCGCGCGTCGTCGCCATCGACTACGGCGCCAAGCGCAACATCCTGCGCTGCCTCGCCTCGGCGGGCTGCGACGTGACGGTGCTGCCCGCCACGGCCACCGCCGAGGACGTGCTGGCGCTGGCGCCCGACGGCCTGTTCCTGTCGAACGGCCCCGGCGACCCGGCGGCGACCGGCGAATACGCCGTGCCGATGATCCGCGAGGTGCTGGACCGGTCGGAGATCCCGGTCTTCGGCATCTGCCTGGGCCACCAGATGCTGGCGCTGGCGCTCGGCGCGAAGACCATCAAGATGAACCACGGCCACCACGGCGCCAACCACCCGGTGAAGGACCTCGAGACCGGCAAGGTCGAGATCACCTCGATGAACCACGGCTTCACCGTGGACAGCCAGACCCTGCCCGACGGCGTGATCGAGACCCACGTCTCGCTCTTCGACGGCTCGAACTGCGGCATCCGGCATGCGCGACCGCCCGGTGTTCTCGGTCCAGTACCACCCCGAGGCGAGCCCGGGGCCGCAGGACAGCTACTACCTCTTCGAGCGCTTCGCCGGCGCGATCGCCCAAGGCTGAGACCGCAGCCGTTAACCGCCTGTTAACGGCGCGTACGGCATCACGGCGCGACTGCCTGTGAAGGAGCGATCGCGCCCGATGTCGATTGCCGCGTTCCGCGTCGTAGCCGGATCGGCCCCGCCCCCGGGCGGCGCCGCGGCCGGCATGCGACGAGCTTCGGACGGCGGCTGCGTCGATCGCGGCGTGCTGCGCGCCGGGCGATCTCCTCAAGGCCGAGGCGATGCTGACGCGGCAGGACACGCGCCTGGCCGACGTCCTGCTCGCCCACGCGGATGGTCAGCGACGGCCGACCTGGCCGCCGCGCTCGCGCTGCACTGGCAGGCCGACCGGGCCGACCTGGCCGCCACGCCGCCCGACTCCGCCTGATCGACGCGCTGGGCGCCGAGGCCTGCCTGCGCGCGCGGCCTGGTGCCGTGGCGCCGCGCCGGAGCGAGACCGTCGTCGCCACCGCCCGCCCCGACGGCGTTCGCGCACGGGCGCGCGGTCGACTGGCCGACGCTCGGGCCGGTGCGCCTGGCGATCGCCACGCGAGCGCAGGTCGAGCAGGCCGTGCTCGGACGCGCGGCGGCGCCTGCTGGCGCGCCGGGCCGAGACGCTGCGTGCCCGACGGCCGAGAGCTGCCGCGGCGCGCTGGGCGTCCGCGTCGCGCGGCGGTGACGCTGGCTGGCCGCGCGGCTCGGCGGGCTGGCGCTCGCGCGCCGCCGCCGCGCCGCGGTGCCGTCTGGCGGTGCTGCGGCCTGGGCGACCCTGACGCTGACGCCGACGCCGGGCTCAAGTCGGCCGCGGCTGCTGGCGATGCTCCGCGACGCGGCGCCGCAGGCGCCTCGCCGCGGCCGCGCTGGCCTCGATCGCGCCTGCCCGACGGTCTCGCTGCTCGTCCCGCTCTTCCGCGAGACGCGAGATCGCCGGCGCACCTGGTCGAGCGGCTGTCGCGGCTCGACTATCCGCGCGACCTGCTCGACGTCTGCCTCATCGTCGAGGAGGACGACACGCACCACGCGCGAGCGCTGGCGCGCGACGCCGCTGCCGCCCTGGATGCGCGCAGATCGTCGTGCCCGCGCGGCACCGTGCAGACCAAGCCGCGGGCGCTGAACTACGCGCTCGACTTCTGCCGCGGCTGCGATCGTCGGCGTCTACGACGCCGAGGACGCGCCCGGCGCCCGACCAGCTCGCGCCGGGTCGTCGCGCCGCTTCGCCGAGCGGCCCGCCGAGGTCGCCTGCCTGCAGGGCGTGCTCGACTTCTACAACGCGCGCGCCAACTGGCTCGTCGCGCTGCTTCACGCATCGAATACGCCGACTGGTTCCGCATCGTCCTGCCCGGCCTCGCCCGGCTGGGCCTCGTCGTGCCGCTCGGCGGCACGACGCTGTTCTTCCGCCGCGCCGCGCTGGAGGCGCTCGGCGGCTGGGACGCGCACAACGTGACCGAGGATGCCGACCTCGGCCTGCGCCTCGCCCGCGCACGGCTACCGGACCGAGCTGATCGACACGCGTGACCGAGGAGGAGGCCAACTGCCGCCCGCGGTCCCTGGATCCGCCAGCGCTCGCGCTGGCTGAAGGGCTACGCGATGACCTGGGCCGTCGCACATGCGCGGCCCGCCGGCGCTCTGGCGCGACCTGGGGCCGTGGCGGTTCCTGGGCGTCCAGGTCCTGTTTCTCGGCACGCTGTCGCAGCTTCCTGCTCGCGCCGCTCCTGTGGTCGCTCTGGCTGCTGGCGCTTCGGCCTGCCGCATCCGCGCCGCGGCGCTCGGCCCGTGGCCGGCTGGTCGGGCGCTCGGCCGGCGTTCCTCGTCGCCGGCGAAGTCGTCAACCTCGCGGCGGCGCCGCTCGCCGCTGCGCCGGCCCCGGCACCGCTGGCTGGCGCCCTGGGTGCCGACGCTGCCGCTCTATTTCCCGCTCGGCGCGCTCGCCGTCTGGAAGGCGCTGGTCGAGCTCGTCGTGCCGGCCGTTCTACTGGGACAAGACCAGCCACGGCCGTCGCTCCGGCCGCGCCGGACGCGGCGCCCTGACCGCCGCCGTCGAGCTGCTCGGCGCCTCGCGTCCAGCGTCGAGCCGCAGCCGGGTCTCGAAGCGCGTGCGAGATATGCTCGCCTGCAGCGCCGCGGTCGGCGGCCTCGCCGTCGCCCGCCGCGATCGCCGCCACGATCGCGGTCGTGCTCGGCCAGCGCCATCGCCGCCCGCCCCTCGACCGCGAGCGAGGTCGTCGCCATCAGCGCCATCGAGCGGTGCACGAGGTCGAGCTGCTGCACCAGGAACCGGTTGTGCGAGGCGCAGGTGGATCTGCTTGTGGAACCGCCGGTTGGCCCGCGCCAGCGCCGCCGGGTCGCCCAGCAGCGCGCGGTCGTCCTCGCACCATCGTCGCGCAGCACCGCGCACCTCCTCGTCGGTCGCGTGCCGCGCCGCCAGCCGCGCCGCCAGCCCCTCGAGCTCGCGCGCGCACCACGTAGAGCTCGGCCATCTGGTTGTGGTCGAGCGAGGCGACGATCAGGCTGCGCCCGTCGCGGGTCAGCAGCGACTGCGTCTCGAGCCGCTGCAGCGCCTCGCGGATCGGCGTGCGCGACATCGCCGAAGCGCTCGGCCAGCTCGCTCTCGACCAGCCGGTCGCCGGGCCGGTAGATCGCCGCTGTCGATCGCCTCGAGGATCAGCCCGTAGGCGTCCGTCTGCGGTCGCGGGCATCGGCCATCGTCGGTCCTCGCTCGTGGCGGCAACGCTACCGCCGCCGCGCGGCGGGCAGCATGTCGACGGTGCGACGCCGTGCCGCGCCCGCAGCCGGCCTAGCGTGCCGGCCATGGTGGCACAGCACTTCTCGCACGTCCGCGACCTGGGTCTTCGACCTCGACAACACGCTCTACCCGCCCGAGGCGCGGCTCTTCGACCAGATCGAGGTGCGGATGACCGCCTGGGTGATGGACGCGCTTGGGCGTCGACCGGGCCGAGGCCGACCGGCTGCGCGCGCGACTACTGGCAGCGCTACGGCACGACGCTCGCCGGGCCTGATGGCCGAGCACGGCGTCGACCCCGGCCCCTACCTGCACGCACGTGCACGAGATCGACCTCGGCGCGCCTCGACGCCCGACCCGCGCTCGCCGCCGCGCATCGCCGCGCTGCCGGGCCGCCGGATCGTCTACACCAACGGCTCGGCCCCCTATGCCGCGCGGGTGCTGGCCGCGCGCGGGCTCGGCGGCGCTCTTCGACGCGGTCTACGGGGTCGAGCACGCGGGCTTCCGCCCCAAGCCCGAACGCGGCGGCCTTCGAGGCGGTCTTCGCCGCTCGACGGCGCTCGCGCCGCGCGCGGCCGCGATGTTCGAGGACGACCCGCGCAACCTCGCCGCCCCGCACGCGATGGGGATGCGCACGGTCCACGTCGCCCCGGCCGCCACGGGCGCAGGCGCACATCCACCACCACACGGCCGACCTCGCCGCCTTCCTGGACCTCGCTGCGCACCCCGCTGGCATCGCCGGCATGCAGCGACGCGGCGCGCGGCGCCATGGGCCGCCGAGCGGGTGCGACATCTTCATCTCCGGCGGCGGCATCGCCGGCCTTTCGCCGCGGCCGCGCTCCTGGCCGCGACGCGGCCGGCGCGTCTGCCTCGCCGACCCGGCGCCGCCGCGCCGCCGCGGCCGAGGCCGACGGGTCCGACCTGCGCTCCACCGCCTTCCTGCAGCCCGCGCGCGCCCTGCTCGAGCGGGCCGGCCTCTGGGAGTCGCCTCGCGCCCCACGCGATGCCGCTCGAGGCGCTGCGGGTCGTCGACACCGGCGGCTGGCCGCCGGCCGAGCGCGGCGCGGCGGACCTTCCGCGCCGCCGACCTCGGCGCCGAGCGCTTCGGCTGGAACCTGCCCAACTGGCTGACGCGGCGCGAGCTGACGCAGCGCGGCTCGCGCGAGCCGGCGTCGACCTGCGCCTCGGCACCGGCTTCGCGCGACCTGCTCGCCCGCGACGCCGAGGCGCTGGTGACGCTGACCGACGGCGCACGGCTGTCGGCACGCCTGGTCATCGGCGCCGACGGCCGCGACTCGCCCGTGCGCGAGGCCGCCGGCATCGGCGTGCGCACCACCCGCTACGGCCAGAAGGCGCTGGCCTTCGCCGTCACCCACCCCGAGCCGCACGACAACGTCTCGACCGAGATCTACAACCGCGGCGGCGCCTTCACCCTGGTGCCGCTGCCCGACCACGACGGCCGCCCGTCGTCCGCCGTGGTCTGGATGGACGACGGCGCCGCGCGCCGCGGCGCTGGCCGCGATGGAGCCCGACGCGTTCGCGGCCGAGGCGACCGCCCGGTCCTGCGCGGTGCTGGGGCCGCTGACGCTCGTCGGCGGGCGGCGGATCTGGCCCGTCGTCACCCAGGTCGCCGAGCGCGCTGACCGCGCGGCGCACGGCGCTGATCGCCGAGGCCGCGCATGTGCTGCCGCCGATCGGCGCGCAGGGCCTCAACACGTCGCTGCACGACGTGGCGGCGCTGGTCGCGGCGCAGGACGCAGCGGACGACCCCGGCGCCGAGGCGGTGCTGCGCCGCTACGCCCGCGCAGCGCGAGCGCGACGTCCGCGCCCGCGCCGCGGTCATCGACCTCTTCAACCGCGTCTGCCGCTCGGGCGAGGCACCGGTGGCCGCGCTGCGCCGGCGCGGGGCTGGCGGCGTGCACGACCTCGCGCCGCTGCGGCGCGCGCTCATGCGCGCGGGCCTGGGCGGCCACACCGCCGGACTGACCCGCCGCGCCCGCCAGGCGTCGGCGGGCGCAGTCGCGACGCGCTCAGGCCTCGGCGCGCGCCAGAACCTGGTCGAGCGCCGCGCTCCAGCCGGGCGACGCTGCCGTCCACGTCCGTCAGCTTGTCGAGCCCGAAGAGGCCGATGCGGAACGTGCGGAAGTCCTCGCCCTCGCCGCACATGCAGCGGCACGCCGGCGGCGATCTGCACGCCGGCCTCGGCGAACGGCCGCCCGGTCTGCACCTCCGCGTCGCCGGTATAGCTGACCACGACGCCCGGCGCCTCGAACCCCTCGGCCGCGACCGAGCGGAAGCCGCGCTCGGCCAGCATCGCGCGGACCTTGTCGCCCAGCTCCCACTGCGCCGCCTGCAGCCGCTCCAACCCGAAGGCGCGCATCTCGTTCATGGTGTCGCGAAAGCCGCGCAGGGCGTCGGTCGGCATCGTCGCGTGATAGGCGTGCCCGCCCCCCTCGTAGGCCTCCATGATCGCCAGCCACTTGCCCAGGTCGACCGCGAAGCTGGTCGAGCGCGTGGCCTTCACCCGCGCCTGCCCGCCTCGGACAGCATCACCAGCCCCGCCGAGGGCGAGGCCGACCAGCCCTTCTGCGGCGCCGAGATCAGCACGTCGACGCCCAGCTCGGCCATGTCGACCCAGACGCAGCCCGACGCGATGCAGTCGAGCACGAAAAGCCCGCCCACCTCGTGCACCGCCGCGGCGACCTGACGGATGTAGTCGTCGGGCAGGATGATCCCGGCCGCCGTCTCGACATGGGGGGCGAAGACCACCGCCGGCGCCTCGCGGCGGATCGTGTCGACGACCTCGTCCACCGGCGCGGGCGCGAACGGCGCCTGCGGCTCGTTGCCGGCGCGCCGCGCCTTCATCACCGTCTCGGCTTCCGGGATCGACCCCGCCTCGAAGATCTGGCTCCAGCGGTAGGAGAACCAGCCGTTGCGCACGACCAGCACCTTCTGGTCGGTCGCCAACTGCCGCGCCACCGCCTCCATCGCGTAGGTGCCGCCGCCCGGCACGATCGCCACGGCGTCGGCGCCGTAGACCTCGCGCAGACCGGCCGAGATGTCGCGCATCACCTTCTGGAACGCCGCGCTCATGTGGTTGAGCGAGCGGTCGGTGAAGACGACCGAGAATTCCAGAAGCCCGTCGGGATCGACGTCGCTGCGAAGTGCCATGGCATCGCCTCCTTCTTTGGCGCGTCTCTACCGCGCCCGGGCCCCGCCTCCTAGCCCCCGTTCACGCGCCGGAGGGGCGGCGCGCCGTCGCGACGGGCGCGCCGTCAGATCGGGCCCGGCCGCCGCTCCTCGCTCAGCAGCACGTTGGCCTCGACCTCGCCCACGCCGGGCAGCGCCATGATCCGCCGCCGCAGCACCCGCTCGAAGTCGGGCAGGTCGCGCGCCACCACGCGCAGGCGGTAGTCGTAGAGGCCGAGCACGTGGACCACCTCCTGCACCTCGGGGATGGCGGTGACCGCGCGCTCGAACTCGTCCAGCGCCACCCGCCCCTTCAGCGCCAGCTTGACGCCCAGGAACACCGTCACCCCGAGGCCCAGCCGCGGCAGGTCGACCTCGACCCGGCGTCCCGCCAGCACGCCGGCCTCGCGCAGCCGCCGGATGCGGCGCCACGCCGCGGGCTGGCTGAGGCCCACCCTCCGCCCC
Organism: uncultured Alphaproteobacteria bacterium; assembly: GCA_963773475.1. Classification (GTDB taxonomy): domain Bacteria; phylum Pseudomonadota; class Alphaproteobacteria; order Rhodobacterales; family Rhodobacteraceae; genus Roseitranquillus. The sequence continues at coordinate 53,957 of CAVZBD010000004.1, read as the reverse complement.
AGCACGCCGGCCGAAAGCGTCGCGTCGGCCGCCAGCGCGCGCAGGATCGCGCGGTCCGTCTCGTCGAGCTCGACGGTCATACGGGATTCATATGCGAGTCATACGCGTTTCATATCGGCAGCGCCTGGCTGGTTTTCACCCGCGCCACGTCCATCAGCGCCTCGATATCGGCGATATGCGGCAGCGTCAGGATCCGGTCGTGGTAGACGCGGCGATAGTCCCCGATGTCCCGCGCGAGGACGCCCAGCCGCACGTCCACCCGGCCCAGGAAAGTCTGGATCTCAATCACCTCCGGCACCTCGCGCGCCGCCGCCAGGAACTCTCGAACGCGGCCGGGTCGGCCTTGTCGAGCGTGAAGCGCAGGCTCACCGCCACCTCGTAGCCCAGCGCGCGCCAGTCGATCACCGCGTGCTGCCCCCGGATCAGCCCGGCGCGCCGCATCCGCTCGACCCGCCGCGCCCACGTCGCCGGCGTCACGCCCGCCCGCTCCGCCAGCGCGGCCACGGGAAGCTCGGGCTCGGCCAGGAGCCGGCGCAGGATGCGGCGATCGGTGTCGTCGAGCATGATTTCGTCGGATAATGCCGATGCTCGCGAATTGGCAACGCTTCCGAAGCGGCCCATCCGGCGTCACTTCGCAAACTCCATGCGCCACCGCACGGATAATCTTCGCGCCAGACAAAAAGGAGGACGACCATGCGCGTCTATTACGACCGCGACTGCGACATCAACCTGATCAAGGACAAGAAGGTCGCGATCCTGGGCTACGGCAGCCAGGGCCACGCCCACGCGCTGAACCTGCGCGAACTCGGGCGCCAAGAACCTCGCCGTGGCGCTGCGCGACGGCTCGGCGTCGGCCAAGAAGGCCGAGGCCGAAGGGCTGCAGGTGATGGGCATCGAGGAGGCGGCCGCCTGGTGCGACCTGATGATGTTCACCATGCCCGACGAGCTGCAGGCGCAGGTCTAGCGCGAGCACGTGCACGACCACATCCGCGACGGCGCCGCCATCGCCTTCGCCCACGGCCTCAACGTGCATTTCGGCCTGATCGAGCCGCGCGCCGGCGTCGACGTCATCATGATGGCGCCCAAGGGCCCCGGCCACACCGTGCGCGGCGAATACGTCAAGGGCGGCGGCGTGCCCTGCCTCGTCGCGGTGGCGCAGGACGCCTCGGGCCGCGCGCTCGAGACCGCCCTCAGCTACTGCTCGGCCATCGGCGGCGGCCGTTCGGGCATCATCGAGACCAACTTCAAGGAAGAGTGCGAGACCGACCTCTTCGGCGAGCAGGCGGTGCTCTGCGGCGGCCTGGTCGAGCTCATCCGCATGGGCTTCGAGACCCTGGTCGAGGCCGGCTACGCGCCCGAGATGGCCTATTTCGAGTGCCTGCACGAGGTGAAGCTGATCGTCGACCTGATCTACGAGGGCGGCATCGCCAACATGAACTACTCGATCTCGAACACGGCCGAGTATGGCGAGTACGTCTCCGGCCCCCGTGTCCTGCCCCGCGACGAGACCAAGAAGCGGATGAAGGAAATCCTCACCGACATCCAGTCGGGCCGTTTCGTGTCGAACTTCATGGCCGAGAACGCGGTCGGCCAGCCGTTCTTCAAGTCGACCCGCCGCAACAACGACGCCCACCAGATCGAGGAGGTCGGCGAGCGGCTGCGCGGCATGATGCCCTGGATTTCCGCGGGCAAGATGGTCGACAAGGCCCGGAACTGACGCCGCGTAATTGACCGACGCCGGGGCGCGTCCTAGTCTCTCAGCCACTTTTTGAAGTGGCTGAGGGATTTTTCATGAACAAGTCATTCTTGTACGCGGCGGCGCTTGGTGTCGTCGCGGTCGCACCGGCTCACGCCGTGGTTGTTTCCGGCGCAGTGACCGGGGGAGCGTCGCTCTCGCAAGGCGGAACGTTCGTCGAGCTGGATATCGCATCCGGGTTCTCGGTCGGAAACAACACGTTCCAGACGCCGAACCTCTACGCGTTCAACGAAGACCAGAACATCACGATCCCCTCGGCGATCGCGGTCGACATCGGCACGAGTCCGATGGCAGGCGAGGTGGTCGCCAGCCACTATGTGTTCTTCGATCCGCTGGGCGTGACCAGCCAGACCGGCTATGTCGATTTCGACGCACCGATCTACGGCGTGGCCACGTCGCGGACCACCCTCGGCGCCAGCGACTTTCTGGTTCCCAGCGGCGTGACCTACCTCAACCCGTCCCTGCGAGGACTGGAAGGTGGCGACAGCACGACCATCGACCCGACAAACCCGTTCCGGCTGCTGGTCGACTGGACGGCGAGCACGCCCGGCGACTACGTCCGCGTCTTCACCCAACGTTCGCCGGGCGCCGAGCCGGGCGAGCCCGAGCCAGACGTGGTTCCGCTGCCGGCGGGCGTGGCGTTGCTTGGGACCGCGTTGGGCGCGCTGGGTCTGTTCCGGCGGCGCGGCTGAGCGCCGGGCCGGCCTGACGACCATGACGAAGGTCGAAGGGCCGCTCGCTCGGATGCGCATCTAACCTCGCGGCGGCGGGCAATCGGCGATGTCCGCCGCCCGCACCACGCTGGTGTGGATCGAGAAGACCACCGCGTTCGTCCGGGGCAGCCGGACGATGCATTGCCGCTCCGAGCGTAGCCAGGGGGCGGCGGCGCTGTCGCGACCGCCCTCGGCGTACTCGGGCACCGGCTGGAACAGCGTCGGGTCGTGATGGCGGACCGCGTTCGCGCGCCACAGCGGCCGCCCCACCCTCACCCCGTCGAAGAGCCGCTGCACGCGCCGCCCCAGATCGGCGTCGTATGGCGCGACGGGCGCGTGGATCGCCATGAGAGGCCGGCCGATCTTCTGCGCCAGCATCCAGCGGGACGGAAAGCAGAGGACCGCTCCGGTCATGACGTGCTCGGTCCCGCGCCGCTCGAGCAGGCAGAAATCCTCCTGCACCAGCCGGCCCAGCGTGCCGAGCGGGTCGCCGCGATCTACCCCGGCCGGCCCCGCACCGGGACGCAGCACGCGGTGCGCCTCCACCTCGAAATCGGGCCGCGCGCGCAGCTCGTCCAGCACCATCTCGAGAAGCTCGGCCGCGGCATCAATGGCGCCCGGCTCCAGCGCCAGAACTTCCTCGCGACGCCGCGCGATCAACGCCTCGCGCAGCGCGATCTGCGGTTCATAGGCGTCGTCGACCACGAGCCAGTCGCCGGGATCAAGCGGCGCCACCCCCGGCAGCCGGTTGGCCGCGACACGCACGTCGTCCCGCAGGCCGCTCTGCAGGATCGGCTCGGCCTGCAGGGTTTCGGTGGCCGCTGCCGGACGATCCGGCGTCACGGCCCCCGCATCATGCCGAAGCGGCACCCGCGCCCTGGATGCTGCCGACCACGCCGTCCACCACCTCGGCCAGCAGCGCCTCGTCCTCGCATTCGGCCATGACGCGGATCAGCGGCTCGGTCCCCGACTTGCGGATCAGCAGCCGGCCCGTGCCGTTCAGCCGCTTCTCGGCGTCGGCGATGGCGGCCTTGCACCTCGGCGCGCCGCAGCGGCTCGCTGCCCGCGGCATAGCGCACGTTCTTGCAGAAGCTGCGGCACCGGCTCGAACTGGCGCACCAGCGTCGCAGGCCGGCTGGCCGGTCTCGCACCATCGCGGCCAGGAACTGCAGCCCCGCGATCAGCCCGTCGCCGGTCGTGGCGTAGTCGGTCATCACGATGTGGCCCGACTGCTCGCCGCCCAGGTTCCAGCCGCCCGCGCGCATCGCCTCGACCACGTAGCGGTCGCCGACGCGCGGTGCGCTCCAGCCGCAGCCCGCGCCCGGCGAGGAACCGCTCGAGCCCGAGGTTCGACATCACCGTGGCCACCAGCGTGCCGCCGGTCAGCCGTCCTCGCGCGGCCCAGCGGGCGGCGAACAGCGCCATGATCTGGTCGCCGTCGGCCACCTCGCCCGTTCTCGTCGAGGATCATCACCCGGTCGGCGTCGCCGTCGAGGCAGATGCCGATGTCGGCGCCGCGTCTCGCGCACGCCTCGCCGCGCGGCCGCGGGCGTCGGTCGAGCCGCAGCCGTCGTTGATGTTGAAGCCGTTGGGCGCGACGCCCACGCGGGATCACCTCGGCGCCCAGCTCCCACAGCACCTCGGGCGCGGCGCGGTAGGCGGCGCCGTTGGCGCAGTCGATCACCACCTTCAGCCCCGTCAGCCGGCCGCCGCGCGGGGAAGGTCGTCTTGACGCATTCCACGTAGCGGCCGCGGCCGTCGTCGATCCGCTTGGCGCGGCCGATGTTCTCGCGGCTCGCGCCAGCGGGATGCTCGCCGGCGACCAGCGCCTCGATCTCGGCCTCGGCCTCGTCCGACAGCTTGAAGCCGTCGGGGCCGAAGAACTTGATGCCGTTGTCCTGGTGCGGGTTGTGGCTGGCCGAGATCATGATCCCCAGATCGGCCCGCATCGAGCGCGTCAGAAGCCCCACCGCCGGCGTCGGCACCGGCCCCAGCAGCAGCACGTTCATGCCGGTCGAGGTCAGCCCCGCGGTCAGCGCGTTCTCGAACATGTAGCCCGAGAGCCGCGTGTCCTTGCCGATCACCACCCGGTGGCCGCGTTCGTGCCGTCGTGGCGGAAGATAGCGCCCCGCCGCCGCGCCGAGCCGCAGCGCCATCTCGGCGGTCATCGGGTGGGTGTTGGCGCTGCCCGCGCACGCCGTCGGTGCCGAACAGCTTGCGCGTCATTCTCGACTCTCCTGCGGTCACCGCCTGCCACAGGCGAAGCGCCTGCCGCGTCTCGGCCATATCATGCACGCGCAGAATCTGCACCCCCTGCGCCAGCGCCGGCCAGCGCCACGGCGAGCGATCCCGGCGACCCGGTCCGTCGGCCTCTGCCGCGCCGGCCGATCGTGCCGATGAAGCCGCTTGCGCGACGCGCCCAGCAGCACCGGGCAGCCCAGCCCGTGGAACAGCGACAGCCCGCGCAGCAGCGCCAGGTTGTGCTGCCGCGTCTTGCCGAAGCCGATGCCGGGATCGACGCACGATCCGGTCGCGCGGCGATGCCCGCCGCCTCGGCCGCCGCGATGCCGCTCCTCAAGCAGTCGTAGACGTCGAGCAGCACGTCGTCGTAGCGCGGGTCGGCCTGCATCGTCTCGGGCGCGCCCTGCGCGTGCATCAGGCAGACCGGCACGCCCGGCCTCGGCCACGACGCCGCGCCATCGCCGGATCGAAGGCCAGCGCCGAGACGTCGTTGACCATCTCCGCGCCCGGCCGCCAGCGCCGCCTCGGCCACCGCGCGCCTTGCGGGTGTCGATCGAGATCGGCGCGCCGATGCCGGCCGCGCGGAGCGCCGCGATCACCGGCAGCGACGCGCGCGATCTCCTCCGGCTCCGGCACCTCGGCGGCGCCGGGGCGGGTGCTTTCGCCGCCGATGTCGAGGATGTCGGCGCCCGTCCGCCACCAGTCGCGCGGCCGTGCGCCAGCGCCGCCTCGGCGTCGAGATAGCCGCCCGCCGTCGGAAAAGCTGTCGGGCGTGACGTTCAGGATGCCCATGATCCGCGGCCGGTCCAGCGACAGCCCGCAGACCGGCGGCGCGCGGCGCGTCAGCCGCTGCGCGCCACGGCTCGGGCAGGTCGGCCGCGGGCAGCACGTCGGCGCGCGCCGTCGCGCGCAGCAGCTCGACCTGGGCGAACCAGCACCAGCCGCCGGCCAGCGGCAGCGCGCCGCTCGGGCCGCGGACCGGCGCGCGGTCGGGCCAGGGACAGTCATGTCCGTTCAGCCGATGCGCGGCTCCGGCTCAGGCAGCGCGGGCGCATCCGGCTCGGCACGTCTCGGCGTCGCAGCTCGCGGGCGGCATCGCCCACGAAGCATCAGCCGCCGCGCCGCCATCTGCTCGGCGAACCACGCGGCCAGCGCCGACGGCGTCGCGCGGGCCGGCCGGGCGGCCGTCGACCGCGTCCAGCACGATCTTGGACGGCGCCCAGACGCACCAGTCTGGCCGTGCCGCATCGCCCAGTCGAGCTCGGTCCGGGTGCCGACCACGACGCAGCGCGCGGTCGCGCGCGGCCAGCACCCAGGCGTTCTGCTCGATCGCCAGCAGGTCGATCCGCCGCTGCGCCAGCCGCGGCCGCCGCTGCGGCGCGCGGCCCGTCGGGCAGGCCCACGCACAGGATCACCGGCGCGCCCGCCCGCTGCCAGCCGCGTCGAGCCAGCCGCGACAGGTCCGGCGAGGCGATGCGCCGCGTTCGACAGAAGCACCACCAGCGGATGCGGCGCCGTCGCCGCCGGCTCGCGCCGGCGCGCATCGGCACGTCGGCGCGGGCGCGCACGATCTCGACCCCCAGCGCGCCGGGCCCGCGGTCGAGCTTCTCGATCCGCACGAAGACCCGCATCGCCTGCGGCTCGGCCAGGATGCGCTCCGCCACCGCTCGGCCAGCGTCTCCAGCAGGTTCAGCCGCTCGGCGGCCAGCTCGGCCGCGATCGCCTCGGTCAGCGGTCGTAGGACAGGATCCGGTCGACATCGTCGTCGATCGGCGCCGGCGTGCGGCGCGCACCTCGACCACGATGTTGAAGCGCACCCGCTGGCGTGCGGCCGCGCTCCTCCTGGAAGGCGCCGATCTCGACCTCGACGACGTGGTCGCGCAGCGAGATCCGGTCGCAGCGGGGTCGGTCCCGCCGTGGCCGCGGCGCGCTCTCGGGATGCGCGAAGGCAAGGCGGATGTCGGTCGTCATGCAGGCCCCGGTGCTGCGCGTCCGGGCGCTGCTAACGCCCATGGCCGCGGCCACGCCCACGCGCGCCGCGGCCCACGGCAGCGGCGCGGCGCTCAGCCCTGCTTGCGGTAGAAGATGATGCGCGCCGATCGTGCGCGGTTTCGGCGAAGCGCTTGCGCCCAGCGACGGCTGCACGGCCGTGTGTGGTAATAGGTGGCCCCGCCGGTCAGCCGCCGCGGCGCCCCGTCCAGCATCAGCCGCGCCACCTTGGCCACGCGTCGCGAAGGCGCGGCTCGTTCGCGATCGTGTCGGACAGGCCGTCGCAGGTATAGGTGAACTGGCAGCTGTAGCGCTTGCCGGTGCCCTGGTGGACCACGCCGCAGACGCTGTCGGGAAAGCGCGGCGCTGTCGACGCGGTTCAGGATCACCTCGGCCACGGCGAACTGGCCCTTCACGCTCTCGCCCGCGGGCCTCGAAATACAGCGCCTCGGCCAGGCATTTGCCACTGCTTGCCGCCGCTCGCGGCGGGCTAGCGCCGTCGAGCCATGTGCGGTCGTAGCGTGATCTTCCGGCGGCGCGCGCGGTCGGTCGGATCCGTGATCGGCCGCCAGTCCGGCGCGCTCACGATCGGCCGCCTCGGCGCGACTTCGGCGTCAAGCTCGTTCGCGTGCCCAGCAGCGTGGTCGGGCGGCTGGACGAGCTCGATGGCGACCGTCGGCTCCGGCGCCGTTGCGCGACGGCCCGGCCACCGCCAATGCGCAGGGCTAGAGAGCGCGATTGCACGCAGCGTCACTGAACTCTCGAACTGTCATTACTGTCACCCCGAGGCAGACGTCGCGGCTCTCCGCAACGGCCGGCCGCCGCGGGCGGTATAGGGAGATTCGAGCCGGAGAGTCCAGTAACGTGGCATGTTTGCCACAGATGATCGCTCGGCATCGGCGAATACCTGCCGAAGTCTTGCGATTTGGCGCAAACTGACGCAGGTAATCTCGACAATTCTATCGTCTGATATTCGGCGATCTGCGCGCCGCGCAGCGGTCATCAGCGCCAGTTGTGCGGCGGCAAGCCGCGCAACCGGCACGCGGAAGGGCGAGCAGGAGACATAGTCGAATCCCGCCGCCCGGCAGAAGGCGATCGACTTCGGGGTTGCCGCCGTGCTCGCCGCAGATCGACGATGGTGACGTCCGGCGCGCGCCTGCGCGGCCGCGCTCGGCGCCGATCCGCAGCAGCTCGCCCACCCCCTCGATGTCGAGGCATGTGGAACGGGTCCTCGGCGAACACGCCCTGCGCGCACGTAGATCGGCCATGAACCGCCCCGCATCGTCGCGCGACAGGCCATAGGTCATCTGCGTCAGGTCGTTGGTGCCGAAGGACAGGAACGCGGCGTGCTGGGCGATCTCGCCGGCGCGCAGCGCCGCGCGCGGCGTCTCGACCATCACGCCCAGCCGGTAGTCGAACGGCGTGCCGCTGGCTCGTTGCGCACCGCGGCGGCGACGGCGTCGATGCGCGCCTTGACCAGCTCGACCTCGCGCCGGGCGGAGACCAGCGGGATCATGATCTCGGGCACGACCGGATCGCCGCGGCGCTGCGCCTCACCGTCGCCTCGAAGATGGCGCGGGCCTGCATCTCGTAGATTTCGGGCACGGTGATGCCCAGCCGCACGCCGCGCATCCCCAGCATCGGGTTGAATTCGCGACAGCGCCTCGACCCGGCGCGATCACCGTGGCCACCGGCAGCGCCAGCGCCTCGGCCAGGTCGCGCATGCCCTCGCGGTCCGAGGGCAGGAACTCGTGCAGCGGCGGGTCGAACAGGCGGATGCAGACCGGCAGCCCCTCCATGATCTCGAACAGCTCGGATGAAATCGGCGCGCTGCATCGGCAGCAGCCGCTCCAGCACGGCGCGGCGGTCCTCGGCGCGTGTCGGCGAAGATCATCTCGCGCATCACCGTCAGGCGGTCGTCCTCGAAGAACATGTGCTCGGTGCGGCACAGGCCGATGCCCTCGGCCGCGAAGTTGCGCGCGGTCTGCGCGTCGGCGGGCGTGTCGGCATTGGCGCGCACGCCGATGTCGCGCACCGCGTCGGCCCAGTCCAGCAGCGTGCGGAACGCCGTCGTCCAGCGCCGGCTCCAGCATCGGCGCCGCGCCCGCCAGCACCTCGCCGGTGGTGCCGTCGAGGGTGATCATGTCGCCCTCGTGGAACACCCGGCCGTCCGGCGTCGTGCGATCGAGCGCGTCGCGCGGTCGAGAACCGCATGCTCCGAGGCGCCGACGACGCAGGGCAAGCCCCAGCCCGCGGGCGATCACCGCGGCGTGGCTGGTCATGCCGCCGCGCTCGGTCAGCACGCCGGCCGCGGCATGCATGCCGCGCATGTCCTCGGGCGTGGTCTCGCGGCGCACCAGGATGCAGGGCTCGCCCGCGCGCGGCGCTGGCCTGCGCGGCCGCCGAGGTGAAGCACGATGCGCCCGACGGCGGCGCCGGGGCTGGCGGCGATGCCGCGCACGACGGCACGTCGCGCGCGCCGCGCCGGGTCGACCTGGCGGTGCAGCAGCTCGGTCAGCGCGCGCGGCTCGATCCGCATCACCGCCTCGTCGCGGCCGATCACGCCGTCCTCGGCCAGCGCCACCGCGATCCGCACCGCGGCCCGCGCCGACCGCTGCACGCGCACCGCGTCGAGCATCGCCAGGCGGCCGTTCTCGATGGTGAACTCGATCTGCATCTCCTCGCGCAGGCGGTTGCGGCAGCAGCTCGCCCGATCGGCCAGCAGCTCGGCGAAGATCTCGGGCGCACAGCTCCTCCAGCGAGGGGCCGCGCGGTCGCGGGTGAGGTACATGCGCCGTCATCGCGGCCGACAGCGCGTCGCGGCCCTGGCCTGGCTCAGGTAGCGGCCGGTGATCTGCGGCGTGCCGGTGCCGCGGTCGACGAACTGGATCACGCCCGAGCCGCTGATTCGCCCTGCGCCCAGGCCCAGCGCCATCTCCTGCACCACCAGGCCCAGCCCGGCGTCGGCCGGCGCGCCCCGCGCCTGGCGCAGCAGCCGCGCCGAGGTCGCCTTCCCAGGCCCGCGCCATCGAGCGCAGCACCTCGGCCAGTTGCCGCGCGGGCTCCTGCGGAAACGGGCTCGTCGGTCTCGTCCTCGTAGGCGCGCAGCGCCTCGGCGACGGCGGCGGCATCGGCTCGGTCGGGCGACATCGAACATCGCGGCGTCCAGCCGCGCCGACATGCATCGCGAATAGGCCTGGACGAAGCGCAGATAGAGCGCGTTCGCCGCCGCCTCGCCGCGCCATTGCGGCCAGCGCCGTCGCAGCGGGCGTCGTTCATGCCGATGTTCAGGATCGCGCCCGGCCCGCCCCAGTCGGGATCCCCGGACGAGGGCCGCACCGAGACCAGCGCGTCGGGCCCCAACTGCGCGAGGATCGCGGCGGTGTCGGGCAGCTGCCCCGCGGCGATGGCGTGCACCGCCGCGAAGGACAGCGCCACGGTTGGCGGCACCGGCAGGTCCAGGCGGACCAGCCGCTGCAGGCATTTCGCGCGCCCGCCGTGGCTTTCCGCGCGAATCGGCGCCGCGGCGGTGACCGCGTGGAACGGCGAGAGGTCGGAATGTTTCTGCACTGCGGCGCCCTTCGTGGCCGCACCATGGGGGCAGCCGCTCCGTCTGTCCAGCACCCTCTGCCTGCGGAGGGCGAGCGCCCGACCTCGGGGCCCCCTGACGGGAGCCCGCTCGGCCGGGCGCGCCGACGCGGGCCGCGCCGGCCGGCGCTCAGCCCTCGAGGCGGGTGAGGTCGGCCACCGACAGGCAGATGTCGCGGATCCGGCTGAGCAGGTTCAGCCGGTTGCGGCGGATCGTCTGGTTCTGGGTGTTGACCTGCACCGCCTCGAAGAACGCGTCGATGGGCCCGCGCAGGCCGGCCATCGCCGACATGGCGGCGGCGAAATCCTCGTCCTTCATGGCCGGCGCGATCCGCGCCTCGGCGGCGTCGAGCGCGGCGAAGAGCGCGCGCTCCTCGTCGGTCTCGGCGAATTTCCGGTCGGCGCCGAAGGAGTATTCGACGCCGTCGGCCTCCTCGGCCTGGGTCAGGATGTTGTTGGCGCGCCGGAAGCCCTGCACCAGGTTCTCGCCGTCGTCGGTGGCCAGCACCGCGTTCAGCGCCTGCGCGCGGCGGACCAGCAGGGTCAGGTCGTCGCGGTTGGGCATCGCGAGGCAGGCGTCGATGACGTCGTGGCGGATCCCCTCGTCGCGCAGGTGGACCTTGAGGCGGTCGTGGAGGAAGCGGACCAGGTCGTCGCTGACTTCGGGCGAGTGGCGGGCGATGGCGCCGGTCCAGTCGGGTGGGTTTTCGCCCAACGCTGCAAGGGCGGAACGCACCTCGTCGCTGGCGACGCCGTGGCGGGCGACCTGGTCGAGGAGCGCGTCGCGCGAGCTGGCGTCCTGCGGGGTGAGGGCGGCGCCGATCTGGTGGCGCAGGACATGGGCGTCGATGAGGCGGTCGAGGTGCAGGCGGAGCTCGGAGGCGAGGATCAGGCGGATGACGCCGAGCGCCGCGCGGCGCAGCGCGAACGGGTCCTTGGAGCCGGTGGGCTTTTCGTCGATGGCCCAGAATCCGGTAAGGATATCAAGCTTGTCGGCCAGAGCCACGGCGACCGAGACGGGCGCGGAGGGCACCGCGTCGGAGGGGCCGAGTGGCGCGTAATGCTCGGGCGCGGCGGCCGCGATCTCGGCCGGCTCGCCGGCGGCGGCGATGTAATAACGGCCCATAACCCCTTGTAATTCGGGGAATTCATAGACCATCTCGGACGCCAGGTCGAGCTTGGCGAGGTCGGCCGCACGCGCCGCCGCCTCGGGGTCCGCGCCGACCGCGGGCGCCAGTTCGCGCGCCAGCGCGACGATGCGGGCGATGCGCGCGCCCTGGCTGCCCAGGCGCGAGTGAAACGTCACCGAATCCAGTGACTTGCGCCACTCGGCCATGCCCGCTTCGGCCACCCGCAGGTCGTTGTTCCAGAAGAACGCCGCGTCCTCGAGACGGGCGGCCAGCACCTTGCGGTTGCCGGCGAGGATGGTGGCGCCGTCGTCGGCGGTGGCGCGGTTGGCGACGGTCACGAACCCCACGATCCGCGATTCCGTACGGTTTTCGGCCGGATTCTGAACATTCTGTACAGAAATCTGTACGGGGTTTGGACAATTCTCGGCCAGCGAGAAGAACTTCTGATGCTCCTTCATCGAGGTCCGCAGCACCTCGGGCGGGAGGCCGAGGAAGCGCTCGTCGATGTCGCCCAGCAGCACGACCGGCCATTCGACCAGGCCCGCCACCTCGGCCAGGAGGCCCTTGTCCTCGACCAGGGTCAGGCCGCGGGCGAAGGCGGCCTGCTCGGCGTCGTGGCGGATTGCCTCGGCCCGCTCGTCGGCCGACAGGATCACGTGCGCGCGCTTGAGCTTCGTCTGGTAGTCCTCGAACGAGGTGACCGGGAACGGGTCGGGCGCCATGAAGCGGTGACCCTCGGTCAGGTTCGACGGCGGCGATGCCGTCGAGCTGCAGCGGGACCACCTCGGCGCCGCCCTCGTCGGTCAGGATGCAGAGGATCCGGTGCAGCGGACGGACCCAGCGCAGGCTGCCGGGCTCGGCGCTGGCGGGGCCCCAGCGCATCGACTTGGGCCAGGGGAAGTTGCGGATGACGCCCTCCAGCACCTCGGCCACGATCTCGGGCCGCGGGCCGGCCGGGCCGCTCGATCATGGCGAAGAGGATGTCGCCCTTGGGCGTCTCCCGCGTCTCGAGCGCCTCGCGCGCGAGGCCGGTGGCGCGCAGGAAGCCCCGCGACCGCCTTTTCCGGGGCGTCGGCGCGGGGGCCGCGGCGTTCCTCGCGCAGGGTCGGGGCTTTCGGCCAGCAGCCCCTCGACCGCCAGCGCCAGCCGGCGCGGCGTCGCGAAGGCGGCGGCATGGGCGTAGGTGAGGCCCGCCTCGACCAGGCCGTCGGTCATCAGGCGGCGCAGGTCGTCGGCGGCGCGGGCCTGCATCCGGGCGGGGATCTCCTCGGAGAAGAGCTCGATCAGCAGGTCGGGCATGGAGCCTCCTGGAATGGTGCGGAGCGGCGGCGCGGGCCTTGCGGAGCGGACGGGGCGGTCATGTGGCGGCCCCGGGGCGCGGGGCGGCGGGCGCGGGCAAGGCCGGCGCAGGGGCGCGGGGCCGCGCCCGCGGCATCGTCGGGCGGGCGGTCATTCCGCGGCGGCCCGGGCGGGAGGCGGCGGCGGGCAGCCCTCGGGCGGCGGGGCGGCCCTCGAACACCTCGGCGCCGCAGCGGTTGATCTGCTGCCAGGAATAGGCGCGCCCGTCGGGGAAGATCGCGATCAGCCGGTCGATGCCGTAGGGCTCGTTGCGGCGCGAGACGATGGCCTCGGCCGTGCCCCGCCTGAGCGCCTCGCCGATCTCTTCCGCGTCGAAGCAGCCGAACCAGCCCGGCGCGTTGAGCGGCACCGCCCCCTCGGCCGGCATCGCGTCGTCGAGGATCGGCGGGGTCGGTGGCGAAGCAGGCGCGGTAGCGGATCGGCGAGCTGTCGCTGTCGATGCCGGCGAAGTCGGTCACCGGGATCGGGCGCGGCGGGCCGCCGTCGCGCGGAACCACCGTCACCACCGCCGCATCGGCGTCGAGCGTGACGTAGTAGCCGCGGGTCTGCAGCCACCACATGGCGACGCCCGCGACCAGCGCGGCGAGCACGATGGCCCCGGCGACGAAACGCCCCCAGGTCATGCGCCGCGGGCGGCGCGAGGTCGGGCGGGCGCCACGCTCATGCGGCGCCGCCCTGGGGGGTGGCCAGGTAGGCGTCGGCGCAGGCGCGGGCCAGGGCGCGGACGCGGCCGATGTAGGCCTGCCGCTCGGTCAGCGAGATCACGCCGCGGGCGTCGAGCAGGTTGAAGATGTGGCTGGCCTTGATGGTCTGGTCGTAGGCCGGGTGGGCCATGACGATCTCGCGCCCCGCCTTGTCGGTGTGGGTGGGCGTCGAGCGCCGCGCGGCACTCGGCCTCGGCCTCCTCGAAGTGGCGGAAGAGCAGCGCGGTGTCGGCCACGTCGAAGTTCCAGCGGGAATATTCGCGCTCGGTCTGGCGGAAGACGTCGCCGTAGCTGAGCGGCATGGCGGCTGTCGGGGCGGTTGAAGGGCATGTCCATCACGTGGTCGATGCCGAGGACGTACATGGCCAGCCGTTCGAGGCCGTAGGTCAGCTCGCCCGAGACGGGGCGGCAGTCGTGCCCGCCGACCTGCTGGAAGTAGGTGAACTGGCTGACCTCCATCCCGTCGCACCAGACCTCCCAGCCCAGGCCCCAGGCGCCCAGGGTCGGGCTTTCCCAGTCGTCCTCGACGAAGCGGATGTCGTGCAGGTCCATGTCGATGCCGATGGCCTGGAGGCTGCCGAGGTAGAGCGCCTGCAGGTCGGGCGGCGACGGCTTCATGATGACCTGGAACTGGTAGTAGTGCTGGAGGCGGTTGGGGTTCTCGCCATAGCGGCCGTCGGTGGGGCGGCGCGAGGGCTGGACGTAGGCGGCGGCCCAGGGGCGCGGGCCGAGCGCGCGCAGCGTGGTGGCCGGGTGGAAGGTGCCCGCCCCCACCTCCATGTCGTAGGGCTGCAGGATCGCGCAGCCCTGCGCGGCCCAGTAGGACTGGAGCGCGAGCAGGATGTCCTGGAAGCAGGTCGGCCTTGTCATGCGGGCTCTCTAGGCAACAGGCCGGGCGGGGTCAACGCGGGCCCGGTCATTGCCCTCGCCGGGGCGCGGCGGGCTGGGCTAGGGTGCGGACCGGGCGGGGGCCGAGACAAGGAGAACGATGACGATGAGATCGCTTTGGGTCGCCTGCCTGGTATGGCTGTCGCCGGTTTTTGCCGCGGCGCAGGAGACGGTCTGGCTGCAGGTCGAGGCGCAACCGACGCTGTCCGAGGCCGAGGCGGCGGTCGAGCGCTATGCCGCGCGGCTGGGGGGCGTGACGGGGTTCGTCACCGATACCGGGTGGTACGCGATCACGCTGGGCCCCTACGCGCCCGACCTCGCCCCGATCGAGCTGCGGCAGTTTCGCCGGGCCGGCGAGATCCCGCGCGACAGCTTCGTCGCCGACGGCAGCCGCTATGGCGAGCGTTTCTACCCCGACACGCTGCCGGCGGCCGAGACGCCGGGGCGCGCAATCGAGACGACCGCCCTGCCCGAGCCCGAGCCCGAGGCCCAGGCCGACGCGGCCGTGCCGGACCGCGTGGCCGAGGCGCCCGCGCCGGACGCGCAGACCCCGGCCGAGGCGCGCCGGGCCGAGCGCGCCCTGACCGCCGACGAGCGCGCCACGGTGCAGAACGCGCTGGACTGGGCGGGCGTCTACGCGGGCCCCATCGACTCCGATTTCGGCCCCGGCACGCGCGCGGCGATGCGCGCCTGGCAGAGCGCGCGGGGCTATGACCCGACCGGCGTGCTGACCACCGCGCAGCGGGCCGAACTGCTGGGTGCCTGGCGCGCCGTGCTGGCCGAGCTGGGCGTCGAGACGGTGCGCGACGAGACCGCGGGCATCGAGATCGACCTGCCCATGGGCGTGGTCGCGTTCGAGGGCCACGACCCGCCCTTCGCCCGCTTCACCGCCACGGGCGACGGCCCCGAGCAGGTGCTGCTGATCAGCCGCGAGGGCGACGCGACCACGCTGGGGGGCCTCTACGAGATCATGCAGACGCTGAAGGTCGTCCCGCCCGAGGGCCCGCGCAACCGGCGCGAGCGCTCGTTCACGATCGAGGGGCGGAGCGACGCGATCGTCTCGACCACCTATGCCGAGCTCGCCCAGGGCGAGATCAAGGGCTACACGCTGGTCTGGCCCGCGGGGGACGAGGCGCGGCGGACGCGGGTGCTCGAGGCGATGCGGTCCAGCTTCACGCGGATCCCGGGCGTGCTGCCGGCCCCGCCGGCGCCCGCCGCGGCCTCGGGCGGCGACCTTCTGGCCGGGCTCGAGCTGCGCCGCCCGGACCGGGTGCGCTCGGGCTTCTTCGTGGACGGGGCGGGCACGATCCTGACCACGGCCGACCTGACGCAGGGATGCGAGCGGCTGCAGCTCGACGACGAGACCGAGCTCGGCACCGTGGCCGCCGACGCCGAGGCCGGTCTGGCCCTGCTGCGCCCGCGCGCGAGGCTTGCCCCCATGGGCCACGCGCGGTTCCGCCCGCAGACGCCGCCGCCGGCCTCGGAGATCGCGGCGGCCGGCTATCCCTACGAGGGCCGCCTGCCCGGCCCGACGCTGCGGTTCGGCACCCTGACCGAGGACGAGGGGCCCGGCGGCGCGGCGCGCCGGGCGCGGCTGGCGCTGCCCTCGTCGCCGAGCGCGGCGGGCGGGCCGGTCTTCGACGAGGCCGGCGCGGTCTGGGGCGTGCTGATGCCGCCGCCCCCGGCGCAGCGCCTGCCCGAGGGCGTCAGCCTCGCCGCCGACGCCACGGCCCTGGCGGACTTCCTGACCACGAACGGGGTCGGCGCCGCCTCGGCCCCCGGGGGTGAGCCGCTCCACCCCGAGGACCTCGCCCGGCGGGCCGCCGACATGACCGTCGCCGTCACCTGCTGGAACTGACCCGCCCCGCCGGCCCCCGCCCGGGGCCGGCGGCGGCAACGTGTCTCCCGCGGGGGCGCGCTGCGATCCCAGAACCTCGCGCGGCGGCGATCGACATGGCCGTCGCCGCGCCGGAATGGTCGCTGTTAGACGGGCGCCGTGACAACGATGCGGCGGGCCCGCCCCGCCGGCCCGGCCCGGCGGCACCGGCGTCGCCGTGACCTGTTGGACCTGAGACCACCCCCCGCCGGGCGCGCCGGCAGAAGTGGCCGTCTCCCGCCCCGGGGACGCGCTCCCTCCCCAGAACTTCGCGCGGCGGCAATCGACATGGATGTCGCCGCGCCCCGCGCCGGGATGGTCGCTGCCGGACGGGCGCCCGGACAGCGATGGCGGCGGGCCCGCCCCGCGGGCCCGGCCCGGCGGCACCGGCGTCGCCGGGACCTGCTGGACCTGAGACCACCCCCCGCCGGGCGCGCCGGCAGAAGGGGCCGTCTCCCGTCCCGGGGACGCGCTCCCTCCCCAGAACTTCGCGCGGCGGCGATCGACATGGATGTCGCGCCCCCGGAATGGTCGCTGCCGGACGGGCGCCCGGACAGCGATGGCGGCGAGCCCGCCCCGCCGGCCCGGCCCGGCGGCACCGGCGTCGCCGTGACCTGCTGGACCTGAGACCACCCCCGCCGGGCGCGTCGGCAGAAAGGGCCGTCACCCGTTCCGGCGGCCCCCCCGAGGATCTTGCGCCGCGAGCGGCCGACAGGGCCGTCGCCACAACCTGCTGGAATTCTGCCGAGCACCACCGCTCCCCAGGGCATCAGGACCGAAGAGCCGCGGAAGGAAGCCCCGCGACATCGGCGGCGGCGAAAGGCTCCGCACCGCCGACGTGGCCGTGCGGCAGACACAGGCGCTGGCCCGACCTGCTGGATCCGGAGACGGCTGTTGGCCCCGGCCCGACGGCGCTCCCGACAATGGCCGCCACCCCGCCCCTCCCCTCGGGGCCGGGCGGCCCGGCGCCGTGATCGCTCGGAGCCTGAGCAGGGGGAGACGCACGCCTTCTGGTGGTCGCGGACGCGCGTCCTGCCGAGCCGATTGCGGCAAGGCCGGGGCGTTCGCCGGATTCTTGCTGACGAAGGGTCGAGCCGCGCGCGAGGCATGGCACGGGAGCCGGGACACGGCGCAATCGCCGCGAGGCCGGCAAGGTTGCCGCCGGCGGCCCGGCGTCGCGGCCCCCCGGAGCCTGAAGCAGGGGGAGACGTCCGCATTCTGGTGGTCGCTGCCCGGCGCCCTGCCGAGCCGGTTGCGGGAAGGCCGGAGCGGTCGGGCGGCTTCTTTCTGCCGAAGGGTCGAGCCGCGCGCGAGGCATGGCGCGGGAGCCGGGACATGGCGCGATCGCCGCAAGGCCGGCGCGGTTGGCTGGCGTACGCCGATTTCCGCCCCGGCGGCGACGGGCGGCCCGTCAGGCGCGCCAGAAGGCCCGCGTGAGAAGCGCGTAGACCACCATCAGCTCGAGCCGGCCGACCAGCATCGCCACGGTCAGCATCCACTTGGCCGGGCCGTTCAGCGTCGCGAAGTTGCCCGAGGGGCCGATGATCTCGCCCAGGCCCGGCCCGATGTTGGCGATCGCCGTCGCCGCGCCCGAGATCGAGGTGACGAAGTCGAGGCCGGTGAAGCTCAGCATCACCGCCAGCACCCCCAGCGAGACCACGAACAGCACGAAGAACGCCATCACCGAGTTCAGCACGTCCTCGGGCACCGGCCGGCCCTCGAAGCGCGGCTGGAACATGCCGTGCGGCGAGTGGATGCGCGCGGATCTGCGCCCCGATCGACGAGAACAGGATCTGGTAGCGGAACACCTTGATCGAGCAGGCGGTCGAGCCCGCGCAACCGCCGATCAGCCCGATCAGGAAGAACACCACCATCGCGAAGGTGCCCCACGACTGATAGTCGACGCTGGCATAGCCGGTGCCGCTGGTGATCGAGACCACGTTGAAGAGCGACTCGCGCAGGCTCTGCTCGCCGTCGAACTCGTGCTCGGCGCCGAGGAACAGGACCAGCAGCAGCGTCGCGACCCCGATCACCAGGAGGAAGGCGTGCACCTGCGTGTCGCGCCAGAGCGGCTGCGCGGTGCCGGCCAGAAGCTGCACGTAGCGCACGAAGGGCAGCGCGGCGAGGATCATGAACACCGAGGCCACGTATTCGGCCGAACCGCTGTAGGCGGCGAACGAGATGTCGCGGGTCGAGAAGCCGCCGGTCGACAGGGTGGTCAGCGCGTGGTTCACCGCCGCGAAGCTGTCCATGCCGGCGGCCAGGTAGCACAGGTAGCAGGCCAGCGTCAGCCCCACGTAGATCCACGAGATCTTGGCGGCGATCTCGGCCGCGCGGGGCAGGATCTTGCCGAAGGTCTCGAACGCCTCCGAGCGGAACATCTGCATGCCGCCGATGCGCAGCTCGGGCAGGAAGACCATCGCCACGACGATGATCCCGATGCCGCCGAACCATTGCAGCATCGAGCGCCACAGCAGCAGCCCGCGCGGCATGGTGTCGAGGCTGGTGAACACGGTCGAGCCGGTGGTGGTCAGGCCCGACATCGCCTCGAACATGGCGTCGGTGAAGTCGGCGTGCGAGGCGCCCAGCATGAACGGCACCGCCCCGGCCAGCGGCAGCACCATCCACACGCCCGAGGCCATCAGGAAGGTCTGCTGGCGCGTCAGGCGCTCCTTCACGCCGTTGGCGCAGGCCAGCGCGATCAGCGCGCCGCTCATGCCGCTCACGATGGCCGATTCCAGGAACACCGGCCAGTGGCCGTTGCGCGCCAGCAGGTCGACCGTCATCGGCACCAGCATGGTGAGGCCCAGGGCGGCGACCAGCAGGCCGGTGACATAGCCCACCGGGCGCAGGTCGATCATCGCCGGGCTCTGCGCGCGCGCCACCATCGGCGCTAGCTCCGCGGCCCGCAGCCGGGGCGGCGCCGTCCGGCCGATGCGCCCGCTCTCGCCATCTCCCGCCTCCCCGACCTCGCGCGGCAGGTCCCAACGCTTAGCCGCTGAGGCCAGCCCCGTCCAGCGCCCCCCGGGCGGGCGGAGCCGGGTCAGGGATCGGCGCAGCCGACCGCGGGACGCGGCGCCGAAGGCGTCCTTGACGCGGATCCGGCCGGCCCCAGGCTGGGCGAGGCGACCTGGGGAGCGTCCCGCTCCTCAGGCGCCTCTCGGCAGAAGGCCCCGCCCCCGCATGGCCGCGCACCGCCCCCATCCCGCGCCGGCGTGGCGCCCCTCGGGCGCCGCGCGCGGCCGAGCGGGGGCTCGATGCCCCCCGAGGCCGCGTCCCCGGGACGGGCGCGGCGTCAGCCGGGGTGGTGCAGCGAGGCGAAGAGGTGCGGATCGAGCGTCTCGGAGGCGAAGAGCGGCCCCTCGGTCAGGACCGACACCGCGTCGTGGCTGTGCAGGCTCTCCTGGTGGCTGGCCACCACGCGGAAGTCGGCCACCCGCGGCTCGGCCATCAGCGCTTCGGCAAAGAGCCGCGCCGCGTCCTCGACGAAGACCGGGTTCGCGGCGTTCAGCTCGGCGAAGGCCTGCTCGTCCTCGCGCTTGACCATCACCTGCGTCTCGGTCGGCAGGGCCGCGCGGCAGAGCTCGACCAGGTCCTCGAACCAGAGCGTGCCCGCGGTCTCGTCCAGCGCCACCGAGAGCCGCGCCACCGAGCGCTGCGAGTGCGGCGTGGCCAGCTGGCCGCGCTCGCGCCGGGCATGCTCGGCCAGCTCGAGCGAGCAGGGGCAGGTCGAGGAATAGACATAGTCCAGGTGCATGATCCGCCGCCGCACGCCCTCGGCCTCGACCAGCTCGAGCGTGATGTCGTAATACTGCCAGCCGCCGAGGCCCGAGCGCAGGCTTTGCACCCGCATCGGGAAGGACAGGCGCATCTGGATCCGCGCGTCCAGCGCCTCGTGGTCGTCGCGGTAGGCGTCCAGCGCGCGCTCGATCACGTCGAACGACATGGCGTGCTCGGCATGGGCGTAGAAGGTCCGCATGATCCGGCTCATGTTGATGCCCTTGCGCTCGGCGTCCAGCGCCACGGTGCCCGTCACCCGGGTCTCGAGCGTCTGCTCGCCGCCGCCGCGCCGCGCGTAGCGGATCGGCAGGCGGAAGTTCGAGATGCCGACGTGCTGGATCGGCCGCGCCGCGCCGCGGATCAGCGAGGCGGGACCGTTCTGCAGGTCGGGCAGCGTCGCGCGATACCCCTCGTCGGCCACGAAATCGGCCGGGTACTGGCGCGCCAGGTCGGGATAGGCCGCCGCGTCGGACTGCGGCAAGCAGGCGCGCCACGGCCGGGTCCAGCGTCGCGATCTCCTCGGGGCGCGCGGCCCTGGCCCAGCGCCCGCAGCAGGCGCAGCGCGCGCTCGGCCTCGCCGCGCCCGGGCGCGCGCTCGATCTCGGTGGAATGGATGTTCATCGCGGTGCCTCCCGCCTTTCGTCGCGGCCGGCCGCCCCCGGCCGCCCCCTTGTCGTCTCGGCCAAATCTACGTGCGCGCCCGCTCAGCGGATCACCTCGAGCGCCTGGCGGACGTCGGCGATCAGGTCGTCCGCATCCTCAAGCCCGACCGACAGCCGCACCAGGCCCGGCGTGATCCCCAGCGCCGCCCGCATCTCCTCGCTCAGCCGCTGGTGGGTGGTGGTCGCCGGATGCGTGGCGATCGACTTGGCGTCGCCCAGGTTGTTCGAGATCGTGACGATCCTGCAGCGCGTTCAAGAAGCGCGAAGGCCGCCTCGCTGCCCGCCGGCGAGGTCGAGCGAGACCACGGTGCCGCCCGCCGCCATCTGCCGCCGCGCGAGGTCGGCTGCGGATGCGAGCCGAGATGCGGGAAGATCACCCGGGCGAGGCGGGCGTCGCCCTCCAGCGCCTCGGCCAGCGCCTGCGCGGTCGCGGCCTGGGCGCGCACCCGCAGGTCCAGCGTCTCGAGCCCCTTGAGCATGATCCAGGCGGTGAACGGCGACATCGCCGCGCCGGTGTGCTTCATGTAGGGCTCGAGCGTCTTGCGGATGAACTCGCGCCGGCCCAGCACCACGCCGCCCAGCGCCCGCCCCTGCCCGTCGATGTGCTTGGTGGTCGAATAGACCACCACGTCGGCCCCCAGCGGCGCCGCGGGCGACAGGATCGGGCGTGGCGAAGACGTTGTCGACGATCACCAGCGCGCCGACGGCATGGGCGATCTCGGCGACGGCGGCCATGTCGATCATCTCGAGCGTCGGGTTGGCGATGGTCTCGAAGAACACCGCGCGGGTGCCGGGATGCACCGCGTCGCGCCACTGGTCGAGGTCGGTGCCGTCGACGAAGGTCGACCTCGACGCCGAAGCGCGGCAGGATCTCCTCGAGGATGTAGAGGCACGAGCCGAAGAGCGCCCGCGAGGCGACCACCTGGTCGCCCGCGCGCAGCAGCGAGGTCAGCGCGCCACTGACCGCGGCCATGCCGCTGGCGGTGGCGAAGGCGTCCTCGGTGCCTTCGAGCGAGGCGATGCGCTCCTCGAACATGCGCACGGTCGGGTTGCCGTAGCGGGCGTAGATGAATTCGTCGTCGCCGGCCGACATGAACCGCGCCTCGGCCTGCTCGGCGGTGTCGTAGACGAACCCCTGGGTGAGGAAGATCGCCTCGGACACCTCGCCGTACTGGCTGCGGCGGATGCCGTCGTGCACCATCCGCGTCCGGGTCTTCCAGTTGCCCATCGCGCCCTCCGGCCCGCAAAAAAGCCCCCACCGCCAAGAGCGCCGGGGGCATGCGACCCTGACCTCTTTAGCGGCATGTTTAACGTGGCCCGCAATCCGGTGAACAAATCGCCACGGGGTCAGGGATTAGACCCGGCGCGCCGCGGGGTCAAGCGCGCCGCGCGGGGTGGGACACTTGCCGCCGACCCGCCGCCGGCCATGTGTGGGCCTGGTGAGACAACGACAGGAGCAGCCCATGACCGCCCCGATCGAGCTTTTCTACTGGCCCACGCCGAACGGCTGGAAGATCTCCATCGCGCTGGAGGAGATGGGGCTGCCCTACGAGGTGCACCCGGTGAACATCGGCAAGGGCGAGCAGTTCGAGCCGGATTTCCTGAAGATCTCGCCGAACAACCGAAGATGCCGGCGATCGTCGACCCCGAGGGGCCGGACGGCGAGCCGATCTCGATCTTCGAGTCCGGGCGCGATCCTGCAGTACCTGGCGCGCAAGACCGGGCAGTTCTGCGGCCCGACCGAGCGCGACCGGATCCGGGTGGACGAGTGGCTGTTGTTCCAGGTGGGCGATGTGGGGCCGATGGCGGGCCAGGCGCACCACTTTCTGCGCTACGCGCCGTCGATGGATCCGCCCAACGACCTGCCCTACGCCAAGGACCGCTACCGCACCGAGGTGGGACGGCTCTACAAGGTGCTCGACCGGCAGCTGGCGGCGAAGGCCTACGTGGCGGGCGACTTCTACTCGATCGCCGACATGGCGATCTGGCCCTGGGCGCAGGGCTGGGAGAACCAGGAGCAGACGCTGGACGACAAGCCGAACCTGAAGCGGTGGCTGGACGAGCTGGCCGAGCGTCCGGCGGTGCAGGCGGGGCGGCACCTGCGCGAGGATCTGCGCTCCGACCTGCGCACCGACCGCGACGCGCAGAAGGTGCTGTTCGGGCGCCGCGACTGAGCGGAACCGCGGGGCCCGCGCCGGGGAAGCGGCCGCTTCGGGGCATCGAGCCCCTCGCGGCCGCGCGCGAGCTGCGTCGCGCAGCCCGGCCCGACCGGACGCGCGCCGCCCGGGGCCGCCCCGCCCGGCGCGCGCGGCGGGACTTTCCAAGCCGCGAGCGGTGGCATACCTGACGAAGGACAAGGAGGTGCCATGGCCTTTTTCACGAAGCTGAAGGATCGGCTGTTCCGGTCGTCCTCGAAGATCGAGGAGGGGCTGGACGCGATTGTCGCGGAGGGCGGCGAGGTCGAGGCGGCCTCGGACGTGCCCGACCCGGGACAGCCGGCGCCCGGCCCCGACATCCCGCCCTCGGAGCCGACGCCGACCGAGCCCGACCTGCCGCCGGGCGAGCCGCCGGTGCCCGGCCCGGGGCCGAGCCGCGAGCCCGAGCCGGTGCCGCCGGGCCCGCCCGAGCCGGACCGCCCGCCCGAGGGCGATCCGGCCCCCGCCGAGGAGCCCGTTCCGGTGCCCGAGCGCGGCCCCGAGGAGGCGCCCGAGCCCACGCCCACCGAGGTGCCGCAGCCCGAGCCGCCGCCGGTGCACGACCCGCAGCCCACGCCCGAGCCGCCGGGCGTGCCGTCGCGGCCGCCCGAGCCGGGGCCGGCCGAGCCGCCGGTGGAGGTGCCGCCCACCACCCCGTCCGAGACGCCGTCGTGGATGGGCGGCGAGGCGGCCGCCGCCGAGGCGCCGCGCGGCGGGCTGCTGAACCGGCTGCTGGGCCGCGGCCGGGCGCCGGTGATGCGCCGCACGCTGGACGACGAGATGCTGGAGCAGCTCGAGGAGCTGCTGATCTCGGCCGACATGGGCGTCGACACGGCGATGCGGGTGACGGCCAACCTGGCCGAGGGGCGCTATGGGCGGAAGGTCTCGACCGAGGAGGTCAAGGCGCTGCTGGCGGCCGAGGTGGCGCGGGTGATGGAGCCGGTGGCCCGGCCGATGCCGCTGACCCGCGAGCGGCCGCAGGTGGTGCTGGTCGTCGGCGTCAACGGCTCGGGCAAGACGACCACCATCGGCAAGCTGGCCAGCCAGTTCCGCGCCGCGGGCAAGAGCGTCATCATCGCCGCGGGCGACACGTTCCGCGCCGCCGCGGTCGAGCAGTTGCAGGTCTGGGGCGAGCGGGCGGGCGTGCCGGTGATGACCGCGGCGCAGGGGACCGACCCGGCGAGCCTGGCCTTCGACGCGATGACGCGGGCGCAGGCCGAGGGCGCCGACCTTCTGATGATCGACACCGCGGGCCGGCTGCAGAACCGCGCCGACCTGATGGAGGAGCTGGCCAAGATCGTCCGCGTGCTGCGCAAGAAGGACCCCGACGCGCCGCACAACACGATCCTGGTGCTGGACGCGACCACCGGGCAGAACGCGCTGAACCAGGTGGACATCTTCCGCAAGATGGCCGACGTCACCGGGCTGGTGATGACCAAGCTCGACGGCACCGCCAAGGGCGGCGTGCTGGTGGCGCTGGCCGACCGCTTCGGGCTGCCGATCCACGCGATCGGCGTCGGCGAGCAGATCGACGACCTGCAGCCCTTCGACCCCGACGAATTCGCGCGCGCCCTGACCGGAGCCGCCGCGTGAGGTCACCGGGGCGGCCGCCGCGCCGCCCGGCCCCCAGCACACCCGCACACATGCCGGACCTGCCGAAGCCGCCCGCCGGGCCGCGGCGCGCCGACGCGCGTCAGCCGGAATCGTGGGCGGTGGATTGCCGGTCCTCGTCCGACGACCAGTCCGGCCGCTGGTCCTTGCGCAGCCCCGTCCGCGCGAGCAGCCGGCGCAGCAGCCACAGCACGATCAGCGTGGTCGCCGTTGCGATCAGCGCCAGCGTCAGCCGCCCCACCCCGCAGGCCACGCCCACCGCGCCGCCGAGCCACAGGCTGGCCCCGGTCGTCAGCCCCTTGACCTTGTCGCCGGCGGTGAAGATCGAGCCGGCGGCCAGGAAGGCCACGCCCGCCGTCACCGCCTCGATCACCCGAATGGGATCGGTGCGGACATGACTGCGCTCGTCGGTGTCGATCTCCATCAATTCGAAGGCGAGGAGGGTGAAGAGGCAGGCCGCCACCGTCACCATCATGTGCGTCCTGAGGCCCGCGGGCTTTTGTCGCCACCTCGCGCTCCCATCCGATGACGCCGCCGAGCAGCAGGGCGAACAGCATCCTGAGCGTCGCCACCTCCCACGGGACGGCGGCGAAAGGGTCCCGGAACTCGGAGATGACGGCGTCGAGCATGGAGAAACACGTTTGTCCTGTGACACTTTGATGACGCATCAGGAGGGCGATTGTTCCGGAGCGCCGGCCTGAGCGACTGGCTGATCTCGGCTCGAGGGGACCGAGCCGGGCCGGCACCTGGCGGCGGCACTGGCGCTGGCGGCGGCGCTGCTGCACGCCCTCTTCGGCGCGCTGCAGAAGGGCCGGCACGACCCGTGGCTGAGCCGCGGCGCGATCGACGCGAGCTACGGGCTGATGGCGGCACGCCGTGGCGCTGTTCGTGGTGCCCTGGCCCGAGCCGCACATGTGGCCGATCTTCGCGGGCGTCTGGGTGATCCACGTCGGCTACAAGCTGGCGCAGGCCTGGACCTACAGCTACGGCGCCTACACGGTGGTCTACCCGGTGGTGCGCGGGACCGGGCCGCTGTTCGCGGTCTTCGGCGCCGACGCTGCTCTTCGGCGAGCACTTCACGGCCGTGCAGTGGACGGGCATCGCGTGCTGCTGTCGGGGATCTACGGGCTGGCGGCCTACAACCTGCGCCACGTCACCATCGGGCGCGACCGGCTGCCCCGGGCGCTGGGCCTGGCGGTGCTGACGGGCGGGTTCGTCGCGCTCTACACCACCTACGACGCCTACGGGATCCGCGCCACGGCCAACCCGTTCACGTTCCTGGCGTGGTTCTTCGTCATCGACTCGGCGCTGATGCCGGTCGTGGCCTGGCTGCGCTGGCGCCGGATGGAGGCGCCGCCCGCGATCGGGCCGCTGATGCTGCGCGGCGTGGTGGGCGGCCTGATCGCGTTCTTCTCGTTCGGCGCGGTGATGATGGCCACGCGGCTCGACAAGGTGGGCGAGGCGGCGGTGCTGCGCGAGACGTCGGTGGTCTTCGCCGCGCTGATCGGCTGGCTGATGCTGGGCGAGGGCGTCGGGCCGCGACGTCTGGGCCTGATCGCGTTGATCGCGGCGGGCGCCGTGATAGTAGAGACCGGCGGCTGAACGGAGGGAGCATGAGCGCGGGCAAGTGGAAGACGGTTCTGGAGCTGGGGCCGATCGCGCTGTTCTTCGCGGGCTACATCCTGCTGCGCGATCGCGAGTTCCTGATCCTCGGCCGCGAATATTCGGGGTTCATCATCGTCACCGCCCTCTTCGTGCCGCTGATCGCGGCGTCGAGCCTGGCGCTGTGGCGGCTGACCGGGCACCTGTCGAAGATGCAGATCGTCACGCTGGTGCTGGTGGTGGTGTTCGGCGGGCTGACGGTGTGGTTCAACGACGAGCGCTTCTTCAAGATGAAGCCGACGCTGATCTACCTGATCTTCGCGGGCATCCTGATCGCGGGGCTGGCGCGCGGCGAAAGCTATCTGGCGCTGGTGCTGGAGGAGGCGGTGCCGCTCAAGCACGAGGGCTGGATGAAGCTGACCCGGCGGCTGGCGGCGTTCTTCCTGGGCCTCGCCATCCTGAACGAGGTGATCTGGCGGACGATGTCCACCGACGCCTGGGTGAACTTCAAGACCTTCGGCCTGACGGCGGCGATCTTCCTGTTCTTCGTCAGCCAGGGGCGCCTTTTCCGCGACTACGGCGAGAGCGACGAGGCGTAGGCGAGCCCGCCGGCCACGCCAGCCTCGGGTCAATCCTCGCGCGAACTCGAGGCTCTGCTCGGTGTCGTAGTGCTCGGGCCGCGGGGCGGGCCCGCTCGCGCCCGTCTCCTCCGGGAAGTGCTTCATGGCGAGCAGGAAGGGGTTGGGCGCCGCCTGCCCCAGACCGCAGATCGAGGCGTCCGCGCATCACCTGCGCCAGCTCGTCCAGCAGCGCCGCGTCCCAGCGGCCCGCCTGCATCAGCTTGACCGCCTTCTCGCAGCCGACGCGGCAGGGGGTGCACTGGCCGCAGCTTTCGTCCTCGAAGAAGCGCAGCATGTTGAGCGCGGCGTCCCGCACGCTGTCGTGCTGGCTGAGAGCACGACGATGGCGGCCGAGCCGATGAACGAGCCCTGCTGCCTGCAGCATGTCGAAGTCGAGCGGCAGGTGGTCGAGCCGCGCCGGCAGCAGGCCCGAGGACGGCCCGCCCGGCTGATAGGCCTTGAGCTCGTGGCCCTCGGGCATGCCGCCCGCCGCCTCGATCACGTCGCGGATGGTCGAGCCGGCGGGCAGCAGGTACATCCCCGGCTCGTTCACGCGGCCCGAGACGGAATAGCTGCGCAGGCCGCGTGCGGCCGTTCTTCTCGACCCCGTTCAGCGTCTCGGGCCCCTCGCGGCAGACGCGGGCGACCCAGTAGAGCGTCTCGACGTTGTGGACCAGCGTGGGCCGGCCCCAGAGGCCCACCTGCGCCACGTAGGGCGGCCGGTGGCGCGGGTAGCCGCGCTTGCCCTCGATCGATTCGAGCATCGCGCTCTCCTCGCCGCAGATGTAGGCGCCGGCCCCGCGGCGGATCTCGAGGAAGCCCGGTTCGGCCAGGCCCGCCGCCTCGAGCGCGGCGATCTCGCGGCGCAGGATCTCGATGGCCGCCGGATACTCGTCGCGGATGTAGAGGTAGCAGCGGTCGACCTTCACCGCCCAGGCGGCGATGAGCGTGCCCTCCAGGAAGACGTGCGGCGTGCGCTCGAGGTAGTAGCGGTCCTTGATCGTGCCGGGCTCACCCTCGTCGCCGTTGACCGCCAGGTAGGTGGGCGGCTCGGCGCCGCGTACGAAGCTCCACTTCTTGCCGGTGGGAAAGCCCGCGCCGCCGAGGCCGCGGAGGCCGGACGCGACCACCGTCTCCTGCACCGCCTGCGGATCGCCGTTCGCGCGAAGCTTCAGCAGCGTCTCGTAACCGCCCGTCTCGCGGTATCTTTCCAGCGTCTCGTAGTCGGGGATGCGGGGATGCGTCTCGCCCGCCGTGACCGCGGCCAGCACCGCCTCGGGCGTGGCATGGTCGACGTGGTTGTGGCCGATCTCGGCCGTGGGCGCGACGTCGCAGCGGCCCATGCAGGGCGCGCGCACCACCCGCACGGCCCCCGGGTCGGTCCCCTCGCGCAGCGCCGCCAGCAGCGCCTGGGCGCCCGCCAGCTCGCACGAGAGCGAGTTGCAGACGCGGATCGTCAGCGGCGGCGGCGGCGCCTCGTCCTCGCGCACCACGTCGAAATGCGCATAGAAGGTCGCCGATCTCGTAGACCTCGGCCTGGGCAAGGCGCATCTCCTCGGCCAGCGCGCGCAGATGCGCGGCCGAGAGGTGGCCGTGCGCGTCCTGGATCAGGTGCAGATGCTCGATCAGCAGGTCGCGCCGCCGCGGCCGCTCGCCCAGAAGGCGCTGCACCTCGGCCAGCGCCGCCTCGTCGAGCTGCCGCCCCTTGGGCGTCGCGCGCCCCTTGCGCGGGCCTGCGGGCCGCATCGCGGCCCCGCCGTCGCCTACAGCCATCGCCTGCTCCCCTCCTCGCGGTGCATCATCGGCACCCTACCTCAGAACAGCGAGCCCTGCCGCGGCTTCGGCTCGTCGCGGCGCGGCCTGGCGCGGCGGGCGGGCCGTCCGCCCCCCGCCTCGGCCGCGCGCACCTCCAGCCGGCCGTCGGCGAACTCGACCTGCAGCGCCTCGGCCCGCCGCCCCGCCTCGGCCGAGGTGACCAGTGCGTCGTCGTGCCAGACCACCGCATAGCCGCGCGCCAGCGTGGCGCGGTAGCCGGTCGTCAGCCGCACCCGGTCGAGCATGTCGAGCCGCTGCCGCGCGGCCAGCGTGCGCCGCGAGGCCGCCGCCGCGAAGCGCCGCGCCCGCTCGTCCAGCCGGGCGCGCTGCGCGTCGATCAGCCGCTCGACAAGCGCCGAGGCGAAGCGCCGTCCCACCCGGTCGAGCCGCTCGCGCCGCCCCGCGCGGACGAGGCGCAGCGCCGCGTCCTGCCGCAGGATGCGGCCCAGCATCTGCAGGCGCTGGCGGGCGTGGACGTTGCGGGCCCTGAGCGTCGAGGGGCGCAGCACCGCCCCCGCCTCGGTCAGCGCCTGCCGCCGGTCCGCCACCGCCCGGCGCAGCGCCGCGGGCAGCCGCTCGGACGCGATGTCCAGCCGCTGGCGCGGCCCCGCCGTCAGCGCATCGGGCCGCGGCAGCGCGCGCGACAGGTCGCGCAGCCGCTGGCCGCGCCGGGTCAGCCCCTGGTCCAGCGCCCGCACCAGGCGCGCGCCCTGCCCCTCGGCCCAGGCCATCAGCTCGCGCCGCACCGGCACCGCCATCTCGGCGGCCGCGGTCGGCGTCGGCGCGCGCCGGTCGGCGGCATAGTCGATCAGCGTCGTGTCGGTCTCGTGCCCGACGGCCGAGATCAGCGGGATCCGCGATGCCGGCGGCGGCGCGCACCACGACCTCCTCGTTGAAGCCCCAGAGGTCCTCGATCGAGCCGCCGCCGCGGGCGACGATCAGCAGGTCGGGCCGCGGCATCGGCCCGCCCGGCGCCAGCGCGTTGAAGCCCTCGATGGCGCGCGCCACCTCGGGCGCGCAGGCCGCGCCCTGCACCGCCACCGGCCAGACCAGCACCTGGCGCGGGAAGCGGTCGCGCAGGCGGTGCAGGATGTCGCGGATCACCGCGCCCGAGGGCGAGGTGACGACGCCGATCACCTGCGGCAGGTAGGGCATCGGCTTCTTGCGCTCGGCCGCGAACAGCCCCTCGGCCAGCAGCGCCTGGCTTGCCGCTTCTCCAGCATCGCCATCAGCGCGCCGACGCCCGCCGGCGCGATGGTCCTCGATCACGATCTGGTACTTGGACTGGCCGGGAAAGGTGGTCAGCCGGCCGGTGGCGATGACCTCCATCCCCTCCTCGGGCTGGGTGGTCAGCCGCGCGGCGGTGCCCTTCCAGATGACGCCCGCCAGCACCGCGCGGTCGTCCTTCAGGTCGAGATAGACATGCCCCGAGCGCGGGCGGCGTGACGCGGCCGACCTCGCCCCGCACGCGGACGTGGCCGAACTCGCCCTCGATCATGCGCTTCACCGCGCCCGAAAGTTCCGAGACGGTGAATTCCGGGGCGTTGCCGCGCGGCTCGTCGTCGAAGAGCTCGTCCATGGGAAATTGGTGCCCCGGATCGGCCGCGGGTTCAACCGAAGGTGCGCGCCTTGCGCCGGGCGGGCCGCAGCCCCTAGAAGGGCGGCGACGGCAAGGGGGCGGCATGAACATCCTGATCCTCGGCGGCGGCGGGCGCGAACATGCGCTGGCCTGGGCGGTGATGCAGAACCCCAAATGCGACCGGCTGATCGTGGCGCCCGGGCAATGCCGGCATCGCCGAGATCGCCGACTGCGCCGCGCTCGACATCCTCGACGGCGGCCGCGGTGGTGCACTTCGCCGGCGACGAACGCCATCGACTTCGTCATCGTCGGCCCCGAGGCGCCGCTGGCCGCGGGCGTGGCCGACGCGCTGCGCGAGGCCGGGCATCGCCGTCTTCGGCCCCTCGCGCCGCGGCGGCCCGGCTCGAAGCCTCCAAGGGCTTCACCAAGGAGATCTGCGACGCCGCCGGCGCGCCCACCGCCGCCTGGGCCCGGTTCGACACCGGCGCGGCCGGCCCGCGACCTACGTGCGCGCAGAGGGCGCGCCGATCGTGGTCAAGGCCGACGGCCTCGCCGCCGGCAAGGGCGTCATCGTGGCCACGACCGTGGACGAGGCGCTGGCGGCGGTCGACGACATGTTCGGCGGCGATTCGGCGCGGCCGGCGCCGAGGTGGTGATCGAGGAGTTCATGGAGGGCGAGGAGGCGTCGTTCTTCGTCCTCTGCGACGGCGAGACGGCGCTGCCCGTCGGCACCGCGCAGGACCACAAGCGCGTCGGCGACGGCGACACCGGCCCCAACACCGGCGGCATGGGCGCCTATTCGCCCGCCCCGGTCCTGACCGAGGCCGTGGCCGCGCGCGCGATGGACGAGATCGTCCGCCCGACCCTGGCCGAGATGGTCGCGCCGCGGCACGCCCTATCAGCGGCGTGCTCTACGCCGGGCTGATGATCGCGGACGGCGCGCCGCGGCTGGTCGAATACAACGTCCGCTTCGGCGACCCCGAGGCGCAGGTGCTGATGATGCGCCTGGGCGCGCAGGCCCTCGACCTGATGCAGGCCTGCGCCGAGGGGCGGCTGGCCGAGGCGCGGGTGAACTGGGCCGACGACCACGCGCTGACGGTGGTGATGGCGGCGCGACGGCTATCCCGGCGCCTACGCAGAAGGGCTCCGAGATCCGCGGGCTCGACGCGCTGCCCGAGGACAGCTGCCACATGTCTTCCACGCCGGCACCGCGCGCGCAGAACGGGCGCCTGGTCGCCACCGGCGGCCGGGTGCTGAACGTCACCGCCCGCGGCGCCACCCTGGCCGAGGCGCGCGACCGCGCCTACGCCATGGCCGACGCGATCGACTGGCCGCGAGGGCTTCTGCCGCCGCGACATCGGCTGGCGCGCGCTCTGACGCCGCCCCGCCGGCCCGCGCGGCGGATGCGCGCCCGCGGCCTTCCCACCGCACCGGCCCCGCGCCGCTCCTCCGCCCCCGCGTCCGCATGCGGGCGGCGGCGGGTCAAGGCCGCGCGGCCCGCGCGCCGCCGCAGGCGGGCGAAGCGCCTTGACGCGCCGGCGCCTGCCCCACCCTCGGCATGGCGCCTTGAGGAGCAGCCCGCTCCTCAAGCGCCTCCCCAGCAGATCAGGGTCGCCTTCCCGCCCGTGCTGTCCGCGTCCGTCCAGCGCCTCGCGCGCCAGCGCGCGCCCAGGCGAGCGGCGGCCCCTGCGGCTGCCCGAGCCCAGGCGGCCCTGCCGGCAGCCGAGGGCGCGGGCGAACCCTGCGACTCGGGCCGCCCCGCCGAGCTGTCGCCACCAGCCGCCCTGCCACCAGGTCCCGCCACTCCGCGTCCGCGACGACCATCTCGGGCCCCTCGCCGGAGCCGCGGATGCCGCCCCGGATCGCGCCCCGCCGATCCGGTGGTTGGCACCGCCCGCCGCCGCGACCGGCCGCCAGCGCGCCGGTGCCAGGCGCCAGTCCGGCAGCGTCCGGGCGAGGTGCGGGCGGTCCACCTAGGCCCGCTCGACCGCCCATCACCGTCGAGGTCCGCCGCGCCCACGGGCGCCAGCCAGGGGGGTGCGCACCGATAAGGGGCGTCGCGGCCACCGAGGCCCTCGGCACCGTGACGGCCAGCCGCGCGCCCAGGCGCCAGGTCGGTCTCGACCGCCACCGCCTCGGGCCGCCTCGTCGCCGACATCCACCAGGCGCGGCGCGGATCCTCGAAGACCCGGCCTCCGGGGCAGGACGCAGACGCCGGCGCGACCGCCGTCGGTCAGCGTCGCAGCAGCCGTGGGACCGTGATCGGGCTCGGCGTGCGGGCGTGCCGCGCCGCTCGATGGCCCCCGCCATGAAGCGGCCCCGCCGGCGCCACCGCCAGCAGCGCCGCGCGCCGCGTCAGATCTGCTTTTCGGGCATCTGCACCACCAGCCCGTCCAGCGCGTCGCTGACCTTGAGCTGGCAGGTCAGGCGCGAGCGGGCGGGGTCGGGCTCGTAGGCGAAGTCCAGCATGTCCTCCTCCATCTCGTCCTTGCTCGGGCAGCTTGTCGACCCAGTCGGGATGGACGTAGACATGGCAGGTGGAACAGGCGCAGGCGCCGCCGCAATCGGCCTCGATGCCGGGGATGTCGTTGTCGCGGGCGCCCTCCATCACGGTCATGCCGTTGGCGACGTCGACGACGTGCTCGGTCCCGTCGTGCTCGATGTAGGTGATCTTCGCCATCGGCCCCTCCTGCTCGTCCGTCGTCGGGCCGAGATAGCCGCGGCGCGTCCAGGGCATTTCGGCCCCCAGCCGAGCCCGGACAGGGCTTGCGCCGGCCGCGAAATGTTCTATATTCGTTCCCATGCTCGCCCGCCGATCCCGCCCCCGCCCCGGCCCGCCGGGCTGGCCGCGCCCGCCCGCCGGCGCTGCCCGCGCCGGCTCGAGCGATCCGCCGCAGAACGCCCGGGTGACGGTGGCGGGGCTGGTGATCCTGCGGCAGCGGCCCGGGACCGCCAAGGGCGTGATCTTCGTCACGCTCGAGGACGAGACCGGGATCGTCAACGTCATCGTCTGGCGCAAGCATCTACGAGACGTTCCGCCGGGCGGTGATCGCGGGCCGGCTGCTGCGGGTCACCGGGCGGATGCAGCGCGACAGCGGCGTGACCCACGTGATCGCCGAGACGGATCGAGGACATCTCGCCGATGCTCGACGAGCTGATCCGGCCGGACGCCTGCCGCGGCGCCTACCAGCCCGACCCGGGCCGCCCCTGACCCGCCCCAGGGAGAGCCGTCCCCTCGGCGGAGCGGGCTCCGGTCCGCCGAGGGGCGGCGTCAGCCCCACGGGCCCGCCGGCCGCCGCGGCCCCGGCCCGGGCGCCGGCCGCACCGGCGCCGCCGCCGGTTCGCCCGCCATCTGCCGCAACAGCGCCACGCGACGGCCCATCGGCGGGTGCGTCGCGAACAGGCGGTCATAGCCGTGCAGGTGCAGCGGGTTGGCGATGAAGAGGTGCGCGGCGGCCGGGTTGCGCTCGGCCCGGCGGTTGTCGATCCGCGACGCCAGCCCGCCCAGCCGCTCCAGCGCGTCCGCCAGCCAGTCCGGCCGGCCGCAGATCTCGGCCCCGATCCGGTCGGCCTCGTATTCGCGCGTGCGGCTGATCGCGGCCTGCACCAGCCCCGCGGCCAGCGGCGCCAGCAGCATCAGCGCCAGCGTCCCTGCCAGCCCCATCGGCCGGTCCCGCCCGCCGCCGAAGAACAGCGCGAAGTTCGCCAGCAGCGCGATCGCCCCCGCGAAGGTCGCCGTGACCGTCATCAGCAGCGTGTCGCGGTTGCGGATATGGGCCAGCTCGTGGGCGACCACGCCCGCCACCTGCTCGGGCGACATCCGGCGCAGCAGCCCCGACGTCACCGCCACCGCCGCGTTCTGCGGGCTGCGCCCGGTGGCAAAGGCGTTGGGCTGCTCGTCCCGATCACGTAGAGCTTCGGCATCGGCAGGCCGGCCCGCGCCGCCATCTCGGCGGTCATCCGGTGCAGCTCGGGCGCGGTGCGCGCATCGACCGGGCGGGCCGCGAACATCCGCAGCACCATGCGGTCCGAGTTCCACCACGAGAACACGTTCATCCCCGCCGCCGCCACCAGCGGCGATCACCAGCCCCTGCTGGCCGCCCAGCATCAGGCCGACCGCCCCGAAAAGGGCGGTCATCGCCGCCAGCAGAACCCCGGTCTTCACGAGTGCCATCGCGCCGTTCCCCACCTCGCAGTCGCGCAAGATCTAGGCGGCGGGCGCGCATGCGAAAGGGGCGGCCCCGCGGACCGCCCCCATCAGCCGTCATGTCGCTGCGGCGTTCAGCCCTGGTCGAGCGACAGCGCCACGAAGCGCGGCTCGCCGTCGCGGCGGACCAGCAGCAGGATCGACTTGCGCCCCGCGTCGCGCGCCTCGGCGATCCGGTCCTCGAGGTCCTTCACCGTCTCGACCTTCTGCTGGCCCGCCTCGGTGATCACGTCGCCGGCGCGCAGGCCCTTCTCGTAGGCCTCGGCTGTCCTCGGCCACGTCGGTCACCACCAGGCCCTCGGCGTCTGCCGTCAAGGCCCAGCTGCTCGCGCAGCTCGTCGGTCATCGGCGAGACGCGTCAGGCCCAGCGATCTCGCTCTCGGCCGGCGTCGGTCGGCGACGGCTGCGCGGCCGGGATCGCGCCCTCGGCCTCCTCGCGGCGGCCCAGCGTGACCTCCAGCGTCTCGGTCTTGCCGTCGCGGAACACGACGACGTCGCACGGTCTTGCCGACCTCGGTGTTGCCGACCTGGCGCACCAGCTCGCGGGTGTCGGCGACCTCGCGTGCCGTCGAACGACAGGATCACGTCGCCCGACTTCATGCCGGCCTCCTTCGCCGGGCCTTCGGGCACGTCGGTGACCAGCGCGCCCTCGGCCGTCTCGAGGCCCAGCGCCTCGGCCATGTCGTCGGTCACGTCCTGGATGCGCACGCCCAGCCAGCCGCGGCGGGTCTCGCCGAATTCGCTTCAGCTGGTCGACGACGTTGGTGACCACGTTGGACGACATCGCGAAGCCGATGCCGATCGAGCCGCCGTTGGGCGACAGGATCGCGGTGTTCACGCCGATCACCTCGCCGTCCATGTTGAACAGCGGCCCGCCCGAGTTGCCGCGGTTGATGGCGGCGTCGGTCTGGATGTAGTCGTCATAGGTGCCCGACAGCGCCCGGCCGCGGGCCGAGACGATCCCGGCCGAGACCGAGAAGCCCTGGCCCAGCGGGTTGCCCATCGCCATGCACCCAGTCGCCGACGCGCGCGTCGTCGCTGTCGCCGAAGGGCACGAAGGGCAGCGGCTCGTCGGCTTCGACCTTCAGCAGCGCGATGTCGGTGTTGGGTCGGTGCCGACCACCTTCGGCCTCGAGCGTCTCGCCCGAGAAGAACTCGATCTCGATCTCGTCGGCGCCGTCGATGACGTGGTTGTTGGTGACGATGTAGCCGTCCTCCGAGATCACGAAGCCCGAGCCCAGCGCCTGGCTGCGGCGCGGCGCGGCTGCGGCTGTCGCCGCCGTGGCCGTTGCGGTCCATGAAATCGCGGAAGAAATCCTCGAAGGGCGAGCCCTCGGGCACGATCGGGCTCTGGCCCGCCTGCGCGCGCGACCGTGGTCGAGGTGGTGATGTTCACCACCGCCGGGCTGACCTTGTCGGCCAGGTCGGCGAAGCTCGTCGGCGCGCCCTGGGCTGGGCGTCGGCGGCCTGCGCCAGCGCAGCAGCGACAGCCCGGCGATGACAGCACCCAGAGCGCCGCAGCGCAGCGCCGGTGCCGTCGCGGGGATGGGTACTTGCGCTGAGATGTCACGTCACGTACTCCTTTCGATGGTCTGCGGCGCGCGGCGGTGACAGGGTAGACCGCCGCGATCGGCCATCGCGGACATGCTGCAGACTGAAGATAGCGCCGGACGAGGCAACACAAACGCCCCTCGCAGCGCCGTCAACTGGCCGTGAGAGCGCGTGACAGGCCCGCCAGCACCGCGGGCGCCAGCGCCCAGCAGCCGCGCGACGCCAGACAGCACGACCCGACCGCCAGCGCGGCGAGGCCGATCAGCCGCCGGGCGTCGACCGGCAGCCGCGCGCAGCAGCGTCCAGCAGCCTCGCTCGAGCACGCGAAGGGGCCAGCGCGAACACCAGCCCCTCGAAGACAGCACCAGCCCGAGGCCAGCAGGAGCGTGGCCATCACTGCACGTCGGCGGCAGCGTCCGCCGTCGTCGCCGGCCGGCGCGATCTCGACGGGCATCGCGGCGTCGATGGTGCGCTGCCCGGCGTCCTCGCCGCCGTCGGCGGCCATCGCCGCCCCGGCGTCGCCTGCGGCGGCCCGCGTCGCCGGCGCGACCGCGGCTCCGCCCTGGTCGCCCGGCGCCGCCTCGGCCGCCTGCGGCACGCGCTCGGCGTCATCGGCCGCCCGCGCCGCCCTCCGGCCGTGGCCGACATCCTCGGCCGGAGCGGCGGCGCCTCGACGCGGGCGCGGTTCGGCGCGGCGCGCCGCGCGGCCTGTCGGACTTGAGGTAGTCGAAGAACTCGCTGTCCGGCGACAGCACCAGCGTCGAGTTGTTGCTCCTGCAGCGCCCGCTGGTAGGCCGTCGAGCGAGCGGTAGAACGCGAAGAACTCCGGGTCGCGCGCCGAAGGCGTCGGCGAAGATCGCGTTGCGCTCGCGCATCGGCCTCGCCGCGCGACGATCTCGGCTCTCGCGCTCGCGCATCCGACACCAGCTCGACCACGGTCCGGTCGGCCAGCGCGCGCACCCGCTGCGCCGCCTCCTTGCCGCGGGCGATCTCGTCCGCGGCCTCGCGCTCCCGCTCGGCCCGCATCCGCGCGAAGGTCGCGTCGAGGTTCTGGTCGGGCAGGTCGGTCTGCTTCAGCCGCACGTCGATCACGTCGAGCCCCAGCGCCGCGGCCGCGGTCGCGCGCGTGTCGCGGATCCGCTTCATCAGCGCCGGCGCGGTCCTCGGACAGGATGGTGTTCGAGGTCACGCCGTCCGAGCCCAGCACCGCGCGGATCTGCGCGTTGAGGATGCCTTCCAGCCGGCTCTCGGCCGTCCGCGATGCCGCCCGACGCCGACGGCCTGGCGGAACTGCACCACATCGGCGATCCGGTAGCGCGCGAAGGCGTCGACCACCAGCCGGCGGTCGTCCGAGGGCGTCACCTCGATCGGCTCGGTGTCGAGCGACAGGATGCGGTCGTCGTAGCGCACCACGTCCTGGATGAGCGGCACCTTGAAGGCCAGGCCCGGGTCCTCCTTGACCTGCTTGATCTGGCCGAACTGCAGCACCAGCGCCTTCTCGCGCTCGTCGACGATGAAGATCGAGGACAGGATCAGCGCACCAGCGCGACGACGACGACCGGCAGGATGATAGGCTGTCTTGCGCATCAGTTGCTCCTCTGCTGCCGCGGCCGGCCGCGCGCGTTGCGGCGCAGCTCGTTCAGCGGCAGGTAGGGCACCACGCCCTGGCCGCCGCCGCCGTGTCTCGTCGAGGATGACCTTGTCGACGCGGCCCAGCACCTTCTCCATCGTCTCGAGATACAGGCGCTTGCGCGTCACCTCGGGCGCCTTGGCGTATTCGGTCGAGCACGGCGCTGAAGCGGCTCGCCTCACCCTCGGCCTCGTTGACCACCCGGGCGCGGTAGCCCTCGGCCTCCTCCAGCATCTGCGCCGCCTCGCCGCGGGCGCCGGCCAGCACCCGGTTGGCATAGGCGTCGGCCTGCCGCTCGCAGCCGGTCGCGCTCCTGCTCGGCGGCCTGCACCTCGCGGAAGGCGTCGATCACCTCGCTGCGGCGGGTCGGCCTTGTCGAGGTTGACGCGGACGATGTTCATGCCGCTGTCGTAGCTGTCGAGCGTCGACTGGATCAGCTCCTGCGACCGTCTGCGGCGATGATCGCCGCGGTCGCGGTTCAGGATCGGCGCCAGTTCGGACTGCGGCGATGATCTCGCGCATCGCGCGATTTCGACGACCGCGCGGATCGTCTGCTCGCGGGTCGCGCAGGTTGAACAGGAACTTCGCCGGGTCGGCGATGTTCCAGACCACCTGGAAGTCGATGTCGACGATGTTCTCGTCGGTGGTCAGCATCAGCCCGTCGTCGTCGCTGGCTGCCGCGCGCCGACGCCGATATCCTCGGTCCGCTCGGTGGTGACCGGGATCACCTCGGCGGTCACCAGCGGCCAGGGCGCGAAGTTCAGGCCGGGCTCGCCGATCTCGCGGAAGCTCGCCCAGGAACAGCTCGACCGACTGCTCCTCGGGCCGCACCGTGTAGAACGAGGCGAAGACCCAGAGGCCCAGCAGCGAGCAGCCACGATGCCGACGGCCGAGCGTGACCGCGCGGCCGCCGCCCGGCCGCCGCCGCCGTTGGCCGCGCGCCGCCGCCGCGGCCGCCCATCAGACGCGCAGCTGCTCCTGGCCCTTGCGCATGATCTCGTCGATCTCGGGGATCTGCGGCCCGTCCGCCCGGGCGCCGGGGCCCGCCGGGCCGCCGCCGCCACGTTGCCGCCACCGCGTCGCCGCCGCGGCCCGCCGCCGCCGCCCCAGGGTCCGCCGTTGTTGCCTGGCCATCTGGTTGCTCGGTTCCCTCTGTTCGTTCGCGTCGCCATGTCCTGACCTACCTGTGCATCTGCGCCGCCCGAATTCAAGCGGTGCGGACCGGGCGTCCGCATCGTCACCAGCTCTTCGGCCATCGTCGGATGCACCGCGCACGGTGCGGTCGAAATCCTCCTTCGTCGCGCCCATCTTGATCGCGATGGCGGCCAGCTGGATCATCTCGCCCGCCTGCTGCCGCGACGATGTGGCAGCCCAGCACGCGGCGCGTGTCCGCGTCCGACCATCAGCTTCATCAGCACCCGCTCGGTCGCGGCCGGCGAAGGCGTGCTGCATCGGCCGGAAGGAGGTGCAGTAGACCTCGATCGTGCTCCTGTCGCGCGGCCTCCTTCCTCGGTCAGGCCGACGGTGCCGATCTCGGGCTGGGTGAAGATCGCCGACGGCACCAGCTCGTGATCGGCCGTGCGTCGGGTTGCCGCCGAACACCGTCTCGGCGAAGGCCGTGCCCCTCGCGGATCGCCACCGGGGTCAGGTTGATCCGGTCGGTCACGTCGCCCACGGCGTAGATCGAGGGCACGGTGGTCCGCGAATACGCATCGACCATGATCTCGCCGCGGCGGCCGAGCTTCACGCCGACCTCCTCCAGCCCCATGCCGCGCGGTGTTGGGCACCCGGCCGGTGGCGATAGAGCACCTGGTCGAAGCTCGACCGTCGTGTGCCGTCGGTGGCGCGCACCGCACGATGCCCGTCGTCGCGCCGCTCGATGCTCTCAGACGTCGCGGCCCAGGTGCAGGTCGACGCCCTGCTCGCGCATCAGCGTCGGCGACATGGCCGCGCGCCTCGTCGTCGAAGCCGCGCAGGATCTGCGCGCCGCGGTAGACCACTGCGTCACCTCGATGCCCAGCCCGTTGAGGATGCAGGCGAACTCGCAGGCGATGTAGCCGCCGCCGACGATCAGCATCCGCTTCGGCAGCTCGCTCCAGGTGGAACACGTCGTTCGAGCTGATGCCGCAGCTCGCGTCCGGCGACCTGGCCGGCAGCACCGGGCTGGCCGCCGGTGGCGACCAGGATGTGCTTGGCCGTGACCGTCCTCGCCGGTCGGCGAGCTGTCACCGCTGTGCGGCCCGGCCAGCGTGGCGCGGGCGTCGTGGATGGTCGACGCCCGACGTCCTTCAGGTTGCGCGGTAGACGCTCTCCAGCCGGTCGAGCTCGGCGTCCAGCCGGTTGCGGAAGGCGGCCAGTCGAAGCGCCTCGGCTGCACGTCCCAGCCGTAGCCGCGGCGTCGCGCGAACTCCTCGGGGTAGTGCGAGGCGAAGACCATCAGCTTCTTCGGCACGCAGCCGCGGATCACGCAGGTGCCGCCCATCGCGGCATTCCTCGGCCAGCGCCACGCGGGCGCCGGGTCGGCGGCCGACGCGCGCGCCGCGCGCACCCCGCCCGAGCCGCCGCCGATGACGAAGAGGTCGTAGTCGAAAGTCATGCTTCGTCCCCTTTCCCGGCCGGCGGCCTCAGGCGCCCTGCCCGCGCAACTCGACGCTGCCGTCCTCGTGCCCCAGCACGAGCGTGTCGGCCAGCCCCAGGAACAGCCCCGTCTCGACCACGCCCGGGATCGCGCGCAGCGCCGCATCGAGCGCGTCGGCATCGCCGATCGCCTCGAGGTGACAGTCGAGGATCAGGTGCCCCTCGTCGGTGACGAACGGCGTGCCGCCGGCCTCGCGCCAGCGCATCGGCCGCCCCTCGTGCCCAGCCGTCGAGCGCGGCGCGCGATCGCGGCCGCGGTGGCGCGGGCGCCGAAGCCGACCACCTCGACCGGCAGCGGGAACGCGCCCAGCCGCGCGACCGCCTTGCCGGCGTCGGCGATCACCACCATCCGGTCCGAGGCCGCCGCGACGATCTTCTCGCGCAGCAGCGCCCCGCCGCCGCCCTTGATGAGGTTCAGCGCTCGGTCCGCCTCGTCGGCGCCGTCGATGGTCAGGTCCAGCCGCGGCGTGTCGTCGAGGCTGACGACCGCGATCCCCTCCGCCCGCGCGCGCTCGGCGGTGCGGCGCGAGGTCGGCACGCCGGTCACGCGCAGCCCCTCGTCGCGCACCCGCGCGCCCAGCCGGCGCAGCATGAACTCGGCCGTCGACCCGGTGCCGAGGCCCAGGCGCATCCCGTCCTCCACCCAGTCGCACGCGCGCTCGGCTGCGGCCTTCTTCGCGGCGTCGGCGGCTGTGGCTGCGGGCATCGGTCGCCTCCGGAAAATCTCGGTCCGGGCGCCTTATAGGCGAAGCCTCGCCCCGGGGCGAGGGGGCCCGGCCGCGCCGTCACGGCAGCAGGCCCCGCACCGCCGCGGCCAGGGCATCGCGCGGCAGCACCACCAGCGCGCCGGGCCCGTCCAGCGTCAGCGTCACCGGCCCCGTCGCCACGTTCGAGGTGCCCAGCCGCCCGTCGGGGCGCAGCGCCAGCCCGTCGATCGGCCAGCCCAGCCCGCGCGACGTGCCCGCCACCGGCAGCAGCGGAAAGAGCGACACCCGCGTCCCCGCCCGAAGGTCCAGCGCCAGGCGCGGCGGCGCGGCGAACACCACGTCGTGGCTGCCGATCAGGATGCAGCGCCGCCCGGTCCGCCGCACCAGCACCGCCATCGCCGCCAGCTGGTGGTCCAGCCGCGCGCCCAGGAACCCGATCCCCAGGATCAGCGGTGCGTCGACGCTGCGCAGGCACTTGTCGAAATCGGTCGTCTCCTGCTCGTCGATCCGGTGCACGCGCCCCGCCGGGATCCGCGCCAGCGTCGCCGCGTCGACCGAATCGAGGTCGCCGATCACCGCCTGAGGCATGTGCCCGGCCGCCAGCGCCTGCCCCGCGCCCCCGTCGGCCGCCACCAGCACCGGCGCCAGGCCCAGCGCCAGCGCCAGGTCGCCCTCGCCCAACGCGCCCGAGCCCAGCAGCGTCACCGGCTCGTCCGTCCGCACGATTGCCGCGTCCATCCCGGCGCCCCCCGTTGGTCGCGGCGTCTCTAGCCCCTGCGCGGCGCCGTGGTAAAGCTTGCGACCGACCCGCCGGCTGGGGTCAGGTAGGGCCATGTCCGAGACGACCAAGAAGATGACGGTAAGCTACGGCGCCTTCTCGTGCACGCTCGAGGGGTTCGAGGACCCGCTGGCGGCGATGCGCCTGATCACCGAGTATTTCCGCGGGCTTGCCGAAGACGAGGGCCATCCGCTGGGCGCGGCCGAGGCCGCGCTGGTGGCCGAGCCGCGCGAGGGTGGCGTCCTTCTGCGCGAGGCGACACCGCCCCGCGCCTACCCCGAGGCCGGCGAGAGCGCGGACGACGACCGCAACTTCTTCGCCGAGGAGGCGCCGCCGCCGCCCGAGCGGCCGGTGCTGCGCCGGGGCCCGGTCCGGCTGCAGACGTCCGACGGTGCCGGGGACGGCTCGCCGCCCGCTCCCGCCGCCGAGGGCGAGGCCGGACCGCCCGACGCCGCGGCGCCCGCCGAGCCGGAGCGGCCCGCGCCCTCCGCCGCCGACGACGCCGCCCCGGCCGCGCCCCGCGACGGCGCGGCGCTGGGCGGCGCGCCCTCGGATGCCGACCTCGACCGGCTGATGGCGCGCACCGATCGCCAGATGCAGGACGCCGACGGCACCCGCCGCCGCAAGTCCATCGCGCACCTCAAGGCCGCCGCGGCCGCCCAGCGCAACGGCGAGGTGACGCCGCACGCCCCCGACCGGCGCCCGTGGCGCGACGATCTGGGCCGCGCCCGGGGCGAGGAGGGTGTCGACCGGTCGCCGCTGGTGCTCGACCCCGGCCGGCGCCTGCCCGCGCCGGACGGCGAGCGGCCCGGCTTCCGCCGTTTCTGCCGCGAGGTCGGGGTGCACGAGCCCGGCGACCTGATCGAGGCCGCGACCGCCTACGCGCTGCTGGTCGAGCGCCTCCCCTTCGCCTCGCGCGCGTCCGTTCTGGGGCGCGCGATGCGGGTCGGCGGCGCCACGGAGCTGTCGCGCGAGACGGCGCTGCGCCTCTTCGGCGAACTGCGCCGCGCCGGCGTCATCGCCAAGACCGGCCCCGACCGCTTCGTCCTCGGCCCCGCCAGCCGCTACGGCGCCACCGACTGAGCCACCGCGCCCCGCGGGCGGCCCACCGATCCGCCGACGGCATCGCCCGATCGCGCGGCGCGGGCCGGTGATCAAAACCTCGGCGACAACGCCCTGACCGGTCGCCCGCGGCGCTCAGTCGTCGGGCGGGGCGTCGGGGTCGGGCCGGGCGACGCCGCGGAAGATCGACCGGAACGGCAGCACCCAGACCACCCCCAGCGCCACGTAGACCAGAAGCTCAAGCCAGATCGGCGGCCGGTCGAAGAGGCCCACCACGGTCGTCGCCACCACGATCCACGCCGGCAGCCCCAGCGCCAGGACCAGCAGCGCCAGACGCCGGCGCGTCTTCCAGCCGAGCGCCATCAGTCGGCGAACGGGTCGGTGACGAGGATCGTGTCGTCGCGCTCGGGGCTGGTCGACAGCATCGCCACCGGGCAGCGGATCAGCTCCTCGATGCGGCGCACGTACTTGACCGCGCCCGCCGGCAGGTCGGCCCAGCTGCGCGCGCCGGCGGTCAACTCGCGCCAGCCCTCCATGGTCTCGTAGACCGGCGTGACCCGCGCCTGCGCGTCGGCCGCGGTCGGCAGGTAGTCGATCTCGCGCCCGTCGAGGCGATAGCCGGTGCAGATCCTGAGCTCGTCCAGCCCGTCCAGCACGTCGAGCTTGGTCAGCGCGATGCCCTTGGCGCCGCTGGTGATGCAGGTCTGGCGCACCAGCGCGGCATCGAACCAGCCGCAGCGGCGGTCGCGCCCCGTTACCGTGCCCTTCTCGCGGCCGACCTGCGCCAGGTGCCGCCCGACCTCGTCGGAAAGCTCGGTCGGAAACGGGCCCGAACCCACTCGCGTCGTGTAGGCCTTGACGATCGCCAGCACGAACTGCACCGCGTTCGGCCCCATTCCGGTGCCGGTCGCGGCCATGCCCGCCAGCGTGTTCGACGAGGTCACGAACGGGTAGGTCCCGAAGTCGATGTCCAGAAGCGCCCCCTGCGCGCCCTCGAACAGGATCCGCTGGCCCGCGCGTCGCCGCTCGTCCAGCTCGCGCCAGACCGGCCGCGCGAAGGGCAGCACCTGCGGCGCGATCTCGGTCAGCTTGCGCTTCAGGTCGGCCCGGTCCACCGGCTCGGCGCCCAGACCCTTCCTGAGCGGCCCGTGATGGGCCAGCAGCCGGTCGAGCCGCAGATTCGAGCGTCGCGTCGTCGGCCAGGTCGGCCAGCCGCACCGTGCGCCGGCCCACCTTGTCCTCGTAGGCCGGGCCGATGCCGCGCCCGGTCGTGCCGATCCTGCCGCCGCCCGCCGCCTCCTCGCGCATCAGGTCCAGGTCGCGGTGCACCGGCAGGATCAGCGGCGTGTTCTCG
The DNA here is from genome assembly GCA_963773475.1 of uncultured Alphaproteobacteria bacterium. Taxonomy (GTDB): domain Bacteria; phylum Pseudomonadota; class Alphaproteobacteria; order Rhodobacterales; family Rhodobacteraceae; genus Roseitranquillus. Next base: position 9,923 of record CAVZBD010000004.1, on the reverse strand, counting down.
GCGATCATCAGCGTCTGCGGCGAGACCCCGACCCCCTGCCCCTGCAGCCGCTCGATCTCGGCGATCAGCGCCCATGGGTCGAGCACCACGCCGTTGCCGATCACGCTCAGCTTGCCCGAGCGCACGATGCCCGAGGGCAGCAGGCTCAGCTTGAAGACCTCGCCGTCGATGACCAGCGTGTGGCCGGCATTGTGTCCGCCCTGGAAGCGGCAGATCACGTCCGCCCGCTCGGACAGCCAGTCGACGATCTTGCCCTTGCCCTCGTCGCCCCACTGGGCGCCCACCACCGCGACGTTCGCCATCCCCGCCTCCTTGGAAAGCCGGCGCCGCTATAGCGAAGCCGCGGCCGCCGCGAAACCGCAAAACCCCGCGCCGGGCCCCTTGCCGCACCGCCCGGCGCGCCCCACCTTGCGCGCCGCACGCCCGTGCCGGCGCATCCTGCAGGAGACGACACCTGGACATCCTCCTCATCCTCGCCGGCTTCGCCGGCCTGCTGGTCGGCGGCGAGCTGCTGGTCGGCGCGTCGGTCGGCCTCGCGCGGCGCTACGGCGTGCCCCCGCTGGTGATCGGCCTCACCCTCGTCGGCTTCGGCACCTCGGCGCCCGAGCTCGTCACCAGCCTGCAGGCAGCGCTGACCGACGCGCCCGGCATCGCGATCGGCAACGTGGTCGGCAGCAACATCGCCAACATCCTGCTGATCCTCGGGCTCGCGGCGCTCATGCAGCCGATCGCCGTCGACCCGGTGGCGTTCCGGCGCGACGGGACGGTGCTGGCGCTGGCGACGCTGGCCGCCATCGCGCTGGCGCTGGGCGACGCGGTCGGGCGGCTGGCGGGCCTCGGGCTCGTCGCGGCGCTCGCCGTCTATCTGGTCGTGGCGCTGCGGGCCGGGCGCGCCTCGCCGGCGGCGCCGGTCTACGAGGCCGAGGCCGACTACGCGCCCGCCGCCGGCCGACCGGCCTGGCAGCTCGCCCTGCTGTTTCTGGCCGGGCTGGCGGCGACGCTGCTCGGGGCGCGGGCGCTGGTGGCGGGGGCGACGGCGCTGGCTCGCGACCTCGGCGTCTCCGAGGCGGTGATCGGGCTGACCATCGTCGCGATCGGCACCTCGCTGCCCGAACTGGCGACCTCGGTCACCGCGGCGCGCAAGGGCGAGGCGGAAGTGGCCTTCGGCAACGTGGTGGGCAGCAACATCTTCAACATCCTGGGCATTCTCGGCGTCACGGCGCTGGTCCGGCCGCTCGAGATGCCGGCGCGGATCGCCGGGTTCGACGCCTGGGTCATGGGCGCGGCCACCCTCGCGCTGGTGGCCGCCGCGATGACCGGCCGCCGCATCCGCCGCGCCGAGGCGGCGGGCTTCCTGGCGCTCTACGCCGCCTACCTCGCCGCCCTCGCGCTGTTCTGACCGGCGCCGGGACCGGTTGCGCCCGGGCGGGGTCGGCGGCATGGTCGCGCCGGCCAGGCGGACCAGGGAGGGAACGGCGATGAACATCGAACTTCTGCGCAGGCTCTGCGAGACGCCGGGCGTGCCCGGCCAGGAAGAGCGCGTCCGCGCGCTGATCGAGGCCGAGGTGCGCGACCTCTTCGACCATGTCGAGACCGACCCGATGGGCTCGCTGCTGTGCCGCCGCGACGCCGAGACCGAGGGCGCGCCGCGCGTCATGCTGCTCTGCCACATGGACGAGATCGGGTTCCTGGTGGCGCACGTGAACGACAAGGGCTTCGTCTACCTGCAGCCGGTGGGCGGGTTCGACCCGCGCAACCTCTTCTCGCGCCGGGTGCTGGTCTGCACCGAGGGTGGCGACCTGCCGGGGGTGATGAACCCGGGCGGCAAGCCGATCCACATCTCGACCGCCGAGGAGCGCAAGAAGGTGCCCGAGCTCGACGAGTTCTGCGTCGACCTTGGCCTGGGCGAGGCCGCGCGCGAGCGGGTCAAGGTGGGCGACATGGTGGTGATGGACGCGCCCTTCGCCGAGATGGGCGACAAGGTGGTGTCGAAGGCGCTCGACAACCGGGTGGCGTGCTGGCTGGGGATCGAGGCGATCCGCGCGCTGGGCGACGCCGGCCGGGGCGCCGAGATCCACGTGGCCTTCACCACCCAGGAAGAGGTCGGGCTGCGCGGCGCGCGCACCGCCGCCTACCGGGTGCGCCCCGACATCGGCCTGGGCATCGACACGACGCTCGCCTGCGACACGCCGGGCGTGCCCGAGCAGGACCGCACCACCGAGCAGGGCAAGGGCTTCGGGCTGCACATCCGCGACGGCTCGTTCATCGCCGACAAGGGGCTGGTGGGCGAGATCGAGGCGCTGGCGGCGAAGACCGGCATCCCCTGCCAGCGCACGATGCTGCGCTCGGGCGGCCAGGACGGCGCGGCGGCGCAGCAGGCGGCGGCGGGCGCCCGGGCGGTCGGCATCGTGGTGGGAACCCGCTACATCCACACCACCTGCGAGATGGTCCACAAGTCCGACCTCGAGGCGGCACGGGACATCCTGGCGGCCTATCTCGGCACCTTCTGACGGGGGCGCCGCCCGCGGGGGCATCGAGCCCCCGCGGGCGGCCGCTGCCTGCGGCAGCGCGGGCGCCCTGTCCCGGGGCAGTTGGCGCGTCCCCCTCGGCAGAGGCGCAGCACGGCCCGCAGGATCCCGACGGCCGGCGGTGCACGATCGCGCGAAAGGGTCGAAGCCCCACGCGCCGGCCGGCGGCGGGGACGCCGCCCGTCGGGGGCATCGAGCCCCCTCGGCCGGCCGCTGCCTGCGGCAGCGCGGGCGCCCTGTCCCGCCGCGGAACGGGTCAGGCGGCGGGCGCCGCCGCGTCATCCTCGGCGAGGGCCGCCAGCCGGGCCGCCACCCGCGCCTCGTGCGCCCCGATGGCCGGGGCCAGCGCATCGGCCAGCGGCGCCAGGTGGTCGGCATAGGCCCGCCACGCCTCGGAGCTGCCGCGGTACATCGCCCGGCGCACCTGCAGGACGCTCGCCGTCATCACCTCGCCCCGGCTCTTGTGGAACGCCAGGCAGGCCGGGTCCCAGTCGAGGCCGGCGAAGTCCAGCAGGCGCCGCGTCTCGGGCTCCTGCGCCTCGGTCAGCACCTCGTAGTCGACGGCCAGGATCCGGTCGGGGAAGCGCGCCTCCCAGAACGCCATGAACGCCTCGTAGAGCCGGTAATAGGCGGCGATGTCGCCGAAGTCGTAGGCGAACGACGTGCCGGGCGAGGTGAACTGCCGCTGCCAGTTCGAAAAGCCGATCGCCATCGGGTGGCGGCGCATGTGCACCACCCGCGCCGCGGGCACGGCGGCCAGCAGGAAACCCGCCTCCATGAAGTTGGCGGGCATCTTGTCGACCAGCACCTCGGCATCGCCCGCCAGCGCCGCCACCTGCCGCAGATAGGCGCGCGCCGCCTGTTCGAGCGCGGCCGCGTCCCAGGCGACCGCGCCGCTGCGCAGCGGCTGCATCGCCCGCGCCAGGTCCTCGAGCTCGCCCGCCCCCCGCGCGCGGGGATGCGCGCCCACGATCCGCTCGACCAGCGTGGTGCCCGACCGGGGCATCCCCACCACCAGGACCGGCCGCGCGCCCTCGGGCGCGATGTCGAGGCGCGGCAGGGCGTCGAACCCGGCCTCGATCCGCGCGAGGTGGGCCGCGGCCTCCTCCAGCAGCGTGTCGGGGGCGCGGCCGAAGCTCTTGCGGCGCAGCGCGTTGCCCTGCCGCCACCAGGCGGCGGCACTGTCGCGCTGGCCGCGCTCGTCGCACGCCTTGGCGTAGGCGAAGGCGATCGCCTCGCGGTCCGGCGGCGCGAGATCCTCGCGCAGCGCCGCCGCGCGCAGCCGCTCGAAGAGCGCCGTCTCGGTCCGGAAATCCACCAGCGGGGCCAGGTTCGACCACGCCTGCGCCCAGCCCTGCTCGGCGCCGATGGCCGCCCGCAGCGCCTCGCGCGCCTCGTCCTTGCGGCCCAGCGCCAGGTAGGTCACGCCCAGCCAGTTCTCGGCGTCGAGAAACCCGCGCTGCCGCCGCCTGACCGCCAGCAGGACCTCCAGCGCCTCCTCGACCCGGCCGAGGAAGTAGAGCGCCGCGCCCCTGATCACCTGCAGGGACATGTCGTCGGGCGCCCGCCGCAGCCCCTCGTCGGCCACGGCCAGCGCCTCGTCCTGACGGCCCGCGGCCGAGAGCCAGCGGCCCAGCATCTCGCTCAGCATCGCGTCGGGCGGCACGAACCGCATCAGCGTCTGGGCCAGCACGATGGTCTCGTCCCGGGCGCCCGCGCCGAAGAGCTGCCGCGCCCGCGCCTTGAACGCCTCGGCCGAGTCGCGCCAGACCGCGCGCAGCCCCTCGATCGCCCGCTTGTTGGCCGGAAACCGGCCCAGCACCTCGTGGTAGGCCAGCACCGCCTGGGTCGGCGCGGTCTTCTCCAGCGCCTTCGCCTTGGCCAGCTTCGATTGCAGGTTGAAGGACGTCCTGCCCATGATCCCTCCGCGTCTGCGCCGAGGGCCGGGCTAGGCAATCGGGGTTAACGCCGCATGAAGAGGCGCCGCCGCCGCCCCTGCCGCCACGTCGGCGGCGAGGCGGTTGCGGCCTGCGCCCCTTCCCCTTAAGTAGCGGGCTGAATCTTGCCCCGGGACGCGCCGCACATGGAAAATGTCATCCTGATCGTCCACCTCATCCTTGCGCTGTGCCTGATCGGCGTGGTGCTGCTGCAGCGGTCCGAAGGGGGCGGCCTGCTGGGGGGTGGCAACGTGATGACCGGCCGTGCGGCCGCGACCGCGCTCGGCAAGCTCACCTGGGGCTTCGCCATCGCCTTCATCCTGACGTCGCTGACGCTGACCGTGATCGCGGCGCAGAACGCGGCCGGCACCTCGGTGCTCGACCGCCTGCGCGGCGCCCCGGAAGAGCCCGCGGCGCCCGCCACGCCGGCCCTGCCGGAGGGCGACCTGCTGCCGCCCGGGCCGCAGGACGGCCCCCTGGTTCCGCCGTCGGCCGACTGACGCCTCAGCGCCCGCCCGCCACCAGCCGTTCCAGCGCGGCCGCGACCCGCCGCAGGCTGCCCGGCCTGTAGGGCGGCTCCGCGTCCGGCACCCTGTATCGTTCCACCACCGACGGGTGCAGCTCGTCGAGGCGCGCCGGCCCCTCGCGGTCGCGCGGCCTCAGCCGGGTGAGGACGTTCACCAGCGTCCGGGGCGGCGGCTCCGAGCGGTTGCTGAGCGGGCCCATCGGGTCCTGCTGCGCCGCGAACGTCGCCATCATCACCTCGTCCAGCTCCAGCCCGGCCTCGATCGCGCCCTCGGCGATCCAGGCCAGCGCGATGCTCGACAGCGCCTCGATGTCGCCGCCGCCGCCGACCGACCCGTGATCGCCGGCAAAGAACATCTCGTGGAACCGCCCCCGCGGCTCCATCGCGTTCAGCTCGTCCAGGTTCGCCCACCGCGTCGGCTCGAACGAGCGGCGCCGCTCGTCCAGCGCGATCGCGTGGCGCGCGGCGGCGACCATGCTCGACAGCTGCGCGTCGTGAAACGCGAATCGCTTGCGGTTCAGCACCGGCGCGATGCCCAGGTACCGCGGCACGCCCAGCGCGCCCACCGTGTCCCAGACGCCCAGATAGTCGATCCGCAGCAGCCGCGCCGCGCCTGCCCCTTGCGCCTCGCGCCAGGCCGCTTCGCCGGCGCTGGTGACGACCTGCGGCGACAGCTCGAGGCGGAAGGCATAGCTCTCCTCGGTCTCGGGATGGGTGCGCTCGTCGCGGTCGCGGTAGCGGTCGATCGCCTCGCCCAGCCGGTTGATCCTGTCGCGCGCCAGGATCCCGCTCGACCGGATCAGCCCGGTGAGCGAGCGCGCCGTGTACGCCCCGCGCGAGAAGCCGAAGATGAAGATCTCGTCGCCCGGCTCGTAGATGAAGGCCAGGTGGCGATAGGCCTCCTCGATGTTGGCCAGAAGCCCGATGCCGAAGGCGCCCCCGATCAGGCGGTCGAGGTGCCGCGCCACGCCCCGCCCGGTGCCGACGCCAGGCACGTAGAGCGGGATCTGCTTGACGTCGTGCCCGGCGGTGGGCCGCAGCGCCTCGGCCAGAAGCACCACGTTCGTCGGCCACCGGGCGTTGATGTCGTTCCAGGTGCCGTCGCAGAAGATCGCTATGCGCTTCATCGCCCCCGCCTCGTTCGTCGCGGCCCCGACCCGTCGGCTGCCGCCAAGTCATTTCGTTCCGTTCCGCGCAGTCGGCCCGGTGCGGCTGGACGCCCGGCCCTCATCGGCTTAAAGATGTAATCCCGTAGACTATGATGCGTCGGTCGAACGGCCAAGCACAAGATACGGGGCAAAGCAGGCATGGCACGGTACGTCTTCATCACCGGCGGCGTGGTCTCGTCGCTCGGCAAGGGCCTGGCCTCGGCCGCCCTCGGCGCGCTTCTGCAGGCGCGCGGCTACACGGTCAGGCTGCGCAAGCTCGACCCCTATCTGAACGTCGATCCCGGCACGATGAGCCCGTTCGAACACGGCGAGGTGTTCGTCACCGACGACGGCGCCGAGACCGACCTCGACCTCGGACATTACGAGCGATTCACCGGCGTTGCGGCCCGCCAGACCGACAGCGTCTCCTCGGGCCGCATCTACCAGAACGTGCTCGAGAAGGAGCGGCGCGGCGACTACCTCGGCAAGACGATCCAGGTGATCCCGCACGTCACCAACGAGATCAAGGACTTCCTCCGCATCGGCGAGGACGAGGTCGACTTCCAGCTCTGCGAGATCGGCGGCACGGTCGGCGACATCGAGGGCCTGCCCTTCTTCGAGGCGATCCGCCAGTTCGCGCAGGACCGGCCGCGCGACGAGTGCATCTTCATGCACCTCACGCTGCTGCCCTGGATCGCGGCCTCGGGCGAGCTCAAGACCAAGCCCACGCAGCACTCGGTCAAGGAGCTGCGCTCGATCGGCATCGCGCCCGACGTGCTGGTCTGCCGCTCCGAACAGCCGATCCCCGAGAAGGAGCGCGCCAAGATCGCGCTCTTCTGCAACGTCCGCCCCGAAGCGTGATCGCCGCGCACGACCTGAAGTCGATCTACGAGGCGCCGCTCGCCTACCACCGCGAACGGGCTCGACCAGGCGGTGCTCGACGCGTTCGGCATCTCCCCCGCCCCGCGCCCCAACCTCGCGCGCTGGGAGGACGTGCACGACCGCATCCACAACGCCGAGGGCGAGGTGAAGATCGCCATCGTCGGCAAGTACACGCAGCTCGAGGACGCCTACAAGTCGATCGCCGAGGCGCTGACCCACGGCGGCATGGCGAACCGCGTGAAGGTCCGGTCCGAATGGATCGACGCCGAGATCTTCGAGCGCGAGGACCCGTCCCCCTGGCTCGAGGGCTTCCACGCCATCCTCGTCCCCGGCGGCTTCGGCGAGCGCGGGACCGAAGGCAAGATCCAGGCCGCCCAGTTCGCGCGCGAGCACCAGATCCCCTATCTCGGCATCTGCCTCGGCATGCAGATGGCGGTGATCGAGGCCGCGCGGAACCTCGCCGGCATGCAACGACGCCGGCAGTCAGGAGTTCGACCACGAGGCGGGCAGCGCCCGCTTCGAGCCGGTCGTCTACCACCTCAAGGAATGGGTGAAGGGCAACCGCAAGATCGCGCGCAAGGTGGGCGACGACAAGGGCGGCACCATGCGCCTCGGCGCCTACACCGCGAACCTCAAGCCGGGCTCCAAGGTGGCCGAGGTCTACGACGCGACCGCGATCGAGGAGCGCCACCGCCACCGCTACGAGGTCGACATCAAGTACCGCGACCAGCTCGAGGCGGCGGGCTCTGCTTCTCGGGCATGTCGCCCGACGGGCGCCTTCCCGAGATCGTCGAGATCGCCGACCACCCGTGGTTCATCGGCGTCCAGTTCCACCCCGAGCTGAAGTCCAAGCCCTTCGCGCCCCATCCGCTGTTCGCGGACTTCGTCCGGGCGGCGAAGGAGGTCGAGCGGCTGGTCTGACCGGCCTCCGCACGGCCCACGGCCAGCGCCGCCGCGGGCGACAACGGGCTCTCGACGCGCCCGTCTTCCGCCGACCGGCAAGCTGCACCTCCGGCGATCCCGCAAGCGACGCCTTGCACGCTGCCGGCCATGTTGAGCGACCGACGAGGATACTGTAGGGCCCGCTGTCAACGCGCCTTGCGTACTGCCTGCCGGCCGGAGGTGCGCCGCCGGTAAACCCGGCGCCCACGCCCGGTCCTTGGAGTTGATCACCTCGTGCCTTCCCCGCTTTACCGGCACCTCCACAAGATGGTCGAATTCGGCCGTCTTCGAGCGCATCATCATCGGCGTCATCATCGTCAACGCCATCACGCTGGGCCTCGAGACGAGCGACCTGGCGATGGCCGCCGTCGGCGCCGCCCTCATCGCCGTCGACCGGGCCATCCTGACCATTTTCGTGGTCGAGTTGCTGATCCGTTTCTCTGTGCGCAGGCTCGCCTTCTTCCGCGATCCCTGGCGCATCTTCGACCTGATCGTCGTCGGCGTCGCGCTGGTGCCCGCGACCGGCAATCTCTCGGTCCTGCGCGCCTCCGGATCCTGCGGGTGCTGCGGCTGGTCGGCACGGTTCCCTCCATGCGCCGCGTGGTCGGCGGTCTTCTCGACGCGCTCCCGGGCATGGGCTCGATCGTGCTCCTGCTGGCGCTCATCTTCTACGTCTTCGCGGTGATGGCGACGAAACTCTTCGGCGCGGCTTCCCGGATGGTTCGGCACGATCGGCGAATCGGCCTATTCGCTGTTCCAGATCATGACGCTCGAAAGCTGGTCGATGGGTATCGTCCGCCCGGTCATGGTCGAGTTCCCCCATGCCTGGATGTTCTTCGTGCCGTTCATCGCGGTGACCACCTTCGCGGTGCTGAACCTCTTCGTCGGTATCATCGTCGACGCGATGCAGAGCCAGCACCAGGCCGACGCCCACGCCGAGCGGGAGGCGATGATCAGCGAAACCGGAACCGTTCTGGGCGAGGTGACGGGGAACTCCGCGCCGAACTTGCGGCGCTGCGGGCGGAACTGCGCGCCGGAACCGCGGCACCCGAACACCGCTTATCGCCTCGAGCGATGAGGCGGGTCGCACGGCCCCATGCCGTGGCCGGTGCAACCTCGACCGCGTCTCGTGCCCCGCCCGCGCCACCGCGTCGCGCGACTGTCCGGTCCAGGCATCCGGAAACTTCGGCCGCTGCTCTTCCAGAGCCGTCTCCCGCCGCCGGCCAAGCGCCACGGCGCGCTCGTTCCGCCCGTCGCCGCCGGCTGACCCGGCCTTGGTGGCGCCCCGTCCGCGCCACCGCCGCCGACCACCATCCGTTCCAGCGCCTGCAGGAAGCGCGAGCGGTCGGCGCGGGAGAGGCTTGCCGCCGCCGCCGCCGCCCAGCGGGTTGGCGGCGCGCATGTCGGCCATCAGGTCGCGCATCGCCAGGCGCTCGCCGATGTTGCGCGTCGTGAACCGTCGCCGTCGGCGACGGACCGCGGGCGCCCGCTCGTAGCAGCCGCCGCAGCAGGGGATTCTCGGCGTGTCACGCAGATGTCGCCGGCCCGATGCGCTCGGCGATCGAAGCGGTCGGCGTCGCGGCCTCGGCCACCACCGCACCTGCTCGACCAGCGGTGCCGCGCGGGCGTCTAGGACCGCGTCGAAGACCACGACCATCGGCTGCCGTCGCTCGGCCACCGCTGCACCTCGGCCCGCACCGCGGCAGGCATCGACATCGACGTCGATCGTGGCCATGGGCGCCTCCCGGTTGCGTGCGCGCCCGTCACCTCGTCAGGGGGTCCAGTCGGCCGCCTCGTCGCGGCCCGCCGCCAGTCCCGCTGCAGGCCGGCCGCGGCGCCCTCGGCCTGTCGTGCCGGGTGCAGCGGCAACGCGATAGTGGCCGCTGAACGCCGTCCTCGACATAGCGGCGGAGACGGGCACGTAGACGCTGACCGGCTTGTCGCCGCTGAAGACGTCCGA